>SUXN01000039.1 GCA_015060965.1 Bacteroidales bacterium | reverse complement strand
TATAAAAGAATATAAGAGATTGTTTAATGTTTTGTCTGTGTTAAAAAGATATTCCCCCTATAGTTTGCAGGTGAACCTTAAAGTATCTAAGGACTCTAATGGGCGCAACAGCCCTTAACCCTTAACCTTTAACCTCTCACCCTTCACCCTTAACCCATACCCCCAATCAAACATTAAACCTTACAAATCACACATTTTCCTCTTCTGCTTTCTTTTTTAAAGAAAAAAGTGTAATTTTGCAGATTGGAATATCATGGGCGCATACCACAATGTCTTGTGCCTGCTTGTAATACGGAAATAATAAATAATAGTATATGAACATTTCTTATAATTGGCTTAAAGAGTATGTCGATTTCGACATGACTCCCGAAGAGGTTTCCGCTGCACTTACTTCAATAGGTCTTGAGACTGACGGAGTAGAGGAGGTGCAGACAATCAAGGGCGGTCTTGAAGGATTGGTCATCGGTGAGGTTCTCACTTGCGTTGACCATCCCGACAGCGACCACTTGCATATCACAACAGTGAACCTTGGTGACGGCAACCCTGTACAGATCGTATGCGGTGCACCTAACGTTGCAGCAGGACAGAAGGTGGTTGTTGCAACAATCGGCACAAAACTGTACAGCGGTGACGAGTGTTTCACAATAAAGAAAGGAAAGATCCGCGGTGCAGAGTCTTTCGGTATGATTTGTGCCGAGGACGAGATCGGTATCGGCAACAGCCACGACGGCATCATCGTGTTGCCTGCCGACGCAGTACCCGGTACACCGGCAAAGGAGTACTACAACATCAAGAGCGACTATCTTATTGGTGTAGACATCACTCCTAACCGTGCCGACGCCTGCTCACACTATGGTGTGGCACGCGACCTTTACGCATACGCAATGCAGAACAAGGGAGGCAGCGCTTTGCGTCGTCCGTCATGCGACGGTTTCAAGGTGGACGACAACTCGCTGAACATAGACATCGAGGTGCAGAACACCGAGGCTTGCATGCGCTATGCAGGCGTTACTGTAAAGGGTGTAACCGTTAAGGAGAGCCCCGAGTGGCTAAAGAACAAGTTGCAGATCATCGGCATCCGTCCTATCAACAACATTGTGGATATCACAAACTTCATACTCCACGCATACGGCCAGCCTATGCACTGCTTCGATGCAGACAAAATCAAGGGCGGCAAGGTTGTTGTGCGCACATTCCCCGAGGGAACTCCTTTCGTTACCCTTGACGGTGTGGAGCGCAAGCTCTCGGAGCGCGACCTCATGATTTGCAATGCCGAGGAGCCGATGTGTATTGCCGGTGTATTCGGAGGTCTGGAGTCCGGCACAACAGAGGAAACAAAGAATGTGTTCCTTGAGAGCGCATATTTCCACCCCACATGGGTGCGCAAGACAGCACGCCGTCATGGTCTGCAGACCGATGCGTCATTCCGTTATGAGCGTGGTACCGACCCCAACTGCGTAATATACGCGTTGAAGCAGGCTGCAATGCTTATCAAGGAGCTTGCAGGCGGCACAATCTCAATGGATATAAAGGACATCTATCCTGCACCTGTTGAGGATTTCAAGGTTGAGCTTGAGTACTCATACGTAAACAGCCTTATCGGCGTGGAGCTTGCACCTGAGACAATCAAGAACATCGTGACATCTCTTGAGATGAAGATTGTTGAGGAGACAGAGAAGGGCGTTTCTCTGCTCGTGCCTCCTTACCGTGTGGATGTACAGCGCCCATGCGACGTGGTAGAGGATATCCTTCGCATATATGGCTACAACAATATCGACATAACGACAACATTGCACTCATCAATCATCACAAAGGGTGCCGAGGACAAGTCACACAAATTGCAGAACCTTGTTTCGGAGCAGCTGGTTGGCTGCGGCTTCAACGAGATTCTCAACAACTCACTCACCGCAGCCGGTTATTACGACGGCCTTGAGAGTTTCAAGAGCGAGAACCTCGTGCGCCTGATGAACCCGCTGAGCAATGACCTCAACGTGATGCGCCAGACAATGCTGTTCGGCGGTCTTGAGAGCATACAGCGCAATGTGAGCCGCAAGTTCACCGACCTCAGTTTCTTTGAGTTCGGCAACTGCTACCGCTTCGATGCCGACAAGCGAGTAGAGGAGAAGATCCTGAGCCCATACAGCGAGAGCTATCACCTCGCATTGTGGATGACAGGCAACAATGTAGCATCTTCTTGGATTGAGGCAGGCCGTCCTTTGTCGGTATACGACCTCAAGGCTGTTGTAGAGCACATTTTCGACCGTCTCGGCTTCAAGCCAGGCATGCGCCTTGTCACGACATTCAGCGATGATATCTTCTCGGCTGCAATACAGGTACAGGCACAGAACAACAAGAAGGTTGTTGCACAGCTTGGAATCCTGCGCAAGAAGGTTACAAAGCGCTTCGACATTGATGCAGAGGTCCTTTATGCCGATATCAACTGGACTGAGCTGATGAAGGCAGTAAAGAACGCCAAGATCGGCTACGCCGAAATCAGCAAGTACCCTGCCGTTAAGCGCGACCTTGCATTGCTCATCGACAAGAGTGTCACATTCGCACAGATTGAGCAGGTTGCACGCGAGACAGAGAAGAAACTGTTGAAGGCTGTGACACTGTTCGACGTATACGAGGGCAAGAACCTTGAAGAGGGCAAGAAGAGCTATGCTGTAAGCTTCGTGCTCCAGGACGACAATCAGACCCTCAACGACAAGGTCATCGACAAGACAATGGCACGCCTGATGGAGAATTTCCAGAAGCGTCTGGGCGCAATACAGCGTTAATATTAATAAGGTAATAATAACAAACCAAATAAAATTTTTACTATGGGTAGAGCTTTTGAATACCGTAAAGCTGCGAAACTGAAAAGATGGGGTAACATGGCACGTACATTTACCCGTGTGGGAAAACAGATTGCCATTGCCGTTAAGGCCGGTGGTCCCGACCCCGATACAAACTCACACTTGAGAGCCATTATCGCCAATGCTAAGCGCGAGAACATGCCAAAGGACAACATCGAGCGCGCAATCAAGAACGCGATGGGCAAAGACCAGAAGGATTACAAGGAGGTAACATACGAGGGATACGGTCCCTTCGGTATTGCCGTATTCGTTGACGCAGCAACAGACAACACAACACGTACCGTTGCTAACGTACGCGCTGTCTTCAACAAGTTCGGCGGAACACTTGGTACACAGGGTAGCCTTGACTTCATGTTCACTCAAAAGAGCGTGTTCACCTTTACAAAGAAGGAGGACCTTGACATGGACGAGCTGATCCTTGACCTTATTGACTTTGGTGTTGAGGACGAGTACGATGAGGAGGAGAACGAGATTACAATCTATGGTGATCCAAAGTCATTCGGTGCAATCCAGAAGACACTCGAGGAGAAGGGCTTCGAGATTACAGGCAGTGAGTTCACACGCATCCCTAACGACCTGAAGGAGGTCAACGACGAGCAGCGTGCAACTATCGACAAGATTGTCGAGCGCCTTGAGGAGGATGACGACGTGCAGAATGTCTACACAAACATGAAACCTGCAGATGAATGATTTTTGCTTGCAAAAATTATCGACAACACACACAGCAATAGGTCAAGCGTAGCATGGCCGCAGGTCATACCGCTTGGGTTGCGGTAAGAGTGTGTTGTCAATGATTCAAGCACAAAATTATCGACAACACACACAGCAATAGGTCAAGCGTAGTATGGCCGCAGGTCATACCGCTTGGGTTGCGGTAAGAGTGTGTTGTCAATGATTCAAGCAAAAATTATCGACCTCCGTCGACACAAAGAGAGTGAAGAGCATCAGCTTTTCACTCTCTTTGTATTCTTTTCCTCTGTTCTTTACTCACAGATTTCACATTTCCGTTTTCAGATTTCATATTTCACTTTTCCGTTATCTTGTAAATCCTGGTGGCCGTGTATTGCCTCCGCCGAAAGAGGGCGGCCCGAATGAAGGCGGTCGTGCAGGCATTGGCGGCCGCGGCGGCCGTGGGGGAAAAGGCCTGTATGCCGGCGGTGGAGGATATCCGGGAGCATAATACCAGCGCCATGTGAACGAAGGGTTGTTCTCCAGTCAGTAGTAACCCGATGTGCCTTCTATGATTCCGGCAGAATCGTATGGATATATGTAACCACTCAATGTCATCTGACGGCTGCTGAAATTGGGATTGACAGTTGCTGTCGCCTGATTGGTGTGGGACGTTATCACCACATTCACCGTTGCCGAAATCTCGGCACCTTGTATGCTGTAGTTATAGTACACGTTTCCTTCCTTGTCCATCTTGAGTTCCTCGCCAAGGATACGGCCCTCAAGGGTTATACCTCCCAAGCCGTTGGGCGAATTGATGTTGCTGTTGTTGAAGGCTGTCTGCACCACGGCCTGTCCATCGTTCACCGACACGAAATTCGTACTTTCGGTAACAAAGCGCGTGACGCCGTTGTTGAATGTCACATTCGAGGCTTCAAGCGCCCACGAGCCAGCCTTTATGGCATTGATTGCCTGTATGTACTGCACAGAATCGTTGTGCATAATCTGGCGTTCCTCCTGCGCACGCTTCTTGAGTCTTTCGGCACGCCATGCAGCCTCCTTTTCTTTGCGGGTCATCTTCTTCTCTTGTGCAAAAAGAGACACCTGCACCGCAAACAGGGCCAACAGAATAAATAAAACTCTTTTTGTCTTCATAAGGCTTGATTTTTGGTTGTTGAACAGTAAACAATGAAATACAGCATGTAGACTTGCCCCGATAGCTAATTAATTATAATTTTAAGTTCTTTTAGAGCCACTTGCATTAATTCTGAAAATAAAATATTTTTCTTTCTGCATTTACTTGCTTGATTAATTTAAAATTGCTTATCTTTACAAATAAATATGTTTTTAAGGTGATAAGGAGAGTTTTAGCATATATGTCGGTTGCTGTGGTTGCAATGTCTTGCGGTTCCGGAAACGGGACGGAGCAGAAGGACAATGCACAGCAAAGCAAGGCTGTAGAATGGAAACTTACAACCCCTGACGGTTCTCCCGAGCGCACTGTTGCAATAGACACAATGGACCTCAGGAACCCGTTTGTCAGGTTCGACCGCAAGAGCAACTGCTATTATATGGTGGGCGACGGCGGCTCGATGTGGAGCAGCAAGGACATGAGAGTGTGGAACGGTCCTTACGACGTGCTTGACATTGACACGGCTGTGTGGTACAGCAGGGCATTGTCTGTGGTTGCACCCGAGATTCACAAACACAACGACAGGTACTACTATCTGGCATCTTTCGAGCGTAATGGAGAAGTAGTTGCAGGCATTGACGGCAGCAATATCACAGGTCGCTCGTGCGTTGCTTTGGTAGCAGATGATATAACCGGTCCGTATAGGGTCATTGACAAGGAGAGCGAATTGTTGGAACCGGCTGAGGTTGCAACACATCCAACATTCTTTACCGATGAACTCAATGCCGGATATATGATTTACACCCATGCTGGCGAGCAGACCGGTGACGGCTCGTTCAAAATAATACGTTTTACTGACGACAACGGCAGACGTATGGGTGAGGCCTTCGAGATGTTCAAGGCATCAGAGATTGGCTGGGCACAGAAAACAGACAACACACAGGCCTTGCATACAGTGGAGGCTCCGTACCTCTTTGTCACAGACGGCGGTGAAGGCGGAATGTTGTTCACTGCCCGCAAAGGTGATGAGAGCACAATTGGCGTTGCATACACAACAAACGAATTCGGACATTGGCTGAATGGTCCATGGGTTGCAGAACAGGAACCTCTGGTAAAAGGCAATGTCGGCGGTGCATCCCTCTTTACCGATTACGATGGAACAAGGGTGATGGTTTTCCACAAGGACACATTGCTGAACGGCAAGCATATGTCACTTCCGTGCTTTATGAAAGTAGATACAGAACTTGAGAAATTGAAAATAAAAGAATACTATAATTTTTAATATTAACTATTATGCGTTTAATTATTCAACCAAACTATCAGCAGTTGTCATGTTGGGCAGCAGCTTACGTAGCAAAGAAGATCAACGATTTCAACCCCACAGCAGAGAAGCCATTCGTTCTTGGTTTGCCTACAGGCGGTACTCCTCTGGGTACTTACAAGGAGCTTATCAACCTCTACAACAAGGGTATTGTAAGCTTCCAGAACGTTGTTACCTTCAACATGGACGAGTATGTCGGTCTTCCCGAGGAGCATCCCGAGAGCTACCACTCATTCATGTGGAACAACTTCTTCAGCCACGTTGATGTAAAGAAGGAGAACGTGAACATCCTCAACGGTAATGCAGAGGACCTCATTGCAGAGTGCGCACGCTACGAGGCCAAGATCAAGTCTTACGGCGGTATCGATCTCTTCCTCGGCGGTATCGGCCCCGACGGTCACATCGCATTCAACGAGCCGGGTTCTTCACTTGCTTCACGCACACGTATCAAGACTCTGACAACTGATACAATCATCGCAAACTCTCGTTTCTTTGACAACGACATCAACAAGGTGCCAAAGACAGCGGTTACTGTAGGTGTAGGTACAGTTATGGATGCCAAGGAGGTTCTTATCCTCGTTAACGGCCACAACAAGGCTCAGGCTCTCTATCACGCAGTTGAGGGCAACATCACACAGATGTGGACTATCAGCGTTCTCCAGATGCACCAGAGCGGTATCATCGTTTGTGACGATGCTGCAACAGCCGAGTTGAAGGTAGGTACAGTAAACTACTTCAAGGACATCGAGCGCAACAACCTCGCTCCTGCATATTGATTAAATATGATATAGCAACAAAAAAAGGAACACTACGGTGTTCCTTTTTTTGTTTATTGTGGTGTTGTGTCATTCAGCATAGCCTTTTTATAAGCCTGCAACTGAACTCAATCCACTCATCCCTGTACGGAGCAATCATTTCAGCAGTAGGACAGCAATCCTTTATCTCGGCGATGCACTGTGAGTAGCTTTCAACAAGCGGCAGACGTTTGAGTTCTTCCGGGTCATTCTCTTCAAAGAAGGAGATGATATCGTCGGCACAGAGGGCGCGGAAAAGAGCGTACTTGAACTGCGACGCCTGATGCGTCAGGCTATCTTTGCTCATACGATAGTTATAGCCGGCATTATCAACATATACGACCTTGTTGGCAAGATGCAGCATAGGTATAATTACGGGCGTATCCTCAATGAAACGTCGTGCGCAGTAGGGTACTCTCCCGTGCAAAGAACGGCGTATCAGCTTGTTGTTCATGAACACGACTTTCTCTTTCCAGAAGTGTTCAATCTTGCCGCCACCCTCAACAATTGCATCGCCACAGGAGTGCGCCTCCCAAGAACCGTCCTCGCGTCTTATGGTTATTCCTCCGCTCACAATATCAGCATCATATGCAATAGCCTTTGCATGAAGTTCACCGATGAAATCCTTTTCAAGCCAGTCGTCACCGTCGAGCAGCAGGATATACTCACCATTCGCTGCCTCGATGCCTCGCTTGCGCGAAGCTCCGGCACCGACATTTGTATTATTGTAAAGAACTTTCAAACGAGGTTCTCTTATCCTTGCAAGAATATCCCTTGTACCGTCTGTAGAGCAATCCTCAACGACAATAATCTCAATATCGTCAAGACTCTGTTTGCAGACCGAAAGGACGCACTGCTCAATCCATGCCTCTACATTATAGGCTGTAATTACAACACTTACCATGTGATTACGCAGTCTTGAAGCCCAACGCTACAAGGAATTCCTTGAATTTCGCACTCTCGACCACAAAACCCAAGTGGTCAATCTTCATGCCGGGCGAGGGCAGTGAGGCTTTATCGGCCTTTGCATCACCGATATTTATATACAGTTTATGGGCATTGTCGATGCTTGTTCCGAACTGAAAGCCCGTTCCCAATGAGGGAGTGATGTAAAATTCACTCTCACCGATTCTGATTTTGTTTATTCCTGTCATAACTTTTTTGTTAACTGATTACCAATACATTCTCTTCTCTTGAAACATTATCTGCGTCAAAGGCAATGGTATCGCCCAAAAGACGCAGGCACATTGCAGTGTTGCCGTTCAACACAAGCACATTCTCCGTGCACGATACAGTCACTATAATGCGTGTTCCGCGACACATTGCTGCAATCTCCGCGGCTATACGCTCAATGTCGTAGTTGCCGAAGTTGTCGACAAGGTGCATCAACAACTGCATTGCGGGCGTTCCACCCGACGAACTGAAAACAATCTTTTTCTTTTTCATCTTTTTTTGCTGCAAAGCTAATCTGTATCGGCAGCCTCAAGGTTGCTGTATTGACAGTTTGCACCAAAAAACAGACGATAATTTTGTATTGACCCTAACTTTTCTTAAATTTGTGAAATGTTATGCAATGTTTGCATTTACCCCTTTTGATTAATTATAAATTAAAAGATATGACTAAAAGATTTTTCTTATTGCTTTCGTTCCTGGTAGTGGCATTTGCCGTAAACGCGCAGAACGAGATTGAAAAGATGCTCAAGGGCATTGAGTACGTTAAGAGTTTCGAGAAGATTGAGAAGGCTGACACAACACGTCAGTACTACTTGATGAAGTTTACACAATTGCTTGATACAGACAACCCTGAGGCCGGTTCGTTCGAGCAGCGCGTGATGCTCGGTCACCGCGGTTATGACCGTCCGGTGGTAATCGTTACCGAGGGTTACGGTGCAGACTACGCCTTCAGCAGTCCACGTTACATGGAGGAGCTTACAAAGATTATGGATGCGAACATCATCTTTGTAGAGCACCGTTACTTCCTGGAGTCAACTCCTGAGCCTTGCAATTGGGACTATCTCACAATAGAGAACTCAATGGAGGACTACCACAGGATCATAACAAGCTTCAAGCCATTCTACAACAAGAAGTGGGCTTCTACAGGTATCAGCAAGGGTGGCTCCACATCTATCTTCCTGCGTGCATACTATCCCGAGGACCTGGATGTCTCTGTTCCCTACGTTGGCCCGTTGAGTTGTGCCGTTGAGGACGGCCGTCATGAGTCTTTCCTTGAGCAGGTATCTACAAAGGCCAACCGCGACGCAATCCGCAACTTCCAGAAAGAGCTCTTCGAGCGAAAGGAGCGTCTGTTGCCAATGTTCGATGAATACTGTCTGAAGCACGACCTCACATTCCGCGTTCCTACATCTACAATCTATGACCTTCTTATTCTTGAGTATCAGTTCTCGATGTGGCAGTGGGGTACTCCTACAAATACCATCCCGGCACTCGACTCTGATGACAAGACAATTATTGACTATTTCATCAAGATGTGCGGCCCCGACTACTTTGCAGCAGAAAACAAGATTGAGTCTTTCTTTGTACAGGCAGTAAAGGATTTCGGTTACTACGGTTACAACATCGAGCCTTTCCGCAAGTATGTGAACGAGGAGGAGATTGAGGGTTACCTCAAGCGAGTTCTCCTTCCCGAGGAGTTCGCCGATGTGGAGTTCGATGACAGCAACTACCGTTTCGTCACAGACTTCTACACCGAGAACGACCCCAAGATGATTCTCGTTTATGGCGAGGTTGACCCATGGACTGCAAGCGGCATCACATGGTTGCGCGACCGCAACAAGCAGAACATCAAGGTGTTCATCCAGCCCGGTGGAAGCCACACTGCACGCATCCTGAACATGCCCGAGGATATGAGAAACCAGATTCTTGAGCAGCTCAACGAGTGGATGGAGTACAAATAATTAAAGATATATGATAGTGGGTGACCCATTTCACTTTTGGGTCACCCACGTTTGTAGGGAGGTTGTATAAAAAGAGCTATTTTTAGGCTTGCGAAGCCCGAAAAAACGCAGTTTACTAAGCGTAAATGAGTATTTTGCGGGCAAGCGTAACAACAAAAGAGCCTTTTTAGTCAATCTCTTATTTATTAGAATATGAGTACTACAGCTCTTTATATACAGAATGTAACATTAGGCTACCGGGAGGGCAAAAAGACCATTCCCGTGGCCAATGTGGCACAGGCATCACTGGAGCGTGGTGAGCTTGTGGCATTGATTGGCCGCAACGGTGCCGGAAAGTCCACGCTCCTGCGCACGTTGGCAGCATATATAAGACCATTGGAGGGGCGTGTGCTCTATGAGGGCAAGGAGGTGCAGACACTCTCTGCACAGGAGCTGGCAAAAAAGATATCTGTCGTGCTCACCGACACGGGCTCTGTTGCGAACATGAGCGTTCGGGAACTCGTATCGCTCGGGCGCATACCATATACCAACTATCTTGGCACACTCACCGCAAAGGATAAAGAGGCCGTGGAACGCGCAATGGAGATTATGGGCATACACACATTTGCCGGCCGGTATATCTCCACACTCAGCGACGGTGAGAGGCAGAAATGCATGATAGCAAAGGCCTTTGCACAAGAGACAGCGACGATATTGCTTGACGAGCCCACGGCATTCCTTGACTACCCGAGCAAAGTGCAGTTGTTGCGTACCTTAAAAAGGCTGGCCACAGAAGAGAACAAGGCGATAATAGTATCGGTACACGACCTTGAACTTGCCCTTCGCCTGGCCGACAAGATATGGCTGATGAACAACGGAAAACTCACAGAAGGAAACGTAAAGAGTCTGTCGGAGAGTGGTGCGCTACAGAGTTTCATAAACGACGAGAGCATTGTATATAATGCACAGGAAAACAGGATAGAAATAAGACACACATGAAATACGATTTTGACGAGATAATCCCGCGCAAGGATACCGATTGCGTAAAATATGATAATGTAAAGGAAATATTCGGCACGGATGATATTATCCCCATGTGGGTTGCCGACATGGACTGGAAGACACCACCTTTCATCATTGATGCAATACACAAGCAACTCGACCATGGAGTACTTGGGTACTCCATCTGCAGCAACCGCTGGAAACCGGCAATACAGAGCTGGGTGTCACGTCACTACGGTTGGGATGTACAACCCAAAGAGATAGCCTTTGTGGGCGGCATTGTCCCAGCAATCGCTTTTGCGTTGCAGTGCTTTACAAAGGCCGGTGATAAGGTACTCATCCAGCCACCGGTGTACCACCCGTACCACAATGTCACAATAGAGCTTGAGCGCACTCTGGTTACAAACCCGCTGAAACTGGTAAACGGCCAGTTGGAGATTGACTTTGAAGATTTTGAAGAGAAGGTCAAGGAGTGCAAGCTGTTCATGCTATGCAACCCGCACAACCCTTGCGGCCGCGTGTGGAGCAAGGAGGAACTGCAGAGGATGTGTGACATCTGCGTCAAGAACAATGTACTTGTGATAAGCGACGAGATTCACTGCGACATGGCCCTCAAAGGTTACAGACATACCCCTTTTGCAACCGTAAGCGAGGAGGCAAAGAACAACTGCATCACATTCATGGCAGCCAGCAAGACGTTCAATATCGCCGGCCTGAAGAGTTCATACCACATAATACAGAACGAGGAGATACGTAACCAGTACAACGAGTTCCTGCGCAAGAGCGAGCTTGACAGCGCGCATATTTTCGCCACACTCCCTGTTGCCGTTGCATACGACGAGGGCGACGAGTGGCTGGAGCAGATGCTTGAGTATGTCGATGCCAATATCGACTACATGGAGGAGTACCTCAAGAGAGATATGCCAAAGTTAGGCATGATACGTCCGCAGGCATCCTATCTTGTCTTCCTTGACGCACGCGGGCTGGGCATGCCACACGACAAGATGGTTGAGTTCTTCATCCGCGAAGCAAAGGTTGGCATGAACGACGGTGCCATGTTCGGCCAGGGCGGTGAGGGCTTCATGCGCATGAACCTCGGTTGCCCACGTGCGACATTGAAGCAGGCACTTGACAGGATTAAAGCTGCGTATGACAGGATCTGCTGATTAAAGAAACAGGACACTAATCCTCGTGTGTTTTCCTCAATGGAAGAGCAGCCGTTTCCTTCACCCGAATAAAATTCTGTAGACTTATAATACTCAGTCTCTCACGTTGGTTGTTTTTGAGATCTTTCCTCCTTTCAGTCGTCAAGATGACAAGTCCGTGGTTTATGTCATGCTATAACACAGTCAAGCATCTTTTTACCTAAATTGTCGTGTTTGATTTCTTCTCCTCTCCGGCATAAAGGCCACATCCCCTAACTTAGTGGAGGAGTTTTATATAACTTAACGGATGAGCTTTAATCGCATTATACCACACGGCTTTTGTAAAAGTAATAATATAGATGTTGTCCAAAACGTATCATGTCATTCTATATTTGCACTGTCATTGACTCGTTTTGCTTTTCGCAACCCAAACGGCATAACCTACGGCTATGCTACGTTTGACCTGTTGCTGCAAAACTCGTCGATAACAAAACGTTGTTTTGTCATTCTGAACGAATGTGAAGAATCTCTTATTTCGCGATATTTTTGAGATCCCTCGTCGCTGCGCTCTGTCGGGATGACACCATCGCAGTAGATATTTGTATCAATGGACAACTCCTATATTATTGCCTTTGTAAATGATTTTGGAAAAACTTGCAGATGTATGCGTTACAGTTTTGCCGAATGGAAAAATATGCGTATATTTGCAGTTGAAATATCCTTATATCATTTTGGTTAAGATAAAAGATATAGCGAATGCCCTTGAAATGTTCGCGCCTCTGCCGCTGCAGGACGACTTTGATAATGCCGGATTGCAGATTGGATTAACAGATGCGGAAGTTGCAGGGGTTTTATTGTGTCTTGATGTGACCGAGGCCGTCGTTGACGAGGCCATCGCATCGGGATGCAATCTCATCATATCCCATCATCCCGTAATCTTCAAGCCGCTAAAGCGAATAACCGGCAGCAATTATGTGGAGCGCTGTATAATGAAGGCGCTCGCTAACGGCATCGCAATCTATTCGGCCCACACTAACCTTGACAATGCTCCAGGCGGAGTGAACTACCGCATTGCCGAGATTCTCGGCCTGCAGAATGTGCGCATTCTGCTGCCAAAGGAGGATTCTCTACTGAAACTGGCTGTATATGTGCCGGCTTCACATGCCGATGCCGTACGTGATGCCCTGTTCGCGGCAGGATGTGGCGAGATAGGCAATTACGGTTCATGCAGCTACAACGTCGATGGTTTCGGCACCTTCAAGGCGAATGAAGGGTGCAACCCGTTCTGCGGTAACATTGGCGAACTGCACAGGGAGAGCGAGACACGCATAGAGACAATAATGCCTTCATACATCAAAGGCCGTGTGATAAAGGCGTTGCTCAATGCCCACCCGTACGAGGAGCCGGCATACGACATCTACCCGGTAAAGAACAGCTGGAATGCAGTGGGTACAGGCGTTATAGGCGAATTGCCTGTCGAGCGCGACGAGGTTGGGTTCCTGCAGGAGATAAAGGAGAAATTTGCAGTAGGAAGCGTGCGCCACACACCTCTCTTGGGACGCAAGATAAAGAGGGTAGCGCTGTGCGGTGGAGCAGGAGGCTCGTTTGCCGGTGCGGCAATGGCATCGGGCGCCGACCTCTACATAACAGGCGAGGCACGTTACCATGACCTCTTCAACTACACAGGCAAGATGCTTATGGCAGTGATAGGACATTACGAGAGCGAGCAATATACGATGGATATATTCGCAGAGATTATAAATGGACAGTTCCCCGGAGTAAAGGTGACAAAGACAACGGTGGACACCAACCCGGTAAAGTATATGTAAAGAAAGAATATGTCATGTCCGGTGTGATAAGATAAGATTCATCAGTCGCTTCGCTCCATCAGAATGACAAAATGAAGAATATATTAACACTTTAAATATTAAACAAAATGGCAAAGAAAGATCCTTCTGAATACACAGTAGAAGAGAAGTTGAAGACCCTTTATGAGTTGCAGACTATCCTTTCACAGATTGACAAGATCAAGATTCTGCGTGGTGAGCTTCCTCTTGAGGTAAAGGACCTCGAGGATGAGATTGTCGGCCTCGGCACACGTATCGAGAACATCAACAACGACATCAAGAAAATCCGCGAGAACGTTGTAGGTTTCCGTGAGGAGATGGAGCAGGCAAAGAGAAGCATCGAGAAGTACACAGCCGACCAGGAGAACGTACGCAACAACCGCGAGTTCGACCTCTTGAACAAGGAGATTGAGTACAACCGCCTTGTCATAGAGCACGACGAGAAGAAAATCAACGATGCAAGAAAGCAGGAGCAGCAGAAGAATGATGACCTCGAGCGTTCTACAAACCTGTTGGAGGAGCGCAAGAAGGACCTTGACATGAAGAAGACCGAGCTTGAGGATATCGTTGCAGAGACAAAGGCCGAGGAGGAGAAGCTGCGCGAGCAGGCACGTGACCTTGAGCTGAACATCGAGCCACGCCTTTTGGCATCGTTCAAGCGCATCCGCAAGAGCTCACGCAACGGTTTGGGTATCGTATACGTTGAGCGTGATGCTTGCGCAGGTTGCTTCAGCAAGATTCCACCACAGCGTCAGATGGATATCCGTATGAGAAAGAAAATCATCGTTTGCGAGAACTGCGGACGTATCATGATTGACCCTGAGCTTGCAGGTGTACAGCAGGAGAAGCCGGCAGAGGCTCCGGCACCAAAGCGCCGCGGTATCCGTCGCGCAGCAAAGGCTGAGTAAGAAATAAATATGATAACATTGAGCAGGGTGGCCAAATGGCCACCCTGCTCAATGTTATTAATGACAAGTCCTTGTCTTATCACATTCATCATACTGTTGCAGTTCTATAACATACTTTTCATGACTGAAAAGATACTGCCGCTTGATATAACAACCTAAGGTTTTCTGTGATATTAATTTTTACACAAACTGGTATTTCACAGTTGAATATACTATATTTGCATAGATAAAGCGGAATTTGTATGAATATAATACGGATTACAGCAATACGGCAGTCGGTATACCCGGACTTGATAGCCGAATACGAGAATCTCATTGAGCATACTTGCGAAGTACAGGTTGGTCAGCAGTGGATTTCCGTCGATGGTCAATGTCCTGATGGGATGTGTCCTTCTGCATGGTCTTCCATGCGGGAGTTCGTAGAGTCATTAGCCAAAGGAGAGGGTAATTTTTATGATGGATGGATGAAAAATCCGATGAGTGCCATGATTAGTTGCAATGACGGTTTTCGTCCCTTTAGTTTTTATATTGAGGTCATATAAGTATGAATATCCTCCAGACATAATCTCTGTACTTACGGATTTATATGTAAATTCCGACTATAGGATTTTTACAGGTGCATTGCCATAGTGCGTTAGGCTATCGTGCGTTTGAGAGAGCATACTGTTTCTATAAAAAGTGGCGTATGTAGTAAACCTTATAGTTCGCTCATACGCCATGATTTATTCACAATGCATCACTCCTGTAACCTTTAGCCCGTTTTCCGTTCATATTATTCAAGCATATTGTCAATCCTCTCAACCAGCTCTTTGAACTCCTGCTCCTCGAAGCGTCTGGTGAGCATCACAATCTTGCCGTAACGATCGATGAGGATGTTACGTGTTATTCCCGCACCGCGCAGCGCATAGCTTGCGAACACATCACCGTTGCTATCCATGGCAATGGGGTAGGTGGTACCTACCTGCTCAATAAAGGGAAGGATATCCTCCTTTGCCTCTTCGCGGTCAATGCCCACAAGAACAAAATCCTTGTTCTCCTTATGCTTCTGCCATATGTCGCTCTCAATGAAAGGCATCTCCTTGCGGCAGATACCGCACCAGCCGGCTGTAAACTGCAGCATCACAACCTTGCCACGGTTCTGCGACAATGTGAACTTTGTGCCGTCGAGCATCTCAAGAGTAAAGTCCGGAGCGACATCGCCCACCTTTACAATGTAGTCGTGCTCATACACGGTAACAGAATCGGCCTTAACCTCCTGTGCAGCCTCTGAAACTGACGGTGAGGTTTCTTCTACCGGCTTTGCATTGTTGCCGGTTCCATTACATGAGATACAGAATGCTCCTGCAAGAAGGAGTGTAAACAAATTGTTTTTCATATCATTGAATAATTAAGAATATACTATAGTGCGAAGATAATAAAATCATCATTCAGTGCATAACACGATAATGTAATATTTGCTTTCAATAAGTGAAAATAACATCTTTAAATAATCATAATCAGTAAACATAAAGAGGGTATTTGTTCAATAACTACACAATAATTAGTAAATTTGTGGCAACATATTTAAGAAGCTGCTTAGAATATGAAGAAGACAGTAGACATAACAGAGAAATCGTCCCTCATTCTCGAAGGTGGCGGAATGCGCGGCATCTTCACCATTGGAGTGCTCGACAACTTCATGGACCGCGGAATACGTTTCCCATATATAATTGGCGTGAGCGCAGGAGCCTGCAATGCCCTCTCTTATATGTCCAACCAACGCGGCAGGGCAAAGTTCTCCAACATCGACATGATGGAGAAGTACAATTACATAGGCTTCAGACACCTTATCACCCAGGGCAACATAATGGACTTCAAGCTCCTGTTCCATAAGCTGCCCGAGGAGATTTACCCATACGACTACGATGCCCTTGCACGTTGCCCGGAGAGGCTTGAGGTGGTGACCACCAACTGCATAACAGGCGAGGCCAACTACTTTGAGGAGAAGAACGACTCCAAGCGTGTGATAGACATTGTAAAGGCATCGAGCAGCCTGCCTTTCGTGTGCCCGATAGCATACGTCGACGGCGTTCCCATGGCCGACGGCGGTGTTGCCGACTCCATTCCCGTGGAGCGCGCGATGTCACAAGGCTTCACAAAGCCTCTCATTGTCCTCACCCGCAACAAAGGCTACCGCAAACCTGCCAAGGCTACTAAAGTGCCATTCTTCATGTACAGGAAATACCCTAAGCTGAAAGAGGCTATCCGCAACCGCAATGCCATATACAACAGCCAGGTAGAGCTTGTAGAGAAGATGGAGGCCCAGGGTAGTGCCATCGTCATCCGTCCCGAGCGCCCCATTGAGGTGGGCCGCATGGAACGCGACATAAACAAGCTGCACGCCCTGTACCGGGAAGGCTACGACCTCGCTGCAAAGATTGAGTTTGTGAAAGAATAGGTAATAATATAGATGCTGTCCAAGACGTGTCGTGTCATGTTGAACGAAGTGAAACATCTCGCAAAGTTGCTGGCAGAGCCACCGAGAGGTCCTTTGCAGGGCTCATGATGACACCATCGCAGTAGTTATTTGTATCAATGGACAACTTCTATATTATTACCAAAGGATAAGAGCAGACGTTATTACAATAATGCCTCATTTTGTTCTATATATCGAACAAAAATGCAAATTCCATCAATATCCCTACACTGCGAAGATAGATTTCGTATTGTGGGGATATCTTTATAGTGTGATGTTGATAACTTCATCCCACACATCATAGCAAAAGAGATATTAAGCGCTAATTTTGCCTACTGACAAAACTGCAACTTATGAGAAAAACGGCATTTGAACATATACTACAGAAGCTGAACGGGGAACAGATAACCGATAAGTACCCCGATGCCTTTGACAGGGACGAGATACGTATGCTGCTTTACACTCTTGACAAAGAGTCCTTGCAATCCTTGAAACAGGAGTTGGAATTCAGCAACTACCGTTACCGCGATGCCACGCGGTATACTGTCAGGTGCATTGACAAGATGCTATCGCCTGTTGCAGTTCCGCTGCGCAACGAGGATATAGGCACGCTTATAAGGCTGTTCAGGGACAAGAAGAGCAAGAAGGTGACATACGCAAAGGATAAGCTGAAAGAGCGCTACGCGCATCAGTCGCACGCCACACAGCGCAAGATCATTGACGCTTTCCTCGACGGTGCAATGAGTGACAGAAAATGGGCATATAACATTCTCTATGGCAACTGGGATAGCCATTTTACTGACAAGATAGATGCCTTGTGGCAGAAACAACCCGAAGAAGCATGCCGCAGGGTAATCGTGAAGCACATGAGCGAGGAGTATCTTCTGCAACATCAGGAGGCGTGGAAAACCAGCTACAGCGACAGTTTCAGAAGTAGCAGCGCAGCGTATAAATACGTATGCATAAGACTTGCCAAGAACCCTGCATTCACCATAGACTATGACAGGCTATGCGAAGGGGATTATTATGAGGTGATGGCAAAGACGGGCGGCAAAGTACCCCCTGGTGACATTCTTGGCTACCTTTTCCGCACCATTGCGGAATATGCCAAGGAGATGGAATCAGGTGATCCTTTGGACACGCTTTTCAATGATGACATTTTCCTGAACGATGAGCCACACGGTACCGATTTCCACTCCAGAATCAATGCCACACTCTACAGCATGGCCTTGATGAAGATGGAGAATGAAATGATATACTACTTCAATTGGCACAACAAAGTGAAGGCGGAGTTCCGCAAAACAGCAAAAGAGGTCACGGAACTTGAGCAACGCAAAAGGATATACTTTGACGTTATAAGACAACGCCTTCCCGAAGCCATTGCAGGATATCCGTTCAATGAGCAGCAACTATGCCCAAAAGATGATGAGATTACAGAAACAAAAAGGGCAAAGTTCATTGAGGAGCTATGCGACAAGAACCCCGTTTTTGCCGAGATGATTGACAAATTGGAATTGGATTGACCTGTATATCACTCCCAATCTCCCCTCAATGCATTAGCTACAGCCGACTGGTATTTCTCTATTGTGGTGGCCTTGAGGATGGGTTTCCTGAGACGTTTGGGGAGGGTGGGGAGCAGGTACTCCCAATAGGGCTTCATCTTTGTGAGGAACTGGGTGTTGCCTTGCAGGCGGGGTGAGAGCCTGGCGAACATCTCGTCGTGCATTGCCTGAATGAGCCGGCACAGTTCGCTGTCAGTGAGTTCACCCCCCCGGCTGTATTCGATGCCCAAGGCGGGGTTAGCAAGCAGTCCGCGGCCAATCATTATTCCCTTTAGCGTGGGGAACAGCTGTTCAAGACGCTGTATGTCGCCGAGTGTGGTTACATCGCCATTATACACAACGGGGTGCTTGCAGGCATCCAGGAACTCTGCAAAGGCTTCCACATCTGCCGGTTTCTTGTATTGCTCTATGCCCAGGCGTGGGTGCATGGTTATATGTTCAAGCGGAGCATCATTGAGCGCCGGCAAGAGTGCGCGCCACTCGTCTTTGCTTTCCCATCCGAGGCGCATCTTTACAGAGAATGTGAAACCCTTGTAACCGGCAGCGGCCTCCAACAGGGCTGCGACCATGTCGGGGTGGGGCAGGAGCCCTGCTCCATGTTTCTTGCGCACCTGCAATGGGAACGAACAGCCCATATTTATATCCACGCACCTGTAGCCCTCACTGGCTATCAGTTCCATTAGAGGGTGCATCTCATCGGGTGTGGCAGCTATTATCTGTGGAACAAGATTCTCCACGCTGTTGTTCTTGCGCTCGACATCACGCACATCCTTGCTGCGTATCTCGCCATGCTCGTAGCGCAGGAAAGGTGTGTAATAACCGTCGATGCCGCCGAAGACAACGCTGTGCACATTGCGCCACACGGCCTCGGTAAATCCTTGCAGAGGTGCTGAATATAGTTTCATTATTTTGCTGTTGGCTGGTTAAAGAGCAAAAATAGCGCATAAATATTGAACGGACAAAGCTATACTGTGCAATATTCACTATCTTTAAGGTAAACCTTGAATATTTCTGCACTCGTAGTAAAAAACATTCAAGCAAGCTTGATGTTTCTCGCTCGCTTGTAACTATCTTTGTGCAAAACCGAAAAATTAAAGACAAACATAACCATTATGAAAAGATTATTATTGACTATCATTGCTTGCTTTGCCTTTGTAGGGGTATCTATGGCGCAGAGCACATTGGAAAGGGCCGAATCTTTATTTGACAGCGGCAGTTATGAAGAAGCCTTCAAATTATTCAGACAGTGCGCCGATGAAAGTGACAGTGTTGCCATAAATCGCCTGGGATATATGTATATGGAAGGATTAGGTGTTGAAAAAGATGAGAAAGAGGCTTTCAGGCTATACATGATATCAGCCGAAATGGGATATCCGAAAGCACAGGCAAATGTGGCTGTCTCATATGCTGACGGAAGCGGAGTAGAAGCCGATGGAGAGAAGGCGATCGAGTGGTATACCAAAGCAATAGACAATGAATATGAAGAAGCCATGATAGGTTTGGGAATTTTCTATCTGGGCAAAGAAAATAAAGAAGATGTTGAAAAGGGTATAGGTTATCTAAAACAACTTGCTGAGCAGGGAAACACAGATGCCATGTACGTCCTTGCAATGGTATATGAAAGAGATGACTTTGCCAATATTGGACAGGATATTGAAAAAGCTATCCAATGGTATACAACGGCTGCCGAAAAAGGGCATGCTGATTCAATGACCTCTCTGGCTCTTATCTACTTGAGAGGCGAACATGTGCCGATGGACTATGAGAAGGCATTCGGGCTCCTGTCGAGTGCGGCTGAACAAGGCTATGATGCAGCGCTTTATTATCTTGGAGTCATGTACGAGGATGAGTTTAGCGGCAAACAGGACTTTGAGAAGGCTGCCGAATGCTACAAGGCTGCTGCTGAACTTGGTAACATCAGAGCTATGCACGATCTTGCATCTCTGTATGAGAGCGGAGCATTGGGTGAAGAGAATAAAGCAAAGGCATTTGAGTATCGCGTCTCAAGAGCAGAAAAAGGTTCTGTATCGGACCAGTATTATTTAGGTATGTCATACCTTAATGGCAAGAACGTTGAACAGAACCCCGAAGAGGCTTTGAAATGGTTCAACATGGCCGCTGAACAAGGCAGCGCTGAAGCCATGAAGGAGATTGCCGTTCTTTACCTTACCGGAGACCATTTTCCTGTAGACTATGCGAAGGCATTCGACATGCTGACGACAGCCTCGGAGCTTGGAAATGATGATGCCACATATCATCTTGGCGTTATGTATGAATATGGCGAAGGTATGGAGCCGGACTTGGAGAAGGCTGTAGAATGTTATAAGAAAATTGCCATGAACGGGAATGTTTCAGCCCAGATAAGGCTTGGCAGAATGTATATATCGGGGTATGGGGTAGAGGAGAGTATCCCCGAAGCGCTCAAATGGTTCACAATGGCTGCTGAAGAGGGCAATACCACTGCGATGATTGCCGTAGGAAACATACACGAATATTCCGAGGGCCCCGAAAAGAACGACCCGTTAGCAATGGAATGGTACACAAAGGCTGCTGACGCCGGCGACATTGATGCGTTGGTGACCATTGCAAATTGCCATTACTTGGGAAGCATTGTCGAGAAGGACATTGACAAGGCTATTGAGCTGTACCAGAAAGCAGCTATGGAAGGTAATTCCAACGTATGTCTTACTCTGTGTTCGATATATCTTGAAAAAGAGGACCTTGAGAAGGCTGAACATTGGCTCGAACATGGCGCAATGCTTGAGGACGCCAAGGCTATGTACGCATTAGGAACATTCTACCTTGAATTCAAACAAGATAATAAGAGAGCTGCCGAATGGTTACAGAAAGCGTGCGATGCAGAATTTCCACAGGCATACAGTATTTTAGCCGACTGTTATATTGATGGCATTGGTGTAAAAGAAGATGCAAAAAAGGCTGAGGAACTATATGTAATGGCCATTGAACATGGAGACGATGAAGCGGCTTTAAAATTGGCTCTTCATTATCTGATGGGAGATAAGATTGAAAAGAATGCGGAAAAGGCCATCTCATTGCTGACAAAATTGGCTGAAGCAGGCCTATCGGACGCACAGTTCCTGTTGGGTGAACTGTATATCGTTGACGACATTGTAGAACATGATTTTGCCCTTGGAATAGAGTGGTTGAAGAAAGCGGCAGAGAACGGACACGCCGATTCTATGTATCTGCTCGGTCACTGTTACGAGAACGGTTTGGGAGTACTCAAGAATTCGAACGATGCGATATTCTGGTACAGAAAGGCAAGCGACCTTGGACATGAGGATGCCACCGAAAGATTAGAACAGATTGATGAGTATTAAAAAATCACAGGTAACCGTTCCTTTCCAGGAGCGGTTACTTTTTTACTTCACGTCGAATGAAAAATAGAATGACAAGTAAGCGAAAACACCGGATTGTCATCCCGAACCGCTGGGAGGGATCTCAAAGAGAAATTGTTATATCAAACATAAGACACAGAATTATGTTTCTCACACAGATTCGCACAAATTCCATATTTCTGTACACAATTCAACCAATAGTGCAAATATCAAAACCATATTAAACATAAGACACAGAATTATGTTTCTCACACAGATTCACACTAAGTTCAAGATTTCCGTACACAATTCAACCAATAGTGCAAATATCAAAACCATATTAAACATAAGACACAGAAACCCGCCAATTTACAGTAAAGAGTGCAAATATCAAAGTTATATTAAACATAATATTTATTATCATGCATTAGTGGTTGTTCGTAACGGGTAGGGGTTTCTGACTGTATTCCGGAATAAAGAAGGTAAGTTTATCGTACATATTTTAGGACAATGTGTAAATAATTCGTTGTTTTTGAGTAATTTTGCGTTCATTAATAAAAAACGAAGATTTTATGCCGGAATTATCAGAAAGAGCCATACTGATGCCTTCGTCACCGATACGAAAACTTGCACCTTTTGCAAATGCTGCAAAAGAACGTGGCGTCAAGGTTTATCACCTTAACATCGGTCAGCCTGACTTGAATTCTCCCGAGGTGGCTCTTGAAGCTATAAAGAAATTTGACCAGAAAATTCTTGAATACAGCCCAAGCGACGGATTTCTCTCTTTGCGTGAGAAACTTGTGGGATATTATGACCAATACCAGATCAAGCTGAAGCCGGATGACATCATTGTCACATCGGGCGGCTCAGAGGCTGTGCTTTTCGCATTCCTCACTTGCCTTAATCCTGGTGACGAGATTATTGTCCCGGAACCTGCATACGCCAACTATATGGCCTTTGCAATATCTGCCGGTGCAATTATCCGCCCGATCCGTTCATCAATTGACGAGTCGTTTGCGTTACCTCCTATGGAGCGTTTTGAGGAGCTTATAAATGAGCGCACACGCGGTATCCTTATCTGTAACCCCAATAACCCCACCGGTTATCTGTACACACGCAACGAAATGAACCGCATACGTGACCTGGTTAAGAAACACAACCTTTATCTTTTCTCGGACGAGGTTTACCGTGAGTTCATCTATACAGGCTCTCCTTATATATCGGCTTGCCACCTTGAAGGGATTGAGGACAATGTTGTATTAATTGATTCTGTATCAAAGCGTTATTCAGAGTGTGGAATTAGAATCGGTGCTCTTATAACAAAGAACAAGGCTGTTCGTCAAGCAGTTATGAAGTTCTGCCAGGCACGCCTGAGCCCCCCTCTTTTGGGACAGGTTGTTGCAGAGGCTTCAATTGAGGCACCCCGTTCATATGCCATAAACACATACGAACAATATATCGAGCGACGCAACTGCCTTGTAGATGAGCTGAACAAATTGCCGGGAGTGTACTCCCCTATCCCTATGGGTGCCTTCTACACCGTTGCCCGCCTGCCAATCGATGACAGCGACAAATTCTGCGAATGGTGCCTGACCGATTTTGAATATGAGGGTGAGACGATTATGATGGCGCCCGCATCGGGTTTCTACAGCGAAGAGGGTTACGGAAAGAACGAGGTACGTATTGCGTATGCAATTGACAAACAAGACCTCAAGCGTGCCATTTTCCTGCTGGGTAAAGCACTTGAGCAATATCCTGGACGTGTGTGACAACACGGTATTAACACACTTTCTGTAGTCACTACATCAATAAGTGAAAACAAAAAAACTGCCGCATTTTGGAGGGCACTGAAAAAGATACCCTTTGATAAAGTGGTTGAGATTTAAGTAAAAGAAGGATATCGATAATTATTCGG
>SUXN01000038.1:4813-24566 GCA_015060965.1 Bacteroidales bacterium | reverse complement strand
GTAACAAATCTCACTCTTTTATACAGCAAAATCCGCCTCTGGGATATCTGTGGCCTTTAAGTGGGCGTTAATCAAACAACTTTTGCAATCACTTGATATCCAAAAGAAAAACCCGTCTCTTTTGGAGGCGGGTAACAAACGGGTAACAAAAGATGAAATTAAAATTCAGCCGCAGATGAAAACTATTTTTTCGGTCATCAAAGACGTTCCTTGCAAAAAGCGATTCACAAGGTATCTAATCAAGGCTTCGGCGAAAACTCAAGAGCGCGTTTCCGGGTAACAAAACTGCCAGAAACGGGTAACAAACGGGTAACAAAATGTGTGAAATAACGATTAACGAGGAGCGTTTAACGATGAACGATGAACGTTGAAGGCTGCGAGTACAGAGTCCGAAAAGGCCTGCGAAAATTTTAAACAAAAAAAGAGAGTAACCCGTTTTACTTCAGGGTCACCCTCTTGTACCTCAGTCGGGAATCGAACCCGAATCTAATCTTTAGGAGAGATTTATTCTATCCATTGAACTACTAAGGCATTTGTTGCCGTGTGGCAAATCCGGTGCGAAGATAATCATTTTCTTCGCAATCTTAATGCTATTTCGAAACAAAACTTGCAAAAACTGTTATTTTGTTTTAAAGTTTGCAGTCAAATGACGGGCTCTTGGGATAAATGAGCTATCTTAGCGTCTGGTTTAAGAATTATTGCTATGAGACATCTATTGACTTTCATATTGTCGTTATATACATTTCTGGGACTTGCGCAGGACTACAACACTCTTTATAAAGAGGGTGTAAGACTTGTCGACGCGAAGGAGTTCGCGCAGGCCGCCAAGGTTTTTGAGCGGGCTTTACCGCTTGCCGGGGAGGCCGCAAAGTTCAAGACTCTTGTAAACCTTGCTTATTCCCAGCTGATGACGGGCGCAACAGAAAGAGCTGTAGACAGCTACACCAGAGCCCTTGAACTGAAGCCGGGCGAGACTGCCCTGCTGTTCCAACGGGCAAACGCATACCTGCAACTGGAACGATATGACAAGGCCATTGAGGACTGCAACGGTATAATGGAGCAGCACCCGGACAACAGTGCGGCATTATTGATTAGCGCACAGGCCTACATGCTAAAGGGTGAATATGACAAGGCAAAAGAGGGGTTCGTGAAGGTGATGACGCTTGAACCGGAGAACACCAATGCCAAGCTGGGGCTTGTACAGGTGTACCAGAAGAAGGAGATGTTCAACGAGGCGCTTGCCCTCATCGGGCTGATGATAGAGGAACAGCCATACAGTTCCACCCTCTACATCGTGCGCAGTGACATCGAACGCGAGATGGGACTTTACGAGCTCGCCCTGCTGGACAACGACGAGGCGATAAAATTGTGGCCCGAGAACCCGGAATATTACACGCTCAGGGCCATACTGTACGAGAAGCTGGGTAACAAAAAAGAAGCCGAGGCTTGCCGCAAAAGAGCCGCCGCATTGAAACTCAAGTACAGCTTCTGACACATTACAATTGTCAAGCTAACAAAGCCTCTGTTCGGGTGTCAAGGAACCTTATTCTGCAAAAGTTTCCCATTGTTTTAACGATTTGTCAAAAATTACACAGAAAAAATCCTCTTTTTGTTGGGCGGACTCTTTTTAATTTGTTACTTTTGGGAGCACATTGGAAAACAGTAGTCATGACAAAATCAACTAAACCTTACAACATCAGAGAAAAGCAGGACAAGAACGCTGCATACCGTTCGCTTATCCGCGCTGAACTTGCAGATGAGCTATACGAGAAGATTTTGAACATCGTTGTCATCCAAAAGAGATACCGCGACAAGGACTTCTCGGCAAAGGAGCTGGCACAGGAGCTCGGCACCAACACAAGATACATCTCGGCAGTCATAAACTCACGTTTCAACACCAACTTTTCGTGTCTCATCAATGAGTACCGCGTGAAAGAGGCGTTGCACCGCATGACCGACAAGAGATATCTGGGGCTCACCATCGAGGAGATAGGTTCGCTCGTGGGCTTTGCAAACCGCCAGTCGTTCTACGCATCGTTCTACCGTATCATGGGCGAGACACCCAACGGATACAGGAAAAGACATACCGAAATAAAATAATTGAACCGCATATCCTACACTCTCCGGGGGTACCCGGAGAGATTTTTTACAGCTCTCATACAATGGAAGATACACGGGAAACCATAAGAAACATAAAGAAGGAGCTCCGCCTGTTCATGAACGGAGTGACCTCGGCACAACAACGCAAGTTGGGAATGAACTATAACATCATTTTTGGTGTAGACATTCCCCACCTGAAAGAGATTGCAGCCAAATTCCCTGTGGATGCCGACCTTGCCAAAGGACTGTGGAAAGAGAACATACGCGAGAGCAAGCTGCTTGCCATCTTCCTGCTCCCCGAAGAGAGTTATCAGGAGGTTGCCGAGGCATGGATTGGCGAATGCCGTTACCGCGAAAACGCCGACCATCTGGCGCATAGAGTGCTGTGCAGGTTGCCGGACGCCACTGCGAAGGCACTCAAGTGGGCTCATAGCAGCGAGGAGCTCTACCGTTACTGCGGCTTCACCACACTGGCCCATCTGTTCAGGGGCGGCCAAGGACTGACAGCCGAGCAGGAGCAGGAGTTCTTTGCCATCGTTTCAGGCATTTTCAAGAATGACTCCACACACAGCGCCCAGGCCATGAAGGCCCTTATCTTCTACTGCGACGAGGACACAGACAAGACCGACCGCTTCAACGCCTTCCATGGCGAAGAGGTGGTATAACGTTTAACGGTTAGCGGTTAACGATTAACGTGTAACGTGACCCTCTCCGCTTCGCTCGTCTCCCTAATACAGGGAGACAATAGTTTTTATATATTCCTCCCCTGTTTTAGGGGAGGTGGCTGAAAAGCCGGAGGGGTTATTTTTCAACAATTAATCGACCCTCTCCGAGGCTTTGCCTCTCGTCTCCCTAATACAGGGAGACAATAGCTTTGAGTCCTTAAGTCTTTAATGGCGCTATTCAAATCCGCAAGGTGGGGTTAAATTTGAAGTTATGGTTTTAGCTCCTCAGTCACTCCGTGACAGCTCCTCTTAATTACAAATAAGAGGAGCACTTTATAGGTTACACGCCGCCTTGACTCCGTCGAGCCTGCTCACGCTCGGCATAGTAAAAGTAAGCTTTTCCTCTACTCTTGCTTACCCGCAGCCTTCATCGTTAAGCCTTTTAGGCTTGAGCCTGCTCCCGCTCATCGTTAACCTTTCACCCTTAACCTCTTACCTTTCACCCTTATCCTTAACCCGTCATCCGTTGCCCTTCACCTTTCACCCATAACCCTTCACCCATAACCCATAACCGTTCCTCGTTCAACATTTTCTCCTTTTTAAATAAATTTATAAGGAGTTTCTATACCATATTATAAAAAAAACAATAACTTTGTATATTGAAACTGCAGAACAGGCTGCATACAGTATTGAGCACGGCAATGTAGATACTATGCCGGGCCAATGTGCCTTATTCAAGCAGCAAAACATGAGTGATGGAAAACAGTAATTTTGCGGAGTCTGCAAAACAGATGTTCACAGACTACCTGAAAGAGCACAAATGCCGAAAGACCCCGGAACGCTATGCAATCCTTGACGCTGTATATTCAATGGAGGGCAGTTTCGAGATTGAGGAGCTATTGAAGTTCCTGGAGGAGGAGAGAAAGTTCAGGGTAAGCTGCGCTACTGTCTACAACACCATGACACTGTTACAGAACGCCAACCTTGTGGTACGGCACCAGTTCGGCACAACCTCAAAATATGAGAAGTGCCTTGGCACGGAGAAAAGCCACATGGTGTGCACCAGCTGCGGCAAGGTAACAGAGATTGAGAACCTGAATATAACTGAAACAATTACAGCGAATATAAAGAAATTCCATTTAACCCATTATTCGCTCTACCTTTACGGACTCTGCAACAAATGTCACCAGGCAATGAAGAGACGTAGGGCGCGAATGAACAAAGATAAATGAAAATGAAACAGAACATTGATGTACTTTTAGGCCTGCAGTGGGGCGACGAGGGTAAAGGTAAGGTAGTTGACGTATTGACACCCAACTACGATGTTGTTGCACGTTTCCAGGGTGGCCCGAACGCCGGACATACTCTTGAGTTCGAAGGCAAGAAATTTGTGCTCCGCTCTATCCCTTCGGGCATCTTCCAGGGCGGCAAGACAAACATCATCGGTAACGGTGTGGTTCTTGACCCTGCACTCTTCAAGGGCGAGGCAGAAAACCTCATCGAGGCCGGTTACGACCTCACAAAGAACCTTTTCATCTCGAAGAAGGCGCACCTTATCCTGCCTACACACCGTGTGCTTGACGCTGCTTACGAGGCAGCAAAGGGCGATGCGAAGGTGGGTACAACAGGTAAGGGTATCGGCCCTACATACACCGACAAGATCAGCCGCAACGGTTTGCGCGTGGGTGACATCCTCGAGGACTTCGAACAGAAGTATGCAGCAGCGAAGGCACGCCACGAGCAGATTCTCCACGAGATGAACTACAGCTATGACATAACAGAGATTGAGCAGCAGTGGCTCGAGGCTATCGAATACCTCAAGAAGTTCCGCCTCATCGACAGCGAGCAGTTCATCAACGACCTCATGAACGAGGGCAAGTCAGTACTCTGCGAGGGCGCACAGGGAAGCCTCCTCGACATTGACTTCGGTAGTTATCCATTCGTTACATCATCGAACACCGTATGCGCAGGCGCATGCACTGGTTTGGGCGTGGCTCCAAACAGAATAGGCAACGTCTACGGTATCACAAAGGCATACTGCACACGCGTGGGTTCAGGCCCGTTCCCGACAGAGCTCTTCGACGCCGACGGCGCCCTGATGCGCGACCGCGGACATGAGTACGGTGCAGTGACAGGCCGTGAGCGCCGTTGCGGATGGATTGACCTTGTAGCTCTCAAATACACAATCATGATAAACGGTGTAACACACCTCATCCTCATGAAGAGCGACGTGCTCGACACATTCCCCACAATCAAGGCTTGTGTCGCATACAAGAAGAACGGCGAGACACTCTCATACATGCCATATGACATTGAGGGCGTGGAGCCTGTATACACCGAGCTCAAGGGCTGGCAGACCGACCTCACCAAACTGCGCAGCGAGGAGGAGTTGCCCGAGGCATTCAAGGAGTACATCAAGTTCCTGGAGAAGGAGCTTGGAGTGCCCGTGAAGTATCTCTCTATCGGCCCCGACCGCGACCAGACAATCACACGCTCTATCTGATGACATTCGGATAGAGGGTGTATTATAAACCAAAAAGCAATCTATGATATATTCATTGATATTATTGGCGCAGGCATACGCACCGACATACAACATCACCTACATTGTGATATTTGCAGGTATCTCCCTGTTGAGCTACATCATACAGGCAAACCTGCAGAGCAAGTTCGCGAAATACTCCAAGGTACCCATTGCCATGACAGGCAGGGACGTCGCGATAAAGATGCTACACGACAACGACATATATGATGTACAGGTGACAAGTACGCCGGGAATGCTTACCGACCACTTCAACCCTGCGAACAAGACCGTAAACCTGAGCCAGGGTGTATACAACGTGGCAAGCGTTGCGGCTGCAGCAGTGGCTGCACACGAGTGCGGACACGCGATACAGCACGCCAAGGCATACGCCCCACTGAAGATGCGCTCGGCATTGGTACCCGTGGTATCATTCGCATCGAACATAATGATGTGGGTGCTGCTAATTGGAGTAATAATGGTTGAGACATTCCCCCAGTTGCTGTTGGCCGGCATAGTGCTGTTTGCCACAACAACCATCTTCAGCCTAATCACTCTCCCTGTGGAGATTGATGCAAGCCGCAGAGCCCTCGCGTGGTTGCAGGGCGCCGGCATCACCAACGCAAGCAACCACAAGTATGCTACAAGCGCATTGCGCTCGGCAGCATACACATACGTGATAGCGGCATTGTCATCGCTCGCTACACTATTCCATTACATAATGATTTATATGAACCGACGCGACTAACAAGAAGCTGTTTAAATTTATAAAACAATGGCAGCAAAACCGGCAATACCAAAGGGAACAAGAGACTTCTCACCAGTTGAGATGTCAAAGAGAAACTACATATTCGATACAATACGCGAGGCATTCCGCATCTTCGGTTTCCAGCAGATTGAGACTCCGGCAATGGAGAACCTCTCTACGCTGATGGGAAAGTACGGCGAGGAGGGCGATAAGCTTCTTTTCAAGATACAGAACTCGGGCGACTATTTCAGCGGACTCACCGACGAGGAGCTGCTCAGCCGCAACGCCGCAAAGCTGGCATCAAAGTTCTGCGAGAAGGGCCTGCGCTACGACCTCACCGTACCATTCGCACGTTACGTGGTTATGCACCGCGAGGAACTTGTGTTCCCATTCAAACGCTACCAGATACAGCCCGTATGGCGCGCCGACCGTCCGCAGAAAGGACGTTACCGCGAGTTCTACCAGTGCGACGCGGACATCATCGGCAATAACTCGCTCATCAACGAGGTTGAGCTCATTCAGCTCATCGACCACGTGTTCGGCAAGTTGGGCATCCGTGTAGCAATAAAGCTCAACAACCGCAAGGTGCTTGCTGGCATCGCAGAGACCATCGGCGAGCCCGACAAGATTATCGACATCACTGTTGCAATCGACAAGATTGACAAGATCGGCCTTGACGGTGTCATCGCAGAGCTCAAGAGCAAGGGCATCAGCGACGAGGCTGTAGAGAAGCTCCTGCCAATCCTCCAGGCACAGGGTAACAACAACGAGAAGCTCGACATCATTGCCCAGACACTCAAGGGCAACGAGACAGGCGAGAAAGGTGTAGAGGAGATCCGTTTCATCCTCGATGCATTCAACAGCCTCAAGCTCAACAGCGCGCTCGATCTTGACCTCACCCTCGCACGCGGCCTCAACTACTACACAGGCGCAATCCTTGAGGTGAAGGCACTTGACGTGGCAATAGGCAGCATCACAGGTGGCGGACGCTACGACAACCTCACAGGAGTGTTCGGTCTCAACGGCGTATCGGGTGTGGGTATCTCTTTCGGTGCCGACCGCATCTACGATGTCATGAACCAGCTCGACCTCTACCCCAAGGATTCAATCCAGACCACACAGGTGATGTTCGTGAACTTCGGCGACAAGGAGGCCATGCACTCGTTGCAGATAATCTCGGAGTTGCGCAAGAAGAATATCTCGGCCGAGCTGTTCCCGAGCAGCGACAAGATGAAGAAGCAGATGGGCTATGCCAACAGCCATAACATCCCTTACGTTGCCATCATAGGCGAACAGGAGATGACCGACGGCACCATTGCCCTCAAGAACATGGCAAGCGGCGAGCAGAAGAGCGTGACAACAGAAGAACTTATCGCGTTGCTTGCATAAGCAAGAACTGACAATATAATAAGGAGCAGCCAAACGGTTGCTCCTTATTTTTTGCAGTAGCTTGAAAGAACGGTTAACGTGTAACGATTAACGAGGAAGGCTGCGGGTAAGCGAGAGCAGAGGAAAAGCTTGCTTTTACTATGCCAAGCGTGAGCAGACTCGACGAAGTCAAGGCTGCGGGTAAGCAAGTAAGAGCCAAGCTTGCTTTTACTATGCCGAGCGTGAGCAGGCTCAAGCCCACGAATTGGGGTTAAAGGGTTAACGGGACCCTCTCCGCAACTTCGTTGCTCGTCTCCCTAATACAGGGAGCAATAGCTTTTTTATATTCCTCACCTGTTTTAGGGGAGGTGGCTGAAAAGCCGGAGGGGTTATTTTTCAAATTAATAGCCCCTCTCCGCACTGCTTCGCAAAGCTGATACACATTTAGCCCCTCACCGCTTCGCGGAGGGCCCTTCGGGACTCCTTTGTAAAGCTAAAGCTTCAGTCGTCGCAAACATTGCTCGTTCGCAATGGCCACCTTGATTACAAACAAGGGGAGCAGCTGTTTGTGTTTGACGCCAAAGTTATAAGGTCTTTAGGGTCTATAATGGGAGCTATTCAAACGACTAATTCGACCCTCTCCGCAACTCCGTTGCTCGTCTCCCTAAAACAGGGAGACAATAGCTTTTATATATTCCTCCCCTGGCATAACCCTTATAATATTCCTCTCCTGACATAACCCCTCAGTCGGTAAACCGACAGGGCCCTTTGGGACTCCTTTGGGTACCTAAAGGTACCGACGTCGCAAGCAGTGCTGTGGCTCCGCACTGCCCCCTAAAACAGGGGCGCAATCAGGTGCCCTTTAGGGCGGAGGGGTCACCCCCTAACCCATAACCTTTCACCCATAACCCGTTATTCGTCCATCGTTTCAGTGTTACAATTATTAACAATTCTAAACATTTCTACAAAATCATTTGACATAAACGCTGCAAAATTGTACTTTTGCACTCGAAAAACTAACCGAAGAAAAGACTTAGTAGTTGTCGGGCAACACGCTTTATCCAATGGCATATCAGGCAATTACACAAGCTGTTATCATCACCGGCACAGAACCGGGGTATATGCGACGACAGTAACTGACCAGACTGACGAACAGAGAAACAGCTATACAACACTCTTTGTACGGAAACGTACAGAGAGGCCTTTTTTATTGCATAAATTATAAACAATTTTCTATTTATTAACCTTTTAATCAAACGTATGAGAAATCTTACAAAGCAAATCGTGCTGCTGGCAATCCTTATGCTCGGCAGCATTGCTTCGTATGCTTCTGAAACGACTCCACTGAAGGGCGTAATCCGCATCAAGGTGCAGCCACAGGTTGCGCTGCAGCTGGGTAACGCTCCACGTATTCAGGCGAACGGCGTTCTTGAGACAGGCATAACACCGCTTGACGTCGCTGCGCAGAGAGTTGGAGCAAGAAGCATCAAAAGAGCGTTCCCTTACGCTCCGGAACACGAAGCGGAGATGGCAAAATTCGGCCTCGACAGATGGTACGAAGTGTCATTCGACGAGAGCATCAACCCCATGGAGGCCGCTGCCACATTCAAGAGAGCAGCCGGTGTCCAGACTGCAAACTGCAAGATGCCGATGTCTCTACAGGAAGGCAACGGCAACTTCATCGTGGCAAAGAGCAGCGAGGCTGACAGGACAGCCGAGATGCCTTTCAACGACCCACGTCTTGCACAGCAGTGGCACTACAACAACAACGGTTCTATCTCGGGAACAAAAGCCGGTGCCGACATCAACCTCTTCAATGCATGGAAGACCACTACCGGTTCAAGCGAGGTACTTGTTGCCATCATTGACGGTGGTGTAGACTACAAGCACGAGGACCTTGCCGCAAACATGTTCATAAACGAGGCTGAGCAGAACGGCGCTGCAGGCGTTGACGACGACGGCAACGGTTACATCGACGATGTTTACGGCTGGAACTTCTGTACAAACACATCCGAAGTGTACCCGCACCCTCACGGCACACACGTTGCCGGAACTGTAGCCGCAGTGAACAACAACGGCAAGGGTGTATGCGGTGTTGCCGGCGGTGACGGAACTCCTGGCAGCGGTGTCAAGATGATTTCATGTCAGACATTCGACGGCCGTTCAGGTTCTGCCGACGGCGACTTCGCGGCAGCTATCATCTACGCAGCGAACATGGGTGCATCTATAGCCCAGTGCTCTTGGGGATGGAACACTCCCGACTACAAGGAGCAGGACGTGCTCGACGCTATTGATTATTTTGTTGCAAGCGCACGCAGCAGCAAGATGACAGGCGGTATCATGTTCTTCTCTACAGGTAACCTCGGCTCTACAGGCAACTACTATCCAGGATGCTATGACAAGGTCGTTGCTGTAGGTTCCATGACCAGCGACTACACTGTTGCATCATACTCGAACTACGGCGAGTGGGTAGACATTGTTGCCCCCGGCGGTGACATGACCTTCGGCGAGCAGGGTGGCGTGTTGAGTACATTGCCCAACAACGAGTATGGTTACAACGAGGGAACTTCAATGGCATCGCCGCACGTTACCGGTGTTGCAGCACTTGTACTCGCAAAGCACGGCAAGGCCGACATGCTCAACGAGACACTGCGTCAGCAGATTCTCACTTCGGTGAATGATATCTATGCATACAACAAGGGCAGCGAGGGTCTTCATGGTGCCGGTTTCATTGACGCTGCGAAGGCTCTTGAGTTCGGCGACGGCACAAGCCCTGAGGCTGTAAAGGAGTTCAGCGTTTTGCCTGCACAGGACAACATCACACTCCAGTGGGTTATCCCTGCATCAAGCGACAACATCGTGAACCACCACATCATCTACTACAGCACAGAGCCTTTCACTGCCGAGAGTGACCTCATGTCACTGAAGAATGCTGTTGCCGACACCCGTTTCATGAGTTCAGGCGACACATACACATTCGAGCTCAAAGGCCTTGCTTCACTCACAACATACTACATTGCCATCAAGGCCGTGAACCGTTGGGGTGACGCTTCGGAGCTCTCTCCTGTGGTATCGGCTACAACAAATGCAGGTCCTAAGATGACTACAAGCACAACAAGCATCTCACTTAGCGTGACACCCGACGCACCCGTTGCGAGCAAGGTAATCACAATCAAGAACGAGGATGAGGGCTTGCTCAAATGGAACGGTTTCGCACGTACTACACAGTCATCTATCTCGACCTATTCAAAGAACCCGCAGCCGGGTATCGTCAAGGCTTACAGCGGCAAGCTGAGCGCAATGCCTTATGAGGCAAACGAGAAGTTCAGCACAGCCGACTTCAAGACAACAGACTACCCTGACGAGTTCAAATACTTCACAAGCTACTATGCATCAATCGGCGACACAGACCTCAACCTGACCAATTCACAGGCACAGTGGTTCTATGTTGACCCGACACAGTACCCCGACGGCTTCAACCTCACAGGTGTGAAGATCGAGACCGTCTACGGTTCAAACCCCACACTCCAGATATATAAGGGCAACAACATCGCCAATGCTACAATGATTGCAAGCTGGGAGCCATACTTCTACAGCAATGGCATCATGCGTCTCGAGGAGCAGCACTTCTTCGCTCCCGGCGAGTCATTCTGGGTTGTGGCACACTTCCCCGTACAGGAGAGACTCTACCCTCTTGGCCTTGCTACAGGTACCGACGCGGCATACAGCAACTACAGCTTCATGAGTAATGACATGGGCCAGACATGGACACGTCTGAAGGATGCCCTCGCCGGCAGCCCTTATGAGTCAATGGAGGCGCCTGTATGGGCAATCACAGCCGTGAGCCAGAACCCCGACTGGAGCCAGCTGCTCGTGATGACGCCTGCCGAAGGCACTGTAAAGTACAACGAGACTGCAGACATAACCATTGCCAACGACGGTCAGCCATTGTGCAACGGTACATACAAGTTCAACGTACGCTTCAACACCAACGAGAGCGAGGGTAACAGCATCGCTATCCCTGTGACACTCAAGGTAAGCGGCCAGAAGCCACAGATGGCAAACGCAAAGGTAGTGAACTTCGGTGACCTGCTCGTCGGTCAGGAGAAGACCCTCACCGTGGAGGTTGTGAACGAGGGTTACGGTCCATTCGGCAACTACGGTTCGCTGAGCGGCAACAAGATTGTATGCAGCTCGGAGCACTTCAAGGCACCGACATACATCAGCGGCGGTTTCCCTGCACGTGCTGCACAGACATTCGAGGTATCATATACCCCGAAGAGCGCAGGCAGCCACACAGCGACCATCACATTCATCAACAGCGACAAGAGCGAGTTCAAGATTACCCTTCGCGGTGTTGCAACAGAGCCAGCACACATCAGCATAGAGCCCGAGACCATTGAGGTCGGCGAGCTCAACGTTGACGAGGCTACAGCACTCACAAAGGAGTTCAAGATTACCAACACCGGTAACTACCCTCTTGAGTTCGTATTCCCCAAATACTCTGACGAGACACTCGAGGAGCAGACCAAGGGCGCACACAAGTTCGGCTACTCGGCATTGAGCAACCTAAACGGTGCCACCGATGTAGAGTACAGCGCACCAGCGGCATTGTTGGGCGGCACAGAGATATCATCAGTGTTCAGCGATGACAACCACTGGTCGAAGCAGATACCTCTTGGCTTCAACTTCCCGTTCTACGGTAAGACATACGACAAGATTTATATCACAAGTTTCGGACTCGTGACATTCGCTAAGAGCGTATACTCACTGCGTTCACCTGTCACCCCATCGATGGAGGCAGCATACGGTATCGGTGCAATCTCGGCCTACGGATTCCAGTTGCAGTTCGCCCCGGATTCAAGGGTGACATATGCAAAGCAGGACGGTAAGTTCGTTATCGAGTACAAGGATGTAATGGGCTTGGTATATGATCAGGAGTATACTCCTATCTCATTCCGCATCATACTTTCACCTAACGGTGACATCGAAATGTACTATGACAACTACCCACGCGAGATGCTGTTCCAGGAGGGTTCTACACTCTACTGCGGTATCCTTGACCCTGAGGCAGCCGACGAACTGAGCCTGACATCGGCTGATGTTGCCGACTATTGGGGCAACAGCGATGACCCCGCAGGCGACATGTTCTACAGTTTCGCTACAGGAACAGCCGTGAAGTATGTAGCTCCAAAGACAAGCTTCATCACAGGCATCACACCTGCATACGGTCTTGTAAACCCGGGCGAGGAGGCAACAATCACTGCATCTATCGCAACAAACGACGAGCTCATTGCCGGTGACACCTTCAACAAGGTTGTCGTATTGAGCAATGACCCCGACAACTCTACCGCATACATCACATTCAACGCAAAGGTCACAGGTGAGAGCCTCCAGCCGGTTGCACTCCTTGAGAACAGTGCAATCGAGTTCGGCAAGGTCTTCCGCACATCTGTAGCACAGATGCCTTTGACAGTGAAGAACAACGGTAAGGACACACTCGTCGTGAACTCCGTTGCCGTTGCAGAGGGCAAGTTTATAGTGGAGAGCAAGGAGGCGAAGATTCCTGCCGGACTCTCACTTGACTACATCATCACTCTGCCTACAGAGAACGAGGGTGCAGTGAGCGATGTCGTGACAGTATCTACATCTGCGGGTGAGCTCACAGCCACACTCAACGGTGAGGTTATCGGAGTACCTACTGCAGACCTCAGCTTCACAGAGATTACAGAGACTGTCGAGAGCGGCGCAGAGCTCATCAAGCCTCTCACCATCAGCAACAACGGTAACGAGCCACTCGTTTATGCCATTACACCGAACTCACTTGTATCGTTCACCGAGGAGATAAATGAGAACTCAAAGACCTCATACACATACACCTCAAAGGTTGACAACAGCAACGTGACATTCGAGTGGATAGACATCGAGACAACAGGCTTGGGCGAACAGAACAACTTCTCATACTACTACAACAACGACTTTGTAGCAGTTGAGCTGCCTTTCGAGTTCCCATACTACGGCAAGAAGTACAGCAAGATGTACATCTACAACACAGGTTTCGTCTCATTCACAGAGCGCGATGACCAGAAGATGTGGCCGGAGCCACCGGCAGAATTCCCTGCAGGTACTGTCTACACCAACATCATCGCACCTTATTGGGGCTTGCACACCATGGACAACAGCAAGACAGCCGGTACATACCACTACGTGACCGAGAACGAGGCTATCGTTTCGTTCATGGAGTACGGCAACACGATGAACATCGGTGTATGCTACCAGCTCATCCTCAGAAAGGACGGAACATTCAAGTTCCAGTACAAGAGCTACGGTGACTATGCAATCATCTATGGTGCGTTCGGTCTTGCCGGTATCTCCAACGAGGACGGCAGCCAGGGCTTCAAGATTCCTGAGCGCTACATCGCATTCGGCAACGCAGTCGAGTTCAGCCCTGTAGTTGAGCAGACTATCGCTCCTAATGCAAGCCAGACAATCGACATCAATGTCCTCACAGACAAGATGGCCGGCGAGTACAACGGTGCACTCCAGATAAGCACAAATGTTCCTGCAAAGGAGAACATCGAGTTGCCTATCAACCTTACAATAACAGGTACAGCAGAGCCTTCATTCCCCGACACAGTATATGTAGAAAACATCATGACCATGAGTGACAGCAAGTACCACGGTCCTATCACCGCGATGGGTGCATTCTACGAGGCACTCTTCAAGGTCGAGAACAAAGGTACTGCGCCATTCACAATCAACAACATCGAGGTTCTTGGCGGATTCGAGGTTTATGACTCATGGTACGACGAGTACTATACTATGCCTGCACAGCTTTGGTATTACGGTCCCGAGCTCGACTGGATGACAGGCGAGCCTACAGGCAACTACGCTTGGGGACAGTACTATGGCGGCCCCGTGACCGTTGGTAAGGATGGTATTGAGTTCTCTGTGCCAATCATGATGGGAACAATCGAGAACACCCCTGGTACATACGACGTTCCGGTGAGATTCTACTACGGTGACGAGAATACCGTGAAGGAGGTTCTTGTACGCTTTGTGGTAACAAACGCACCATACATGGTAATTGACAAGGAGGAGATTCGTGTCGAGAATGTCGATGACCTGTACACAGGCACCGAGACATTCATCATCAGCAACTACGGCCAGCACAAGCTCACATACGAGCTCAGCCTCGACCTCTCAGGTATCGGAGAGTCACTCCCCGAGGACGGTGGTGGCAACGGCGGTATCGCACCCGCAGCTACAGAGCTTGCTACAGTACGCATACCAATGAGCACAATGGAGCTCAGCGATGACCTCTACAACACTCCACAGGAGTTCGAGCACCGCAATGCTCTCTTCCATGCAAACAAGCAGGACAACAAGACTGCCTTCACCTACGGTTCGGGCAACAAGTACTCAGCTTACAAGGCTGCGACACACTATGTCGCTCCCGAGGAGGGCTTCAACATCTCTCACGTATACTTTGCGACAACACTCACAAGCCAGGATTACACAACCATCGAGAACGCCGATTTCACAATTGAAATCATCAACGGCGACAACATCGAGACCGGTACAGTACTTGGCAAGGGCAATGTACACATTGGCTCAATGGAGGGTGCAGAGTTTGTGGTTGCAGAGCTTGAGCGTCCTGTATTCATTGCACCGGGCAAGGAGTTCTACGTATGTATCACATACCCGGTAGGCGTTGACTTCCCGGCATACATTACATATAAGGAGGAGGCTGTTGTCTCTAACCGTTATTTAGGATATGTCGATGGTTACGGATGGTTCGATGTCGCATCACTCTTCAAGGACCAGTACGGCTCACTCGGTTACATCATGAGCTGTCTTGAGACAAAGGAGGGAACTCCTTGGGCTATCCTCAAGAACGAGGTTACAGCAGGCGAGATTGCTCCGGGCGAGAGTGTGGAGGTTACCGTTGAGCTCAATGCAGAGACAGCACCCCTCGAGAAAGAGAACAAGGCTGTTGTAGTAATCAAGAGCACAGACGTATACAACCCGATACTCAACTTCCCTGTATACCTGAGCAAGAACGGCACTCCGGTCATCAACACTCCTGCCGAGGATATCTACGCAAAGGAGGCCGAGACAGCAAGCGTGTTCTTCACTGTTTCAGACCCAGAGGGTGACAACCTCACTATCACACTCGATGACGAGAGAGGCATGGTAAGCATCAAGTCTGCTACAGCCGACACCGAGGAGGCTACCGTTACTGTAAACGGCAACACCATCACAACCGAGGGTACGACAGCCTTTATAAGCGTAGAGCTTGAGATTGCTCCGGGCTATGAGACTGAGGGTTCATACTCATTCACTATCACAGCTGAGGACAACAATAACCACTCAAGCTACAGCGTTGTCGACTTCTTTGTGGAGCACACCAACCGCGCTCCGATAGCTGCTGAGGTTGAGGATATTGAGATTCTCGCTGGCGGGACATCGGAGATTATCGCATTGGGCACACTGTTCAGCGACCCCGACGGTGACGAGCTCACATACGAGGTAAGCATCTCAGACGAGAGCATCGTGACAAAGTTCGTTTCGGGCGACAATGTATTGTTCGTCGGCAACAGCGTCGGCGAGGCTACTGTTACCGTTACTGCAACCGACGCTTCGGGTGCACAGAGCAGCACATCGTTCATTGTGAATGTTGTTCTTGGAGTCGGTATCGGCAGTGTGAACGCAAACAGCCTCATCACTGTTGAAGAGAACAACACGACACTTGACGTTACCTGCGCGTTCAGCGCCGAGAACACAGTATTCGCTGTTTACGACTACAGCGGCAAGCTGGCGTTCATCGTAAGCGAAAGTGTCAGCGAGGGCGAGACAAAGAGCCTTGATATCAATAACCTTGCAAACGGAGTATACATCCTCAAGGTTGCGACAGAGAACAACACATTTGTTCACCGTTTTGTAAAGGAGTAATCCTGAACAGGACATAATGACAATGGGCTGCATCATGTGATGCAGCCCATTTATTTTTGTATCAGTCAAGCTCAACGGTGAGCCTTACCCCCTGCCTTACATCGAGCAGGACTATCACTTCTCACGGTGCAGAACAGCCTGCGAACCGTCGACTTTCCAATCTCCGTCTATTCTAACGAGACGCACATTGAAAGTAGTCATCTTGCCGAGCGCTGTCATACCCTTGAGCTTGACAAAGGCAGTATCGGCAGTGATAGTATCGGAGACAATCTCATAGTTGGCTGTATAGCCCGCAGTGCGCTCCTTGTAGTCCTGCGAAGCAACGGCCATGTCAAGATACTCGTCAAATACATCTTTCTCGACCTGTGAATCAAAATGTATGTTATCCTTCACAACCTGCACATCACCCGAGGTAATTGCATTGAAAAGCTGTACAGCCACATCACCTGGCTTCACAGTCTCTGCGGAAGTGCTTTCACCCCCGCATGATGCCACAGCCGCCACAAGGGGCACAACCGCAAAAATTTTTGTCAAATGTTTCATATATCATTATCTTTTGGTTTCAACTGCGCTAAATTAGACAAAATCCGCAAATAAAATGCGAAAACAGGGAGCAAATAAACGAAACAGCACAAACACACCCGAATACAAACGACAAAATAACCCGTTATGCATCAAAATAAACAGATTTTATTTTGTTCTCCGCGCAGTTTGGCCTAACTTTGTAGAGAATATCGGGACTTATCCCGTAAGTTGCCGCACCGGTCGTCGCCCGACACTCTTCAATGCCGCCCGACTCACCCTTGCATTGTCAGGCAACGCAATGCCTGCGTGATGACATTCCACAGACAAAGCCGTGAACTACAAATTTCAATAAAATATTTACACTATGGATGTTATTAAGAATCTAATCGAGCGTGCACAGCAGAACAAGCAGCGCATCGTTCTTCCAGAGGGAACAGAGGAGCGTACACTCAAGGCTGCCGACAAGGCCCTTGCAGACGGTATCGCAGAGTTGGTTATTCTTGGCAACAAGGAGGAGATTTTCGCCCTTGCCCAGAAGAACGGCCTTACAAACATTGACAAGGCTACAATCATCGACCCCGAGAACAACCCCGACGCCGAGAAGTACGCGACACTCCTGTACGAGTTGCGCAAGGCAAAGGGCATGACAATGGAGGATGCGCAGAAGCTTGTATGCAACCCTCTTTACCTCGGTTGCCTCATCATCAAGAACGGTGATGCTGACGGTCAGGTAGCAGGTGCCCTCAACACAACAGGTAACGTATTGCGCCCTGCATTGCAGATTATCAAGACCACTCCGGGCATCACTTGCGTGAGCGGTGCCATGATGCTCATCACAAACGCCAAGGAGTATGGCGAGGACGGCGTTCTCTTTGTTGCCGACGTTGCCGTTACACCACAGCCCGATGCAAACCAGCTCTCACAGATTGCCGTATGTACAGCACAGACAGCAAAGGCTATCGGCGGCTTCGAGGAGCCACGCGTTGCTATGCTCAGCTTCTCTACAAAGGGCTCTGCAAAGCACGAGATGGTAGACAAGGTTACAGAGGCTACACGCCTTGCACACGAGCTTGACCCGGAACTTTCACTCGACGGTGAGCTCCAGGCAGATGCAGCTCTCGTTCCATTCGTAGGCCAGAGCAAGGCTCCGGGCTCAACAGTTGCCGGCAAGGCCAACGTGCTCGTATTCCCCGACCTCGGCGCAGGTAACATCGGCTATAAGCTCGTTCAGCGTCTCGGTCACGCAGAGGCTATCGGCCCCGTGCTCCAGGGTATCGCACGTCCTGTGAACGACCTTTCACGCGGTTGCTCGATCGAGGATGTCTACATGATGATTGCCATCACAGCAAACCAGGCTATCGCAGCAAAGAAGTAACGGACACACAAACATTAAAAACACTCATATAACAATGAAAATTCTTGTATTGAACTGCGGAAGTTCATCAATCAAGTATCAGCTGATTGACATTGAGACAAAGAACGTGCTTGCAAAGGGCGGTATCGAGAAGATCGGTCTTGAGGGCTCTTTCCTCAAGTTCAACCTGCCCAACGGCGAGAAGGAGACAATCTTCACTGCAATCCCCGAGCACACTATCGGTGTACGCCTTATCTTCGACGTACTCACAAGCGAGAAGTACGGTGCTGTGAAGTCTATCGAGGAGATTGACGCTGTAGGTCACCGCATGGTACACGGCGGCGAGAAGTTCAGCCAGTCAACACTGCTCACCGACGAGGTTCTTGAGGTGTTCGAGGCTTGCAACGACCTTGCACCACTCCACAACCCTGCAAACCTCAAGGGTGTAAACGCTGTCAAGGAGGTTGCTCCCGAGATTCCTCAGGTGGGTGTATTCGATACATCGTTCCACCAGACAATGCCCGACTACGCTTATATGTACGCTCTCCCATACGAGCTCTACGAGAAGCACGGTGTACGCCGTTACGGTTTCCACGGAACATCGCACCGCTACATCACAAAGCGCGCTCTCGAGATGCTGAATATCCCTGCCGAGGGTACAAAGATCATCACATGCCACATCGGTAACGGTGGTTCTATCGCAGCCGTAAAGGATGGCAAGAGCGTTGACACATCAATGGGTATGACTCCACTCGCAGGTCTTATGATGGGTACACGCAGCGGTGACGTTGACCCGGGTGCTCTCCCATACATCATGGACAAGACAGGCCTTGACATGCAGGGTCTCTCTGACATGCTCAACAAGAAGTCAGGTGTCGTAGGTATCTCAGGCGTGTCATCGGATATGCGTGAGGTAAGCGCTGCTGCCAACGAGGGCAACAAGCGTGCCGAGCTTTCAAACACAATGTATTTCTACCGCATCAAGAAGTATATCGGTGCATATGCTGCCGCTATGGGTGGTGTTGACATCATCATCTTCGCAGGCGGTGTAGGCGAGAACCAGGCAGACTGCCGCGAGAGAGTACTCGAGGGTCTTGAATTCATCGGTGTTGAGCTCGACAAGGAGGTAAATGCAAAGATGCGTGGTGAGGAGGCAATCCTTTCTACTCCAAATTCACGTGTAAAGGTTCTCCTTATCCCGACAGACGAAGAGCTGATGATTGCAACAGACACTTACGAGATTGTAAAAGGTCTCAAGTAATTGACAGAGCAATGACAAAGACGAAAATGGCGACCGGATGGTCGCCATTTTCGTCTTTGTCATTGTTTAAGGTTTATTGGAGCGCCGGTAAAACGATTAACGAGGAAGGCTGCGGGTAAGCGAGAGCAGAGGAAAAGCTTGCTTTTACTATGCCGAGCGTGAGCAGACTCGACGAAGTCAAGGCTGCGGGTAAGCGAGAGCAGAGGAAAAGCTTGCTTTTACTATGCCGAGCGTGAGCAGACTCGACGAAGTCAAG
>SUXN01000038.1:0-4803 GCA_015060965.1 Bacteroidales bacterium | reverse complement strand
AAGGCTGCGGGTAAGCGAGAGCAGAGGAAAAGCTTGCTTTTACTATGCCGAGCGTGAGCAGACTCGACGAAGTCAAGGCTGCGGGTAAGCAAGTAAGAGCCAAGCTTGCTTGAGCTCTTGCAACGAGCGGGAGCAGGCTCAAGCCCACGAAGTGGGGTTAACGATTAATGAGACCCTCTCCGCACTGCTTCGCAAAGCTGATACACATTTAGCCCCTCACCGCTTCGCGGAGGGCCCTTCGAGACTCCTTTGTAAAGCTAAAGCTTCAGTCGTCGCAAACATTGCTCGTTCGCAATGGCCACCTTGATTACAAACAAGGGGAGCAGCTGTTTGTGTTTGACGCCAAAGTTATAAAGGCTTTAGTGGGAGCCTTTTAAACGACTAATGCGACCCTCCCCGCAACTCCGTTGCTCGTCTCCCTAATACAGGGAGACAATAGCCTTTTTAACGGAAAGCTGCGGATACCCTTAACCCGTCATCCGTTGCCCTTAACCTATAATCCCTTCACCGTTCATCGTTACAGAATCTTTCTGGAGGCGTTGTTCGCCTTTGAGCAGGAAGTCCAAAGAGAAACGTGCGGCATCGAGCATATCACGGCACTCCACTATCGAGCGTAGCACGTCGGAAAGTTCAAGCACCTTGGCTATCGCTTCAACATCGGCCTGGCGCAGTTCATAGCTGAACTTTGAATCATCACCTATCAGCTCCACTGTAACACCCCCCTGTGCCGATGCTATGAAATCCATCATCCCACCATCGTCGCTGTGCTTGAAGTCACGGCGCTCTACATAAACACCGTACTCCTTACCGCTCCACGAATTGATAGAGTTTGAGGCTGTGACATATACATCGCCGCAACCCACCTTTACCTCTTTGTAGCCTATGCGCTTTCCACGGTAGTAGGACGTGATGAACGCTTCGCCATACTCGTTTACTGTCGCACGCAGATAGTTGTTGAATACATTTGCCGATATCGCCTGTGAGGGAAGGGAGTAGACACCCACATCCTGATACTTCGCGTTCTTGCTGTACTCGAAAGCCGACAGCATCGCATCGCGACGTGCCTCAAGCTCCTTGAGTTCCTCCTCGAAGTATGCCACATCGCGCTCCTTCTCCTTGAGCAGCACCTTGCGACGCATAGCCTCAGCCTCGCGCAGGGTCTTATAAGCCTTGGGATGAGCGCTCTTGATGCTGTCGATGAGCGCCTTTGCCTTGTTGTAGTTGCCCGCCTCATACTCGCTCTGAACCACAGCGAGCACATCCTTTGCCGGCTGTTCCACGCTGTTTTCGCAAGAGCAGAACAATCCCACACCTAACATAAGGGCCGCAATATAATTTGTCTTTTTCATAGCAAATATCATATTTAAGTACAACAAAAGTACAACTATTTATCCTTTCCGGCGCCATAGGGCAATATTTTTTTGCTCCTTACCCGATAATTGTATGTTTTTAACAACAGCCCTTTCGTTAATAGAACTAAAATGAGTATCTTTACACGATAAATGAACAACCGACGTGCCATTCCCACAGAGCGTAGCGACGGGAAATCTACTGTTCACCTTATGACATCCGAGTGATGCCTAACAGAATGGCACAACCGAACATTATATAAATATATGTACAAACCGACACAAGAGGAATTATGCAAGTTGCTTGACACCCCCATCTTCCGCAAGATAAGCGAGACGGCCGATGCCTTGAAGATGGAGTGCTATGTTGTGGGCGGCTACGTGCGCGACATATTCCTGGAGCGTCCATCGACAGACATCGACGTTGTTGTGGTGGGCAAAGGCATTGAGATGGCACGCGCCTTCAGCAAGAAGCTCGGACGCGGTGCACACCTGTCGGTGTATGCCAACTTCGGCACTGCGCAGGTGAAATACGGCAGCCACGAGATTGAGTTCGTGGGGGCACGCAAGGAGAGTTACAGCCACGACTCGCGCAACCCCATTGTGGAGGACGGCACACTGGAAGATGACCAGAACCGCCGCGACTTCACAATCAACGCCATGGCCATCTGCCTCAATGCCGACAGGTTCGGTGAGCTTGTCGACCCGTTCGACGGCATGCTCGACCTTGAGGACCGCATCATCAGCACCCCCCTTGAGCCCGGCATCACCTTCAGCGACGACCCGTTGCGCATGATGCGATGCATACGTTTTGCCACACAGCTGAACTTTTACATCGAGGACGAGACATTCCAGGCTCTCTGCGACAACAAGGAGAGGATAAAGATAATATCACGCGAGAGAATCAACGACGAGCTCAACAAGATAATGCTCTCACCCACCCCTTCCAAAGGCTTCATAGAGCTTGACCGTTGCGGGTTGCTGGAGCTCATCTTCCCGCAGCTCACAGCCATGCAGGGCGTGGAGACACGAGGCGGCTACAGCCATAAGGAGATGTTCTACCACACGCTCGAAGTGCTTGACAACATCGCAAAGAAGACCGACAACCTGTGGCTCCGCTGGGCAGCCCTGCTGCACGACATCGGCAAGCCCAAGACAAAGCGTTGGGACCCGGTGATGAAGTGGACCTTCCACAACCACAACATCGTTGGCGAGAAGATGACACTCAAGCTGTTCCGCGACTACAAGATGCCGCAGAACGAGAAGATGAAGTATGTGGCGAAGCTTGTATCGCTGCACATGCGCCCCATTGCCATTGCCGATGACGAGGTGACCGACTCTGCCGTGCGCCGTCTGCTCTTTGACGCCGGTGACGATATCGATGACCTGATGATGCTGTGCGAGGCCGATATAACATCAAAGAACGAAGTGCGCAAGAAACAGTTCCTCAACAACTTCCAGATTGTGCGCCAGAAGCTCAAGGACATCGAGGAGAAAGACCGCATACGCAACTTCCAGCCCCCTGTCAACGGCGAGGAGATAATGCAGCTGTTCAACCTTGGACCATGCGCCGAGGTAGGCCGTCTGAAGAGCGCCGTCAAGGATGCCATCCTCGACGGCATCATCCCCAACGAGCACGATGCAGCAAAAGAATACATCATAGAGTGCGCCGCAAAGATGGGCCTGCAGCCCTGTGGGGATAACGAACAATGATTAACGCATCCACTAATTATTGCAGGGACAATTACCCTATACCAATTCAGAAAACAAAAAATGAAAAAGATAATTTTCATCTTAGCTTTAATCGCGACAACAGCTACAGCACAGGAGATATCCTACGGCGAGTACATGCAGAAGGTCATGGAGGGCAATGTGGCGCTCACAGCCAGAAAACTCGACATTGACATTGCCGAGGCACAGCTCAAAGCCTCAAAGGTGTTCAACGACCCCACCATCGGTGTCACATACAGCAACAACGAGGACTGGGACAAGGGCCTGGGACAGGGCATTGAGGTGGAACTGAGCAAGACCTTCACCTTTGGTGTGCGCAAGAACCGCATGCAGATGGCCGACAGCGAGCGCAAGCTCACAGTGGCACTCTTCGAGGAGTATATGCGTAATTTCCGTGCCGATGCCACAATAGCATACCTTGAGCACATTAAGGCAAACATGCTGCTTGCCGAGACAAAAGAAATCTTAGGCGACCTGCAGGAGATTGCCGGCAACGACAGCTTGCGATATCTGCGCGGCGAGATTGCTGAGGGCGAATGGCTCGAGAGCCGTATGGCAATGGGCATCGCACGCAACACCATGCTCGAGGCCGAGGCCGCATGCAACAACACAGCAATCAAGTTAGGTTATTATATGGGCAACCTCGACGGCGCCGAGGCACTGCGCGGTAACGGCACATTAGAGATAAGCGAGCAGGCAGCACCGATAGAGAACTACATCAGCAACGCCCTTGAGCACCGTGCCGACATCGTCGTTGCGCTGAGCCGTGCCGACGTGGCAGAAGCCCTGCAGAAGTTCAACAAGGCACAACGCCGCCCCGAGCTCAACTCAGTCATCGGTGCCACATACAACATGGCCGACCCCGACTTCATGACCCTGAAAGCAGGCATTGCCGTACCGCTCAAGTTCTCGAACCTGAACAAAGGCGCACGCATAGCCGACGAGATACTCACCCGTCAGGCCAACATCGATGTTGAGGAGGCACGTATGGTAGTCAAGGCCGACGTGATGCAGGCATACAACAATTTCCGCTATGCAGTGAAGCAGACAGAGACATTCTCGGACAAGATGTTAGGTGACATGCGCACCGTTGTCGAGGGCAAGAAGAAAGCATACGAGCTCGGCGAGATACCATTCATTGACTACCTAATCGTTGAGCGCGACGAGAGCGAGATGCGCCGCCAGTACATCGAGGCACAGTTCGGCAAGGCTGCTGCCTGGGTAGAACTGCAACGCGCCACAGGCTTCAGCCTCGAATTCGGGACAACGCCGATAGCGGAGTAAAAAAGGAAGAACATATAAGACACTCCTCTTGGTATCAAAATCAAGAGGAGTGTTTATTTTACGGAGTTTCTTAATCAATGTGAGTTCGATATAAGTTCAACTGAATCGCTAATCTGTCATTGCCTTTGATTATATCGAATCCTGTTAATTACTAAAAATTACAGTTAAATAATCATAATAAGCAACAGCAATGCTATTGTATTGTTTGATAATTCTATTAGTTTAGTTTCCTTTGTATAAAAGCCACTTGCGCAATGAAAAACATCCCATTTGTTAAATGGTTATTTGTCATTCTGTCACTTGTTGTCGGAGCGGTATCCGGCGCAATGGCGCAGCGTTATACCCCTACCGACAGTGCCGCCTTGCGCGCGCTGTTGGTAGGCCGTGCCTTGCCACAGGAACGCGTCTATCTGCATTTCGACAATACCGCGTACTACCT
>SUXN01000005.1 GCA_015060965.1 Bacteroidales bacterium | reverse complement strand
TAGTATTTTCGCTTTGTTACTCTCTTTTCCTAAATCACTCAACTTTTTGCTTAGCCCCCAGACTTTGCCGGTGAGCCCTGTATATGTACGGGAGAATGGTCTGGTATTGTTGTCTTGGTTATGGCGATATAAAAAAGGTGTATGTCGTGTGACATACACCTTTTATGCTTTTTGTTACCTGCTTACTTCTTCAAAGTCTTGCTGTAACGGCTCATGAACTTGTCAACGCGACCTGCTGTATCGACAAGCTTAGCCTTACCTGTGTAGAATGGGTGAGATGTGTTGGAAATCTCAAGCTTTACCAATGGGTAAGTCTCGCCCTCGAACTCAATGGTCTCCTTTGTGTTGCAAGTTGACTGTGAAAGGAAGCAATCGCCGTTTGACATGTCCTTGAAGACAACAGGGCGATATGATGCTGGATGAAGATCTTTTTTCATTATCGTATTGTTTTTAATTTTTATTTGCTGGTAACAAATGTAGTGTAATGGCTTTCGAGGTGCAAAGGTAATAAATCTTTTCTTTATGGCAAAATGTTTGCTGCTTATTTTTGAAATTTTGCTTTCTGTGGGTGTGCTGTGAAAATAAAAACATGACATCGACCTGAATGGGGCGATGCCATGTTCCTTTAGTTTTATTGTTCATTGACTCGTTTTTTTTATAGCAAACCTGCACGGGGCAATCTTTGTCTGCCCTTCGTGCGACTATTTGCAAAAACTCGTCGATATTTGTTTTATTGACTCGTTTTTTTTTGTCGCAAAAAACTCGTCGATATCTGTTTTATTGACTCGTTTTTCTGTTGCAAAAAACTCGTCGATAAAAAATCGCGCTCAATTTTTTATTCCACGTACAGTACCAATCCTTTGAGGTATTCGCCCTCTGGGTGATAGATGTTCACTGGGTGATCGGCCGGCTGTGTCAGCTGGTGAAGTATGCGTACGTTGCGCTTTGCCATTGCTGCGGCAGTGAACACGGCTGTGCGGAAATTCTCTTTGCTCACTACCTGTGAACATGAGAATGTGAACAGGATGCCTCCCGGCTGAATCTTCTCTATTGCCTTTGCGTTGAGTCGGCGGTAGCCTATGAGGGCATTGCGCAGGCTGTCGCGGTGCTTGGCGAACGCAGGAGGGTCAAGGATGATGAGGTTGTAGTTATTCCCCATACGGTCGAGAAAATCGAATGCGTCCTCGGCATATGCCGTGTGGCGTGTGTCGCCGGGGAAGTTCAGCTCGGCATTGGCATTTGTCAGATCAATGGCCTTTGAAGAACTGTCCACGGAGTGTACTATCTCGGCGCCGCCGCGCAGGGCGTAGATTGAGAAGCCGCCTGTGTAGCAGAACATGTTGAGCAACTTGCGTCCCTTGGCGTACTTCTCGAGCAATGAACGGTTCTCGCGCTGGTCGACAAAGAATCCGGTCTTCTGTCCGCGCAGCCAGTCAATATGGAACTTGAGCCCGTATTCTGTTGAGATACACTCGGCGTTGCCACCCATGATATATCCGTTATCCTTGTTTATGTCGGCCTTGTAGGGCAGGGTGGTGTCCGATTTGTAATATATGTTCTTTACCTTGTCGCCCATTATCTTCTTTACGGCCTCGGCAATATCCATGCGGTTCACGTGCATTCCTACGCTGTGGGCCTGCATTACGGCTGTGTCACCGTACATGTCAATGATGAGACCGGGGAGGTTGTCGCCCTCGCCGTGTACAAGGCGGTAGGTATTGTTGTCCTCACGTGAGGATATTCCTGTCCTTTCGCGAAGGTCGTATGCGGTGGCTATGCGCGCTTCCCAGAATTTCTGGTCTACCGGCTCGTCCTTAAATGTGAGTACTCTGACGGCGATGCTGCCCACCTGCACGTGTCCGCGTGCTATGAACTCGCGGTCATTGGTGTATACTGTTACCACGTCGCCCTCTTCAGGCTTGCCTTCGATGCGTTGGATGGCGCCTGAGAATATCCAGGGGTGATAGCGGCGCAGTGACTCTTCTTTGCCTCGTTTAAGAATGACGGCTTTTTCCATTTTATGCTTATTTGGTTTGTTCTAATCTGTTGTATATCTCAAGGCATGCCCATGCGTCGGTAGCAGCGTATAGCTTCTGCTTGTCGGTGAGGACATCGTTCTCCCAGTTCGTGAGCTGCTGGCTTTTTGATATGCGCTTGCCGAAGACGATGGCGAAGATCTTTTGCAGGCTCTTTTCTTCAATGCCGAATTCGCCCACATGTTTCTGCAGGTCGAAGAAGCCTCCGGCCTTGAATTCCCGGCGTCGGCAGAGCGCCTGGTAATCATCATGCAGCGAAAGGCCTATTTTTGTTATCTCCTGATTCTCAAGAAGCGATATCAGGGAATCGGGGATGCCAACGCGGTTGAGCCTGATGAGAAAGCAGGTGTCGGCTGTCGATAACTGTATGAGTGAGACTTCGTGCTGTACGCCTTTGCGGAACGAAGGACGTGTCTCGGTGTCGATGCCCAGAAACGTCTCGTTTGACAGGGCCTTTACAGCCTTGTCGGTGTCCGCGACGGTGTCGATGGTGATTATACGTCCCTCGAACGCTACTGTCGGCATCCCGCTTATCTCGCTTTTCTCGATGTGTGCGCTGTAATTACTCATTGTCCTCCTCCGGCTCTTCGTCGTTTGTGTTGTATCTTGCGTCATGCAGTGCACGCATTGTATTCACGAGTGTCTGTCCCCAATATTGGGTGAAATGTTCCTTGCATTCAATAATGGCGTCATGCATTGTCTCGTTTATGCCAAGGCGGAACAGACATACGAAGTTCTTTATGTCCTGATAGATGTCTGCCAGATCTTCTGATATGCTCTTTGTTACAGGGGTGTCACTGTATTTCATGTCCGCAACAAAGACGTCAAGGTAGCTGTCCTTGTCGGTGAGCAGGTCGAATATTGTCATGCGCAGGACCTCATAGCTGTCTTCTGTTACAAAATCTTCGAGGTCATCTTCGTTGAGACGTTCCTCCTCCGGCAGCATAAGTGCCTTGAGGTAAAGCAGTGGAAGCAGTTTCAGGAGTGTCTCTATGAACTCTTTCCTTGTGTGCTCATTTGCTCTCTCTATGTATGCGCAGAATTCTGCAGCGACGGTGACGAATTCGACGGTATTGCGTGAAAATACGATATCTTCTTTCTCGCTCATCTTTTATGACTTTTGTAGTTTGCCGCGAAGTTACAAAAAAATGACATAGGAACGGGTCTGTAGTATTCACTTTTTTTCGTATATTTGCGGTTAACCGCAAATATGGGATTTTGGGTGGTAAGCCGCACGCATTTGAGAAACCGGAGATTCGGCAGTCGCGACCGGCGCTATGGCTTCGGCCTCGCAAGCAACGATGATTTTGCGTTTCCGCTGTGAAATCTCAAAGTAAACTTTGCTTATATTGCTCGTTTGTTTGTATATTTGCGTTCGTAAATTCCCCTTATATGCGTAAACTTTGTCAGGTAAGTGTGTCAGGTCTTTGTAAGGGGTTTTGTATTAATGTTTTGATGCGATTTATATACGTATGAGTAATAATAAAAAGAAAAAGATTGATAAAAAGGGGGATGGCTTTTTTGCTAAAATAAAGAGGAACTGTAGGATTGTAACGGATTTTCTTGCCAACCCGAAGACTCAGTTTGTTGTCGGTGTGGTGCTTGTGGCTTTCGCGGTTTTCCTCTTGAGCTCTTTTATCTCGTTCTTCTCTGTCGGTGGAGCCGACCAGAGTGCTGTGGAAGAGGTCCTTGCAGGTGGCAATGCGGTTGCGGCCAACAGCTCGGGCCGTGGTGGTGCATTGCTTGCTCATTATCTGGTGAACGGGTGCTTTGGATGGGCTGCAGTATTGCTTTTCCCGCTTGTGGTACTTTGGGCTATCGGTCTCATGCGTATTTGTGAACTCAAGATACGCCGATGGACGATAATGATACTGACAGCTATGGTGTGGTTTTCGCTCTTCTTCTCGTTTGTCTTTGGAGAAGGTGTCGGTTCGGGTTTCGTCTCTCCCGGAGGAAAACATGGATATCTGCTTCTTGAAAGTATCCAGGAGTATTGCGGAGTCGTAGGTGTGGCGCTTGTGCTTGTGCTGATACTGCTCTTCTTTATGATATATGCGACAAAAGAGACTATTCCCTGGTTGCAGAAAAAGTTTACTGTCGAGCGAGGTCCGTTGAGAAAGGGTGGTGTGCCCGAAGAGGAGTGTGAGGAGGAAGAGTATGACGAGGAGGCTGGTGATGACCTTGAGGAAGAGGAGTATGCAGATGGTGATGATGAAGATGATTGTGATGAAGATGAAGAAAATGGCGATGACAGCGGTGATGATGCAACCGGTGGTGTTGTTATAGAGATACCTGAAGAACCGGCTGTGTCTGAAGATGATGAACTTGCTGCAAAGTTCGATGATATGTCAAGGAAGGTGGCGTCAGAGACTGTTCAGACAGGGGATGACGGGCTCTCTATGGAGGTGGAGAAGGCCGAGGGCGATGTGGATATGGGCGGCGATATGATTCGTCCGATAAACCCCAAGGATGAATTGAGCTATTACAAACCTCCTACCCTTGACTTGCTTGAGGAGTATGAGCAGACGGCCCAGGCTATTGACCGTGACGAGCAGGCGAAGAATGCAAACAAGATTGTTGAGGTGCTCCGTAACTTCGGAATAGAGATCAGCTCTATCAAGGCAACGGTCGGCCCGACAATCACACTATATGAGGTTACTCCGGCTCCCGGTGTCAGGATTATGAAGATACGTAATCTTGAGGATGATATTGCAATGAGCCTCTCTGCGCTCTGTATACGTATCGTGGCTCCTATCCCAGGCAAGGGTACGGTCGGTATCGAGGTCCCTAATGCCCACAAGCAGATTGTGCCTATGGTCTCGCTGCTGAATAGCCGCAAGTACAAAGAGACTGATATGGAATTGCCTTTGGCTTTGGGTAAAACCATTTCTAATGAGGTTTACATGGTTGATATGGCCAAGATGCCTCACTTGCTTGTCGCCGGTGCGACGGGTATGGGTAAGTCCGTAGGTCTTAATGCAATCATAACCTCGTTGCTCTACAAGATGCATCCTGCTTATCTCAAGTTTGTTATGGTTGACCCCAAAATGGTGGAGTTGAGTCTTTACGGTGTGCTCGAGAAGCACTTCCTTGCAAAACTCGAAGGTGAGGATGAACCTATCATTACCGATGTCAACAGGGTGGTGCGTACGCTCAAGTCTCTGTGTGTTGAAATGGATAACCGGTATAAACTGTTGCAACTTGCATCGGTGCGTTCGGTAAAGGAGTATAATGCGAAGTTCCTCAACAAAGAGTTGCTGCCTACATTGGGACACCGCTTTATGCCATATATCGTTGTGATTATTGACGAGTATGGTGATCTGATGATGACCGCAGGCCGCGAGGTTGAACAACCGATAGCACGTATCGCGCAGAAGGCGCGTGCCGTGGGTATCCACATGATTATTGCGACACAGCGTCCTACGACGAATATCATTACCGGTACCATCAAGGCGAACTTCCCTGCCCGTATGGCTTTCCGTGTGATATCGGCAATCGACTCGCGTACAATCCTTGACCGCTCGGGCGCAAACCAGTTGCAGGGTAGGGGTGATATGCTCTTCCTGGCCGGAAATGATCCGGTGCGTGTGCAGTGTGCATTGGTGGAGACAAAGGAGGTGGAGCGTGTGTGTGCGCATATCGCCAAACAGCAGGGTTATCTGCAGGCTTATATCCTGCCGGAGCCTGATGATAGCGGTGAAGCTGGCGGTGAAGGCGGTGGTATGCGTGGTGATGTGAGCCTCGATAAACTCGATCCTTTGTTTGCTGAGGCTGCGCGTATAGTTGTGCTTGCACAGCACGGTTCTACGTCACTTATACAACGTAAGTTGGAGATTGGTTTCAACCGTGCCGGGCGTATTATGGACCAGTTGTGCCGTACGGGTATAGTCGGTGAACAGGAGGGTAGCAAGCCGCGTCAGGTGCTATGTGCCGACGAGGCCGACCTGGAGTTCCGTTTGAAGAGTCTTTTGTAAGGAAAATTGTGGATGATGAAAAGGATTGTAATTCTGCTTTTTGCGCTTTTCCCGCTTTTTGCGGTAGCACAGAATGGTGCTGCGGCCATGCTTGACAAGGCTGTTGCGGTCATCAAGTCCGATGCAGCTGTGCAGATGGATTATGATTACACCGTATATGATGACGATGATGTTATCGTGTACAGCGACAACGGTACAATGAAGTTGGATAATGACCGCTATTCTCTGGTCATGGAGAATATGAAGGTGTGGTGCGACGGTAAGGTGCAGTGGAGCTATATGAAGGATATCGATGAGGTGTATATAACTGATGCCGACTCCGAGGAGGCTCAGAACCTTTCACCTCTTTATATAATGGAAAGATACAGGACAAACTATGCATTGTCTCTTGTAGACAAGGGTCCTTCGGCTGTAGTCGTTCTTACGGCAGGAGATGCCGAGGAGGAGATCGGGAAAATTGAACTGGCGATAGAGAAGAAGAGTGCGCGTCTGCAGAGCTTGTTTATCTATATGCCTTCGCAAGGTAGGGTAGAGGTTTTCCTTAATAATTATGTGGCAAAATGCAGTTTCGGTGACAAGGATTATGAATGTCCTGTAAATGCATTTCCCACTGCTGAGATAATAGATATGAGATAATTTTTAAAATATGATTATGGATAGAACAAAATGTTTGGTTATCGGCTCAGGCCCTGCGGGCTATACAGCTGCAATTTATGCGTCACGTGCGAACTTGTCACCGGTGCTTATTGAAGGTATGCAGCCCGGTGGTCAGTTGACACAGACAACTGTAATAGAGAATTTTCCCGGTTTTCCTCAGGGTATAACCGGTCCCGAGCTTATGGACAATATGCGTCAGCAGGCAATCAACGTGGGTGCGGATGTCCGTTCAGGAAGTGTGGTTGACGTGGATTTTGAGTCGTTGCCATATAAGGTGACACTTGATGACGGCAGCGTTGTTGAGGCTGATACCGTTATTGTGGCTACGGGTGCTGCTGCAAAATATCTCGGCTTGCCCGATGAAATCAAGTATCAGGGAATGGGTGTGAGCGCATGTGCTACTTGTGACGGATTCTTCTATCGCAAGAAGGTTGTCGCTGTTGTAGGTGGCGGTGATACAGCCTGTGAAGAGGCCAACTATCTCGCTTCTCTTGCGGCAAAGGTGTATCTTATCGTGCGCAAGCCTTATCTGCGTGCTTCAAAGGCTATGCAGGACCGCACTCTTGCGAATCCAAAGATTGAGGTGCTCTTTGAGCATAACACCGAAGGTCTTTTCGGCGAGAATGGAGTAGAGGGCGCCCATCTTGTATCGCGTAAGGGTGAGGCTGATGAAAAGCGTTACGATATCGCCATTGATGGTTTCTTCCTTGCTATCGGTCACAAGCCTAACAGCGATGTTTTCAAGAAGTACCTCAAGACCGATGAGACCGGTTACTTTGTTCCTGCCGATGCAAGCGGTGTGAAGACAGTTGTTCCCGGTGTGTTCGTTGCCGGTGACGTTGCCGATCCTCACTACCGTCAGGCAATCAACGCTGCCGCCAGTGGCTGTCGAGCTGCAATGGAGGCAGAGCGCTACCTTTCTAATATGTAATAAGGTGGCTATGGTATAGCACAAGCGCACCGTTAAGGTGCGCTTGTGCTTTTTGTCGTGGTGTAAAATCCTACAGTCCCCGGACAGGAACTTGCGGTGTGATAAAATATTTGTGGAAAAGTTTCCTTGAACAAAAAATATTTGCTATCTTTGCACCCGATTTAGTCCGTAGGGGTTGAGGAAGACGTGCTCACGAAGGGGACGCACCTCGCGGAATTCACAATAAAAGCGATTAATTAAATGTACGCAATTGTTGAGATTAATGGACAGCAGTTCAAGGCTGAGGCTGGTAAGAAGCTGTTCGTGCACCACATCAAGGGTGCTCAGAATGACACAACAGTGGAGTTTGACCGCGTGTTGTTGTTGGATAATGACGGTGCAGTGACTGTAGGTGCTCCTACAGTAGAGGGTGCCAAGGTAGTTTGCTATATCGGCAATGTTCGTGAGATGAAGATTGTTCGTAAGTCTAAGGACGGTCAGAACATCGTTACAACACGCACTATCGACCCTACATTGGTTAAGGGTGACAAGGTGCTTGTTTTCCACAAGCGTCGTCGCAAGGGTTACCGCAAACTTAACGGTCACCGTCAGCAGTTCACAGAGTTAGTAGTTAAGGAAATTATCGGTTAATTTTTAAAGTTTAAGTATTATGGCACATAAGAAAGGTGTTGGTAGTTCAAAGAACGGCCGTGAGTCAGCAAGCCAGAGACTTGGTGTTAAAATCTGGGGTGGCCAGGCATGTAAAGCCGGTAATATCATCGTACGTCAGCGTGGTACAGTTCATAATCCCGGTGCAAACATCGGTATGGGTAGTGACCACACTCTCTACGCTTTGGTTGACGGTATCGTAACATTCAAGCGTGGTAAGAACGACAAGAGCTACGTTTCTGTTGCTCCTTTTGCAGAGAAGAACTAATAATTCTTGTCAAACACACTCTAAAAGGCAATCCTGATAAAGGGTTGCCTTTTTTGTTCTTCTTTGCAGGGGGCTTCTTGAGTGCAGTTTGTTGCATTTGTCTTGTATTTATCTAAAAATTTTGCCATTATGTTATTTAATAATAAAAAATAGTTGTACTTTTGTAATTATTGCCTTGCGGCAATCTTTAAATTGACGATTATTAAAAATACGATACAACATGCTAACACTTAAAGTTATCAGCCAAGAGACTGAAAAAGTCCTTAAAGGCTTGGAGAAAAAGCATTTCAAGAATGCTAAGGAGACTATAGATAAAGTGCTTGAATTGGACAAGGTGCGCCGTGCTGCACAGCAGGAACTTGACAATGTCCTTGCGCAGAACAAGCAGCTTGCGGCAAAGGTGGGTCAGCTCATGAAAGCACAGGCTGTTGAAGAGGCTAACGCTGTTAAGGCTGAAGTTGCCGTACTCAAGGATAAGGCCAAGGAGTTGCAGGAGAAAATGGATGCTGCAGCAGAGGAACTCCAGCAGGTACTTTATACAATCCCTAATATTCCTTACGATGAGGTTCCCGAGGGTGCTGTTGCCGAGGATAATGTGGTTGAGAAGACCGGCGGAACAGAGACTGTCCTTCCTGAGAATGCCTTGCCTCACTGGGAACTCGCAAAGAAGTATGACCTCATTGACTTTGACCTCGGTGTGAAGATTACAGGTGCCGGTTTCCCTGTATACAAGGGTAAGGGTGCCCAGCTCCAGCGTGCACTCATCAACTTCTTCCTCGATGAGGCCCGCAAGGCTGGTTATGTTGAGATAATGCCTCCAACCGTTGTTAATGCAGCTTCGGGTTACGGTACAGGACAGCTTCCCGACAAGGAGGGCCAGATGTATCACTGCGACCTCGATGACCTCTATCTCATCCCGACAGCTGAGGTTCCTGTGACAAATATCTACCGCGATGTTATCCTTGATGAGAAACAGCTTCCTATCAAGAACTGTGCATATACACAGTGTTTCCGTCGTGAGGCCGGCTCATACGGTAAGGATGTACGTGGCTTGAACCGCCTGCATGAGTTCTCAAAGGTTGAGATTGTACGCATCGATACTCCGGAGCACAGCAAGGAGTCTCACAAGGAGATGCTTGAGCATGTCGAGGGTCTTCTCAAGAAACTTGAACTGCCTTACCGCATCCTCCGTCTCTGTGGCGGTGACATGAGCTTCACTGCCGCTCTCTGTTTTGACTTTGAGGTATATTCCGAGGCTCAGCAGCGCTGGCTTGAGGTTTCTTCTGTATCAAACTTCGACACCTATCAGGCTAACCGTTTGAAGTGCCGTTACCGCAATGCCGACAAGAAGACTGAGCTCTGCCACACTCTCAACGGCTCTGCTCTTGCTCTCCCACGTATTGTTGCGGCTCTCCTTGAGAACAACCAGACACCGGAGGGTATACGTATACCAGCGGCGTTGGTACCGTATTGTGGGTTTGAAATTATAGACTAAAGTCCACTAAAAATGTGATAACTGCGTTACGCGGTAAGGCGTAAATCCTCATTTACGCTCAGTAAACTCCGGTTTCCGCCTTTTCCGCAAGCCTTGTTATCCCACTTTTTTTGAACTTTATAATTAAACAGGAAAAAGGTGGTAACTGCGTTACGCTTTAAGGCGTAATGAACTTTTAAAAAGATTGTGGTGCTGTTGCGTTACACAATAACTATAATAGACTAAAACATTAACTATGTTCAAGATAGTTTCAAAAGAGCAGTTTTCGGAAAAGGTTTTCCGTCTGCGTGTAGAGGCTCCGCTTATTGCAAAGGCATACAGAGCCGGTAACTTTGTGATTCTGCGTGTCGGTGAGAAGGGTGAGCGTATTCCGCTTACCATTGCCCATGCCGACCCGGAAAAGGGACTCATCACTCTGGTTATCCAGAAGGTAGGTCTCAGTTCAAGCCGCGTATGTGACCTCAATGAGGGTGACTACATAACGGATGTGGTGGGTCCTCTCGGTCAGGCAACACATATCGAGAATTTCGGTACAGTTGTATGTGCCGGCGGTGGTGTCGGTGTGGCTCCAATGCTTCCGATTGCTACAGCATTGAAGAAGGCGGGTAACCGCGTGATTTCTGTGCTTGCGGGCCGTTCAAAGGATCTTATCATCCTCGAGAAAGAGGTACGTGAGGTGTCTGATGAGGTAATCATCATGACCGATGACGGTTCGTACGGTGACAAGGGTCTTGTTACCGAGGGTATCGAGCGTGTAATCAAGCGCGAGAAGGTTGACCATTGTGTGGCTATCGGTCCTGCAATAATGATGAAATTCGTGTGCAAGCTCACAAAGCAGTATGAGATTCCTACCGTGGTGTCTCTCAACACAATCATGGTTGACGGTACCGGTATGTGCGGTGCGTGCCGTGTAACAGTGGGCGGCAAGACAAAGTTCGTTTGTGTGGACGGTCCTGAGTTCGACGGCCATCAGGTTGATTTTGACGGCATGATGCAGCGTCTCGGCTCATTCAAGGCCGAGGAGGCTCATGAGCTTGAGAAACTTGAGACGTTTGAGTGTGCGAGCGAGTGCGACGACCTTACAAACCGTGATGCGGCTTGGCGCGTAGAGCTCCGTAACAAGATGAAGCCGAAAGAGCGTACAGCTATCGAACGTTGTCCGATGCCTGAGCTTGAGCCTGCTTACCGTGCGACAAAGTTGCGCGAGGAGGTGAACACTGGTCTTACAAAGGAGATGGCTCTTGTTGAGGCACAGCGTTGTCTTGACTGTCCTAAGCCTGCTTGTATGGAGGGTTGTCCTGTAAGCATCAAGATACCTTCATTCATCAAGAATATCGAGCGTGGTGAGTTTGTAAAGGCTGCCCAGGTGCTCAAGATGACAAGTTCATTGCCTGCTGTCTGCGGTCGCGTATGTCCTCAGGAGAAGCAGTGCGAGAGCCAGTGTATCCACCTGAAGATGGGTCACAAGGCTGTAGCTATCGGTGCACTTGAGCGCTTTGCTGCCGATTATGCACGCGAGAGCGGTGAGATGCCGGCTCCCGAGGTTGCTCCTGCAAACGGCATGAAGGTGGCTGTTGTGGGTTCGGGTCCTGCCGGTCTCTCTTTTGCCGGTGATATGGCAAAGCTCGGCTATGCGGTTACAGTCTTTGAGGCTCTGCATGAGATTGGAGGTGTGCTCAAGTACGGTATCCCCGAGTTCCGCTTGCCGAACTCTATCGTTGAACATGAGATCGAGAACCTGCGTGCCATGGGCGTGGAGTTTGTAAAGGATTGCGTTGTGGGCAAGACAATATCTATCGCCCAGTTGCAGGAAGATGGCTATAAGGGTGTCTTTGTGGCATCGGGTGCCGGCCTGCCTAATTTCATGAATATTCCGGGCGAGAACTCCATCAATATCCTCTCTTCTAACGAGTACCTTACCCGTGTGAACCTGATGGATGCTTCAAACCCCGAGACGGATACTCCAATGCACATCGGTAAGCGTGTGGCTGTCATCGGTGGCGGTAACACTGCTATGGACTCTGTACGTACGGCGCTCCGTCTGGGTGCCGAGAAGGCAATGATAATCTATCGTCGCAGTGAGGCCGAGATGCCTGCACGCCTTGAGGAGGTGAAGCATGCGAAAGAGGAGGGCGTTGAGTTCCTTACCCTGCATAACCCCATTGAGTATATTGCCGACGAGAAGGGCTGTGTGAAGCAGATTGTCCTCCAGAAGATGGAGCTTGGCGAGCCTGATGCATCGGGTCGTCGTTCACCGGTACCTGTAGAAGGTGCAATAGAGAAAATAGATATCGACATGGCTGTTGTTTCTGTTGGTGTTGCTCCTAACCCTCTTGTACCTACATCGGTAGAGGGCCTTGAGCTCGGCCGCAAGAATACAATTGCAGTGAATGAGGATATGCAGTCTTCTATTCCGTTCATTTATGCCGGTGGTGACATCGTACGTGGAGGTGCTACTGTTATCCTTGCTATGGGTGACGGACGCCGTGCTGCGGCAGCAATGCACGAGAATCTGAGCAAGTAATCGGTTGATTCATACAAACAGAACCGGCACGCCGAAAAGCGTGCCGGTTCTGTTTGTATGTGTAGGTGCAACGTTATTTGGTGCCAATCTTTTTGAGAGTGTCAGCCGCGATTACCTGATGTACTGAGTCGGCATATTCCTGTTGCATCCTTGCGAATCTTTTCCAACTGCGCTGTACCTTGTTTACAAAGGATATCGTCTGCTTCCAATCCTTGAATTCTCCGTTGCGGCATACGCTGTCGTTGTAGAATTCAGGAATGCTTTTTTTCATCAGGAACGTATCTACGTTGCCTGTCCATATATTCCTGTTGTATCCGTGCTTCTCGGCAAGTCTCATGGCATCGCGGATGTGTCCGTATCCTGCATTATATGATGCCAGTACAAAGTTGATGCGCTCGTCGGAGTGCTTTACTCCGCGGAACATCTTGTAGAGTGATCTCAGATATCTTGCCGAGGCATGGATGTTGGCGCTGTTGTCGGCGTGGAGCGAGTCGGGAACGTCCAGCCCGTTGAGTGTGTTCGGCATCATCTGCATGACTCCCTTTGCTCCAACGCTCGATACCGCGGCGCTGTCAAAACGTGATTCGGTATATGCTATGGCAGCGATGAGCATCCAGTCAAGCTCTAAACTGTCGGCTGCCTGACGGAAATGGTCGTCGTAATGCGATATCCACACGTGTGGTGAAATATATTCGTATTCCGGCTCCGGTACTTGCTCCTCGACCGTCTCAACAGGTCTGTACCCGAAGATGTTGTTTCCCCCTGCAACGAAAAATGCAAACAGCATCAGCAACAGGACGGGGTATATGTATCTGAAATTCATAGTTCTGTAATGGGGAATGTCTTATAGGTACCTATCTTTGCAAATATAATCCTTTTGCCGTAAAAACCAACTCCAGGTTATGTGAAAAAATCTTTATAGCCCTAATGGTATAATTTTTCTCTTATTAAGTAGCTATAATGAAAGAATTTATTAAATTTGCAGAGAATTACGCCCAACGGGCTGTAAACAAGAGATTATCTAACTACTTTAAAGTATTAAATAACTATGGTAAATTACAAAGAATTAGGTCTTGTAAACACTAAGGAGATGTTTGCAAAGGCAATGAAGGGCGGTTACGCTATCCCAGCTTTCAACTTCAACAACATGGAGCAGTTGCAGGCTATCATCATGGCTGCTGTCGAGACAAAGTCTCCGGTTATCCTCCAGGTATCAAGCGGTGCCCGCAAGTATGCTAACCAGACTCTTCTCCGTTACATGGCAGAGGGTGCTGTCGAGTATGCAAAGGAGCTCGGTTGCACAAACCCTGAGATCGTTCTCCACCTCGACCACGGTAACTCTTTCGAGTTGTGTAAGTCTTGCATCGACATGGGCTTCTCTTCAGTTATGATCGACGGTTCACACCTTCCATACGAGGAGAATGTTGCTCTCACAAAGCAGGTTGTTGAGTACGCTCACCAGTACGGTGTTACTGTTGAGGGCGAGCTCGGTATCCTTGCAGGTGTTGAGGATGACGTAGTTGCTGAGCACCACACTTATACACGTCCTGAGGAGGTTGTTGACTTCGTTACTAAGACAGGTTGCGACAGCTTGGCTATCTCTATCGGTACTTCACACGGTGCCAACAAGTTCAAGCCCGAGCAGTGCACACGCAACGAGAAGGGTGTTCTTGTTCCTCCCCCATTGGCATTCGACGTTCTCGAGGGCTGTATGAAGGAGCTTCCTGGCTTCCCAATCGTTCTCCACGGTTCTTCTTCAGTTCCACAGGAGGAGGTTGAGACAATCAACAAGTACGGTGGTGCTTTGAAGGATGCTATCGGTATTCCTGAGGAGGAGCTCCGTAAGGCTGCATCTCTCGCAGTTTGTAAGATCAACATCGATAGCGACAGCCGTCTTGCCATGACTGCAGCTATCCGTGAGGTATTCGCTACAAACCCTGCAGAGTTCGACCCAAGAAAGTATCTCGGTCCTGCACGCGAGAACATGAAGAAGCAGTACATCCACAAGATTGTGAATGTTCTTGGTTCAGATAACAAGCTCGCTTAATTAATTTGTCTCTAAAAAGGCATCTGCACTTTTTAAAAAAACAAATGGTTATACTATTAAGGGGTGACTGCAAAGTCACCCCTTAATTTATGCCTGTAGTTTCGGCGGTTTGTATTATCTTTGTGTTCAGTATAATGTTTGTAATGAAAAAGATTCAGGAAATAGCCATTGCGGAGTATGACTATCCGTTGCCTGATGAGAGGATTGCAAAATATCCCCTTGCGCAGCGTGACAGTTCAAAACTCCTGCTTTATAATAAGGGTGTGGTGAGTGAGGATGTCTTCTCTAACCTGCCCAAGTATATCCCGCAGAATGCGTTGATGGTCTTCAACAACACCAAGGTCATACAGGCGCGTCTGCGATTCCGCAAGGAGACGGGTGCGCTCATCGAGGTCTTCTGTCTTGAGCCGGAACAGCCTTGTGACTACCAGCAGATATTCCTTGAGACAAAGGAGTGTGTGTGGCAGTGTCTTGTAGGTAACTCGAACCGCTGGAAGGGTGGTGTGCTCTCACAGGTTGTTGAGGTTGGCGGTAAAAATGTCACTCTGTCGGTGGAGCGTGTCGGTGGCCCTGCTGCTGTGAATCACGTGCGTTTCTCGTGGGACGGTGGTGTCTCTTTTGCGGAGTTGCTTGAAGCTGCCGGTGAGCTGCCTATTCCTCCCTACCTCAACCGCAGGACCGAGGAGAGTGATACGCGTACCTATCAGACGGTCTATTCTAAAATCAAGGGCTCTGTGGCGGCGCCTACTGCCGGCTTGCATTTTACTCCGGCTGTGCTTGAGGCGCTCACCGCTGCCGGCGTGGAGCGCGAAGAGGTTACATTGCACGTGGGTGCCGGTACATTCAAGCCTGTGAAGAGTGAACTCATTGCCGACCATGAGATGCACGAGGAGTATATCGAGGTGCGCAAGGCTCTGATTGAGAAGATTGTTGCTGCCGGAGGCGAGGCTGTTGCCGTGGGTACTACATCGGTGCGCACACTCGAGAGCCTGTACTTCCTTGGTGAACTGGTGGCTGAGAATCCGGCTGTGACTCAGGATGAACTGCATGTTAACCAATGGACTCCATATAACCGTGAACACTCATTGACAACGGTGGACTCGTTGAAGGCATTGCTGGAGTGGATGGAGCGCAACGGTCTTGACCGTGTGCATTCACACACGCAGATAATGATTGCTCCGGGCTACAGGTACCGCATCGTAAAGGCTATTGTCACCAACTTCCACCAGCCGAAGAGTACTCTGCTTCTGCTTGTGTCTGCATTTGTGGACGGTGACTGGCGCACGATATATGATTATGCCCTTGCCAACGGGTTCCGTTTCCTCAGTTACGGTGACAGTTCACTGCTTATTCCATAAGGGACTGACTAAAAAAGCTTGATTGCTTATGATAACAAAAATTGACAATATAACATATCTGCTCGATAGCGGCAAGAGAACAGCTACTGTTACCAAGAGTCTGTTGCCCTATTCGGGTGCGGTGGTGATACCTTCGTCCATTGCGGTTGATGGTGTTGAGTATGCCGTTGTGGATATCCTTGATGAGGCTTTCATGGATTGTACCGGACTGCGCTCCGTTGTGCTTGGCGATAATATCGATTCTATCGGTATCAGTGCTTTCGAGGGGTGCTGTATGCTTTCATCCGTGAAATTCAATGATGCGCTGCACGCTGTCGGTCTGCAGGCATTCAAGGGGTGTACTTCACTTGTCGAGGTGGTTTTCCCGCCAAAGGTGCTGGTGATAGGCCGCTCGGCTTTTGCAGGGTGTACGGCGCTTGAGAGGGCTTTCCTGCCCGACAACCTCGTGAATATTGAGCCTTCCCTCTTTGACGGTTGCAAGGCTCTTGAGAGGATATCTGTAGGTGAGCTTGTGGACACCGTAGGTGAGTATGCTTTCTGTGGTTGTTCGTCTCTAAAAGAGGTTATTCTTCCCGAGGGGCTTCTCTCTGTTGAGGGTTGGGCATTCCGTGATTGTACGTCATTAAAGACAATCAAGTTGCCGAAGAGCGTGGCGGCTGTCAAGAAGGGCGCTTTCTGGGGTTGTTCTGCTCTTGAGGAGTTTACCTTGCCCAAGGCTGTAAATATGCTTGACCAGGGCGTGCTTGCCAACTGTACGTCGCTCAAGAGTGTATTGCTGCACGAAGGTGTGTTGAGCATCGGCTATGGTGCTTTCTACAACTGTTCGGCGATAGAGAGTATAACCCTGCCTGCTGCGGTAGTGAATGTGGGTGACCAGGCTTTCCGCAGCTGCAAGTCCCTTAAGGAGCTGCGCGTGATGTGTGATGCTGCGCCCATGTGCTCGTCTGATATTGCCGATGCCGATGTCTATGCCCGTACTCTGTTGCTCGTGCCTCAAGGCAAGGTGGCAGAATATGGCTTTGCCCGCGTGTGGGACCGTTTCGGTAATATAGAGGAGATTGTCTGAAGTCTTATTTGTCTTTTTTCATTTTTTATTGCTGTTCTTCTCGTTTTTTATCACTATATTCGCGTTTCAGTAAATGATGATATATGAAGATAGGTGATAAAGTACGCTTTATTTATGAGACTGGCGGTGGAGTGGTGACAGGCTTCCGCGGTAAGGATATTGTCCTTGTTGAGGATGCCGACGGCTTTGAGATTCCCATGAACGTGCGCGAGTGCGTGGCGGTAGATACCAACGAGTACAATTTTCAGAAAAAGACGGTTGCCCCAAAGGAGAAAGAGGAGGTTAAGAAACGCAATGCTCCTGCTAAGGTTGCTCAGGAGGATGAGGATGAACCTTTCGAGCCCATTGTGTCGTACCGCCCCATGGAACGTCCCGAGGGTGAGCGTCTCAATGTGATGCTTGCATTCCTGCCTATGGATGCGAAGTCTCTAAACAACTCGCGTTTTGAGGCTTACCTAATCAATGACAGCAACTATACCCTCTATTTCACATACCTTTCGGCGTCGGGCCGCAGCTGGACCGCACGTGCCAACGGTGTTCTTGAACCCAACTCGAAGATGTTCCTCGAGGAGTTCGGGCGCGAGGAACTTAATGACATCGAGCGTGTATGCGTGCAGCTTCTGCCGTTCAAGGAGAACAAGCCTTTTGCCTTGAAGGCTGCGATGAACATCGAGCGCCGCATCGACACTGTGAAGTTCTATAAGCTGCACCTCTTCCGCGAGAACCTTTTCTTTGATGATGGTGCTCTCATCTATGACCTTGTGGTCGATGACAAGCCTACAAAGGAGGTCTTCACCGATGCCGAGGAAATACAGAAGATTATTCTTGAAAAGAAAAAGGGTGATCAGCCGCAGAAGCCTGCCCAACAGCCCAAGATAACAAAAGGGAGCGATATCCTTGAAGTTGACCTGCATATCGATGCCTTGCTTGAGACGACAGCCGGAATGAACAATTTCGATATGCTCAACTATCAGCTCGATGTGGTGCGCAGGACAATGGACGAGAACCTCAAATATAAGGGTAAGAAGATTGTCTTTATCCACGGCAAGGGCGAGGGTGTGCTGCGCAATGCAATCTCGCAGGAGATACGTCGCAAGTATCCCAAATGCCTTTCGCAGGATGCTTCGTTCCAGAAGTACGGTTTCGGTGCAACAATGGTGATAATAAAATAAATGATATATTATGAGTGAATTTAAAGAAAGTATGTTACAGCGCTTTTTGAAGTATGTGACATTTGATACAGAATCTTGTGACGATGCAACAACTGTTCCTACAACCGAAGGGCAGTTTGTCTTTGCGCGTTTCCTTGAACAGGAATTGAAGGCCATGGGCCTGAGTGAGGTTGTCCTTGACGAGAAGGGTTATCTCTATGCAACTCTTCCTGCAAACACTGACAAGGACCTTCCTGTAGTAGGTTTCATCGCACACCTTGATACAAGCCCTGACATGAGCGGCAAGGATGTGAAGCCACGTGTGGTAAACTATACAGGCGGTAACATCGTACTCTCGGCAAAGGATGACATAGTGTTGCGCGTGTCTGATTTCCCCGAGGTAGAGAACTACATCGGACATGACCTTATCGTTACCGACGGTCACACTCTGCTCGGTGCCGATGACAAGGCCGGTGTTGCAGAAATCATCACTGCAATTGAGTATCTGCAGGCTCATCCCGAGATTGAGCACGGTAAAATCCGCATTGCTTTCAACCCCGATGAGGAGATAGGCCGTGGTGCCCACAACTTCAATGTTCCTCTTTTCGGTTGCGACTGGGCATATACCGTTGACGGTGGTGCCGAGGGTGAGCTTGAGTTCGAGAATTTCAATGCCGGAAGCGCTCTCTTCACAATACAGGGCCGTAACGTGCATCCGGGTTATGCGAAGGGCAAGATGCTTAATGCCTTGCGTGTGGCAACATCTATCGTTACAACAATTCCTGCAGTGGAGTCTCCCGAGTGTACCGATGGCTACCAGGGCTTCTATCATCTGATGGGCATCAACGGCGGCGTGGACCATGCCGAGGTGTCATATATCATCCGTGACCATAACGGTGAGCTCTTTGCAAAGCGTATGGCATTCATGCGTACAGTAGAGAAGGCCATGTGCGAGAAGTACGGCAACGGTGTTGTCTCTCTTGAACTCAAGGAGCAGTACCGTAATATGCGTGAGCAGGTGGAGCCGAAGATGCATATCATAGAGCTCGCGAAGATGGCTATGCAGCAGGCCGACGTGGTGCCTCTCGTGAAGCCCATCCGTGGCGGTACCGACGGAGCGCAGCTCTCTTTCATGGGGCTTCCCTGTCCTAACCTCTTTGCCGGTGGCGTGAACTTCCATAGCCGTTATGAGTTCGTATCGGTACAGGTGATGGAGAAGGCTGTGAAGACTATTGTGAATATTGCTGCAGGTGTAAAAGATTTGGCGAGATAATCTTTCCGATATAAGAAAATCATAATCGCACGGACCTTTGTCCGTGCGATTATGATTTATTGCTGTTCAATATCATATCCATATGGGTTTTGTGGAAATCCGATGCCTGCTGTCTGTTATATGTCTATGTTGACTCTTTAACTATTTTGATTCCCAAAAATCAAGATACTGTTTCGCTACCTTTTCGGGGGTGTGATACTTCTCAATGAATTCGATACTATCTCTTTGCATCGTGGCAATCTTCTCTTTCTCCTTTATAAGCCGCTCAAGTTGCCTGTATACATCTTCCTCATCCGGCACGACGTTTACCATAGGTCTCAGGCCCTTTTCTCCAAGTATGTCATAGCACTCCTCTTCGGCTCCTCCTACGACAATCTTTCCTTTTGACATTGCAAGCAGTGCATTCATGCCCGGTGAATATCCGTATAGCTGGTCAAGCAATATGTCACAACTGTTTACCATGTTTGTGTATTGCTCAAAAGGAATATTTTCGGCCTTGAGTATTTCGCATTCATTCGGGTAGTCCGTTGCTATTCGTTCAAGGGCACGTAACATAATATCTGTACCTTTGTATATGTTACGGCTCTTGTTTATTCCTATGAAGAAACGTACCTTCTGTTTGCCGTCATGGGGAGCAGATGCAGACGCGCGGTCGCTGTATATCGGAAATGGTATGTATGTGAGTTTGTGGGGATAATTGTCCCTGTATGCGGTGTGGTACTCGTACATTCCTGCAATGATACCGTTGCAGCTGTCTGCAATCTCCTTGTTTAGCTTCTCTTTTGCTGTCCCTTGCCAGTCGGCTGCCTGTTCAATGGTGTAGTCGTTGAGTATCTCCTTGTCACCGATGTTGAAATCGGAGTAGCGGAATATGCGCGGTTTGCGTTTGCAGGCGTTGACCCAGTAGGCGTCCATGCCGAATGCTCCGAGGAAAATCTTGCTGTTGTGTCTTTTGAGGTAGCGGTATATCGGGGCAATACGTTCAGCCTTTATTTCAAGGAACATCGGGTTTATCAGTTGTACTACATCGTATCCCCTGAATTTCGGCAATAGTGCATAAGTCTTCAACAGGTAGCTTATTCCACCGAGCTTTGTGCATTTGCGCACGAGTGATATGTCGCGTCTGTAGTCTTTCCAGAAATCGCCGTTGCTGACAACGCATACCTCATGCCCGAGGGTGCGTAGTCCTTCGGCAAGTGTCCAGTGTACGTTGCTGTATTCTCCAATAAGCAGTATCTTCATCTCTTTGTCGGTTTCTTGCGTGGAACAATGAGGCGCAGTATCTTCATACCAATCCTGTTGTTTGCCAAAGAACGGAACAGCTTGTACTTTGAAGAGTAGTTTGCTTTGGCTAAAGGAAAGAGTCCCAAGGGCTTGAGGCGTGACTCGCATTCGTCATATATCTCATCGGCTCTCATGCCATTGAACATCATATTGAGTATGACGTCAACGCAGAGTGTGTGCAGTTTGTGTGTTATACCGGCTCTCTGTATGATGTTTGCACCAGCAGTGTGTGTACTCCTGTATGCTGCCACGCGTTCTATTATAGTGAACATATTGTCAATACGCCTCTTCTCGAACTCACTTGAGCTATTGGCTGTCGTTGACCCTTCTCTGATGCAGTAGCAGTAAGGCTTGGCATCACTGGCAACAAGCGTCTGTGCGTGGTAATGGAGGAGGGTGTTGAACTCTTCATCTTCATGGAATATGCCTTCGGGAAACCTGATGCCGTTCTCTGTGGCCAGGCTCTTTTGGAAGAAATAGGTGCAGGGGCTTCCGCTCAGGTTGTTGTCTCTCATGAAAATAGCCCCGCTGATGGTGTTGCTGAAATTGACCTTATGAGGTTTTATGGCGTCGGGGCCGTCATCGGTCTTGACAATATAGCCGAACCTTAGAATCTGTGGCCTTTCACTCTCCAACATTGCTATACATTGCGACATATCTCCGTTAGGGAACAGGTAATCATCGGCATCGACAAACTGTATGTATTTACCCTGTGCTTCCTCTATTCCTTTGTTGCGGGCACATCCCGGCCCACCATGGTTGTTGTTGATGAGCCTGATGTCGTATCCATGATATTCGCTCTCTATCCACAACGGCTGTTCTAGTGAACCGTCGTCAACGATTATGATTTCGTATGTCCCGTTGGGGAGTGCCTGCCCGATAATGCTGTCTATGCAACGCTTTAGCATCTCCTTAGGGAGGTTGTAATGTGGTATTACTATGGATAAAAGCATTGTCAGTTCAGCTTTTTGTGGAGTAGTGCAAGTATTCTGCAATGTATGTTTGCTCCGAATAGTGCAAAAGGGGTATATTTGATTTTCTGCGGGAGGGTAAGGTCCATCTTGTAGAGCTTGTCAATCTTGATCCTTTTATCTTTGACAAATGCCACGGCATTCTTGCGTTCTTCTTTGGTGCCGTCAGAACAACGGAACAGGCTCGACAGGTTGTCGATACAGCGTAGCAGTATCCTGTCTGCATCATTCTCTAATCCTTTTATTGCCGATACCTTGTCGTGGAGCGTGGCAAGGTTGCGGAACAGGAAGTAGAAATGCTTGAACGAGTGGCTGTTGCTTATGCTTTCATTGTTGTCATAATAATAATAGAACCCGCAATCGGAGTAGTATACGTTCTCGCAGCTGCTGAAAAGGATAGGAGTAATTAGAGTGTCTTCGAAAACCTCTCCTTCAGGGTATCTGACGAACATGAACATATCGGCACGGTATATCTTGTTGCAGGCGTAGCAGTGTTCATATCCCTGACGCTCTATCCAATCCTTGAATATTTGTTCGTTGCCCGATACCTTTTGCGGCTTGAAAGAGATGACTTTGCTTCTGGGTGACTCGTAATATGCTACAATAGGGTATTCTAGTATGTCGATGTCGGGGTTGGACATCAGTATGTGCATATTGTAATAATATGTGCCCGAAGCTACAGCATCATCACCGTCGACGAATGTGATGTATTCGCCACGGGCTGCTGCGATGCCTGCATTGCGTGCCGATGAGAGACCTCCGTTCTTCTTATGGATAACCCTTACCTTGTCACATTCCTGTGCATAACGGTCACATATCGCACCGCAGTTGTCGGGCGAACCGTCATCAACAAGAATAAGCTCATAGTCGGTATATGTCTGCTGCAGTATGCTTTCGATGCATCGCTGCAGATAACGTCTTACCTTGTATACCGGAACTATAATGCTTAATTTCATCTCTTGTTGTCTGTTTTCGCGCTTTAGCGCAAAGATAATAACAAACGAGCGAGAAATATGAAGTTTACTTCAATATTTTTCAAAGCGAGTGCAGAAAATCTTTGAGGATGCCGCAAAGGTAGCAACAAACGAGCGGGATATATGAAACCTGTTTCAATATTTCACAGCGAGTGCAGTCTATTTTCGCGGTTTATCGCAAATGTACATAATAACAGCAATAAACAGCTTTTAAAGACCATTTAAAATACACGGGTAGGGCAAGCCTCAGAGCAGGTGGAAACATTATGGGCATCAGCCACTAATTGATAGCCGACGCCCATAACCACTAATCACAATAATTTTACGTAGTCTCTATTATTCTTCGAAGAAGTGGAAGATGTTGTACCATTCCATTCTCTTTCTTGCGAATTCCTGTCCGTTCTGTTCGGCCAGACTGTACCAATGGGCTGCCAATGGCTCGTTCTTCTTGACACCGCGTCCTTTCTCGTAGCAGTAGCCTACACGTTCCATGGCCTGCGGGTGTCCATGCTCTGCAGCTTCCTTATACCATCTGAAAGCCTCTTTCTTGCTTTTCTTTACGTATTTGCCGTTTTCGTAATAGCTTGCCAGTTTGTACTGTGCCATAGGGTGGTTCTTTTCGGCAGCTTTCATAAGGTATCTTACGGCCTGGCTCTTGCGAAGTTTGCGCTTCCCGTATCCCGCAATGGAGTCTTCCTGTTCCAAAATGTTCGCGACGGCTAAAAGACTTGTGGGTTCCTCTTTCTCTATGGCTTTTTCGAACCATTCGCGTCCTTTTATACTGTCCTGTTCAACAATGTCTCCATTCATGTATATATGTCCCAGTGTGGCTTGTGAGGTGGCGTTGCCGTTATTGGCCGACATCGTGTAGTAATGCAGTGCCAATGAATCATTCCTTGTTGTTCCAATTCCGTACAGATAGCAACTTGCCAGGTTATGCAATGCTTTCTCCTGCCCCAGATTCGCTGCTTTACGGAAGTGCTTGAAGGCCTCGATACTGTCCTTGGCGATGCCTGTACCGTTGAGGTAACAGACACCGGCATTGTATATGGCGTCGGAATAACCCAATGCCGCAGCCTCGCTGAACTGTTCAAAAGCCTTTTCGTATTCGTTCTGGATGTAGAGCATTCGTCCGTTCTCTGTCAGTATGTAGCAGTGTGCCAGCAGGTCGGGAGTGTGTATGCCGATGATAGGTGCAACCAACTGTCTCTTGATATCTGCAAATGTATTATCTTCGGCTTCTCTTGTGGTGATGTTGCCGTTGTTGCCATAGAAGGTGCCATTGGCATATCCTTCTATGTCTACCGCGAGCCTGCGTGCCTGTGTGCTGTTGTATAGCTCTACCTCTATCTTGCCGTCATCAGCCGCCTTTACATCCGGCATCCACAGGAGTGTGCGGCGATAGTCTCCCATTGTGCTGCCTGGGCGCATTGTACTGTAGTCCGGGGCATAGAACTCCTTATTCCCGGTATATCCGTATACCAAAGTGTAACGTGAGTTGTCATTACGTGCCAATTGTGGTACAATACCGTTTGCTGCGGCATCCTCCTTGTTCGGTATAAAACAGGCCACGTAGTTAGGTATACTGTTGGAGCTCATCATGTGAAGGCCGCCATCAACGTATGTCTGATATTGTATCGCATCGGGTGCGTCATCGATGTCACCGCTTCTTGGGGCTATGCCTGACTTGTATATGAATGAGGCATAGAATGATGAATATCTGAAGTTTCCTATTGTCTTGGCCCTACGGCTACGGCTGTTCTCCCAAAGTTCGTGCTGCTTGCGCGTATTCTCGTCTGAACGTATTACAATCTCGTTGAAGTTTGTCATCTTTACAGGGTCCACACCTTTGAGATACTCCGTGTCAATGGCTGGAATTGTGTCCGACGAGTATTCTCCGTCAACAACAATGCTCTGTATCCAGTAGCACCAGTTGAGATTGTGGCGCCAGAAAGCACTGCGCAGAACTTGATATGCACTGAGCGAAGTGTTGTATGACGGGTCAATCATTGGTGGCCTGTTTACTATTGATGAATAATTGCTGAGATCATTATAGTTAGCATAAACCTGTCCCGAATAATCAGGTCCGAATTGGTTGACGTTGGTTATCCTGTTCCATCTTTCAAGGGGGGTGTATGTCGGTTCTTTTGTCTCGTAGTATGACGGGTCGGTCAGGACCGGATTATAGCCGCTCAAGTCTTCACCGAAATCCATAGAACTCCAGCTGGCTCTACGGTGGAGGTAGGTGACATCCATGGCATATTCCCATTCGTCAAGATAGTCGAATCTCATCTCACTGCGTGGTGGGCGGTAGAATGGGTCCTTCTTTCTTTTTGAAATGACCTCAACGTTAGATAGCAGGTATTCGAAAGGATTTATCTTTATCATTTCATCACGGTGCTGTTTCATATCTTCGGCAGTCATAGCGTTTCCCACATTTCTTTCCCAATAGTGGTAAAGGCGCATTTCTGGCGAGAAATAACGGTCAAGCACAAATGTGTACATGCTGTCTTGCGGGAAAATGAATCCTTTGTTTCTGGGTACCAACTGAGCTACTCGCTTGCCGGTGAAATCTTCGGTCAATAGTCGGAACTCTCCATTGGCGTCTGTCCTGAAGTCGTATTTAGTGAACAGGCTGTCGCGGTATGATATGTTGAGGTCAATTTTCCTGTCAGGGAGATTTGTGACAATCATCTCGTCCAGATGTCCGAATTTGCGGTTGGGTACCTTCTTTATGTAACGTCCTTTGATTGTGATGCCTTTCTCTATAGGCTGCTCTAACTTGGCCTCTTTGTGGCAGAGTTTGCTCCAGTCATATGATGTCCAACCGTGGGTGAGCATCACAAGATCAAGTTCTGAGTTACGGTCGGCATTCTCCGGGTCGAAGTAACGCGAGGCGTTGGGGATATATCCTTTCAGCTCACTACCCAGCAGCATATATGTGTAGATGTTGTATGAGTACGATGTTTCCTGACGGTTGTCGGCATCGCTTACAGAAAGGGAGAAATTTCCATCTTCAATGGGTTTGCCGTCTTCTCGTCCAATGCTTAGTGTGATTTTTTCATAAGGGTTTACTCTGAGGCTATCTACGTTGTGCCCGTTACCGGTGACTGTCAGTCGCACACTCTCACGATCTCCGCTAATGGCTTTGTCGTGTGTGACAAAGAACATTCTCTCGGCAAGCGGGATACCTTCTCCTATGAAAAGTACCACACGGTTCACTCCCTCGTTCAGGCTGTTCATGTCTACAGCAAAAGTCATCTCTCTGTCACTCGAGTTGTAACGCTCGTAGAAACGGGTCTTACCACGGTGTAATATGGCGCATCCGACCTCGGTATCAAGTTCCAGATTGTTCTTTATGTTCACGATGATACTGCCGGCCGACTGTTCCACGTTTATCACTGCGCCTTCCTCCTCCACATCAGGCAGGTTGAATCTTCTCTTGCGCTTGCCGTCCATAAGGATGGCTGTGTATCTGACATCCTCGTCGGGTGTGATGGTGAATGAACCCTTTCCCAAATGTGTGGGGGTAGCAGTGAGCAGTTCCTTGCCATCTGCAAGTATTGTTATGTTGCGGTTGCTGTTGATGCCGTCAGCTCCGAATACCTCGAATGCTACACGGCTTTCAAGTCCGTTGACAAGATGTCCGCCTTCGGGGAAGAACATCACGTCAGCCACCGGTAACTGTGCATTTATCCATTCAACTTCTCTTTCAAGACCGTGCTTGCTGTCATCCTGTTCTATGTCGACGAGGAAACCTCTGCGGCGGTCGAGCATGTTCTTGAAATCCCAGTTGTCGGCATGCACCTTGTCAAAGACAGGGAACACACGGCTGAAAATGGACTCTTTGCCGCGGTTGAGCATATAACGTGTATATGCACGCACCTCGTAATAACCCGACAGCAACAGTTCGTTAAGCTCGAATGTTCCGTTACAGGTACCCTCTTCATCAATCTTGTATTTGTTCGTCTTTACAACATAGCCCTCGGGTGCCACAAGCTCAACGTATAGTACGCGGCTCATTGTGGTTGGTGCGTCATTCTCTCCGCTCATTACGTATGCCTTGAACCACATGTCTTCACCCAGATAGTAGGCACTGTTGTCGAAATGAAGATATACACGCTCCTCGGGAAAGAGGCTCTGCTTCACTTCGGAACGCACAATCAGGTTATCGAGTGGGTTGCGGGATATCCTTCCCTCTGCATCTCCCTCCTGCGCGGTAGCATTGATACCTGACATTGCAAGCAATAGCGATATTATATATAGTATAGCATTCTTCATAATCTTCATTCTTCTCAATTGATAGGTGTTGAACCGGCCATCATTGTGCTGTTCTCATCAAATGTGTTCACGTTGTCGGCATCGTCAAAGCCCAATATTATATGTGCGTCATAAATAGTACAGATGTTGTTACCCTGCTCAATTGCCGGCAACCATTTCTTTGACTTTACATATCTTTCGATGGCTTCAGTAGCATCTTTTTTGCAATCTTCAATTGTGTTACCGGTGTTCTTGATGCTGCCGGCAATGGAAACATTGCAACCCTTGCTTGTTATGCTGTGGGCATTGCCTTCCTTGTCGGCAATGAATTCGATCCTTGCGCTGCATTGCCTTACATTCATACTCCTTAGTCTGTCACCAAGTTCGCTGCCGCTGATGTTGACATGTTCGAAGTATGTCTCGGTAGCGTGTTCCTCCTGGCGCTCGATAAGCCTTCTTGCCTCGTTGGTGAGCTCTATTTCCCCCAATGGTTCAATCTCTGCCAAAGGTTTCTCTATCTTTACAACTTCTATATGCAAGGGGAGTGGTGAGGTTTCAACAGCAGGCTGGATGTAGATTGTTGCCTCTTCCTCTAATGCGCTTGGCTCTTCCGTGGCTGTGGTTCTCTGCTCAATTACACTGTATACATATTCGGGCTTTGCAAAGATGAAAAGGAACAATAGTAACATCGGGGCAAAAGCAAGTGCTTTCCCTTTGTTTATCCATGCCGACGGCTTGCGTGCCATCATCATTATCCTCTTTCTTACGCTGCTCTGGTTGAAATTGTTGGCGAGGTTGAACGCTGTGTTACCTACGGCCTTCTTCAACAGTAACAACTGGTATGCTTTTGTGTTTCCGTGGTGCTCGAGTACGTATCTGTCGGCCTCGTACTCGTGTATCTCCTTCATGTCATTGGCAAGCATATATGCAAACGGGTTGAACCATTGCAATGACTTCACCATACTCAGCAGCAACATATCCCATGAGTGACCGTGGCGGTAGTGTCCTTCCTCGTGAAGGAGTATTTCCTTGCCGCAATCCTTATAGTCGTTTTTTGAAATGACTGTATGGCTGAACCAACTGAAAGGGGCACCATTGCCGGCGTGGTAATGAATCGTCATGCCGTTATGCTCTGTCTCGATGATAGTGCAATGTCTGATCCCGCGTACAATCTTTACAATCTCTGCAAAGCGCAGTACCAATGCGATGATGAGCCCCGTCAGGTATATCATAAACAGTGTGTCGGCCTTGAAAATGTCTTTCCATCTGAATGCCTTGTTGTCAATGGGGCTGTCTGCCGTTACGGTGTCTGTCTTTGGAATTTCTATGACAGGTGTCTCGGACACGGTGTTGCCTGCTGAGTCAATGATTTTCACAATCTCCACCTCAACCGGGAATGTTACAATGATAGTGGGCATTATTGCCGACATCATAATGATGCCGAGAAGCAGTATGCGGTTGAATGTCGCGAATGTCTCTTTCCTCAGCAACAGGGCAAAAGGAATATAGAGCAGTGCGAGACACAGCGCCCATTTGAGTATGTATGTGAATGCTGTTATCATTCTTCTTCTCCTTTCAATTTAAGTCTTACGACACAATAGGTCTCTCTTGGTTTGCCGTCGTACATTTCGGGTGTCCAGCGTGGCATCTTTTTTATTGCATCTGTAACCTCGTCGCAAATGGCTTTGACGACCTTGTTTTCACTGTCCCACCCGCTATGGCTCTCTTTGGTTATGTTTGGCCTGACATCATAGACCTTGGCTTTTCCGCTTTTCTTTACAAAGAACTCTATTACGACACTTCCTGCTACATTGTTCCTTTCTATTACCTTGTTTGAGCATATCTCGGCAAGGAGTACCTTCTTCAGTTCTTTTATACCACCAGGGAAAACGGGGGCACTATGATCTATCTCAATATCCCGTGTGTCAATATGAATCTCTATGCATGCTTCCGCTTCACCTGCAGGACAGTTGATGAAGTCGCATAGTTTCTTTCCTATCAGTCTGTCACCGATCAGTTCTGCACTCTCTTTGAAGAGGCTGTTCCTTTTGTGGAATTTGTTTTGCTCTTTCCTGAACTGGTATCTCCCGGGCACAAGTGACAGGTTCTTGCCTCCGTTGGAGTAGTAGTTTATTTTTAGGTCACTGGACTTCTCACTCTGGAGGGCGACCTCATCAGTTCCCCAGTAGATGTTGCCGATGTATCTGGTTTCTTGTATGATACCGTTATTGTCGGCTTTTGCATATATGTACGCGCTGCCGTCTACACCATATATTTTCTTCTTGCTTTCGTTGGTGATGCATTCATCAATGAGTTCTTTCAATCTGTTTTTTGTCTTCGGATTCTTTCCGCCATGTAAATAACGGGACTTCCATACAATTCTGCATCTGTTCTCGCCCTCTTTCCAGATATTGCTGTTTATGATGTTGCGGCAACTCTCAAGCAACAGCTTTTCAGCAGTCTTTATAGAATATTTATCGCTGTTGCCCGATAAGGTGGTTTCATATTCAGTTATTTTTATATCCTCAGCATTTCCTGATGTGCCTGCATGGATCCTTGCTACAACGTATGACTCCGAAAAGAATTCATTGTAGTTGAGGTTGCTGCAATATACTCCCGCTGTGCTGTCAAGGTATACAACGATATCCTGCAGCACATCGCTTTGTGCCTGTATGCCGCTTGTCGCCAGCATGCACGTGATTATGGCTGTTGCTGTGTACCTCAGTATTCTCATTCCTGCGGATTGCTGTTCTGGATTATCTCGATAAGTTCCTTTATTTCGCTTTGGCTCATCTTCTCGTTCTCTACAAAGAACTTCAGGAATGAAGAACCCGAACCGCCGAAGAATGACCATTTCACATTGTCGATTACCTGATTGGTGTACTCCTGCTTGCTCACGAGAGGAAAGAAGGCGTATGTTTTTCCGCTCACTTTGCGGTGCGATACAAAGCCCTTGGTGTCAAGAATCTTGAGGAATGTGGATACTGTGGTGTACGCGGGCTTGGGGTCGGGGTAGCGTGCGATGATATCGTGGATGATACCGCCGTCGGGCATATCCCATAGGATGTTCATTACCTGTGCTTCAGCTTTTGTAAGTGTTCCGTACTTTTTCATAATATTCTGTTTTTAATTGATGTTTGCGCAAATATAAAATGAAAGATTTAGAAATTTAAATATTTAGAAATAAAAATTGCATTTTTGTGAAAGATTTAACGTTTATTATTGGAAATTGATGAAGAGGGTATGTGGTATTATATGAAAAGTGGATGGCTAAAAAGGCTCTTTTGTTGTTATGCTTGCCCGAAAATATTCATTTACACTTAGTAAATTAATCCACTAAAGTGGCTTTTCCTCCTTGTAGCTCGGCATAGAATGCGGGCACTCTCTGCTCTCGCATTACAGCGTCGGTTGCGTTTTTCGGGCTTCGCAAGCCTAAAAATAGCTATTTTTATCCAACCTCCCTACAAAAGTGGGTGACCCATTTCACTTTTGGGTCACCCACCTGTATTTTAAATGGAAACCTTTTCTCCAAGGAATTTAGGCTGTTTGCCGAACCAGATGTCAATGAACATCTTCACTCTGGCAAGGCTCTCTCTGAGGAATCCTGTCCTGATATAGAACCTTGAGCTCTTTACCTCGGTGGCGTTGAATGCTATTGCATCGATGTCGTTGGCGAGTGCAAGGTATACTGCACGCTCGTTGTGGAACTGTTGCGATATGATGGTGAATTTGTTCTGTCCGAAAATCTCTTTGGCACGTATTATCGAGTCAAGAGTGCGGAATCCTGCGTAGTCGAGAATAATGTCTTTCTCGGGTATTCCCTGTGCCATCAGCGCCTCTTTCATGCATGTCGGCTCATCGTACTCTTTTGTGTGATTGTCGCCGCTGACAAGTATCTTGCTTATCTTCTTTGCCTTGTAGAGTCTTACGCATGCGTTTATCCTATGGATGAAATAGTAGTTGCTCTTTCCGCTCTTCACAGTGGGGCTTGTACCCAGTACCAGTCCCACACGGTTTGCGGGAATCTCTTCGATATTGCTGTATATCCTTTCTTTGGTGCTCTGCTTTACAATCATATAACATCCCAATGGTAGGGCAACTGCAATGATTGTTATTGCCAGAATAATGGTTAGTGCTGTCATTATCTTCTTCATTGTCGGTTGGGGCAAAAAATAGGTCACCGCATAGGCGATGACCTATTTATATTAGATGGTTATGTTATTACTTGCAAACGTTCTCGACCTTGAAGTTTGTAACCTTGCTCTTGAAGTTACCTGCCTTCTCAAGCGGGAACACGAGTGTACGTACGTAGTACATCTTGTCCTTGCCGCCCTCGTTGTGGTAGAGTGTCTGCTTGTCGAGTGTCTCGACGAGCTTGCCGTTCACGAAGAGCTTAGTAACCTGCTGGTTACCGCTGATAGTAACGTGAGCCTTCTCTCCCGGGAAGAAGCTGTAGTTGAAGGTCATGAGGTAGCCGTCGCGTGAGAAACCGAGCTTGCCGCTTGCGGGGTCGGCAAGGTAGAACACTGCGTCGCGTGAGCTTGTCAATACTGTGCCCGGGCACTCCTTTGCCGCTACAATGTCGAATGATACGCTGTACTCGTAACCTATCTCTCTGATGCCTGTCTCCTTTACAAGGTCAGCCGCAGGCTTGAGCACAGCCTTCTCGATGAGTGTTCTCTTCTCGCCGCTGAAACGTCCTGCGATGTTGAGGCCCGGAGCGTCGCTGAGTGCAAGGCGTGCCTTGTCGAACTCCTCGAATGGAACAGCAGGTTTGGCGCCTGTCCACATCTTCACTGCCATAGTCTGCATAGCAGGGAAAACACGGTAGTGTATATCCTTGCAGCTGATACCGTTGCCAGCGTGGTCGTTCCATACAGCGAATGAACCGCCCTTTATCTGCGGGTGCTTCTCCTCAAAGGTCTGGTTTCCGATAACGGCCGGTGTCCAGTTGTTGTAGAGATGATGGCAGTTAAGGTAGTCATAATAGTAGCCTGCTGCAGGTACGATGTATGTAAGGCCGTCGGGGATGCTTATGACATCATAACCGAGCTTTATCATCTCATTAGGGTCGGCATATCCGTTGTACCATTCGTACATGAGCACGTTGTCAACCTTTACAGGAGTGTTGCCTTTCGCGTGTGTGAGTGCACCCCAGACGCAAGCCTGTTTGCCATACTTCTCGGCAGCACGGATGCAGAAGTCGGTGAAGTAACGGAATTTCTCAACGACTGCTGTGTCGCGGTTAGAATACTCGTCTGTACCTACGTGGAAACGTGGGCCGCGGAACACAGGCTCCTCGCCGCCAAGGTACTCCATGAAGAGTGAGTCGACGAATGTGTATGTGTTTGGGTTGAAGAGGTCGAGGTGGTCAAGACCATAATCCTTGCTGCCGAGTTCGGGGCGGTAGTGAACGAATGCCAGTGAGTGGGCGGGTACGTCAATCTCCGGGATAATCTCGACACCAACGCGCTCTGCGTGCTTCTGAAGCTCGATGAACTCCTCCTTTGTGTAGTATCCGTCACGTGAAGTAAGGCCGGGGAAGAGGTCGCTCTCCAGACGGAAACCTGACGGAGTCTTTGCCCAGTCGTGGTTGAAGTACTGCTTGAAGGCATTGTCGTTGAGGTGGATGTGGAATGTGTTCATCTTGTAGTATGCCATGAAATCCACATACTCGTGCAGGAAACTGATGGGGATGAACTTGCGTCCGCAGTCGAGCATGAAGCTACGCATCTCGTAGTCGGGGTAGTCAACGATGTTACCCTTGGGGAGTACATTCGCGTTCTGCTCTGCTATCTGCAGTATTGTACGTGTAGCCCACATTGCAGCGCGTGCGTTGCCTGCTGTAATCTCAACTTTGTCAGCGATGTTGATGGTGTAACCCTCGGCACCCAACTTCTTGTTGTTCTTGACGTTGAATACGATGTCACCCTTGGCAGCCTTGCCCTCTACAACCTGGAGCTCTACACCTGTCATCTTCTTGAAATCACTTGCGAACTGCTTTGCAACCTCGGCAAGCGCTGCACTCTTCTTTGAATAGACAACCTTTGTCTCTGATGTAATCTGGAACTCGCCTGTCGCGCCTTTCCACTCGCGGAGCTCGGGGATAACGAACGGCTTTTTGTTTTTTTCGGCTGCAGTCGCATTTGCTACAAATGAGAAGCAGATGACTGCAAGCAGGAATAAAATCTTGTTCTTCATAAAATTATAGTTTGATATTAATAGTATCTTGCCTATTTTGCAAATATAAGTTTTTTTATTGGTATAAAATGTGTTATTGGCTTTTAATTTTAGTTAATTGAGGAATTGGCCTTATTCTCTGCTCCTCAGTTCCCAAAAGGCAACTGCAGCAGCTGCTGCTACGTTAAGGGAATCGACATTGTGCGACATCGGGATTTTTACTACATAGTCGGATGCTGCTATGGTCTCGGCCGGCAGTCCTTCTCCCTCTGTGCCCATGATTATTGCAAGGTGTGGAATGTCTCTCAATAACGGGTTGTCAATGAAAATGGAATCGTCGGTAAGTGCCATTGCTGCGGTGGTGAATCCAATGCGGTGCAGCTCTTCAATCCCGTTGTCGAGCCACGTCCAGGGAACAAGGAACACGCTGCCCATTGATACTCTAACGGCACGGCGGTTCAGAGGATCACAGGAGTTGCGGGTGAGGAGCACTGCGTCAATGCCGAGTGCGGCTGCGCTGCGGAATATTGCTCCGATGTTGGTTGTGTCGACAACACCATCGATGAGTACAATGCGGCGGGCGCTACGGCAAACATCTTCTACCTTCGGTTCGACGGGACGCTTCATGGCACACAGCACTCCACGGGTGAGTGTGTAGCCTGTGAGACGTGCGAGCAACTCGCGTTCTCCTGTGTATACGGGTATATCGCCGCAACGTGCGATGATCTCTGCTGCGTCGCCGGTTATGTGTCGCTTCTCGCAAAGCAGGGCAAGCGGTGTGTGCCCGGCATTGAGGGCTACATTTATCACCTTCGGGCTTTCGGCAATGAAGATGCCGTCGGCTTTCTCATGCTCCTTGCGCAGCTGGGCCTCGGTGAGTGTGCTGAATACCTCGACCCCGGGGTGGGTCAGTGATGTTATTTCAATAATTGGCATAATTATGGATTATACCGCGAAGATAGGCATAACGGTCGCCGGATGCAAATTTTGCATTAAGATTAGTTTTGTTCAGAAAAATTGCTATCTTCGCGCTGTATGATGCTTGTCATGCTATGTTCCAACAAGAATTCATAATGGACTATAAGACAATTTTAGAGGATATATACAAAGCTGTAAAGCCTTATTCCAATGTGGGTAAGGTGGCCGATTATATACCGGAACTGGCGAAGGTGAACCCCGACAGGTTCGCAATATGTATGGATGTTATTGGCGACGGCTGTTACTCTGTGGGCGATGCTCAAGAGCGTTTTTCAATACAGAGTATCTCAAAGGTGTTTGCCCTTGCAATGGCTCTCTCTGTAAAAGGTGAGGGGTTGTGGACAAGGGTCGGTAAGGAGCCTTCAGGCACCGCTTTCAATTCCCTTATACAGCTTGAGGTGGAACACGGTATTCCACGTAATCCGTTCATCAATGCGGGGGCAATGGTGCTTACAGATGTCCTGCTGACATCTTTTGAGGACCCGGCCGGGAAATTCATTGAGTTTGTCCGTGAACTATGTGGCAGTAAGGATATCTCTTTCAATGAACAGGTGGCTCACTCGGAGCGTGAGAAGGCTTATCTGAATGCGGCCATAGCCAATCTCCTCAAATATCATAAAAATATCGAATGTGACGTTGAAGAGGTGTTGCATCTCTATTTCCTTACCTGTTCGGTCGAGATGAACTGCTGTGAACTTGCAAAGGCTTTCCTTGCGCTTGCCGACCATACGAAACCTTTCAGCTACGCTGGTATAGAACTTACACGCTCGCAGATAAAGCGCATGAACGCAATAATGCAGACATGCGGATTCTATGACGAGGCGGGTGAGTTCTCCTATCTTGTGGGCTTGCCGGGCAAGAGTGGTGTAGGTGGTGGCATTGCAGCCATTTATCCCATGCGTTATTCGGTGGCAGTCTGGAGCCCGCGTCTGAATAATAAAGGCAACTCGGTAAAGGGCATGAAGGCGCTTGAGTTGCTGACGACAATGACAAACGAATCGATATTCTGATTGTAGCATATGAAAGAGACAAAGGTGATATTCATAACTGGTGCATCTTCGGGCTTCGGTAAGGAGACTGCAGAGGAACTTGTAAGGCGTGGACACATTGTCTATGGCACAAGCCGTAAGGGCGCAGCTTGTGACAACGGGGTGCGTATGCTGCCGATGGATGTAACCGACAAGGATTCCATTGCCCTGGCTGTGGATAGAGTGGTGACCGAGCAGGGACGTATTGATGTCCTCATAAACAATGCCGGTGTGGGAATAAGCGGGGCATTGGAGCTTGCTACCGAGGAGGAGATCGAGTGGCAGATGGGAACGAACTTCAAAGGCATGGTGAATATGTGCAATGCGGTGCTGCCCCACATGCGTAAGGCCCGTAACGGACGCATTATAAATATAAGTTCCATTGCCGGCGTCATGGCTGTTCCTTTTCAGGGCTTCTATTCTGCCTCCAAATTTGCCATCGAGGGTTACAGCGAGGCTCTCTCAATGGAGGTATATCCTTTCGGCATAAAGGTGTGCGTGGTGGAGCCCGGTGATTTCTGTACCAACTTCACGGCCAACAGGAATGTCTCAAAAGCAACGCTTGCCTGCGATGACTATCGTGAGTGCTTTGAGCGTACAATGGGTATAATAGAAAAGGAAGAGCTCGGTGGCTCAAAGCCTATCAAGCTTGCAAGGAAGATAGCCCGTCTGGTAGAGCGCAGGAATCCTCCTTTCCGTACAAAAGTGGGCCCGTGGTTTCAGGTGGCGTTGGCAAAGGTGCGTTGGGTGGTCCCGCAATCTTGGCTTGCTAAAGGACTGCGGTGGTTCTACAAGATAGGATGACTTTTGAAACAAAATTAACTTAATGTGCGTTGAATAAAAAAACTTGAAGTATAACTTATAAAAACCAACAATTATGACCTACTCAAAAAGATTCAGTATGTTTGTGATTATGCTGTTGTCTGTGACGATGGCTTTTGCTCAGGAGTTGCCGAAGGTGTATATCCTTGCGACAGGCGGAACAATCGCCGGCTCGGGCTCTTCGGCTACAAAGAGTAACTATTCGGCAGGACAGGTTGCTATCGGTACACTGCTCGATGCTGTTCCCGCAATAAATGATGTTGCATACGTCGAGGGCGAGCAGGTGGTGAATATCGGTTCACAGGATATGAGCAATGATGTGTGGCTGGTGCTTGCAAAGAGAGTGAATGAACTTCTTGCACAGGCAGACGTGAACGGTATTGTAATTACCCACGGAACCGATACCATGGAGGAGACAGCTTTCTTCCTTAGCCTTGTTACAAACAGCAACAAGCCTGTAGTGCTTGTCGGTGCCATGCGTCCATCAACTGCGATAAGCGCAGACGGCCCGGTAAACCTCTACAATGCTGTGGTTACAGCAGCATCACCGGCTTCAATGGGACGCGGTGTACTTGTGTGCATGAACGGTAAGGTTTACGGTGCTGCGGATGTCACAAAGACGAATACCACAAGCGTGGAGACTTTCCAATCGCCCAATTCCGGTCCTCTGGGCTACATCCACAATGGCGAGGTACGTTTCTTCCGTCCGGCAGCGAAGCTGGCCGATGCTCCATACTTCAATATTGCCGGTCTCAAGGCTCTCCCAAAGGTGGGCATTGCCTATGGTTATTCAAGCGTTGAGGGTGATGTGGTTAAGATGATGATAAAGAAAGACTACAAAGGTATTGTCTATGCAGGCGTGGGTAATGGTAACATCCATAAGAATGTGTTCCCTGAGCTTGAAAAGGCACGCAAGGACGGTATAATAGTTGTACGTTCAAGCCGCGTTCCTACCGGTGCTACAACACTTGACGCCGAGGTGGATGACAACAAGTATGAGTTTGTGGCATCATGGGGTCTCAATCCACAGAAGGCACGCATCCTTCTGATGCTTGCCCTTACAAAGACCGATGATTGGAAAGCTATTCAGAAATATTTCAATAACTATTAATAAACTACAGTCATGAAAATGAGAAACACTCTATTTGTACTTGTAGCGCTTGTAGCCGGTATGGCATCGGCCCAGGTTACATCGCGTAATGCCGCAAATGCCTATGGCGAGAAATCACTTGCAGAGCGCGTGACAAAAATCGAGAAACAGAACGACTGGTTCAATCTCTACATGAACATGCACGGTGCTTTCGATGCAAAGTTCAACCAGGATAGCCGCAACGGCTTGAGCGAAGGTGCGTTCAATATGCGTCAGCTGCGTATCGAGGCTAAAGGTAAGGTCAATGACTGGCTCTCTTACCGTTGGCGTCAGCGCCTGAACCGCAGCAATGACGGTGGCGGCATGATCGATAATCTGCCGAACTCCATTGACCTTGCATATATCGCAGTTCAACTCAATGAGAAGTTATCACTGACAGCAGGCAAGCAGTGTGCTGCGTACGGTGGTTTCGAGTTCGATGCGAACCCTATCGAAATCTACCAGTACAGTGAGATTATCAACAATATGAGCAACTTCATGACAGGTCTTTCGCTCATATATGACGTTACTCCCACACAGCAGTTGCAGTTCCAGATTCTTGATAGCCGTAACGGCTCACAGGAGGATACTTACGGTGCCGGTCTCGAGGAGAGCCGTCTGCCGCTTGTATACTCTGTGAACTGGAATGCCAATATGTTCGACAATGCATGGCAGACACGCTGGTCGGCTTCTCTGATGGAGGAGACTCACGGAAAGTACATGTATTATGTGGCGCTCGGTAACCAGTTCAACTTCTCGGAGCGTTGCAATATGTATGTCGACCTCATGAGCTCGCTTGAGCAGGTTGACCGTAAGGGCATAATGACAAATCTCCTTGGTGGTCAGGGCGCATTTGGCGGACATAACATGTACAATGCGTTGTATAACTCGCTTGTGACAAAGATAAACTTCCGCGTACAGCCCAAGTGGAATCTTTTCGCGAAGGGTATGTTCGAGTCTGCCGGTGTGGCAAAGGATACCGACGGCGTGGCAAAGGGCAACTACCGTACATCGCTCGGTTACATTGCCGGTGTGGAGTTCTATCCAATGGAGACCAACCTGCACTTCTATCTTGCATTCATCGGTCAGAGCAACTTCTTCACCGAGAGAGCAAAGGCATTCGGGCAGGATGACTACAGTACACAGCGTGTATCATTGGGCTTCATCTACCAGTTGCCTCTGTTCTGATAATTAACACATGACAAACACTATATAAAATATGATGCTTGTACAACTTCTGCTGGTTCTTGTGTGCATTATCATCGGTGCACGTCTTGGCGGTATCGGCCTTGGTGTCATGGGTGGTGTGGGTGTTGCGGTGCTGACATTTGTCTTCGGGCTGCAACCCGGCGCTCTTCCCATTGATGTGATGCTGATGATTGCTGCGGTAATATCTGCAGCCGGATGCATGCAGGCGGCAGGCGGTCTTGATTATATGGTAAAGGTGGCAGAGCGTATTCTGCGCTCTAACCCGCAGTATGTGACAGTCCTGGCCCCGTTGGTGACCTATACTTTCACTTTTCTTGCAGGAACAGGACACGTTGCATATTCGGTGTTGCCTGTGATTGCCGAGGTGGCCACAGAGACAAAGATACGTCCGGAACGTCCGTTGGGAATAGCTGTCATTGCCTCGCAACAGGCGATTACGGCTTCCCCTATCTCTGCGGCTACGGTGGCTCTCCTGGGCTTGCTTGCCGGTTTTGACATTACGCTTTTCGACATTCTTAAAATAAGTATACCTGCCACTCTTGTTGGTGTGATTGTAGGTGCACTCTTCTCAATGAGAGTGGGCAAGAAACTTGTCGATGACCCTGAATACAAGCGCCGCCTCGAGTCGGGTGAACTCGATACCAAGCATGTTGAGATTGATGATGTGAAGAACCGTTTCGGTGCACGCATTTCTGTCTTGCTGTTCATTGCAGCTACTGTATTGATCGTCCTCTTCGGCTCGATGCCGTCAATGCGCCCTGCATTTAATGGAGAACAGGTCGGTATGCCTGTCATAATAGAGATGCTGATGCTTGCTACGGCAGCATTGATACTGCTCATCACCCGTACCAGTGGCGCGAAGGCTGCGCAGGGCAGTGTGTTCTCGGCAGGAATGCAGGCAGTGGTGGCAATCTTCGGTATCGCGTGGATGGGTGACACCTTTATCAGTGGAAACATCGTGGAACTGAAAAGCTCTATAGAGGGTGTAGTTACCGAGATGCCATGGCTCTTCGGTTTGGCCCTCTTCGTGATGTCGATACTGCTCTACAGTCAGGCGGCCACGGTGCGTGCGATTGTGCCGTTGGGTATAGCATTGAGCATATCTCCTATGATGCTGATTGCGTTGTTCCCGGCTGTGAACGGTTATTTCTTTATCCCTAACTATCCGACACTGGTGGCAGCGATAAACTTTGACCGCACCGGAACGACAAGGATAGGAAAGTGGATACTTAACCACTCGTTCATGATGCCGGGCCTTGTGGCTACGGCAGTGGCAATAGCTACAGGTCTTCTGTTGATTCAGATTTATTGATATCAGCTATACTGAATAGGACGTGGGTGACCCATTCACTTTTGGGTCACCCACTTTTGTTGAGGGGTTGGATGAAAAGAGCCTTTTCAGTCTTGTTGGTATGTAAAGATAAAAGATGTGTAATGGGAATATTTCTTGCCGTTTAGAGGTTTCTACTCCTTGCTTTTTTATTAATTTTGCATCCGATTGGGATTTATATCCTACAAGTCCCGGTCGTTTTGGAAACGGTTTGAATTATGATTACATTTACTTCGGGAAATATACTTTTCATCGGTTCAATACTTATATTCTGCAGTATATTGATTACCAAGGCCGGCGGACGCTTCGGAATGCCTACCTTGTTGCTTTTTCTTGTTGCAGGAATGTTGTTCGGGTGTGATGGCCTGGGAATACATTTCGATAATGTCGGTCAGGCACAGTTCGTTGGAATGGTGGCACTCTGTGTTATCCTCTTTACAGGTGGTGTCGAGACGCGGATTTCCGATATAAGGCCTGTGTTAGGACCGGGACTCACGCTTTCTACCGTGGGCGTGCTGCTGACAACGCTCTTCACCGGTGGGTTCATCTTCGCTCTCTCCGAGTGGGAACTCTTCTCGTTGCAGCTGCCTCTGATAACCTGCTTCCTGCTTGCTGCTACAATGTCATCGACTGACTCTGCCACGGTCTTTAATATCCTGCGCGGTAAGAATATGAGGCTCAAGAACAATCTGCAACCGATGCTGGAGCTCGAGAGCGGAAGCAACGACCCGATGGCATATATCCTTACTATTGTACTCATACAGCTTGCTCTTACGGTTGGTGATGCTTCGTTGTCTTCTCTGGACACTCCCAAACTGGTGGTCGACTCGCTGACAATCCTGGCCCAGCAGTTTGCTGTGGGTGCGATGATAGGTGCAGGTGCCGGCTTTGCTACCGGATGGGTGATGAACAAGGTGAACCTCAACAATATACCGCTATACTCAATCATGCTCATGAGTATTGTCTTCTTTACCTTTGCGGTCACTGATATGTTGGGCGGTAACGGATATCTCGCGGTTTATATTACGGGTATAATTGTGGGAAACAACAGGATGAAGAACCGTAAACAGGTGGTGGCCTTCTTCGATGGCTTGACATGGATTGTGCAGATAGGCATGTTCCTTCTGTTGGGACTTCTTGTTGTCCCCAGTGAGATGTGGAAGTGTGCGGTAGCTGCATTGCTGATAGGATTGTTCATGATGCTTGTGGCGCGTCCGTTGAGTGTATTTATGTCGTTGTTGCCGTTCAAGAATATCAATCTTGCATCAAAGAGCTATGTCTCGTGGGTGGGCTTGCGTGGTGCTGTGCCTATCATCTTTGCAATGTATCCGGTGGTTGAGAATGTGCCTGGCAGCAGTGAGATATTCAATATTGTATTCTTTATAACATTGCTCTCATTGGTTTTGCAGGGCGGTACAATTGCTGCTGCGGCCAAGAAGATGAACCTGCTGTTGCCTCCTCCCGAAAAGAGCCATTTTGATGTAGAGCTTCCGGAGGATGCCGGTGAACTCAGTGAGATTACCGTTACGGCGGAGCTTATAGAGAGCAAGGGTGATACTTTGCAGGCGCTGGGGCTACCGAAAGGTGTACTTGTGATGCTTGTCAAGCGTGGCGACAGGTATGTTGTACCTGACGGCTCCTTGAAGTTGCACGAGGGTGACCACTTGCTTATGGTTGCAAGTTCCGAGATTGAAGAGACGGGGAGATAATGTTTAAAGAGTAAGGGAGCGCCAATTTATAAGGTCCTTGGTGGGCGCTTTTTAAACGGAACACTGCGAGCTGCTTGACTCGTTTATATACAATGATAACGGAGCATACCGCGCGGTATGCTCCGTTTGTGTAACAGCCAGCCTATAAGCCGGGTTCTGTGCCCCTTGCGGGGTGTCTGTCATTCATCTATGCAGTGTGTCACCACAATGCTAAAGCGTTCTACCCTCCGGCTCGGGCGAGCGACCCTCAAGCGCCGGTTTACATGAACTTGCAGCCTCCAAGACACACGGCCCGTACATCGCTGCACGGCCGGTGGGCTCTTACCCCACCTTCTCACCCTTACCCCCGGAGGGGCGGTTATTTTCTTCTGCGTTACTCTGCCTTCACAAGCAGCTTTCTGTTAGGAAGTGGAGTGCTCTGCGCTGCCCGGACTTTCCTCCTTTGCCTTTGGTGACAACGGCGACAGACCGGCTGACTGTGTTTCTGTTTGCAAAAATACAAAAAATAGTGTAATCTCAGTTGTATAATGTGGATTTTCTCCTTATGCAGCAGTCTATTTGATGGTGCAAGGATAATTTTTGCCATATAATGTTTGTGTCGTCGCAATTTTTTCTTACCTTTGCAGTCGATAATGTTAGAACGTATGGGTAAGTCCTATACGGCCAGCTCCTAGCGAATCCTCCAGGGCTTGACCGCAGCAAAGGTAGTTGGTTGTAGCGGCGCGATGTAGGTAGCTTACCCACCCCATAGGCGAGTGCAATGGCACTCGCTTTTTTTGTCTGATATGGATATAAAAAATGTCACCGGCGGTAGTCGGTGACATTCATTGTTTTCAAGTTTTATTTAATTGCGTCTTATCCTTATCTGGATGGCATTCTGGATTGGTTTGTCGTTTACGATGACAAGGTATCCGCCACCGCCTGCGCCGGTAATCTTGTATCCCTTTACGTTGTCCTTGTACTCGTCAATGGCCTTCTGTACGTGGGGGGAAATCATGTTGGGGAACATTGCCACCTGTGCATCGAATGATGCTGTGCAGGCCTTGCCCCAGGCGTCTACATCCTGCGCGTTAATTGCTTTCCAACATTCGTCGGCTGCTTCGGCGAGTGCACGTGCATTCTCCTTGTTTATGTGTGTCTCGGCAAGCACGTCGTATCCGTTCTCACGTGGTGCAAGGGGGATGAGCCAAAGGTTCTTCTCGATGAAGTCGAGTATCGCAGTGTCTTTGACGGTTTCAATGCTTTCGGGCCAGTAGCCGCCGTCATAGTTGAGCCTGTTCAATCCGGGCATGACAATTCCGATTGCATCCTGTGAACCGCTGATATATGGGCTTCCCGGTGGGTTCTCGTAACGGAATACCATTTTTGCAAGTGTCTCGCGGTCACCCTCTGGGATATCTACGTGCCACATTTCGATAGCGGCTTTGCGTGATGATGTGCTCATACCGCCACGGTTGTTGAAGTCGTAGTCGGGCTCAATGCTTATAGTAAGTACCGGGCCGCCATGGTGCTTGCTTACATAGGGCTGGTCGAGCCAACCGCCTGCAAGGTCAATGCGGTAGGGTATGTTGCACTCCTGACGGAGGGCTGTGGTAGAACGTGTGGGTAGTCCGGCCTCGGGTATACGTGTGCTGACAACGAGTTCAATGCCGTTCTCTTCGCAGAAACGCTTTTTGCCAGGGGTATATCCGTCGCTGTTCACAAAGAAAATATCCGGCTTCAGGCGCTTTACATCCTCGGCGAAGTCCAGGATGCCGCTTCCGCTATTGACGAACGCGTCCTTTACATATCTGATGGCTTTTACCATATAAAGGCGCTCGCGCTCGGTGTTGATGGTCTTACGGTCCTTTAGTTCGCGGATGGTCGCGTCGGAACCGATACCTACATAAAGGTCGCCGTGTGAGGCCGCCTCCTTAAAGAATGCAACGTGTCCGGAGTGGAGCATATCGTAGCAACCGGATACAAATACTTTCTTGCTCATTGCTAAATGTTTTAATTCTTGAAATTGAGATAAGCCATTTCAATGGCTTTGCTTGATATTCAGTGCAAAGATATGAAATTTACTTAAAATATACAATCATATCTGTTGTACAATCGGAAAAAGGAGATTCTTGTATTCTGTAATGGAGATCCAAAATAATGTCAGCGTGGTTGTATGTAAAATATTTTCTTTTAAAGTCGTTATCTTTGCTTGTGTCATGGCCTTGTTTTGTGCGGCGTGTCTGCATAGTCTCAATCTTTTAATATAAAACAAGATTGCTTGTATAAAGTTCACATTGCTTAGTGTTTGTAATTATCTTTGTTTTATTGTGCTCAGGCTGTATTTTGGGCTTGAGTCTGATGTTATGGCTGTTTTTTTTATGCCTGATACGTGAAAAAACTGGCTTTTTTGCTGATTTGGTGCAAAAAAAAAGGCAATTATGCCTTGTTATTCTAAATTTTGTTATCTTTGTACATCATTAACCTTATAATTGAAATTGTTATGAAAGAATTGATTGAGAAAATTCAGGAGACTTATGCTGCATTTGCAGCTGACGCAACAGCTCAGGCTGAGAAGGGTAACAAGGCTGCAGGTACACGCGCACGTAAGGCTTCTTTGGAGCTCGAGAAGGCTATGAAGGCTTTCCGTAAGGCTTCTCTCGAGGCTGCTAAGTAATAGCACCTGTATTGATGATGCATAATAAAAGCTGCCATAGGTAGCTTTTATTTTTTTATATGCAATAAAGTATTGTACCGTTGTATGCGGTGTGTGCCTTTATCTTTTCCGATTCTTATCAGTACCGTATTTTCCCATATGGTAATCTTTCTTAATTTATATAGAATGTTGTTTGTAAAATATATTTACCGATGATGCTATGCGAAATGATTCTTACCTGTATGTGTCATGAATGCCGGTGTCTGTAGTGTGCGGAATTATTGTTTGTGGAAAATTTTATTCTTTCAAGAAATAATGTTATTTTTACAAAGTTTTACATACGTGCGCGTACGCGCGCTTTTCATTGTTGATGGGGATTTTAATGAATTTAAAACCATATTTATGAAAAAACATTTTGTATTGGCAGTTCTGGCAGCCTTTTCGTTATCAATGGGCTATGCGCAGAATCTTAAAGGGTTTGCCTACGGTGATGTAGAGGCACCCCGTGGCTACAGTTATGAGAAAGGGCAAAAGCCCGGTATCGCAGAGTGGGAGTCTCCCGAAGAGTTGGCTCTGAACAAGGAACAGCCCAAGGCTTGGTTCTTTACATTCGGCAGCGAGGAGTCGGCACGTAAGGTGTTGCCCGAGAACAGTGAGTATTATATGTCTCTCGACGGTACATGGAGCTTCAACTGGGTGGGTAACCCGTGGGAGCGTCCTGTAGATTTCTTCAAGCCCGGCTTTGATGTGTCAAAGTGGGACAAGGTGCAGGTTCCTATGAACTGGAACGTGTACGGCTTGCAGGATGACGGTTCACAGAAGTACGGTACTCCTGTATACACCAACCAGAAGGTTATTTTCCACCACCGGGTTGCGGTAGGCGACTGGAAGGGTGGTGTGATGCGTGAGCCTGCAAAGGAGTGGGCTACATACAAGAACCGCAACGAGGTAGGTTCCTATCGCCGCACATTTGTTGTGCCCGAGAACTGGGACGGCCGTCAGGTATATATCAACTTCGACGGTGTAGACTCTTTCTTCTACCTATGGATAAACGGCAAGTATGTGGGCTTCTCGAAGAACTCGCGTAACCTTGCAGCGTTCAATATTACAAAGTACCTCGTTGAGGGCGAGAACGTTGTTGCTGTTGAGGTTTACCGCAACAGCGACGGTTCATTCCTTGAGGCGCAGGATATGTTCCGCCTCCCCGGTATCTTCCGCACAGTGTCGTTGACATCGACCAATCCTGTCGAGCTCCGCGACATCCGTGTGCGCACTGACCTTGACGCGCAGTACAAGGATGCTGTCGCGAACATTGAGGTTGACGTGCGTAACCTCTCTACAAAGAAGGTGAAGAAGTATCAGGTAAAGGCTCAGCTTTACAAGAATGCTCTTTACAGCGACGAGAACGAGATTGTTGATGGTGCTGCAATGACAATGCCTCTTGAGCAGTTGCTTGCAGGTGATACAGAGACTGTCAAACTTGATATGCCTGTGGCTGACCCTGCAAAGTGGAGCGCCGAGGTGCCTAACCGTTATACATTGGTTGTCTCTTTGCTTGACAAGAAGGGCAGGGTGCTTGAGACTGCATCGACATATATGGGATTCCGCGAGATTGAAATCCGCGAGACTGAGGCCAAGGACGACGAGTTCGGTCTGGCCGGTCGTTACTACTACCTGAACGGCAAGCCCATCAAGATGAAGGGTGTGAACCGTCACGAGAACAATATCCACACAGGCCATTATGTTACACGCGAGCAGATGGAGAAGGAGGTTTTCCTCATGCTTCAGGGCAACATCAACCACGTGCGTAACTCGCATTATCCCGATGCTCCTTACTGGTACTATCTCTGCGACAAGTACGGAATATATCTTGAGGACGAGGCCAATATCGAGAGCCACGAGTATTATTACGACAAGGAGTCTCTTTCTCATGTTCCCGAGTTCCTTGATGCCCATATTGCCCGCGTGATGGAGATGGCTCATGCAACAATCAACAGTCCTTCAGTCTGCATCTGGTCACTCGGTAACGAGGCCGGTCCGGGCGAGAACTTCGTTAAGGCTTATGATGTGCTCAAGGCATTCGATGCTTCACGTCCGGTTCAGTATGAGCGTAACAACAGCATCGTTGATATGGGTTCTAACCAATATCCTTCAATTGCAGATACACGCAATGATGTACAGGGTAAGAACCCGTATGTGAAGTATCCTTTCCATATCTCGGAGTATGCCCACTCTATGGGTAACGCAGGCGGTGGTCTTGCCGACTACTGGGAGGCTATCGAGAGCACCAACTTCTACATCGGTGGTGCCATTTGGGACTGGACCGACCAGGCATTCCTGCACTATGATTCAATTGGCAAGAGCAGGTATTTTGCATACGGTGGTGACTTCGGTGACCGTCCTACAGATTTCACATTCTGTATGAACGGCGTGATGTTCCCTGACCACACTCCAAAGCCGGAATATTATGAGGTAAAGAAGGTTTATCAGAATGTCGGTGTCAAGATGCTCGACAACGGTGAGATTGAAATCTTCAACAAGCGTTACTTCAACTGCCTGTGCGACCTTGACATCAAGATTTCTCTTTGGGAGGATGGCAAGCAGATTGACTCTTATTTCATGCCGGGCATGAAGATTGCTCCACGCAGCACTAAGAATATCAAGCTGAAGTTCGACGGTTCAAGGTTTGCGGCAAACAAGGAGTACTTTGTAAAGGTGCAGTTCCTGCAGAAGAAGGATGTGCCTTGGGCAAAGAAGGGTTATGTGCAGATGGAGGAGCAGCTGCCTTTGAAGGAGGCTGTAAAGAGTGCATTCATTGCCGATGTAGCAAATAACGGTACAAAGGTAACCGTTGAGAATGACAAGGCTGCTGCACAGACAATCCTCACAGGTGCAGACAATTCATTCAGAATAGTCTTTGACAACAACAAGGGCTTGTTCTACAGCGTCGATTATGACGGAACAACAATCCTTGAGGGTGGCAAGTCTATGAAACTGAGTGCTTTCCGTGCACCGGTTGACAACGATACTTGGTTCTTCAACCGCTGGTTCGCTATCGGTCTGCACAACTTGCAGGACAGTGTCCTTTCATTCACAAGCAAGAAGAATAAGGACGGTTCTGTCGTTCTCCAGTATATCGTACGTACACAGGCAAAGCATCAGGCAAGATGCAACCGATTGCCTAACAGCAGCTTCCAGATTGTAGAGTCGGAGCAGGAGATGGCGCCTAATGCGTTCCACTTCATCTCCAACAGAATCTGGACTGTATATCCCGACGGCTCAGTAGAACTCAACAGTGTGATTGTGGGCTCTGAGGCAAGCCAGATTGTCGCACGTCTCGGTTTCGAGATTCAGTTGCCTTCTGAACTCAACAACTATGCATATTATGGCCGTGGTCCATGGAACAACTACAACGACCGTTGCGACGGCGCATTCGTGCAGCAGTTCAAGAGCACTGTTGCTGACCAGTTCGTACCGTTCCCCAAGCCACAGGATATGGCTAACCGCGAGGATGTACGTTGGGCAGCGCTCACAAATGAGGCCGGCAACGGTGTGATGTTTGTTGCAACAGAGGGTATGTGTACAAGTGCGCTTCCTTGGAATGCTGTTGAGATGACCGAGGCGGGTCACCCGCACCAGTTGCCTGCATCTTCAGGTACATGGCTCAATATCGACACCAAGGTGACAGGTCTCGGCGGTGCAAGCTGCGGTCAGGGTTATGCTCTCGACCATCAGCTTGTAAAGGGCGGTGAGAACATCATGGGCTTCATCATGCGTCCTGTAAAGGCCGGTGACGACTATGTGGCAAAGGCTGATGTAAAGGCTTCGGGTGCAACTCCGGTACTTGTTTCGCGCGACCTCCGCGGTATTGTGAAGATGAACTGCAACAAGCCGGGTGCCGAGATATATTATAAGGTGAACAATAAGGGTAAGGCTATCAAGTATACCGAGCCTGTCGACCTCAACGCCGGCGGTAGCGTCACTGTTTGGGAGAAGGCTACACCTGATCTCAAGGCTACATACACATACGACAAGATAACATCAGTACCTGTACTCGTAAAGGCTTCTTCAAGTTCGGAGCCGGGTAACGGTCCTGACAGGATGCTCGACGGTGACCCATCTACAATTTGGCACTCAATGTACTCTGTTACTGTAGCCAACTATCCTCACTGGGTTGAGTTCGATGCAAACGATGAGGTTTCAATCAAGGGCTTCAAGTATATGCCTCGCCAGAGCGGAAATAACGGTAACATCAAGGGGTACAAGCTCGAGGTTAGTGTTGACGGCGAGAACTGGACACAGGTTGCCGAGGGTGAGTTCCAGAACAATGCCGAGAAGCAGACTGTACTGTTCAAGAAGGCTGTAAAGGCGCGTTATGTGCGTTTTACTGCCACAAGTTCACAGAACGGTCAGGACTTTGCGTCAGGTGCGGAGTTTGAGATTGTTAAGGAGTAATCGATTCGTGCATTCCGGCTGTGGCCGGAATGCACTTGCTTTATATTTTCCGTGAGTGTAATAATCTTATTATCCCCGCTTTAACGGGAGGTTTTCAGTCATTTTAATTATAATTGCAATGAGAAAAAATACAGCTATCTTAATGCTGATTTCAGCATTTGCTATGTTTTTTGTTTCTTGTGAGAATTCAAACAAAAAACAGTACGAAGTGATTCCTGATGGTGCTTCAGTGCTTGTAAAGGCAAATTTGGGAAATGTGATCAATGAGTCGGAAATCATGGAGGTTTCTATGGTAAGGACAGCTCTTGATTTTTTGGTTAACACAATGCCAAAGGAGTCACGTGATATGTTCAGGGAGATCATTACGGATCCTTCCAAATCGGGTATCAATGTGGATGAGCCGATGGTGATGTCTGTTGCTGTCTATCCGGCAGAGGTCGTTGTGTCAATGGCAATGTCAGACAAGAACCGTTTTGTCGAGGTCTTTGAGGCTGTTGCTGACGGTACAGGTGTGGAACTTGTAGAAGAGAACGGTATAACAAAAGTTGATTTGGGTTATGCCGGAAATAATGAACTTGATGTTGCTTTTGACTCAGAAGTCCTGGTTATGGTATTCAGCGAGAGCGGTAGTGCCGATGCAGGATATTATATGACTCTTGACAAGGGCAGACAGGCCGTGAATAACGATAAGTATACCGACTTCTTTGCTTCTCTCAGCGACGCTTCGGCTTTCCTTGATTTTACATCAATTATGGATGCTGCATCGAATAGGAGATACATGAGTAAAGATGAGAAGGCCCTTATGGAGATGTATGCTTCTTACGACCTTTCTTTTCTCATGGATTTGGACTTCGAGGACGGATATTCAGAGGTCGCTACCAAGGTTTTTGCTTCGGATGAATATATCAAGAGAATTGAAGCGTGTTGGATGAAACCTGACGGCAGGTTCCTTGGATTTGTACCTTATGATGCTGTCGGAACACTTAATATCGCAACCGACTTCGGAAAGGCTTGCGAAGCGTATCCGGAGTATATGCAGGAACTGCTTCCGATGATACAGGAACTTGGCTTTACCGAGGAAATGCTCAAGTCTTTTGCCGGTGATATTATGTTTGCAGTTCTGCAACCTGAAAAATTAGGTTCTCAGGAGTTGCCGCAGATGATGTTTGCTGTAGAGTGTAAAGGACGCGATGCCTTTGATGCTTTTATTGCATTGTTGGCCGACGAGGATTCGAGTCTGGTAGACAACGATGTTTATGCACTTGGTTTGAACAGGTACTATGATCGTAGTTCCGGTGAATTTGTGTCTGGAGGGTATGACTATTATCTGATGTATAAGGATGATGCAATCTTTGTACTTCCCGAGAATATCTATAGCGAGGTTGTCGTGGATGGCGAATTGAAGGCACTTGACAGGAATATAACTGACAATGATTGCTTTGCAGCGCTTGAAAAACCAGGTTTTGTAGGTGATTTCAAAGCCATTGTCTCCTTATATAAGGATATGGTAACCAGAATTTCACCAGACGGTAAGGTGGTTCTGAATGTTCTGGGCATTTTTGAGAATGTGGAGTTCGTAATGGAGAATGCGACAGAAACCAACTTCAGAATCAATATGGTTGATAAGGATGCAAATTTCCTCAAGCAGATTGTTGATGAGGTAATGGCTATTGCCTCATCTGCGGTAATGGGCGGTTTCTGATAATGTGGACATGTAATGATTGAGCGGATTAAATTCAATGATGTAAACCTCAAGGCTTTTGCCGATGTACCTGATGCCGGTGCATCGTCAGAAGTCTGGGGTTCTGTCGTTGAATTCCTGAAAGGTAAATCATATCTTGTAGAGGCAGGGTCCGGCCGTGGAAAAAGCTCCTTCTGTGCCTTCCTGTATGCTCTCCGGAGTGATTATACGGGACAAATAACAGTAGTTGACAGCAACCGTGGTGTATTGCCGTTACAGGAGTATGACGCAGTGCCTTTGCGCCGTACCTCCTTCTCGATGATGTTTCAGGATCTCAGGCTTTTCCCGGAACTCTCATCGGTAGAGAACGTGTTGTTGAACAACCAGCTGACCGGTTATACCAATGAAGATGATGTCCGTTCAATGCTGACACGTCTGGGACTCGGAGAGAAACTTGACACTCCTTGCGGACAACTGTCGTTCGGTCAGCAACAGAGAGTCGCGTTTGTACGCTCATTGTGCCAGCCGTTTGATTTTATATTGCTTGATGAGCCCATAAGCCATCTTGATGGGGACAATGCAACCATTATGGCAGAAATGTTACGCGAACGTCAGCAGAAGGATGGTGTGGGAGTCATAGTTACTTCAATAGGGTACAGGTTACCTTATGAGTATGATTATGTATATAATTTGTAGCAAGGAATGAGATTGTTGTTCAGACTCTTGAAGCAGAATGTCAGCGTATGGCAGATAGTCGGGTTCATTGTCGTGAATCTGATAGGAGGTGTCATTGTTCTTGCCGGTACACAGGCTTTGGCCGATTTCAACTCTTTTGCCGGTGGCGAAGATGAACTCATGTCAAAAGGCTGTGTGGTAATTACGAAGCCTGTAAAGTCAACAAATACCATTGGAAATCTTATGGGATTGCGTCCCTCATTCTCAAAGAAAGAGATTGAGGAACTTGAGGACCTTGCATCGGTTTCTGCAGTAGGTGAGTTCAATACACTGATGTTCGAGGTGAAGGCTGCGTTTGCAATCGGTGAAGCAAGGATAAGGACCGATATATTTCTTGATGCTGTACCCGATGAGTTTGTCATGAAGGATTTTACCCCTGTGGGTGAATCGTCGGTAGAGTGGAGTGCGACACCCGACAGTGACACCATTCCCTTGATTATACCGCGTAATTATATGAATCTGTATAATTACGGCTTTGCGGCCTCAAAGGGATTGCCGCAACTCAGTGATGAACTGGTGGAGGTGTTCCCCATCAAGCTTATATTCCAGCCGGGTGACAAGAGTATTGTTTATAACGCCAAGGTGTGCGGCTTTTCGAATAAGCTGAATACGATTCTTGTTCCTTGGGATTTCCTGCAACAGATGAACAGGAAGTATGCTCCTGATGAACGCAATGCACCGGCCCGCCTTGTCCTTACTACTGATGCGAGTGAATTCGAGCAGTCAATATTTGATTATATCGCCGAAAAGGAGTATCTTGTCGAGGGTGATGCCTCGCACGTGCGTCTGCAATCGTTTGTATACACTCTTTTGTGGGTTGTCATAGGAATCGGTTTCGTTTTCTCGTTCCTTGCTTTCCTGCTGTTGGTTGTGAGCGTGCTGTTGCTCATTGAGAAGAACAAAGAAAAGATTGCTAATCTTTTTTGTTTGGGATACAGTGTCGGCGAAATTGCAAGATGCTATCAGCTTCTGGCACTATCTGTCGATGTGTTTGTGTGGATTGTTGCGGCGATTGCTGCATCAATGATATATCCGTTGTTCTCGGATTTTATGGTGAATGTCTCTCCTGGCTTTGTCCCGGTATCATTGTTTGGGATGTGGGGCGTGGCATTTGGCCTGGCATTTCTGTTTGCGGCATTGCATTCGGTTGCCGTGACAAGTCAGGTAAGGAGAATTTGCCGAAGCAAATGAATTAACTTATAAAACTATACGATAATGAAAGGAATTGTTCTTGCAGGTGGTTCAGGCACACGCCTTTATCCAATTACCAAGGGTGTAAGCAAACAGTTGTTGCCCATATATGACAAGCCGATGATCTATTATCCTGTATCGGTGCTGATGCGTGCGGGCATCAGGGATATCCTTATAATATCCACTCCTTATGACTTGCCTTCGTTCAAGCGTCTGTTGGGTGACGGAAGTGACTATGGTGTGCATTTCGAGTATGCCGAGCAACCTTCTCCCGATGGTCTTGCACAGGCATTCATCATTGGTGAAAAGTTTATAGGTGATGATTCTGTGTGCCTTGTGCTCGGTGACAACATATTCCACGGTGCCGGTTTCTCCGGTATGTTGAAAGAGGCAGTGAGAGCGGCCGAGGAGGATGCCAAGGCTACAGTGTTCGGTTATTGGGTGGATGACCCCGAGCGTTACGGTGTTGCTGAATTCGATAAGGAGGGTAACTGTCTCTCTATTGTCGAGAAACCCCAGCATCCCAAGTCAAACTATGCTGTTGTCGGTCTTTATTTCTACCCGAACAAGGTTGTGGAGGTAGCAAAGAATATAAAACCATCGGCCCGTGGCGAGCTTGAGATTACTACTGTGAACCAGCATTTCCTTAATGACGGGGAACTGAAGGTGCAGACATTGCAGCGCGGCTTCGCATGGTTGGATACCGGTACACATGACTCTCTTGCCGAGGCTTCTATCTTTGTAGAGGTGATAGAGAAACGTCAGGGACTCAAGATTGCCTGTCTTGAAGGAATTGCTTACCGTATGGGGTGGATATCTGCGGAGAGACTTGTTGAGATAGCACAGCCAATGATAAAGAACCAGTACGGTCAGTATCTATTGAAAATAGCTAAGGAGCAGAATACTCCTGAATGAAAACTTGGAATTTGAGATGAATATAATAAAAACAGAGATAGAGGGGCTGGTGATTGTGGAGCCTCGTATTTTCAGGGATGACAGAGGTTATTTCTATGAATCGTTCTCGCAACGTGAGTTCGAGGAGAATGTCTGCCGCACCACATTCGTGCAGGATAACCAATCGATGTCGTCTTATGGTGTGGTTAGGGGATTGCACTTCCAGAAACCACCCTATTGCCAGAGCAAACTTGTGCGTTGTATCAAGGGGGCTGTGCTGGACGTTGCAGTAGACATCCGCAAGGGGTCACCGACATTCGGAAAATATGTGGCTGTGGAACTGACTGAGGATAACCATCGTCAGTTCTTTGTCCCGCGTGGCTTTGCACATGGCTTTGCTGTGTTGAGCGAGGTGGCTGTGTTCCAGTATAAGTGCGACAACTATTATAAAAAGGAGAGTGAGGGCGCAATTGCATGGAACGATGAGCAGATAGCCGTTGACTGGAGACTGCCTTCGGAAAAGGTCATCCTTTCGGAGAAAGACAAGCTCAGCAAGCCTCTTGCCGATGCGGAGTTCCTGTTTGACTATAACGAAAAATTGTATTGACATAATGAATATTCTTGTTACAGGGGCCAATGGTCAGTTGGGTTGCGAGATGCGACGTCTTGGTGCGGTTTCTCCCAACAACTACATCTTTACTGATGTTGCCGAGTTGGATATAACAGATAGCGATGCCGTAATGCGTGTGGTAAAAGAGTGTGCCATTGAGGCCATAGTGAACTGTGCCGCGTATACAAACGTGGACAAGGCCGAGAGTGATGAGGCTATGGCGGAACTGATAAATGCAACAGCTGTAGGTAACCTTGCCCGTGCCATGAAAGAGGTCGGCGGTACGCTCTTCCATGTTTCTACCGATTATGTGTTCGGTCGCGAGGGAAACACTCCGCGTAAGGAGGATATGCCGCTTGATCCGCTTGGCGTCTATGGCCGTACGAAACTGCATGGTGAGGAGGCTATCGCGCAGAGCGGTTGCAAGGCACTAATATTCCGTACAGCATGGCTGTACAGTGAGTTCGGGAACAACTTTCTCAAGACGATGATGCGCTTGACCGCGGAAAGAGAGAGTATTAACGTTGTGTTTGATCAGGTAGGTACTCCTACATATGCCGGTGACCTTGCGCTTGCGATATTCTCAATCATTGAGGCCGGTGTGTACGAGGATAATGAGGGCATATATCATTTCTCGGATGAGGGTGTCTGCTCATGGTATGACTTCGCTGTCGAGATTGCAGCGGCAGCCGGCAACACTTCTTGCCGCATAAACCCATGTCACAGCAGCGAGTTCCCGTCACCGGTGACACGTCCGCCTTACTCGGTACTCGACAAGACAAAGATAAAGAATACATTCGATATCGATATTCCGCATTGGCGTGAGTCCATGGAGTATTGTATCAAAAGAATTAAAGCCAATAACAGATAATTTTTTAGGATATGAAACGCAGTATAATAGTAACCGGCGGTGCCGGCTTTATCGGCAGCCATGTGGTGCGCCTTTTCGTGAACAAATATCCCGACTATCATATAATCAATGTGGACAAGCTTACATATGCGGGTAACCTTGCAAACCTTAAAGATGTTGAGGATAAACCGAACTATACATTTGTAAAGGCTGATATATGTGATTATGAGCTGATGCTGCAGTTGATGAAGGAGCATAATGTAGACGGCATAATTCACTTGGCTGCCGAGAGCCATGTTGACCGTTCCATCAAGGACCCGTTCACCTTTGCGCGTACAAACGTTATGGGTACCCTGTCGCTTCTGCAGGCAGCAAAGGTTTATTGGGAATCATTGCCCGAGAAGTACGAGGGCAAGCGCTTCTACCATATCTCGACCGATGAGGTATACGGAGCACTTGAGCTGACACATCCCGAGGGTATTGAGCCCCCATTCACAACGACAGCTTCGTCGGGCGAGCATCACTTGGCTTATGGTGAGGATTTCTTCTACGAGACGACAAAGTACAATCCTCATAGCCCTTACTCTGCCTCAAAGGCAAGCAGCGACCACTTTGTACGTGCCTTCCACGATACATACGGTATGCCTACTGTGGTGACAAACTGTTCGAACAATTATGGTCCTTACCAGTTCCCTGAGAAACTGATTCCGCTCTTCATAAACAACATTCGTCACCGTAAACCATTGCCGGTATATGGTAAGGGCGAGAATGTACGTGACTGGTTGTATGTCGTTGACCATGCCCGTGCAATAGATGTGATTTTCCACAACGGCAAGATTGCCGATACATACAACATCGGCGGCTTCAACGAGTGGAAGAATATCGATATCATAAAGGTGATTATAAAGACCGTAGACCGTATGTTGGGTAATCCCGAGGGCGCATCGCTTGACCTCATAACTTATGTCACTGACCGTGCCGGCCACGACCTGCGTTATGCTATCGACTCTACAAAATTGCAGCGTGAGCTCGGTTGGGAGCCCAGCTTGCAGTTCGAGGAGGGTATCGAGAAGACTGTGCAGTGGTATCTTGACAATCAGGAGTGGATGGACAATATCACCAGCGGTGAGTACGAGAAGTACTATGATGATATGTACAAGAACAGATAAGACAGGAAGTTCAGCTTTAGGTAAAGCCTAAATAAAAAATAACGATGTCGTCAGACATCGTTATTTTTTTGTTGCTCTCTTATTTGAATATCGGTATTGAATATCCGAGCCTGGCTGTTATGGTCTGGTTGGCCGAGCGGCCGAAATCGTCGAGTTTGGAGTTGTTGAAGATATCGGCAAGACCATAGTAGTAACGTCCTTCAATAAAGAAATTGCCGGCTTTTGTCTTCAGTTCTATTCCGGCACCACCAGCTATTCCGTAATCGAATTTGTTGTATACTTCCTTGCCGTATACGGGCTGCAGTGACGCGGGGCGTTCCTCGGGTTTCCAATCGCCTTCGTATGTCTCACTATCACTGATGAAGAACCCGAACTGCGGGCCCAGATTGATGAAGAACTGGAATCCTTTCTCCTCCTTGCCCCATGACAGGTGTGCGAACAGCGGTACTTCAATATAGTTCAGCTGTCTGTAATATCTGTTGTCGGTACCGTCGTCAAAATCCTCTTCCCAACCTCGCTGTGAGAAGTTAACCTCTATCTGTGCGGCACAAATCATACTGAAATATTTCTCGCTTGTGTAACGCAGGCTTATACCGCCATTGATGCCGTTGAACAGCTTCTGGCGCATCGAAGGCTGGAATTCAACCTTGTTGAGGTTGAGACCGCCTGCAACGCCAACCTCAAGCATCCTGCGCGGCTCTTCTATCTGTGCCGATACATTGGCGGCAAACAATGCTATTGCTATTATGCTTAAAATTCTTCGCATTTGTCAAGGTCTATCTTTTCAATGTTATACTTTCTTGTATAGTGGATGAAGAAGAGTTTCTTGTTCATCATGGCACCGCGGCCATCAAGTCGCTCGAACTTGAAGCCCGACTGCAATGGGTCAAACTGCAATTCGTTTATCTTCTGTGGCATCTGGCTGCCGTAGAGGATTGTCGCAAGCAGGAACTGGTAACCGATGTCGTAACCCAACATTCCGTAGCGTGGGTATATCTTCTGCAGGTCGCGGTTGTACCAACGGATGAAGTCGTTCTGGAATCTTGTGGCCTCGGGCAGTGAGAAGTGTGTGAAGAATGTAGCATAGAAGTATGTGTCTACCTCATACAGCTGCTCGCGTGCCTGCTGTGCATAAACCTGCCATTCGGGATATCCGAACAGTCTGAAATCGTTCATCAGGGCGGTGTCCAGCACGTTTGCCATAACCATGCTCGGGAGAATCCTGTTGAGTGTCTCTTTTGATGATGACATCGGGATGATGATGTTCTCTCTGCCCTCGACTGCCAAAGATGTAAAAGGCAGGACAATTCCATCTTCCTCTTCTTCTATATCTTTTTCGTTGAAGGCAATCTGCTCCATCTGTACAGTGGTGTAAGGGATGCTGTTCCTGTCAAGTTCCACGGTCAGGGCCTTTATGAAGTCGCGTTTGTTGCTCTTTATGGTGTCTTCCACGAAGATGACATTGGCATTGGGGAATGTTGTCACAAAATTACGTGCAACATCGGGCAACACGGCAGCTTGGAGTGTGTTCACAAAGAATGCCATCGGGTTGTTGAAGAGCTCGTCTTTCTTGTTGGAGAAAGGTATCACCAGCGGAATCTCCTTCTCTTTTGCGAACTTGCCCAACTCCTTGTTGTGGTTGGGGTAGTAGGCTCCGATAATGAGGTCCATCTTGTCAAGGGCACCGCTTGACAACAGGTCATTGAGGCTCTTGTCCTTGAATCCTGTGTCGAATGTATTTATCTCCATGGAGTGTCCCTCGCGTTTCAGCCTCTCGACGGCCATGAGGAATCCCTGATAGAACTCCACCATACGTCCCTGCTCTTCGGGTGAGTAGCGGTCAAGCAGGAAGGGCAGTACCACGGCAATACGTGTGTCGCCGTCACCGAAGCGGTCGTACACCTCTTCTTCCTCCGGCTCAACTACCGGTGTGTTGACTATGAGCTCCTTGTATTCAACAACCTCGTCCTTGGCGGTCCTCTTTGCAGGAATGTTGACAATCATCTTGCGTTTTACCTCCTTGCCGACAAGGTCGGGGTTTACCTTGAGGAAATCCTCAACGCTAATCTCGTATTTCTTGCATATCTTTTCAATGGTCTCGCGTCTCTTGACTTTATGGGTCTTTTCAATCTTTGGGGTATTGTCCTTTTCTACAGTCACAAACTTGAATGAAGTCTCCTTCTTTGTTCCGGATGTTCTGATATTCTGGTTGGGGATGACGATCTCCTTGCCCACCGGAAAATTGTTTATCGATAGGCCCGGGTTCGCTGCGCATATCTCATCGGGAGTGACACCATACTTTTTGCCAAGGCTGAAGAGTGTCTCCTTGCTGCGGATGGTGTGGTATAGCTTGCCGTTACGCACTACATCCTCATCGCTTGAACTCTTTGCACTTGCTTTCTGTTTGGGGATTCTCAGAGTCTGGCCTATCGAGAGTTTCTTTGCACTTCCCGGGTTGTGTCTTACAATGACTTCGACAGTGGTGTCGTACATCTTCGAGATTGAGAAAAGTGTCTGGCCCTGTGTGACCTTATGGTTGATGAACTCCCCGTTCTGTGCGTTGGCAACGGCTGTGAATATGAACAGGGCAATAAGAATGAGAATATGTCTGAATTTTTTCATGTCTGTATGTTCTCTGTTTGTTTGTTGCAATGCGGAGTGCACACTACCGCAAATCTATGCGAAGATACAACATAATTGTCAATAATGGATTGTGTTGCCCCGAAAAACTTTCTCTATTTGCTTTGTCGGCGGTGAAGATTGTATAAGAAACTTAAAAATGGAGGCTTGTTGCTGTTTTGTCGCTTGGATTTATTATTTTTGTTTTTTGGAACGTACGGGGCGTGCTATGTACTAATTGCCGTTTTCTTGCGTTAATGATTTAAGATTGAATATTTATGAAAAGATACTTGCTGATGTTGCTGTTGCCTCTGTTTGCATTGAGTGCGGGGGCACAGGTGGATATTGAGGCTCCGGAGCCTTTTGCCGAGGTTACCGATAAGGATGGTGAGATGACAGAACTCTCTGCAGGTGGAGAGTTCTCGGGAGAGGCACCTGTAGTGCTCAAACTGTATGCCAATGCCGAAGAGGTTGACGGTTACTCTCTTGTCTGTTCATGGGAGTTCTTCAAGGAGGGCGAGACGGAGCCATATCTCGTACGCTATGACAATGAAGTGGAGATAGAACTCCGTGAAAGCGGCGCAACTATTGTGCAGCCGGTGATTGTATATACAAGCCGAACGGACAGTGAGATATATTGGGAGTTCGGCGCCGAGGTGTATGAACCTTTCCGCGTGGTGCTTTCCGAGTCGAACCTTGAAGCACCCAATGCTTTCTCGCCCAATGGTGACGGCATAAATGACTATTACAACGTGTTCAACGTTAAGTCTATAGTCTCATTCAGCGGTGCGATATACAACCGTTGGGGCCAGCAGCTCTATTCGTGGGGCATTGACCAGATAGGCTGTGAGGATTGCGGTTGGGACGGAACATACAAGGGAAAGCCTGTTAAGCCCGGTGTCTACTATGTTGTGATAGATGCCAAAGGTGCCGATGGCATCAGGTATGAGATACGTCGCGATGTTAACCTGCTCCGTGGATATACCGAGGAGACTGCTGCACCCTAAAAAAATAGATGAGCAATGATGAGCAAAGCAGAAGAGGAAAAGGGAAAGATTGAGGTGTTCGGCGCGCGTGTGCATAACCTCAAGAATATTGATGTGGAGATACCGCATGATTCGTTGACCGTTGTCACGGGCCTCAGCGGCAGCGGAAAGTCTTCATTGGCTTTTGATACGATATTTGCCGAGGGGCAGCGCCGTTACCTTGAGACGTTCTCTACCTATGCGCGAAACTTCCTCGGTGGCATGGAGCGCCCCGATGTGGACAAGATAACAGGCTTGAGTCCTGTGATATCCATTGAACAGAAGACTACCAACAAGAATCCCCGTTCCACGGTGGGCACAACAACCGAGATATATGACTATCTGCGTCTGCTCTTTTCCCGTGCAGCCGATGCTTACTCTTACCTGTCGGGTGAGAAGATGGTGAAGTATACCGAAGAGCAGATCCTTGACCTCATTCTCAATGATTACGACGGCAAGAAGATATATATGCTTGCGCCCCTCGTAAAGGCGCGCAAGGGACATTACAAGGAACTCTTTGAGCAGATGATGCGAAAAGGTTACCTGAACGTTCGCATCGATGGCGAATTGTGCGAGATGTCGCGCGGTATGATGCTGGAGCGTTACAAGAACCATGATATAGAGGTTGTTGTCGATAAACTGGCGGTGGATGCCAAGGACACGCAGCGCCTTAAACAGAGCCTTGCAACGACATTGGCGCAGGGCGACGGCCTCATAATGATAATGGAGATGCCGTCGGGCACGGTGCGTCATTACAGCAAGCGCCTTATGTGTCCTGTGACAGGCCTTTCATATAAAGAACCCGACCCGCATAACTTCTCTTTCAACTCTCCGCAGGGCTTCTGCCCCAAGTGTAAAGGATTGGGCGTGGTGAGTCAGGTGGATGTTGACAAGGTGGTTCCCGACCGTTCGCTGTCTGTCTACGACGGTGCATTGGCGCCGTTGGGTAAATATCGACGCTCGTCAATCTTCCAGCAGATTGAGGCTGTGCTTGCAAGGTACGATGCCGACCTGAAGACTCCGGTGGATCAGTTGGGCGATGAGGCGATAGACGAGATTCTTTACGGCTCGCCTGTACCTCTCAAACTGAACAATTCATCTGAGATGTTCTACGACAGCATATCGACCTATGACGGTCTTGTCAAATATATCCAGCAGCAGAAAGATACAAGCGTCTCGGCAAAGGAGATGCGTTGGGCCGAGCAGTTCTCGGTGATGCATACCTGCCCCGAGTGTGGCGGTGCGCGTCTTAACAAGGAGGCATTGCATTACCGCTTGGGTGGCAAGAATATTGCCGAGCTTGCATCAATGGACATTTCGCAGCTTCACGAATGGCTTAAGAATGTTGACGCGCTACTCAGCGACAAGCAGCGTGCCATTGCCGGTGAGATAATAAAGGAGATACAGTCGCGCATAGGCTTCCTGCTCGATGTGGGCTTGGGTTATCTGTCGCTGAACCGTGCTTCGGCATCGTTGTCGGGCGGTGAGGGTCAGCGCATACGTCTTGCCACTCAGGTGGGCTCCCAGCTGGTCAATGTGTTCTACATCCTTGACGAACCGAGCATCGGACTGCATCCGCGCGATAACGACAGGCTCATAAACTCTCTCAAGAGTCTGCGTGACATAGGCAATACGGTGATTGTTGTTGAGCACGACCGTGACATAATGCTTGCGGCCGACTATGTGATAGACCTCGGCCCCAAGGCTGGCCGCAAGGGTGGTGAGGTGGTCTTTGCCGGCACTCCAGAGCAGATGCTCAAGGGCGATACCATGACGGCACGTTTCCTCAACGGTAAGGAGAGGATTGAAGTTCCTGCCAAGCGTCGTGAGGGTAACGGCCATTCTATAAAGATTTTCGGTGCGCGTGGAAACAACCTCAAGAATATCGATGTCGAGTTCCCGCTGGGTAAGCTCATCTGTGTCACCGGTGTTTCGGGTGGCGGAAAGTCCTCGCTCGTGAATGATACTCTTCAGCCGATTCTTGCTAAATATTTCTATCGCGCATTGCGTGAGCCGTTGCCTTATGACCGTATTGAGGGCATTGAGCACATTGACAAGATTGTGGATGTTGACCAGTCACCGTTGGGGCGCACACCGCGTTCCAACCCTGCTACATATACAGGAGTCTTCTCCGATATACGCAACCTGTTTGTAGACCTTCCCGAGGCGAAAATCCGCGGCTACAAGCCCGGACGCTTCTCGTTCAATGTGTCGGGCGGACGCTGTGAGGCCTGCAGCGGTAACGGCTACAAGACGCTTGAGATGAATTTCCTTCCCGACGTGATGGTCCCTTGTGAGGTGTGCCACGGCAAGCGTTACAACCGCGAGACGCTCGAGGTGCGTTACAAGGGGAAATCCATTGCCGATGTGCTCGACATGACAATAAACATGGCTGTGGAGTTCTTTGAGAATGTTCCCACAATCCTCAACAAGATAAAGGTGTTGCAGGATGTAGGCCTCGGTTACATAAAGCTGGGACAACCGTCTACAACGCTGTCGGGTGGTGAGAGCCAGCGTGTGAAACTGGCGACAGAACTCTCAAAACGTGATACGGGCAAGACTCTCTATCTGCTCGACGAGCCTACTACAGGATTGCATTTCGAGGATATACGTGTACTCATGGGTGTGGTGAACCGCCTGGTCGACAAGGGTAATACCGTAATAATCATTGAGCATAACCTTGACGTGATAAAGATGGCCGACTACATCATCGATATGGGCCCCGAAGGTGGCCGCGACGGCGGTATGGTCATGGCTACCGGTACCCCCGAGGAGATTGTTGCCAAAGGGGTAGGGTGCACGGCGCCTTATCTGGCGAAGGAGTTGTAATGATTAAGGGTGAGGGGTTAGGGGTTAGAGGGAGTAAAGCAGAGAAGGACACAAGCCTTTATATTAAATTTCGCTATTAATTCCGGGAATTTTTTAAAACAGATTCACAGTGCTCCTCATGATAAGAGGAGCTGTCACGAAGTGACTGAGGAGTAGAAAACAGAGAAAATACATACAGGCCTTGGCTGAGCTCCCTTAATAAAGCTCCTCTACCGCAAGCGGTTCCCCTGGCTGCTCCACTTTTCAAACTCCTCCGTCACATCGCTTTGCTTGTGCCACCTCCTCTATAAACAGAGGAGGACTCAACTGTCATAAAGTGATTGTGGGGTATGTTTCGTTGAATGTTAGATATTTCTGTCATCTCGACAACTGAAAGGAGGGGAGATCTCTCGTCGCTACGCTCGCTCGAGATGACAAAACTTCGTGTTTGGCGTGTCTTGCCGGAGCCTCCACTGCATTGAGGCTTTAGAACTTTTTAAAAGTCAGTGTAGCGTCTTTTGAACGCAGTATCATGCCGTTGCGGTCAAGGTGCAGAACCCCAAAACGTTCGTCTTCGGGGTTGAAAAGACCATAGTGCTGTGGTTCCTTGGGCAATGTTATCAACTGCACGAAGAGTGAATCTTTTACATGCTGGAAGCGTCCATAGCCTTCGCCAATCTTTATCAGGTCAAGCTGAACAGCCCAGAACAGGCTCTTGTTGCGGTTGTTTATTACAGTGCTGTCCGCGGCAAGCTCAACCTGCATCAGTTTCCAGTAACCGCCAAGGTCTCCGTTGTGGTCCTCCTTTTGGCACGATGCCAATATCGCAGCTGCAAGCAGCGTGTATATAATCTTTTTCATCTTCTTTTTATTATAAATTCAAACAGCCTCCTGTCCTTTAGAATCCAAAAATGTCGTGGCGGGTAATGGTTATCATTCCGCCATAGTTGTTGCCGTAAAGCGCGCCCCTGTCAAAAGCAATTGATGTGGTCACGCTCCAATTTTTTGTGGGTCTGAATGTGAGCTCTGCAAGGCCCGAACGGTTTGTCTTCATCTCCTTGAAAGGGATTGAATAAGTGCCCCAGTTGTTACTCTTTGTATACATCAGACGATAACCGAGCCACGCAAAAGGCTCGCCCTCAATGCCTATATGGAATGCCTCAACACGGTTGTTGTATACATGTAGAGTCCCGTCCTTTTTGTATAAGGGCGATGAAACGAGTGGTGTACCAATCATCATTCCGTAGTTGAACCACCCGTTGTATGTGTGGTGCCAATAGTTGTTGTCTGCACAGCTTATCTGGTCAGGGATATCCTTGCTTGAGTCATGGTATATCGGGCCGCTCTGGTTCTTTAGGTTGAAGTATTCAAATAGTACGTTCTTTACCCATCGGCACTTTTTCAGTTCGAGTTCAAGTCCTATCAGCTGTTCTGTCCATAGCCCGTACTCCCAGAACATCTGTGAGTGGTCTTCGAAGAGATGCTCGTATGTCATCCTCAGTTTCCAATCTTTGCTGTTCCATGTCAATGCTCCCAGCCAGCTGCCAAGTACGTTGCCGGCTATGTTTGCCTGGTCGGCTGCGACGTATTGGCTGTCTCCCTTGGTGGGGAAGAATGCCTTGATATAGTCCTTGAGTCTTGAAGGGTTCTTTACCGTATTGCCCGGTTTGTTCTGTCTGTTGTAGCATGTTCCGCCGAACTGTGTCACCATATGAAGACCCATCTCGGCTGTAAGCGGGAACTTCTTCTCATTACCGATGCGCAGGAAACCGGCTTTTGAATGATAGCGTACGTCATCGGTATGAGCTTTCCCCGCAGCAGTGAATTCTTTTTGCCAGTGCCCGTCGGTGAACCAGCCGTAGGCTATGTGTCCGCGTATGGCTGCCCAGCCATTGAACCAGGGAATCTCCCAGTAGTCGGGCATCTCGAAACGTATCTGCGGTATCGGGCGTGCATTGCCGCTCTCTGTGAGCGCTCCTGTCGACAGACGGGCGTTCTGTATGTAGTTCCAACGTTCCTTTTGTCCTACCGACAGCTTGAGCATCCTCCATTGTACATCGGCGTATGCCTGCTGGATGAAGACACTTGAAGTGAGATTGTATCCTCCAATGATGTCTACTCCCCATTCGATGCCGAACTGATTTTTCATGGCATGTTTGCCTTCAACAGCAGCGCGTGCGTATGCCCACTCGCTGTCGGCGCTGAATGCCCCCTGTCTGTTGTTGAAGTGCCACATAGGGGCGAAATTGCCACGGCCGGCTGTTGCTCCTGCTTCAAAATCGGTCTTGATGATATTGTTGTTGAGGATGGGGTCGCAAATGCACCCTTGCAGTGCACGGCTGACCTCACGTTCAACCTTTGGCGGTAATGATGTGATGGTGTCAGCATCCTGTGCATTGGCAGTGCCGGTGTGCAGTGCCAAAACACATGTTGTGATTATTTTTAAGAGATTATTGAACTTCATTTGTATTATTGCCATTGGTTGATTGTTTGGACTTATGTTTCTTTCTCCATAGCGCATGCCACACCTTGAATAGCGGTCCCCAGAATGTATCCGAGGGGTAGTGTCTCATGAGCATGCTTGAACGTTTCAGCTGGTTCCTCAGGTGTGGCAGGTTGTAGCCGCCTCTGGTTCTTTCGAATCTTGCATCCTGCTTGCCGAAGTTCCCTGCAAGCAATATCTCACGCATCAGCATCTTGCCATGTCTCTTATCGGGCTCCACAATCATCTGTTCTTCGTTGAGTGCAAACATCTGTTGCATCACATACATCAGCGCCCTTGTGAAGCGCAGTACCCCGGCTTCCCATAGTGCATTTATGCATGTAGCTCTTTCCGACTGCCACTCCTTTTGTTGCATTACAAAATAGTAGTCAAGAATCTGGCGCATACCTATGCCTTCGCTGAACAGATGACGGAATATGTGCACCGGAATGAATACCATGTTGAAGGTTGCAGTGGGGATGTGCAACCTGCCTTCATTTGTCTTTGTCGTGTGAATGAACTCTGTATCGCTCCTTTCAGCGAAGAACCTTTGTAGATTGCGGTTATTGAAAGGGTTGTACATCCAGGTGGGGCGGTAGTGTACCTCGATGTCTATGCCGTTTAACACGTTGAAATCCACATGGTGGTAAGTAGGTTTGCAGTCTGGGATTATGCTCTTTACATATTCAATGACTTTGTCGCAACCGCCCTCAAGCCATATGTCTATGTCGCCGGGCAAACGAAGTTCCGGGTCTGGATAGTATTGTGCAATGCCTTGCCCTTTGAGTATGCAGTTTCGGAACCCCTCTTTTTCGAACTTTTCTGATACCCGAATGGATGCTCGGGTCAGTTCCTTGTTCTTTTTCTTGATGCTAAGCATCTGGTGATACCATTTCAGCACAAGCTCAGAGTAGGGACGTTGTTCTTTTGGTAGACGTTCAATTCCAGCATAGGCTATGCCCTGGAGCGTCTGCTTGCAGGCAATATCGAACAATTCATCCCACTGCTCCTTGCTTGGCGTGGCAGGAAGACGGTCATCCTTGCCTATCCCGCATCTTATCAACGCAAAGAACAGTCGGATTGTTTCGTTGTCTGTTATGTTGCACTTCTTGGCTTTTCCCATGGCTAAATGTCTACTTCACGCGAAGATACGAATAAACGAGCGAAAAGACAACGTTTACTTTGTATTTTTACCGCGACGACGCGGAATGAGCGGCGCTTGCGGCGGCGGGGGCTTTAGCTCCCCAAAGGACTTAACGCCGAAGGATTACGGGTAACCTATAAGGTGCTCCTCTTATTTACAATTAAGAGGAGCTGTCACGGAGTGACTGAGGAGCTAAAAACATAACTTTAAACCTTAACCCCACCTTGCGGGTTTAAACAGCGCCTACTAAAGACAAACAAGGTGCTCCCTTAATAGACTCCTCCACCGCAAGCGGTCCCAAGCTGCTCCACTTTTCAAGGGGACATTGCGAGCGAGCAATGCGTTGCTTTCAGCGAGCTTTGTCTGCGCTCGTTGTGTGTGTAAGCGAACTTCCACACACTCGCTGGCACAAACCTTGCGACGACTGGTGCTTAAGCACCACAAAGGAGTCTTCGAAGAAGCCCTGTCGGTCTACCGACTGAGGGGTTAAAACAGAGGAGGACTCAGCTCCTCGAAGCGGTGAGGGGTATGTTTCATTAAACGTTACACGCTATTCGTTACACGCTACACGTAATCGTTATTTAGGACTTTTATAGTGCTTCTCTATTGCAGGACCTCACTCGCACGCAGTGTTAATGTTAGCCAATTTTTGTTAAGAAAATAGGTGTAAAAGAATATTTTGGCTAAAAATACTTGCAAACCCCTACTTCGAGATTGTATATTTGGCGAAAAAATCAAACTGCTATGAAAAACAACAAGACTGCTGTCAATAATTTGAAAGCATTGGAAAAAGAAGAAAAAGTTACAAAGAATGGGCCGTACAGTTCGTTGGGTATCACTGGCAATATTGCTGAGAAGGCAACACTTGCGGTTCTGACCGATAGTCACAATTCCTTGGCGCGTAATGTTGGAATACCGTGTGAACTTGAGATAACTGCCATTACTCCATACCCCGCGGTTACCGATGAGTACGGAGTGCATTGTAAGGGTTTTGGCGGTTATCGTGTGCCGCTGGAACCATTGGCCAAAGGTTTTTACAAGGTGATGTTCCGTGGCAAGGGCAATGGCAAGAATGTTGTGTGTGGCTACATTGTCAACAAACAGGGATATGTTGAGTCTGTAGCGACCGTGTGTGATAAGGACGGTTTCGCAATTTTGCCTTTGACCCCGAACTCACATGCACTCTATGCAAGCGTGCCCACCAGAAGAGGCAAGCCTGTTTGGGGCAGAATCACCGTTGAACTTATACCACGTGGCCTGCAGCAGGCTGTGGAGTGCTACATGTATAACATCATAATGTGTGTCAAGGCGATTGCACGAGATGTCGAGAGGCTCAAACGGAATAACAACCGCAGAACAAAAAGAATGCTGAACTGATAATAAACGATTAACGATTAAGGCTACGGGTAAGCCATTTGGCTTGAGCCTGCTTCCGCTCGCTGTAAGAGCTCAAGCAAGCTTGGCTCTCACTCACTCACCCTCAGCCTTAATCGTTAACTCCACTGCGTGGAATTATTGATCTATGATTTCATTCAAGATGTTCTCTAAGATATATTCATCACTCATTAATTGGATGCCGGAGTTTGGGTCGGAAAGTAGCTGATATGTCTTGGTTGAATAGAAAATATTCAAGGCGCGTTCTTCGTCTATTTCAAGCCTGTCGGCAAGCATCATGATGATGTGGCTTTTTTTGCGCCACAATACCGAATCTCTCATAATCAGTTTCTGTATTTATAACATTATGCTATCAACAAATGACAAATATTTGTCTATAACCTCCTGGTTGAGTATGCAGATTTGATGATTCACTTTTTTGTAACGTAATTGACCTAATGCTTGTTCAGCTGTTATAATACCCTTTTCATAATCTTCTACAGTATCGATTACATTGTCATTGGCAACACCGCCTTCTACCACATCAAAGATTGATGAAACGTCTTTACCTTTTCTGCAATTTACAACATAATCCAGCCATTCGATATTATATTCATTGAATATCTTGAACTTTACATTATTCTCAACGGCATTGTCATAGTCAAAATTGTAGATATTGACAATAGCTCTTGTTTCACGTCCTTTTCTGCTTGCAATGATTGTTGCCCAATCTCTTGCTTGAGATTCAATTTGTGTCAAATAAAAGCCTGGGCCAAAATCAAGATTCTTTCTTCCAACTTTTGCCAGAGGCTTAGGTATTGATAAATATGTACCGTGGTATAGTGTAATCATACTGCTTGCTCCTTTCTTTCTTTCTCCCAATTTTCAAGGGTTTCAATAGTATCGTCTATTACCCAATCCAGACTTTGAGTGTGCAATAGTTCATAATGTTTCAATAGGCGAGAATGAATAATGTCCTGTTTGCTTAGTCTTCTGTACATTTCTTGCCCGGATATGTTCAGTTTTCTCGCGCTACCCTCAATAGCCATAACAGTGAAATGTATTCTCCTGTATTTCTCGTCCTTGTCATTCATGTCTTTTTGATTTTCTCCGCTAAGATAATTAAATGACAGTAAATGGCAATATCATATCATTAATTTTTGATTTTTGATTTCACCTTACATAAGATTCAACTCCGTTGAATCTGCTCCCGCTCGCTGTATAACATCAAACAAGTTTGTGTTATGCTCGCTTAATTGAGAAATTCGCTTACCCGCAGCCTTAATCGTTATCCCCTTCACCTCTCACCCTTAACCTTTTTTATCAAAATGTCAACACAGCAACCTTGTTCCTTCTTGTGTGACATACCTTTGTAATGTTTTCTTCATGATGTTTTCAGGTGCCGCCTTTTTTCAAAATGCTGTATGCGAAGTAGTGTTTGTACGGCGGCACCTGTTTTTGACGGAATGAGTAAATACATTATAATCTATTACAAAACCATTTAAATCAAATCCTTATGTTGGAGGAAAATAAATTCAGTTACCGTGCGTTGCTTCATGGCAAGGACGCAGAATGGTACTTTGCCCGCGGGCTTGACGACATTGCAGCTGCGGGCTGTTATGAGGTGCGACTTTTCCATGATGATATGGAATCATTGGGTATAACAACCGCTGATTGCGACAAGGAGCATTATGTTGTTGCGCATCTTTTTGTGAGTGAGAGTGCTGCAACAGGCAGGCAGCAGGCATTGCGTGTAGTGGGGCAGACCCTGTTGCTCACCATTTGTGCAACAAATGCTGTCAAGGCCTTTACCCGTACTTGTGAAGTAGTCCCCAAGGGTGCTTCGTGGGGCAGTTGGGTTGATTTGGGTGCTGCTTCAACAACCGATATCCAGGACGGTTCCATCACGGCTCAGAAATTGAGTAGTGATATACGTACAAGTATTGAAAATCCATTACGTACGTTGTTCATTGCTGCCGGAGCCGAGTATAATGCTGGTGTTGATAAAACAAGGATAGCTCCATGGGGCGAGAGCGTTACACACAAGGCTGGGCATTACTATCTCAATGGCTTGGGTGATATTACAGAAGAGCAGATGATGGATATATATAATGCAGGTGAGTTAAAAAACAATATTGTAGGATTCTATGCCTATAATAGCAAAATCAGAACATTAATTCCTGCAAAAATTTCTGGTCAAGAAGGGTATGGAACAATATCGTTAAGCGGTATTCTGAGCGGTGCGACTATGGTAGAATCGGTTGTGTTTACAGCAAGAGAAAATTTGGCCGAGAGGTTGGGCGTCTTATTTACCTCAGGAACAGCATATTCATCATTCAATGGCTGTTCAAACCTTGTATATATTCAAAAAATGAATTTCTCGGGCATTACATCACTTACTTCATTTTTTGATAAATGCTATAGTCTCGTTTATGTAAAAATAATTAACCTTAAATGTAATTTGGATTGGTCTTATTCAAAAGTTATTTCAAAGGAGAGTGTAATTTATACAATACAAAATTCAATCCCAACATCAGCGATGATAGTGACTCTGCACCCCGATGCTTATGCACGCCTTGCCGATGATGCCGATGTTGTTGCAGCGCTTGAATCGCAACCACTTGTTTCATTAGTTTCAGCATAAAGAAAACGTTGAACGATTAACGACAAACGTTTAACGATACGCAAAGGATAAGTTTAAACAATGTTTTCAGTAGACATTGTCAACAACAAAAATTACAGGATTATGAATAAATTAGAGAAAAAAGAGGGTGTTTATTACACCCAAAATATTGAGAATTTACCCATTGAAGAACGTGTGTTCTTCCGTGAGGGCAAGGGCGTGAGCGCAACAAGTGAGTATTACCGCAAAGCTACAGCCGAAGAGATTGCAGCCTGGGAAAAATATAAATGTGGGGACGAGGTTTGTGTGACCGAATAAAGTGATGCTGTCATTTTGAACGTAGCGAAAAATCTCTTTTCATTGGAATTGTTGTGTATTATATCACCAAGTATTAATATGGCGAAAAATACTAAAATGCTTGCTTGTATAAATCTCTTAAATTCCATTGCAGGTTATATGTTTTTTTAAAAGCAAACTCTTTAAAGAGAAAAAGAAGCTGGCCCAAAAGACGAAAATTTGCAAATTTGAAGTTGGCTTATTAGGATACTTTCGGAGATAGTTTCCAAAAATTAAATTCTCGTAAAATAAAAACACTTTTGGGTCAGCCTCTTATTCGTTTGAATTGTTAAATTATTGCTTTCTTTCCATTTACCGAGGCTCTGATTTCATTTAGCAGGAACAGAATTCTTTTGTCCAATATTTGTGATAGTATTTTTTATTGAATTGCTGATATAGTGAAGCAGCGCAGCCAATATTATACTGATTGTAAAAATAGCAATTGTTCCTAATATGGGATTAGGAATAATTTGGTATAACGAATATTTCCCAAAACAGAATACGTGATGTACAAGATATAATTCAAAACTGATTGTTGATATATACTCAACAATTGCATTTTTGGCGGAATTCTTGAATAGCTTCACAAATATGGTAAATACTGCCAATGCCGAAATGATTCCGCACCATTTGCTTGTATATTCATTCAGCAGATTAAAATAGAACAGCAATATTGCTGCAATAATGATGACTGTGCCCGAAATCATTGAACTTTTCAATGGAATCCGGTCTATAAAGTTCAATATCCTTTCGGCATTAAGAAATGCGTATATGTACAATAGAAGGTAAACCAGAATATAGTTGGGCAATCCCATTCTGCCAATTATCATTTGCGTAACAATTGAAACCAAAAGAAGAATTATCCCCCCCCTCTTTACATTTGTTAATAATTTGCAGGGCAGTCTTGAAACAACAAATATTCCTATATAACAGATTACTATCATCGTTATGAACCAAAGATGACCAAATCCGGGCAATTTGTCGAACCAAGGCAGGAAGAATATATGCATTAACCAGTCCTTTATTGTATTGTTGTATCCTGTGTATGCCAGGAATATGAACATTATTACAATAAATGTGTAGTATGAATTTGATAATTTCCGTAGTCTTTTGGTTATGAATGAAATTTTGTATTCAGGACAGTTGTGCTTCTGCCACGACAAACCTAAAAGGAATGCCGACAGGGCCAAAAATATAATATTGAATGTGTTTGCAAAAAATTGTCCCAGGAAATACATTCCATTCATACCAAAACAACAGTGTGCCAAGATAATAAGGATTATTGATATTGTCCTGATGTAATCAAAACTGATGATTTTTCCCATAATAAGCTTTACTTGTGAGTTGTTCCTATAATTGAGTTGTAGATTTCAATCATCTTGCCGACTTTGCTGTCCCAACTCAATTCCTGTTGTTTCTTGGTACAATTTGCCGACATTTGTGCAAGCAGTATGCGGTTGTTGTTTATATAGTCAAGCTTTTCGGCAAAGGCAACAACACCCTCTTCCTGGTTTGTAAGAGGTACTTTCATACCTATGCTCTCGTCAACAACAACACCTTGTCCGCAGGTATCGAAACACAGTATGGGTATGTTGTTTGTAATGGATTCAAGAATAACGTGAGGACCACCTTCGAACACACTTGTGAATAAGAACAAGTCTTTCTCCCTCATCATTCGCTGTACCTGTTCGTTGGGTATCTTGCCATACCAGGTACATATACCGTTTACACCCAGCTCCTCTGCCAGACTCTTGTATTGTTGCACCTCCTCATCAGTGCCGCTGCCCACAATGTGCAGGCGGAAATCGTTGGGATTCTTTACTTTTGCCAGTGCCTCAAGTGCAATGGAGAGTTTCTTTGTGGGTATGAAGCGTCCCACCCACAAGAGCTCAATGGGGCGGCCTGTGCACTCTGCGTGCTTGTAACCGTCGTTGGGCTTTAGTCCTGTCTCGCCAATAACGGGAACCTCAATGCCGTAGTTCTTCTTTATCTGGTCTCTTGTGACATCAAGTGCTGCAATGAGTGCATCGCAGTTCTGTATGGCGTCCTTTACAGGTGAGTGCTTTATCTGGTAGCGGGTGATAAAGTTCTTGAGCGACTGTTTCAGGCGCACTTTCACCGGCAGGTCCTGAAGGAACTGCAACGGTATTTCTCCCATACTGCCTATGGGGCCCCACACGTGCTTCACTCCTTTTATTTTCCAAAGGAGTCCGGGCTCACGGAAACCAATCATATTGAGCTGGTGCGTTATGTCAATATTATGTTCCTTGCATATCTGCTCGGCAAGTTTCAATGTGCTCTTTTGCCACTTGCGGTAGTAGTAGTAGAAACGCCAGTCTCCTTGGTTCCAGCACATATCGCGTACTTTCTGTGGTACAGGATTGTAGAAGAAAGTAATGTTCTCGCGCAGGGGGTGTGTCTTCAGCACCTCCTCTATCTCGTTGCGCCACTCGCCTTCTGTTATTACAAAGCATCTGCAATGTTTTGCTATGTTTGTAATCCAGTTCCAGGCCATTCCGGGCTCGCTTCCCCAATTGGGGCTGCAAGCGTATGCGTTAATGAGTATCCTGAGCATAATTAATCAAAGGTTGTTATACAATTCTTGAATTTCCTTGTCAATAGCAGATATAGAGAACTTTTCCTTGACAATGAGAGTTATGTTCTTTGAAATTTCGTCTCGCAATGATTCGTTTTCAATAAGTTTACATATCTGCTGCGCAAGCTTTTTGTGATTGCCATAATCAAAGACCATACAGTTCTTTTCATTGTCGATGACGTCGACGAGTCCGCCCACAGGTGTAGTCACAATTGGTATGCCGTAGCTTCCTGCCTCAAGAAAAGACATAGGGAAACCTTCTTGCTCGCTCGCGATGCAGTAAATGGAAACCTTTTTGTAGAATTCGGTCATCTGTTCCTTGTTCAGCCATAAATGCTGCTCTACATTATTTCCAATGCCCAAATCATTTATGAGTCTTTTGGCATTCTCGGTCTCTCCGCTGCCTGCAAGTATAAGTTTCCAGTCGGGGTGTTTTTCTGCCACCTCCTTGAATGCTCTAAGAAGCGTGTCGTAACCTTTGTTCAGAGTAAGGTATGCAGCAAAGAATATGCTTTTCTCTATCTTGTCGGCGTCGCGTTTCTCCTGTTCTTCTATAGGGTTATAGAGTACTTCGGCATCTATATTGTAGTGTTCTTTCATCAAATCTTTAAGAACATTTGCCAGTACAATTACTTTTGTTGCCTTGTTCAGCACATACTTGAACATACTGTCGTCCTTATGACCCAGAAGCTGGTTTCCAACGTGTATGTGGATTATTGTTTTCTTTCTCCATAGGAGCGAGTATAGAAAAACAGGCATCTGCATTGTTATACTTCTGCCAGGCACTGTGTGGAAATGGATAATGTCGTAACGCGGTACAATGAACAGCATTGTTATATATGCCTTTAGCATATACCACAATTTGAGTGCAATGCCTTTGTTCACCTGTGTTTCCAGCCAGGCGCATTTATGCTCCTTCCAGAACTCCATCGTTTCGTAGCGCTTAATTACACTTGAGATGCCTCCCATTGTTTGGCGGGAAGTTGCTACGAACAGGACTTTGGTGATTTTCTTGCTCATATTGCTTTATGAAAATTTTATTCGTTCTGTTTTACTGATTTTTGTTATATATTAAGGTACAATCTTTTTCAGTACTTTCCAGGCACCTACGATGCGGCTCAGGTTCGACCAATAATTATCAAGAAGGCAGGTTCTTGGTATTCTGAAAATATTGCCACCAGGCTGCACGAATTTCTCCTCTGTGGTGTAGCCGCATTTGTAATATTTGCTCACTGCATTCTCCTCTCGGCTTCCGAAACTGCCGTTGGGATAGCTGAACGTGTCAATTTCCTTCTCCAATAGTGAACTTAAGAATTTCTTTGATTCTGACAATTCAAAATCGAGCTGTTTGTCGCTGACATTGGTCAGTATCGGGTGGTTGTATGTATGGCTTTGGATATTGATAAGCGGGTGCTTGCTCATCTCTTTAAGCTCTTCAAAAGTTACAGCTTCCCTGTCCAAGCAAATCTCTTGCTTAATCTTGTTTATTTCGCTATTGAATTTCTCTTCATCGTATGTCTTGAACTCTTCGATCTTCTCATTACTCTTGTGCTTGGCATACGCATAGTTCCACCAGAAATTTCCGCTGTCAAGTGGCTCTATAGGTACAAAAATTGTTATGGGCACGTTGTGTTTCTCAATTATGGGAATCAATGCCTTGTTTGTGAGCCACCCGTCGTCAAAAGAGAAATGTACCATCTTCTTGTGCTTTGACGGTTCACCTTTTATGTAGTTGGTAATCTCATCAATATGAACAAAATCGTATCCTTTCTTCTTGCACCACAATATTACTTTTTCAAAAGATTCGGGCTGTGGGTCGTGAAAATACAACGACAGCACATTCATCTTGCTCTTTTGAAAAGGGTAGAACATATTGTATGTTATATAACCTAATATGGAATTTATTAATTTCATAGTTGTAATTTTTTTATTGTTTCATTTGTATTACATTGCCTTGAATACTTTTTTCCAATCGTAGTCTTCTTTGCTGAATGTTTGTGAGAAGATTCTTGCGCAGCATCTCAGTATGTATGCTCCAACTATAATCATTATAAACATTACGACGTAGTTGGCAGGATAAGGAATGCCCAAGTCAATCTTCAATAATGGATTTTGTATCAGATATATCTCCAGGCATAGTCCACCGATAAACATAACTATGGTATTGATATATTTGTTGTTGAACAATAGTTTTGCCTTGTTGCAATTGAACAATGAATAGGTGAAATATGTAATACCCAACAGTGGTATCAATGACAGTAACTGTAAGTCATTTATCTTATCGTAGCGCTGTGACGGAATTACAATTGCATAGTATGTTATAAAGCACAAGAATAAGAGTAGAAGGGATTTTTTTCCGCTGATTGTTCTTGGATTTTTACCGACAATAGCTCCAAACAGCATAAACAAGAAGAAGAATACCCATTTTAAGTATGTGTTTCCGTACATAGTATAATTTTCGGGCTTGTCCCACATAAAATAGGCTACTATTGAAATTATAGATGCTATTCCAAATGCCAGGTGCAAATGGTTAGACATAAATTTATCTATAATGTATGCAACGACATAATATATCATTATACAAGATACAAACCAACCTCCGCCACGTAATATTGTGTGGTTGATGTCATTGTGAATGTTGAATAGTAGAGCAAACAGAATGGCTCTTACAAAAACTGTAGGATAAATTCTGTTTATTCGTTTCTTGTACCACAAATCAAAACGTCCCATAGGTTTCAGGAAAAGTGTAAATCCAGAGCAGAAAAAGAACAAAGCATCGCCTATTGCTCCACCTGTGGCAAGGAATGCCATATTCTGAGGATATAACGCCTCCATATGAGAGTTCGTTATAAGAAATGCTGCAAAAAATTTGATTATGTCTATGCCGATATCTCGTTTCATAACTTATATTTTGATTTTTTTAATAACCTAATGAATCAACTTTCCAGGTTGGGATATATGAGATGTTATTGTTCTTGCACACAATGTACAAAGGACGTTTTCTCTTGTTGTAGAATGTGGTTTTTGTGCTACGGTAAAAGTAGATTCCAAAACAGCTCTTTGGGAATTTTTTTGCAACGTCCTTTTCAACCTCAGCCAATACAATGTACATCAACGGCAAGCCGTAGTCTATTACAAGGTAATAGCTGTTATTTCTTTGGATATGCTTTATTCTGTCGCTTGATGAGAACCACCAGTCAACATAATCCTTGTCAAGCATCATTTTGTGCTCCTCCTGGTATTTATTGTGCGAGAACAAGCGTGGGTAGTAGCTTGCTACAAGCTTGTTGCCCATTTTCAGGTGTGCAGGGAATGAGTTTGAGTTGGGATAGGTGTATATAATAGCCCCCTCTTCAAGCATTGCAATTGCTCTTTTGGTCATTTCGGTAAAAACACCCCTTCCGCGACATTCCTCAAGAACACAAACGTCTCCAGGCTGATATGCTTCTACACCATTAATGTCATTCCTCCAAAAAGCTCGTGCACCAATTGGCTTGTCATTGCTGTAGACAACAATGATGATAGATGGACCATAAATGTTGTCAAGGTACTTTCTCTTGAAAAGTTCCTTGTTGTAATTGTTCTGAAAAACCGTGTTTTGCAACAGGTTGTAATCATTTATCAATTTCTCATCAGCTTTGTCGGACCAACGGCAATCGTATCTTAATTCTAATTGCATAAGTGCTTTTTGCTTAATGTTTTATTTCTTTGTTTTTGTCTCGGCAAAAATCTGTTCCAGTTTTTCGCGAGTGTAGCGTTCGTTCTCGGGATATATGTTTTTTTCGTGCTCGATAATCTGGTCAATTGTAAATCTGAAACGTATGGTTTTTGCCGGAACTCCACCGCTTATAGAATATGGTGGTGTTGATTTGTTTACAACTCCTCCAGCGGCAATGACAGAACCACGGCCGATGGTCACGCCTTTTAATATTGTTACATTTGCACCAACCCACACGTCGTCTTCTATTACAACGGGTAAATCTTCCTCTGGACCTTTCTTCTTGTACAGGAACATAGGTGTTCCTATACAGTCTATAATGTGGTCGCCGGTAACTATTGTAGGTGAAGGACCGAATATTACGTTATTGCCGATTGTAAGTGGGGCACGTGAACAGAAAATATGGGAAAAACGCGGTATTGAAACATTGTTTCCCAATGAAAGGTTCTCTACTCCCAAGTATACAGATGTAGAAGGACGTAACGATACTCTTGTACCGCACGACTTCATCTTTCTTTTCATTATTTTAGACATTAAGATGTCTTTTGCGTGTTCGAATCCGTTAAAAATAATTTTGAAAAGCATAGTCTGTTATTTTATAATCGATTTTAGTTTACACAATAATTTTATCAATAAAGTTTGCTTAGTTACACAGGAATAAAAGAATAGGCTTTGGTACTTAGGCAGTGCTTTCCAGTTGTAGGACGTGAATATTTTATTCCAGATAGGTCTGCTGATTTCACTCTTCAACCATTGGCCTTTATTTTTGCTGTTCTTGGAATTCAGGTATAAGGATATTGCCATTCTTGAACTGCCGATAAAGAAACGGCAAGCCCTCTCATATCCTTTTTCGTAATTTAATCCCCAGTTTTCAATGTTGTTCTTTATGTAACTGTATAGTGCAAGATTCTTTTCGACTCTATCGGTTCTTATGGCACTAGTCAGTGAAGTGGGGTTCACACGGTAGTGGTAGTGTGCACCATTATTGAATGCAACTTTCTTGGCGTACTTCAAGAAGTCGAGATTAAAAACGAGGTCTTCGCTTATAAGTTCCCTCTCGCTATGGAAACGCACGTTGTTCTTCTCTATAATTTCGAAACGGTACATAGATGTGCAGGACGAGCAGTGTATCTTGTGGTCGACTTTGGCCGACGGTTCAGATGAAATTATGTCAAGCATCAGTTCTTTTACACCATCATTCTCGCATATAGTGATTTCGTTGCAAGGGGGCTCCTGTTTGACTTCGTCTTCATTTACAAAGCGCTTGAACTTGTAATATACAGCATCGAGGTTCTCTTTTTTTGCAATGTTGTACAAATGTTCGTATGTGTACAAGTCTACAAAGTCGTCACTGTCGAGGAATGTCACGTATTCGCCCGTTGCAACCTCCAGTCCGCTGTTGCGTGCAAAGCCCAGTCCGCCGTTCTTTTTATGAACAACCTTTATGCGGCTATCCTGCTTTGCATATTCGTCGCACATCTGCGGGCAACCGTCGGGTGATTCGTCGTCGACAAGTATAATCTCAATATCCTGTAAAGTCTGATGTCTTGCCGACTGTACACATTTGTCGAGGTATTTCTCGACTTTGTATATGGGTATAATTATCGAAATCTTAGGTGTAGACATATTTAATTAGTTTTGGAATATATCAAATTTGTATAGAGTGTTTTCTGCTATTATATTTCCTGAAGCTACATATAACAGGTACAAGAATGATAATGCAAGCAAAACAATGGTACTGTTAAATATGTATTTGTCTTTCTTGTATTTCGAAATAGATGTTATGTACAACATAATTGACAACATTACGGGTTGGAACACTATCAGGTAGTATGACAATCGGCCAAGCGTAAAGTTGTTATAAAATAAAGTCTTAATGCAAGTACCCAAAAAGAATAAGTTGTACATTATGATGAATACCTTGTCGTTTTTGGTTATCTGTTGTATCTTTTTGCTATATAAGATTATGAAAATTTTAACAACCAACAACATAATCGCCCATAATCCAAAGCTCTTTTGTGTCGATTCGAGCTCGGTGTATGCTTCGATACTTTCGGTTGCATATCCTGCACTTTCGCCAAGAGTAAAGAATTGGTCAAGAAAACTGACATCTATTTTGTCCATCATAATGTAGCAAAAAGCTACTATCAAAAGCTGCAGTTTGATGTTCAGTATTCCTCTTGACAGGACAAAATAAGACAGTAATCCCAGCAGTAGCAGGAAAAAGGCGCTTTTGTGCATAAATGAGCATGCAAACACTGCAAGCACAAACAACCACCACTTCTTTTTTTCAGTTATCAGTGGAATCATTGCAACAAAAGCACAGGCCACAATGTATTGACGCACTCCATTCATAAGTGAAAGGTAGAAGCCCGAAAGCATAATTGAGACTCCAATGTACTTTAAGGCATAATTATTTTTTCTTAATGCATAGTAGATGAATGCAATCTGCAGGAATGCGAGTACAAAGAATAATAGGTAGTGACTACTGGTGAAATATGACGTAAATTTACTTAAAACAATAAAGCCTTCTTCTACAGCTCCGTCTATCAATAATCTGCCATATTTTTGTATCTCATAGAAGTAATGCTTATATGAAACACTGTCAGTTCCAACCCTGAATCTCAAGGCCGAGAAAAAGCAGAATACTAATATAGGTATTGCATAATAGCTTTTTGTGAGCATAGACATAAACCCTTTTTTCTTGTTGGCAAGAAGGTCTGTTCCATCAATTCCCTGGGGATACTGTTTCTTGTAGGCAATGTTCCCGAAATAGTTCATTACCCACATCATCAGTCCATATACTATTATGCTTACAAAAATATATAACATATTTATTTTATTCTTTTTTTGAATTGTTGGCCGCATTCAAGAATTCTTCGAAACTCTTGTACGGAGCATTATGTTCTCTAACCCATCTGTCAAAGCAGTCTCCCATTGTTGAAAGTTGGTGCTTTATAGGCAATTCGGGGTATTTCTCTACTTCGTTGCCCGAAACAAAGTACACAAATTCTTCTCTAAAGTCAGTTGGGACAGGTTTTCTTTTGTAGTATTTCTCAATCTCATTGGCCACTGCCAATGACTCTTCCAATGCTTTTGTTTTTCTCTTCTCGTAATATTCTTCTAAGGTGCAAATAACTCTTGCCGGCGAACCGGCCACAACGCTGTTGCTGGGTATGTCTTTAGTTACTAAAGAACCGTATCCGATGATACAATTGTCTCCAATGGTAACTCCTTTCATTACAGTGCATTTCTGTGCAAAATAAACATTGTTGCCTATTATGACTTTACCCGCTGACGGTAGAAATTCGCCGTATACGTTGGTTATTACAGAAGTCGCAAAATCGTGAGTGAGCAATGTGAAGCCATTGTTCATTCTGACATTGTTGCCAATTTCAACCAGATAAGGTCGGGTGTAATCAATAGCAATGGTGCTCGGCTTGCCTATATGGCAACGTGTACCTATCTTGATCCCTTGCTCCCTTAAATAATTTATATATATTTCGCCGCCTTTGTATTCTGCGTATTTACGTCTGATTTTTCTAAAAATTCCTTTTAGCATATTCTTGCTTTTTTACAGTACTTTATTATTACTATGTTAAGTTTTTTGTTCTTCTTGAATTAGAGTGCTTTGATTGTATATTATCACATTCTTTGCCCTTATCGATTAATGCTGCAATCGGCTTTTGTAATAATCAATTCATCTAATCCTATGTATTGGACTGTGCCAATTGCAAAAGTCCGAATGTTGTGGTTTAATGTTGTTTCTGGTCAATTGCTCTTTTGTATAAATCTTCGAGCTTGTCTGTTATAGTTTCAACCAAGAAATTGTCCTTGATTGTAAAATATGCTTTTTCTGCAAACTCCCTCCTCTTTTGCGCATTGGTAATCAATTCATTGCATTTTTCCTCTATTTCCTTTATGTTTTCGGGATTAACCAAGAAACCATTGCTGTTGTCTTCTATTATTTCTTTTCCCGATGTTCTTTCTGTATAAACCAACGCTTTTTCTCGTGCCATCACCTCGAGTGCTACCATACTGAAATTCTCGAAATATGTGGGTATGCAGGCAAAAGAACAATTGTCAATTTCCTCTTTTATTTTATCGCGGTTGCAGTACCCTACAAATGTCACTTTATCAACAACGTCCGGGTGGATAAAGCCTTTGGCTTCCTGGATATTTCCGTTTCCTATAAGCCTGAGTTTCCAATTGGGGTAACGCAACGAAATATTGTTGAATGCCTTTAACAAAGAATAACAGCCTTTTGTCTCTGTTATTTTGCCAATAAACAATATTGTATTATTGTCATTTTCTGGATTTCTTTGTAAGAAAGATTTGTCTATTGGGTTGTAAATGACCTCTTTAAGGTTAAAGTGCTTACAATCAAAATTTTCCAAAATATAGTCCAAGGAATATTGGCTTACAGATGAAATGTGGTTGCAACGAGAAAAATGCCTTTGGTCGTTTTCGTGTACATATTTCTTGTCTAATCCCTTTAATGAATTAAGGAATGATGCACAACCGTGAATTCGCAATACGGAAGGTATGCTGAATTTTTTAAAAGACAATTTTCCCTTTGTATATAAACATTGGTTCAAGTAGTCGGTAAACTCTATAACTTCAATGTTTTTGGTATCAATTATGTGTTGGATAAATTCGTCGATATATGATACCTCTTTCTGTATTATGAAGTTTGATTTTCCTATTCTGCTTAATATACCAAATATCCTTTGCTTGATAGCACTATTCCTGTAGCCATTGTTTATACGGTAGATATGTACATTGTTGATGTTTTCGTATACAACTCCTTTGGTAGGCATAGATACATAGTAACCTACGATATATATATTATGCCCTCTCTTTGCAAGTTCTTCTGCAACTGTTTTTGTCGCAGAACCGATACCTCCTGTTACGAATGGAGGGTATTCACTACAATAGAACAAAATATTCATTAGTTAGTTTTTATATAATGTTAGATATGTATAGAACTTTCTTTGTTTGCTTTTATTGAGGTTGTGACCATACTCGAGTCTTGTTTTTGCATATACGCTTGGCTCAGCACTTGTATGGTATCATTCTTTATTTTATGTACGTTTCTTTCTTGCCGTAATGAATTGTTTGAGGTTTATATATTTTGCAATATATGCTGCAATTGTGCCGCAGGCAAGTACTGCAATTGCTGCCCTGTAAATGGTTCCAAGATTAATGTTTATAATGAAGAAACATACTAATATGGATACTATTAGAAGCACCAATACTCCGTTCGGTAGAACTATGATACCTTTACTTTTTGATATATAGTACAAAATGGAGTATGTAGCTATTCTCGATAGTCCCAATGCGATAGGTACTGCATATATACCTATACTTTTTATCATAAAAAACAGGAACGCAATGTTTATGATGCTTCCCGCAATATAGGAGATACTTATATATTTAGTGTCGCGGCTGATGCTTATTCCTGATGTTGCCACTGGGAAAAGCAAGTACACACACATAGGGATGCACAATAGGGTAAAGTACTTGCTTGCGTCGAGATATGAGCTGTTGCTCAACAGCAGTACAATCTCTTTTGACATCAATGATACTGATACGGCAATAATTGTCAGTATGAGCACAATTGCCGTGTAAAGGCGGTTTATCTCTTTAATAAAGCCTTCCTTGTTGTAATTCTCGTACAAGTATGGCAACCAAACATTGTTAAGGCCAATGCTGATGAAAGCAAAAACCGATGACAGTTGCAGTGCTATTGAGTACACTCCAAGGTCTGCCGTTGAAATATATTTGCCGATTATTATCTGTCCCATTGAACTGTCTATCCAACCGGCAAGTATGGCAGGCAGTGTAGGAATGGAGAACAATAATGCGCGTCTTATGTATTCCTTGTTGAATGTGAAAGAAATGTGGCTGCGGTTGATGTAGCTGTAATATAATATTCCAAACAATTCGCCACAGAGTGTACCTGCAAAGATTGACAGTATGCCGAGTCTTAGGAATACAACTCCAGTGATGGATACCGATAGCTGGACAAGCAATTGAATCAATGTGCCTATTGAATACAGAACGGGTTTTCTCTTGAATCTGGTAAGTATGGCAAAGTAGGACAGTAGGCTGGCGGCAGGTATTGTAAACAGCATCAGGATAAATGGATTTATGTAAATCTCGCTAAGTCCCAATACTTTTGTCAGCCAAAATTTGCTTGTCATTAACATAACTACAAGTATTGTGCTTGAGATTCCTAAGATGGACCATATTCCGGTGGAAACAAGCTGTGTCCTGTTTATTCCCTCCTCGTGGTAGTCCCTGGCAATGCCGGAATGTATGTTAAGATTGGAAACCAACCCTATAACTCCTTGACAAGCAATGATAAGAGCCATTGCACCATATTCTTCTTTCGTCAGTATGCTTGTGTAGATTGGCATCAATAAAACGGCTGCAAGCTTGCCTAATATTGATGCAAATCCATAAATGAAGAAGTCTTTGAAGAATCTTTTCATATCAAACTGTTCAATGCTTGTTCGTTTTCTTGACTTTCCTTTCTTTATTGAAAATCTGGGGAAGGGTGGTGACTATTCCCCAGCAGCGTCTTATCTGTTTCTTGGGCTCTTTGAATATGCGGTGTACAAATTCAAGGTGCAGCTTGCGCATCCAGGCTGGGCAGCGCTGCGGTGCATCGGCAAGGCCGCTGTAAAAGTTGAACGCTGCGCCAATGGCTATCATCACTCCCTTGTTGAGGTGGGGCTTGAGGCGGTTCATAAATATCTCCTGCTTGGGAGCGCCGAGTGCCACCCAAATGATGTCGGCTCCGTCCTTTTCTATCATTGCTGCTATCCCTTTGTAGTCGAACTCGTCCACTGTGCAGAAAGGAAGCTCCTTGAATGTCATACCGGCAACGTCGGGATTCTCCTTTGACAAATTCTGCTGCAGGGCATCGAGCACAGTCTGCTTTGTGCCAAGGAATATCATGCGGTACTTGCGTTGACGCACAACATCTATAAAGATGTCGCTACCGCAATAGTGGCTGCGCTGGTAACCGTATATCCATTTTACGAACTTTGGCACCCAGCTGCTGTCGCAAATGGAGAATATGCTGCCGTCTACTATCTTGCGGTATTCGGTGTCGTTGTGTACCATTGTGAGTATATTGCCGTCGGCAACGCAGATGTAACCGGGCTTGCCTGTGGCAAGCTGCTCTTCTATAGATTTGTGTATGGTTGGTACATCGAATTCGTATCGTATGTCGAAGTATTTCTCCATAAGTTTCAATCTCTTATTGTTTTTATTTACTTCTTTCTCTTTTTTGTCCCTGCAGGAACGGTCAGGCTCCTGCAGGGTGGGGTTTAATCTTGTGGCTTATTGGATTTTATGTTGTTGAAGATGCTTAAGTATTATAGGTATAAATTTGCTGCCATTGAACATTCGTTGCTTTCGGCTGCTCCAGTTCGAGATGTTCTCACTTAGGTATCCAATTTGTTCGGCCTCATCCATTTCTTTCATTGTAGTATCCAATTGTTCTAAATACAGTATATAGTCTATTGTGGATAGCAGTTCCAATGAGTAGTTAGAGTAATAGCCACGCAGAAAATCTTTAGTTTTTTCGGATATCTCTTTATATTCAATGTTCTCGGTTTGGTTGAGATATGCCTTTACATAGTCGGCCGTATCATCAAGCAGCCATATTTCATCAAAAGGCTTGTTTTGCATCCCGGTCATGCCTTTTATATAGCTTCCGTTAAGATAGTACATGACGTGGGCAATCTTGCCTCCGGAGTATGGTCCGTAGTATCCTCGTATAAAGTTTATCTTGAATATATCCTTGGCTCCCATACGTTGCAGGAAGTAAACGGCCTTTTCTGCTGCAAAAACAGAAATTAACTCTCCGTATGATACCATATCGCACAATACATCCAACAGCATGGCGCGGGCCGGGGTAAGAGTGACACGTTCCTCTTTCATTTTTTCGATTATGGCATCCGATGGCTCATATATCCTGATGTCACAGTCCAGGTCGCCAAGTGAATCTATGATCATTGTTTTTACGCGTGCCCAGTCAAGACCTCCGTTATGTGAGCCTAGTGGGGGTATTGCTATTGAACTGATGTTCAGTTCAATAATTTTTTTCTTAAGTTCAACAAGCCCCGATTGTATATATGAATACTCTGATGGTTTGCGCCATGTTGTTTTTGTGGGGAAATTGATTATTGTCTTTACACCGTCGAGCTGTTTGCATTCGGTGATTAGCAATTGACCGACAGTAAGTTTGCCCTCCTTGCAAACTTTACGGTACACGTTGTAATTGTCGGGGTATTGCTCCTTGAATTGCAAGGCAATGCCCTTGCCCATGACTCCAACCGTGTTTACTGTGTTCACGAGTGCTTGTGCGCTGTCGGCTAACAAATCTCCTTTTACAAATGTAATCATAATATAATCAGAAATAATAGTTGGAGTTTATGACTATTCTGTTCTCGCTGATACCATATCCGGCGAGTCTTTCCTTAGCTTCCTTGTTGTATACAATGTATCCACGAATGTATTCTCTTGGTAGTTCTTTTTCTATCAGAAGTTCTGCTTCCTTACGTCGTTTTAAATCTATGTCTTCTTCGCTGACCCAGTAATGTGCATAGACATCGTTGTAGGATATTATATTGTTTAATTGCGGAAGTTCTTCCTGTGTATGGAATCTTGTTATTGCGTTTAAGGCATGGCCGTCGGAAAATATGCAGTTTATATTGTTTGCAATAATATCACTGATTCTTATTACACAGTAAACAATATCTTCTGCTTTTTGTTTCTTGACTCCATTATAACCGTTTTGTATTACATACAACATAACAGAACGGGGACCAAAATAGAATGGTATGTACTTTGTGAGATTAATCCCATTGATTCTTACCTTTCTTTTGTCAATAACGTTCGTGTCGCCTATAGCTATATAATTCTCGCTTGCAAGTTGTGAGTCTGCAAGAACGAACCCCGTTTTGTCGATATATGGTATATTGTTAATGTGGGTTATTCTGAAGCCATATTCTATCTTTTTCATCAGCAGAGGACTATTGTTGCAAATATTTGCTATGTGATGTTTTATTTCCCTTTTTTTATTTCTTTTTCTTTCTCTTTTTGTCCCTGCAGGAACGGTCAGGCTCCTGCAGGGTGGGGTTGGGGCTGTGGTTTTCTGCTTATCACCACTTGTCTTTGTTTTTATCTTGTAAAGATAGCGATTTTTATTTTATTCTTCTTTATTGTTTTTGCTATTATGTTGCAAACGGAAGAACTCCTTCACCGGCCTGACAACCCTTTCTGCTTTCATTGGGATGACGGAGCCTGGCGACCTTGTGCTACTTGTAGCTGTAGCCGCCGTTGACCTCTATGAGGCTGCCGTTGACGAAGGGGTTGTCTATGCAAAAGCGATATGCATCGACTACTTCGTCAACGCTGGCAAAGCGGTGGATGGCTGTCTTGCGGTATATGTTCTGCTTTATCTCCTCGGGCTTTTCCTTCTGCCATGGGGTCTCGACGAACCCCGGTACTATGGCATTCACGGTGGTGCCTGTGCCCTCGAACTCCTTGACAAGGTTCTTGGCAAGGGCGTGCACGGCTGCCTTTGTCACTCCGTAGGCCAGGACCATGGCGTGGGGCATGAGGCCCATCTGCGAGCCTGTGAAGATTATCCTTGACCCTTGGGGGATGAGCCCGAAAAGCTCGCGCACCAGTATGTAATGTGAGTTGACGGCAACCTCCATCATGGCATCCCAGTCCTGGTCGGTGCCCTGGGTGAATGGCTTCCTGATGCTCATTCCTGCATTGCATACTATGCAGTTCACGCTTTCGCAGTTCTGCTTTATGTGGCTGATGAAACGGTAAAGTTCCTCGCGCTTGGTCTGGTCCACCTTTACGGGCTCGAAATTATCGGTTTTCTCGTCGAAATCGGGACCTACATATGTGGCGTATACATGATATCCCTTTGAGAGCAGCATTCTTGCAACTCCCAATCCGATACCTGACGTGCCGCCTGTGACTATTGCTGTTTTCATATCTCGATGAAGTTTTTACGTTCGGTGAACTGCTGCATTACGCTTGCCATGGCTATGCTCTCGCGCTTTGTGAGACGTGACGATGAGAGACGTCCGTTGAGTATGCAGGATATCCACTCCTGTATCTCGTAGCGCAGGCCCTCTTCGTCCCACTTGTAGAAGAACTTCTTGTTCTTGTTGCGGTCTTCGTAGCGTAGCTCGAAATAGTCGGTCTTCCACCAGGGAGCCTCTACATAGGCGTATCCCTTGGTGCCGGAGATGACGAGGTTGCCCTCGGTCTTCACGCCCAATCCCAGCTTGAACGAGCATACGGCGGTGGGGTAGCGCATGACGCCTTTGGTGTATATGTCGACACCGTTTTCCATGCGTGAGTATATGTTCAGCCCTTTGTACTCTGTGCCCAGAAGCTTGAAGATGGGCAACAAAGGGTAGACTGCTGACTCGTACATTGAACCGCCTGCCTGTGAGGGGTCGAACTCGCGGCGTGTCTTGTCGGGAAGCAGTCGTGATAGGGATGCCTCGATGTCGACTACTTCGCCAATGGCGCCGCTCTTTATCATGACCATCAGGTGGTTGAAGGCGGGGCAGTATGCTGTCTTGTGTGCTTCCATGAGCACTCTCTTCTGCTCTTCGGCAAGGGTGTAGAGCTCGCGAGCCTGGGCCTCTTCCAGTACCAGGGGTATCTCGCATAGTACATGCTTGCCTGCAAGCAGTGCCTGCTTGCTGAGCTCGTAGTGGCTCAGGTGCGGGGTGGCAATGTATACGGCATCGACGTCGTCGAGCATTGAACTGTATGAGCTGTATGCCTGGCCGAGCCTGTTCGCTGTCACGAACTCCTGCAGGACTGCGGGGTTGTGGTCGTATGCACCGGCAACTTCCACGCCGTTGACGAATGTGGCTTCGGGAACGAAACGACGGGCGATGTTGCCGCAACCGGCGATGCCCACCCTGATGGTTGTCTGCTTCTCCTCGCGCAGCATTGTCGACGAGATGCCTTGGGTGCGGGGAAGATATACAACCTTGCAATACTCGCCAAGGTAATCGAACTTGCCTTCCCAATCGCTTCCTATGGCAAAGATGTCGACATCGTACTTTTGGATGTCGTCGATTTTCTGGCCGAAATAGTCTTCTATTATTATCTGGTCGGCGAGGCCTGTCGCTTTTACAGCCTCAACCCTTTCGAGGACGTTGTTGCATACGTTGAGCTTGCCTCGCTCGCGGTCGAAACTGTCGTTGGTGACGCCCACGATGAGGTAGTCGCCCAGCTCCTTGGCGCGGCGCAGCAGGTTGATGTGTCCCTGGTGAAGAAGGTCGTACGTGCCGTATGTGATTACTTTTTTCATCCTGTCTTGTGTGTATGGTGTGTTCCTTACGGGGTCAGTCTCTCTGGAAGATGTCGCGTGTATAAACCTTGTCCTTCACGTCGTCGAGGCAGGTGTCGTAACGGTTGGCTATGATTGCCTGTGACTGCTGCTTGAACTCGTCAAGGTCGTTCACCACGCGGCTGCCGAAGAATGTGCTGCCGTTCTCAAGAGCGGGCTCGTAGATGATGACCTCGGCGCCCTTGGCCTTGATGCGTTTCATCACTCCCTGGATTGATGACTGGCGGAAGTTGTCGCTGTTGCTCTTCATGGTGAGGCGGAAGACACCGACAACGCAATGCTTCTCGTTGCTCGCGTTGAAATCGCCCTTGCTGAAGTAGTCGTAGTAACCTGCCTTGCGCAGCACCTGGTCGGCGATGAAGTCCTTGCGGGTGCGGTTGCTCTCTACAATGGCGCTCATCATGTTCTGGGGTACTTCCTGGTAGTTGGCGAGCAACTGCTTGGTGTCCTTTGGCAGGCAGTAACCTCCGTAGCCGAAGGATGGGTTGTTGTAGTGGTCGCCTATACGTGGGTCAAGGCCTACGCCCTGTATGATGGATGCCGAATCAAGACCTTTAAGCTCGGCGTATGTGTCGAGCTCGTTGAAATAGCTCACGCGCAGGGCAAGGTAGGTGTTGGCAAAGAGCTTTACAGCCTCGGCCTCCTTCAATCCCATGAAAAGGGTGGGGATGTCCTCCTTTATTGCTCCCTGCTGCAGCAGGGCTGCGAACAGGCGTGCTGCCTCGTCGAGGTGGTTGCCGGCGATGGCCTTTATAGCCTCGTTCTCCTCGGGGTAGCCCTTGATCATCTTTGGATGTCCCACGATGATGCGGCTGGGGTAGAGGTTGTCATAAAGTGCCTTGCTCTCGCGCAGGAACTCGGGCGAGAAGAGCAGACGGAACTTGTGTGTGGTGTCCCAGCCTTGCTCCTTGAACTTGCGGGCGTACTTTACATAAAGACCGCGGCAGTAACCCACGGGGATGGTGCTCTTGATGACCATTGTAGCTTCGGGGTTCACCTGGAGTACAAGATCGATGACGTCCTCGATGTGGTGTGTGTCGAAGAAATTAAGCTGCGGGTCGTAGTTGGTGGGAGCTGCAATGACAACGAACTCGGCGTCCTTGTATGCAGCGGCTCCGTCAAGTGTGGCTGTGAGGTTGAGTTCTTTCTCGGCCAGATATTTCTCGATATACTCGTCCTGGATGGGTGATATGCGGTTGTTGATTTTCTCGACCTTCTCGGGGATTACATCAACTGCAACTACTTCATTGTGCTGGGCCAACAATGTGGCGATGCTAAGGCCTACATAACCTGTTCCTGCTACTGCTATTTTCATGTTTTGTTATATTTGTTGTCTGTTGCTGTTGTCTTTTGTCTTGTTTGATAATGCCTCGCTGAGGAGTGTCGTGAAATTGTCTGCAACCATAGCGGCAGCCACTTCTCGGGCAATATATATCCTTGCAAAATTAATAAATTTATATATAATAAACAATTCTATAGAAAAAAGTTCATTTAACGATGAATGATGAACGATGAAGGCAGCGGGTGAGCGAGCAAAAGCCAAACTTGTTTGAGCTTTTGCAACGAGCGTAAGCAGGCTCAAGCCCACGGAGTGGGGTTAGCGTTTAACGATTAACGGGTTAAGGGTTATGGGTGAAGGGTTAGGAGTCTATTTTTAGTTTTTACCTTTCACTTTTTACCTTTCAGTTTGTCAGGCGCCCATTAAGGGCCTTAAGGACTTTAGAGACCTTGAGGCCCCTATAAACCGTCGCCCGCAAAATCTCAATGATGGGCATGGCAAAGCAGAGCCTGCCATGTGGCGGGCTCTCAATGATGGCCAATCAAGGGTTACTTGTAGGGCGAGCCTTCTTCGGCGGCGAGTGGTATCTCCTGCTCGTCGCTGCCATATTCTGACGCGGTGCTGATGTCGCCGATGACTCTGTTGCGCAGGTCTATGAATTCCTGGGCTTCGTGTGGCGGCATGGTGGCGAGTATCTCCTCGTCGGTATATGAAAGTGCTGTTGCTGCACCTTGGAGTATGTCGGCGGCAATCTCTTTGCCGCTGGGCTTGTTCTGCTTTTTATCGTTCATTGTGTGGGGCACGGGTTTGCCCGGTGGGTTAAATTAGTTTTTCTACAATTCTGCCGCATGCGAGACCGTCGCCGTAGGGGTTTACGGCTTTGCTCATTGCGTCGTAGTGTGACTGGTCGTCGAGCAATAAAGACACTTCGTTCATGATCTTGTCATGGTCTGTGCCTACGAGCTTGACGGTGCCGGCCTCAAGTGCCTCGGGGCGCTCGGTAGTGTCGCGCATGACAAGCACAGGCTTGCCAAGGCCGGGGGCCTCTTCCTGAATGCCGCCGCTGTCGGTGAGCACGATGTTGCTCTTTCCCATGAGGTATACGAATGAGAGATATTCCAAAGGCTCAATGAAGAACATGTTGCCCTGTGGGCACTCTTCCTTTGAAAGTGGGAGAGCTCCTTTGTTTACGACATGCTCTCCAAAAACTTCGGCAATGGGCTTGCGCACATTGGGGTTCAGGTGCATGGGGTAAACGAAATCTACATTGGGGTATTTCTGGGTAAGATCCTTTATGGCAGTGCACATGTGGATGAATCCGTCACCGAAGTTCTCGCGGCGGTGGCCTGTTATGAGTACGAGCTTGCGGCCATTGTCAAGGCGTGTTACATCGTACCCGGCCTGTGAAAGCATACCCTTCAACTCGTCGTTGAGTGTCTTGTCTTCCTTTATCTTGTTGACAACCCAGTGAAGGGCGTCGATGACGGTGTTGCCGGTAACGGTAATGCTCTCTTCGCTCACCGCCTCGCGCAAGAGGTTGGCCTTGCTCAATTGTGTGGGGGCGAAATTATATGTCGCTATCCGGCTTGTTATCTGTCGGTTCATCTCCTCGGGCCATGGACTGTAGATGTTGTGAGTGCGCAATCCTGCTTCTACATGTCCCACGGGAATCTGCTGGTAGAAGGCTGCGAGTGCTGCAGCAGTGCTTGTGGTGGTGTCGCCGTGCACCAGTACTACGTCGGGCTGTGCCTCCTTGAGCACATCGCGCATGCCGGTGAGCACACGGGCTGTGACATCGTAAAGGTCCTGTCCCTGCTTCATGATGTTGAGGTCGTAGTCGGGAGCTATTTCAAAAAGTTGCAGAACCTGGTCGAGCATCTGGCGGTGCTGTCCGGTAACGCATACTATGGTCTTGAATGTTGTGGGGCGCTTCTGGAACTCTTTGACCAACGGTGCCATCTTGATGGCCTCGGGGCGAGTGCCGAACACAAGCATCACTTTCTTCATCATTTATCTGTTTTATCGGTGTTCTGGTTTAATTCTGTGACAACCGTGATTGTTGCCGGAATTCTATAATTCTGCAAATATAATGCTTTTTTTTGTTGCAACGTCATAACTCTCGTGTAAATGAGCGCTTCTGCGCTGTGTGTATGCTGTCTATGCCTTTATAACGTATAGTTGTGGTGAATATTGCCTCGCTTATCCTTTTTTTGACAACAAGGTAAAATCATCGGCGGTTCTTTGCTGGCGAGGCTTGCTTGTGTCATAGGGGATGTGTGCTTGTACGGCGGGGCTCTCTTCCGTCCAGGTTGTCATCATCATCTCGTAGCCCCGCCGTCCTGCACTTTAAGTGTAAACAAATGCAACAGGTTTTTGTTCGTAAGGCACTCCGTGGAGTGTGTTTGTATTTGTTGGAAAGATTTTGTACCTTTGCGGTAGTATGTTCTAATTGAAGATTAAATATTTGTACAATATGTTTTCAGGAATTGTTGAGGAGTTTGCCACGGTGCGCAAACTTGTGCGTGAGCAGGGTAATCTGCATCTTACACTTACATGCTCTTTTGTGGGCGAGTTGAAGATTGACCAGAGTGTATCGCACAACGGTGTGTGTCTTACGGTGGTTGACATAAACGGTGACGAGTATACTGTTACTGCCATGCACGAGACGCTTGAGCGTTCCAATATAGGGCTGCTGCAGGTGGGTGACAAGGTTAATGTGGAGCGCAGCATGATGATGAACGGGCGTCTGGACGGTCACATCGTGCAGGGACATGTGGACGTGACTGCCGAGTGTGTGTCGGTAAAGGATATGGACGGCAGCTGGTATTATACATTCCGTTATCGCAAGGATGATGAGATGGCGGCAAAGGGCTATCTCACGGTCGACAAAGGTTCGGTGACGGTAAACGGCGTGAGTCTGACAGTGTGTGAACCGACTGATGATTCGTTCTCGGTTGCGATAATTCCTTACACTCACGAGCATACCAATTTCCACACGATTGAGGTGGGTACAAAGGTGAACATTGAGTTTGATATCATAGGTAAGTACATAGCGAGGATTGCAAAGCGATGAAGAGTTTCCTTGAGTTGGCTGCTGCACGCCAGAGTGACAGGGCTTATGAGCCGGGGCGTGTAATTGGGCGCGAGGTGCTTGAACGCATACTTGAGGCGGGGCGTCTGGCACCGTCGGCATGCAACGGACAACCGTGGCATTTTACGGCGGTGACTGAACCGCAACTGCTTGTTGAGGTGGGAAAGGCTACCTCGAGTCTCGGTATGAACAGGTTTGTAAAGGATGCCTCGGCGCTGGTGCTCATCACTCTTGAGCCTACGAATATCACATCCAAACTCGGTTGCGGTATAAAGGATAAGGATTTTCCTGTTATGGACCTTGGTATTGCTTCGGCATATATGACTCTTGCCGCCGAGGATGAGGGCGTTGGCAGCTGCATACTCGGTTGGTTCGACGAGAAGAAAATCAAGGAACTGGTGGGTATTCCGCAGAAGAAACGCCTTATGCTCATTATCTCGCTGGGATACAACCCGAAGCCGAAACGCAAGAAGATACGCAAGGATTTCGACAAGGTTGTTTCTTTTGAAAAATACTGACAATGATAAGGCTGTTTGTATATCTGCTGCTTTTTGTTGCGGTGTTTGTCTCGGTGTGTATGCACACAAAGCCCGACCGCGAAATGCATCTGCATGAAATATCTTCGTCCCTGATGGCGAATATCAACGCTGTTGTTCCCGAGGGTGTTGTAATTCCGGAGGAGACCATTGAGAAACTGAATGCGGATACAGTCGTGACAAAGATGCTTGACAAGATGTTCGTAGTTGATGACTACGTGGCGTTTACTGTGGGGCGTATTGTGGCTGGGGATAACAAATATGTGATTTCTGTTGGATTCTTCGACAAGGTGTTTGCGTTGTCACAGGAGGGCGTTACAGAGAAAGTTGTTTACAAATTGCGTGAAAGGGGTATTGTTGATTGAGTCTCCCTTTGCGCGGTGTTGAATAAGTGGTAATTATGGTAAATAAAGTATATCTTGAGAATTTTGAGAGCCGTCTGATGAACGAGCTCCTGAAGTTGTGTACACAATACAAGGCTCTTGAAGGTACTCTGTTGTCGACCGAGGATATTGATGCACGTTGGCACGAGATTGCTCCCGAGTATGTGGCTGATGCGGTTCCGAACATTGCCGATTATCCCACAGTGGCGATAGCGTGGGCCGGATATGTGGGTATGGCGGTGGCGCATCTGTGGGATGAGGACTGGGCCGCGCACTGCAAGGATGAGTATAAGTCTCTTTATGGTCCTGCCGGTTTTGACGACATGGACGAGAATATTGTGCAGAAGATACTTGGCTTCCATCTGGAGTCGCAGGAGGCAAAGAGCATCGAGCAGATGATGCGCAGGCTTGGTGAGACTGCCCTGACGCTTATACGTCGCGAGAATATCGAGCCGCAGTCGCCGATGGCCTTCCATGCCTTTGCACGTGCGATAAAGGTGATGTTCCGCATTGGTGCCGCTATCGAGCTCAAACGTCTTGGCTATAAGTTCGAGCAGGTGAATCTGCCTAACCTTAACGGCGGTGTGGCGGAGTGCTGACAAGTATATGCAATTACAAAGGCAGCGAGCGCCCCATAAAGGTCGCTCGCTGCCTTTGTAATAAGCTCTTTTTAGCTTACGAAAATTCTTGTCAATCTGAACTTTGACATTACCCATACAAGCAGGGCACTTATGGTGGCGGTTGTTGCCGCCGCAAGCAGTATGCGCACGATGTAGGGGAGTTCCGGTGTGTCATAAAGGTCGTAGCTCAGGAAGGTGAACGTGAAGTGACACAGGTACACTCCAAAGGTGAGGCCAGCGGCCTTTGACAGCCACTTGCGCGGTGCGGTATCCAGTTTCTGTATTGCCACAAAGACGGGGAATGTCATCATGAACACATTTATTCCTGTGAAGTACCACAGTATCTCAAGATAGGCGTAGTTGCCGGGGAAATATTCGTTTGTGACAACATAGCCTACAGAGGTCACTGCGTAACCGGCTATGAACATAGGAAGGCAGATGGCTGCCATCTTCTTCCAACTCCAGTCGAGTGGGTATTCCTTGAGGTAGTAGGCGAGTATCAGATAGCCTATGAAGCCCGAGATATAGTAGAATGAGCCGTAGACATTCCAGTCGCACTCTCCAAAGAGTCCCATGTGTCCGTAGTTGCCTGTGTAACCCAATGTCGGTGCTACCATCTTTATATATGGTAATACCAAGGTCATTCCCCATATGTAGAGTACTGTCTTTATCTCCTTGCGTGATGCCTGTGTGAGCCAGCTGCTGATAATCGGCATTATGATGTAAAGCCCTATGAGCATATACAGGTACCACAATGGGGTGGTGTCGAAATTGAAGTTGAAGATGAATGTGTACAGCCTGCCGAAGAGTGTGCTCTGGGTGTAGTCGCTTACTGACAGCTGCGGATTGGCTGTGTCGGGGCTGACAACGGTGAAGTAGAAGAATGCCATGAGCGGCAATGCTATTGACCAGAATACAAGCGGCTTGATGATGCGTCCTATGCGCTTGCTGTAGAACCGGTTGACGGTGGTGCCAGGCTTTATGGGCAACAGCAGCACTGCTGTCATCATCGCGAACAGTGGAACGCACGGTCGCACGAGGCTGCCGCAGAATACTCCTGTTAGGAACATCTCGCGGTTGGCATCGAAGTGGGCCACAAAGGGGTCGCAGCAGTGTGCGAACACTACCAGAATGCATGCGACAACGCGCAGCATGTCAATCCAACCTATGTTTTCTCTTTCGGATACTTTCATGTTTTGAACGGTGTTTGTATTAAAATACTGCTATGTTTGCGGGATTGCGTGAGTGTTCTCCCGTACAGCAAATTTACAAAACTATTCTCGCTGTTACAAGTGGTGGAATGTATAAAATAATGCCCGCCCCGGTAAGGGCAGGCATTACTGGTTTTATATCTCTTTTCAGAATATTAGAAACGGAAGTCAACACCAACTGCAACGTCGTATGTCTTGCGGATGTAGCTTGAACCGTTTGTCTTGTTTGTGTCGTGAGCGTAGTTTGCATAGCAGAAACCTACGTTCAAGTCAAGATTCTCTGTGAAGCTGTACTTTGCACCGAGACCTGTCATGAATGAGTCGTTTACAAAGTTGAGGTCGCTTACGTATGTGTCAGTAACACCGAAGTCGCTGAACTGGATACCTGCAGAGAGAAGCAAGTTCTTTGTTACGTTGAACTCAACACCTGCCAAAAGCTCATATGAGTTGCGGTCGAGGTTTGCGTTGTTGTCTGCACCACCGAGGAGTGACTCAACCTTTGCATCCTTCTCGAAGTAGTATGTGGCACCCAACATAGCCTTGAACCAAGATGTTGCCTGCCATGAACCTGCAAGTGAAAGCATTGCCTGAGCATCGCTGCGGAGTGAGTAACCGTCCTGGAGTGTAGCGAGCTTGCCGAGTGCAGGCATTGCCTGTGCAAGCATACCGATCTTGCCGTCGAGGTTAGCGTCGCCACCGAGCTGAGGTGCCAACATCTGGCTCTCGAACTTGTCTGTCTCGTTCTCGAGGTTTGTAACTGCACGGAACTCGTACTTTGCAGCGAAGTTGAAGTCGCCTACCTTATAGTCTACACCTACTACTGGAGCAAATGCAAAACCTGTCTGTGTGAGGTCGAGCTCAAGGAGCTTGCCGACAGCACCTGCCTGTGGATGTACGGCTGTGATGTTACCTGAGTAGCTTGCGCTTACATAGTTGCCGCGGATACCTGCGTAAACCGACCAGTTGTCAGAGAGCTTGTAAGCAGCACCAAGCTGGAGTGAGAATACATACTGTGTAGACTCGAATGCTGATGTTGCATTGAGGCCCTGAGCTGCTACGAGGCCAGCACCCATCATGTCGAAAGCGGGGAGACCGTCATTGAACTCTGCCTTACCGCCACCACCGGGGATGCCGAAGAAACCGCTGAATGTCCAGTCACCAGTCTTGTAAGATGCAAGGATTGTAGGCATGCAAGGAACATAAACCTCACCCTTGTATGATTTCTTGGTAATAGCGTTCTCAACGTCGCGGTCCTGCCATATCATCTGCCAGTTTGCAGAAAGTGCCCAACCCTCCTTGAAAAATGCTGTACCGGCTGGGTTGAAGTAGATAGCGTCGGTCTCAAGTGAAGCGTAACGCATTGGGTTGCGTACGAAAGATGCGCTCTGGTTTGTGTTTGTCAAAATACCACCTGCAAAAGTTGAAAGTGCAAGTGATGCAAAAACGATAGTTGAAAAAATTCTTTTCATAATAAAGATATTTAAATAAAAAGTTTTATTCCTTTTTAGTTTTATTTGTTGCACAAAAGTACTCTTTTTGTGCAGTTGGCTAAAGAAAAAGCATGATTTTAACTTTAAATATGTGTAAAATGAAACACTATTGTACATTTTGTACACTGGTAAAGTACAAAAAGCCCTTTTAGTAAACGAACTCGCCGATGACAAAACCTGAAGTCATTGACTCGTTTTGCTTTTCGCAACCCAAACGGCATAAGTTAAATTCCTCCTCTGCCTGAGGGGAGGTGCCAGT
>SUXN01000037.1 GCA_015060965.1 Bacteroidales bacterium | reverse complement strand
CCGAATAATTATCGATATCCTTCTTTTACTTAAATCTCAACCACTTTATCAAAGGGTATCTTTTTCAGTGCCCTCGCAGCGGGTCATCATTTTTTTTGTATTTAATGTGAGTTCGATATAAGAATTTATACTAAAATTTAGCGTATTTTGTCATTCCGAACCTTGTGTGAGACGTGTTGTTGAGGGCTTTGCCCGAAAAAATCTCATTATTTGCGGATTCAGAGATCCCTCGTCGCTACGCTCTGTCGGGATGACAGGTTCGCGATTTGATTTAGCTTATATCGAACTCACGTTATTTACTTTACAATGATTTTGTTGCCACCTTTAATATAAATTCCTGGGCGGGAAGTGTCCTCAACCTTTCGTCCTGTAAGATCATAAATGACATCTTCACCATCGAAAGAATCCTTGCCCAATGCCACAGCCTCGACAGAAGTGGGAACAACGCTCTTTGTTGCGACATCGATATCTATGGCTGCAGGGAAAAGGCGCTCAGGGTCATAGAACAGCGCGCAGCTCTCTACCATAGTCTCAAGTGTAGGAGTCACCATACCGTTGAATATCTCTGTTCCGTTCAAGATAACCTTGACAGGCTGTGAAAGATCATACTCTTTTTCATTGAGGTATACTCTCAGTTTACCTCTTCTTGCTGTACTGTACTTCTTGCTGAAATACATCTCAATACCATCTTTTGTATATGTTGTCGTATACTCCACGAGTTTTGTATTCAGACTCACAGTATTGCCCTCACGGCTCATTTCGTAGCACGCACGGAAGATTGCACTATTGGTAGCCTTCTCTACTATCTGAAGGTTGTAGAATGTTTCACGGTAGCGGTTGTACATAGGAAAATTCTCCCAATAGACGTAATCGGGGTGAGCGTCGCGTGTATATTGTGCAAGCCAAGGCGTTGTAGGCCTGTAATCAATGCTGTGTCCATCACCCTCAATAACCTCAATAAAATGGTTGTAATATCCCGGATGCGCTGCTTCAAGCTCATCAGCCACCTCAAGAGCCTTCTGGGTAAGTATATTCCTGCCGAAACCGTCATCAAGAGCGCCTGTGCGCAACGAGAAGGCAATATTGGCAACATTCTCCATTGGAGCATTCTTCAGGGGCTCACCACCAGCCATAGGGCCGGCTCCCGCAAGGTAATCGGCATAGAATGACGCCAAACGCTGGCTACCGTATGCACCCTCCGATATTCCGAAGAAATAAATCTTGTTGGGATCTATATTCTCACTCACAAAAGCAAGACGTATCAATTTCTCCCACGCCCACTGCTTGCTCTGTATTGCCCAACGGTAATATTCGCCGTATGCATTGGGAATCTGCGGAACAAAATATATTCCAGGGCTGTAGAATCGGCGAAGACAAAGTCCGATACCAGTCTCCCACTCCTGAGCCTTGTCACCCGAGCCGTGCATATAAAGGAAAAGTGGATATCTTTTTTCGGCATCATAGGTTGGATAAGCATTGCAGCCATAATAATATGGCATTGTACCCGATTCAAGGTCGGACGGGAGTGTCCAAGAACCCGTCTTGCGGTTCTCAAGGATATCAAGAGCTATGAGCTTCTCTTCGTCACAAGCGTCAACACTTTTCTTCCATAGTTCCCATATTTTTTCCCTCACAGGCGCAATCTCACTTACAGGTATTATTGACCCATCCTCAAAACCGGCAAAATCCTCGGTCAAGGAAGCATTTAAATAGTCGCTTATGATTTCTTCGTTGATATTGACGTTTCCTTGTGCCTGCAAAGATGCAATACCGACAACTGACAGCAAACAAAATAAAAGTCTCTTCATAGTTACAGAATCAGAATGAAAAGCTGTTTAAATTCAGAAACATATTCCAATAAAATTCAAACAGCTTCTAAAAATATAATCAGAAAATAAGTTTCTCGATGAACGAAGACTTGCCGTCAACACGACCCTCGATGTAGTACACGAGAGTTCCATCCTCACCGTTCTCCATATGACGGTAAAGCTCTACACTGTCACCGGCCTTGACCTCGTTGTTGAAGTTTATTGTAAGTTCCTTGAGATGACGTGTTGTGGTCACATCAAGTTCAATTGCATTCATGGCCCACTCTGTATATTTCACATTATTCACGTGCCCCATCATATCGAGGTCGGAATATGTCACGTTACGGACAGCCACGCACTCGGGGTTTGCATCCTTAGGCATAGTGATTTTGGGAGCCTGCTCAGCAATGACATCTTCCTTTATACACTTCTCGTTGTTCTCGACAAGCTCCGGGAACTTTGAGAGGCGGCGTGTATCAATGTCAATTACAAGCCATGATGTGGTTGCCGATATAAGTTGTTCCCTGCTCTCGTTGTCAAACACAACAAAGTCACGGAAGAACTGGAAACCGGCAGCCCCCTTATGCCATGACTGGACATTGATATGGTCGCGCCACTTGGGCAAGCGATGGAATATAACGTGCATACGGGCAAGTACCCAACCTTTGCGTGTCACATGCATTGAATCGAAGCCTACTCCTATGTAATCAGCGTGTATATTTGCTGCCTCCTGGGCATAGTTCAGGAATGATGCAGGTTTCAGTGTAGACGACATATCTACATCAAAACTGGGTATTCTCTTTACTGCATTATATTTCTCTACCATAATTGTTTTAGTTTATATTAATCGTATCAGTTTATGTTTACATCAATCGAACCAATTGACAAGCCTGCGCTTCACCGCCTCCGTATCAAGCAGAATCTTTATGAACTCTTTTGCTGCGCTTTTGCGGTATGCCCCCTTCAGGCACAACAATGACGCCTCCATCACATTACCGGGCTCATCAAGCGGTATTGCCTTGAAACGGGAATTGCCGAACACTGCCGAAGAAGAGAGTATTGTGGCATAGCTGCCGGTAGAAACCATCTGCAACAGGATATTCGTTTCATTAAGCTCAAGTTTGGACGACAGCGACACGTTCTTGCCATGAATCAGTTTCTCAAGCATCATACGTGCCTGCAGATCGTGCGACGGGAGTACTAAAGCCACATCGGACAGATCCTGCAATTTTATTTTCCTGCATTTTGCAAGCGGATGATCCTTTGAAACGACAAGGGCAAGCGCATTCTCGAAAAGAGGCATTGAATCCACATCGGGAGCCTCGAACAGCGGCTTGTATGAAAGGACAAAATCGAGTTTACGTTCCTTGAGAAGTGACAGGAGTTCAGTCACAGTCTTGTAGCACACCTCAAGCTTGATATCCGGGAAAGCCTTCATGAACTCCAGAAGACCTTCGGTAAGCACAGTGCTGAGGCTGTATGTAACACCCACAGTGAGTTTGCCGGCCTTCACGTGCTGCAGGTCGTGCAGACGCTGAACGCCATCCTCGGCATCCTGTATGGTCTTTCGTGCAAACGGCAGGAACTCCTCACCTGCCTCGGTAAGGGATATGTGACGGCTGTTTCGTAGGAAGAGCTCGAAACCCAGCTCGAACTCAAGCTGCTTTATCTGTTGCGACAGAGTACTCTGTGTGATATACAGATGTTTGGCAGCCACCGAGAAATTCAGATATTCGGCACTCTTCACGAAATATTTGAGTTGACGCAGTTCCATACTTTGACAGATAGTTTCTGAAAAAACTTTGTCGCGAATATAAAAAATCTGCCTCACATAACCATCATTATCCTGGGAAAATGCGGTCTGTGAGGCAGAAATGTTATAAATAGTGTCTATTTAGAACAGTTATCAGAATCCGATAAAGATGAGCATTGCATAACCAAGTACAAGACCCATGATACCTACAATGATACCAACCTTCATCATATCCTTCTGCTCGATAAAGCCTGTTGAGTGTGCAATGGCATTAGGAGGAGTACTGATAGGCAGAATCATTGAAACTGAAGACGCGATAGCGATACCTACGAGCATTGCCTGAGGACCACCTACGCTGTCAAGCGCAGTACCGAGACCGCTTGCAACCACACCGAGCACAGGCACCAACAGAGATGTTGCAGCCGAGTGAGAGATGAAGTTAGAGAAGCCGAAGCAGATGAGACCTGCAAGAATCATCACGGCAATCGGTGAGAAGTTGTCGAATGGAACAGACTTGACGATAAGGCTGCTGAGTGCAGGTGTAGTACCGTCGGTGTAGTTCAATGCAACACCAAGTGCAAAACCACCGGCTACCATCCAGAGCACACTCCAGTTGATTTCCTCAAGGTCACGACGTGTAAGGATACCTGTAGCACAGAAGATAGCGATAGGAATCATTGCCACAACATTTGTATCAATGCCCCACATATCTGTACCGAACATCCACATGAAGATTGTAATGGCAAAAGCCACAACTACCGACCATGTCTTGAAGTTCCAGTTGATGTCACCCTCAATCTCAATCTTTATGCTCTTCTGCTTGAATGGGAAGAGGATGCGGAGAAGCAACCACGAGAGAACGAGAAGGAGAATAACGAACGGAGCCATCTTGATGGTCCAGTCAACGAAGCTGATACCCATACCTTGTGAAGAGAGGTAGTCAAGGGCAATCATGTTAGGAGGTGTACCGATTGGAGTCATCATACCACCGAGATTGGCACCTACAGGGATTGCGAGAGCAAGAGCGATACGGCCCTTACCGTCAGCAGGGAGCGAACGCAATACCGGTGTAAGGAAAGCAAGCATCATGGCAGCTGTAGCTGTGTTGCTAACGAAAGCCGAGAAGATGGCTGTGACAAGGATGAAACCGAGCAGCACAATCTCGGAACGTGTACCGAAAGGTTTGAGCAGAACGCGTGCAAGAGCAACGTCGAGCTTAACCTTTGTAAGACCTATGGCGAGCACGAAACCGCCGATAAAGAGCATGATTGTGGGGTTAGAGAAACAAGCGAAGATGCTCTTGAAAGGCACCAATGCCGCATCCTCGGGACGGAGGAAGTTGAACGCACTTGTTGACACAGTGAACAGCATCACTGTAACCACAACCATTGAAGTAACCCATGAAGGCATTGTCTCGGTGAGCCACATCAAAGCCGCAAACACGAACAGCGAAATGATACGCTGGTGTACTACATTAAGACCCTCGATACCGAATGACTCAGTAGGCAACAACGCTATCACAGCTGTAATAGCTACGATAAAAATGAGCTTGATTGCATTCAGAGGGAATTTTCTCTCTCTCTTGTGGGATTTGTTCTTCTGAATCTTTTCCAGAACCTTGTATCCCGGGAAATTTTTAAACATAACTGATTGATTATTTAGTGGTTAAATTATATTAATCTTTGTTACAAAATGACAATATATGATAATCCCCACAAAATTACAATCTAATATTATAATAGGCATCGTGCATTTATTTAAATTAACGATAGCTACTATCGTCAATATCAATAGTTGCGGATTTTAGCAGTAAAAAACGGGAATTTATTAAAATAGGGCGTCATTTTTAGAAACTATAACATTATAAATCATAAATTGACAGTCTGTAAAGGAAAAAATGACTACCTTTGCAGCGGATTCTGGAATTGTAAATTGCTATAAATAAGAATCAGAATCCTTGATTTTATCAATTTAGATTATGAAAGCATTTGTATTTACAGGACAAGGGGCACAGTTCAGCGGAATGGGCAAGGAGCTCTATGAGAACTACCCTATTGCAAAGGAGTATTTTGAGAAAGCAAACGATATATTGGGGTTCCGCATCACCGACATCATGTTCAACGGCAGTGACGAGGAACTCAAGCAGACAAAAGTAACACAGCCGGCAGTATTCCTGCACTCCGTCATCCAGACGATAGTACTTGGTGATGAGTTCAAGCCACAGATGGTTGCAGGCCATTCACTCGGTGAGTTGTCGGCACTTACAGCAGCCGGAGCATTGAGTTTTGAGGATGGTCTAAAGCTCGTATACAAGCGTGCTATGGCAATGCAGAAGGCGTGCGAGATGCAGCAATCTACAATGGCAGCCGTGCTTGGTCTTGCCAACGAGATCGTGGAGCAGGTATGTGCAGAGGTAAGTGCAGAGGACGACATTGTCGTTGCCGCAAACTACAACTGCCCCGGACAGGTTGTAATATCGGGAAGCCTCGAGGGTGTTAACAAGGCATGCGAGAGGCTCAAGGTTGCCGGCGCAAAGCGTGCTCTCCCGTTGAGCGTGAGCGGTGCGTTCCACTCCCCTCTCATGCAGCCGGCAAAGGAAGAACTTGAGGAGGCAATCAATGCAACGACATTCAAAACACCGGTGTGCCCTGTGTACCAGAATGTTGATGCAGCCCCCCACACCTCACCCCAGGAAATCAAGGCCAACCTTGTTGCGCAGCTCACTGCGCCCGTACGCTGGACACCTACCATCACAAACATGATCAAGGATGGAGCAACTGAGTTCACAGAGTGTGGTCCGGGCAGTGTGCAACAGGGACTTATCAGTAAAATAAAGAAATCTTTGGAAGCATAATATAAATATAAACGCTTATATAATGTCACGTATAATCATCTACCAGTTACTACCACGACTTTTCGGAAACAGCAATGCGGAGTGTGTTGCCAACGGCACCATAGAGCAGAACGGTTGTGGCAAGTTCAACGATATCACGTCAAAGGCGTTGCACGCTATACGCGGATTGGGCGCTACACACGTATGGTACACCGGTGTAATTGAGCACACCACCCGTACCGATTATACCAAATACGGAATACCCGCCGACCACCCAGCCATTGTAAAGGGAGAGGCCGGTTCACCCTATGCGATAAAAGACTATTACGACAATGACCCCGACCTCGCTGTCAACGTCGAGAAGCGCCGCGAAGAGTTCAAGGCACTCGTTGACCGCACACACAAGGCCGGCCTCAAGGTCATTATGGATTTTATCCCTAACCATGTGGCACGTCACTACAATAGTGACTGCACCCCCGAAGGCACATACCCCTTTGGAGAGTTTGACGACCGGAACGCATTCTTTGTGGGTCACAACAACTTCTACTATCTTGGCAACCAGTCATACGGCTGCAACCTCGACGCCAAGGACATTGCCGACACAGAGTACAGCGAGACCCCGTTGCGCGCAACAGGCAACGACTGCTTCGGCAGCCCGTCACGCAATGACTGGTACGACACCGTAAAGCTCAACTACGGCATCGACTACCGCACAGGCAACCGCCAGTTCTCGCCCGTACCCAACACATGGGTAAAGATGCTCAAGATACTCATGTATTGGGCAGCGAAAGGGGTTGACGGTTTCCGTTGCGACATGGTAGAGATGACTCCCGTTGAGTTCTGGGCTTGGGCAGTACCCAAAGTAAAGGAGCAATATCCGGGTATTCTCTTCATCGGCGAGATTTACCAGCCACACATCTACCGTTCATTCATCAAGGATGGTTGTTTCGACTACCTCTACGACAAGGTAGGCCTTTATGACACCCTGCGCGGAGTGATGAACGGCCAGACATCGGCAAACAACATAAGCTACACCCTTCAGAGCACAGCGGACATACGTCACAACATGCTCACCTTCCTCGAGAACCACGACGAACAGCGTATCGCATCGGACTTCTTCGCGGCAAAGGCAGAGCGCGCATTGGCAGCACTCATTGTGTCAACCACAATCGACACACAGCCATTCATGCTCTACGCAGGCCAGGAACTTGGAGAGCGAGGCATGGACAAGGAGGGTTACAGCGGTGTGGACGGCCGCACCACAATATTCGATTACTGGAGCGTGGACACCTTGCGCCGCTGGAAAGGCAACGGCGAGTACACCGGCGAGCAGTTGACCGAAGAAGAGAAGAGTCTGCAGGCTTTCTACTCGCACCTGCTCAACCTGTGCAACAGCAACGAGGCACTGAAGGAGGGTTTCTTCTATGGCTTGCAGTATGCCAACCCCCACAACGACAGATACGACAGCAACCATATATTCTCGTACCTGCGCGGAACCGACAGGGAACTGCTGCTCATCGTCACGAACTTCAGCGACAGCGACAGGGAGTGCGACGTCACAATCCCCGAGGAGGCGTTCGCATTCTATGGCGTCACATACAACAACAAGCTGCATAAGGCAAAGGAACTGCTCAGCGGCGAGACATACGAGCTGCCTCTGAACCCGTATGACGCAGTGAGCGTCAACGTACCTGCAAACAGCGGAGTTATTTTAAAATTCAATGTATAATATATGAAAAAGATTCTGACAATTACCGCCCTCATCTTTATGGCGACATTCGCCCAGGCACAGCTTATGCTTGACTACAAGACCATTGAGGGCATCGTAAAGAACGAAAAGTCATATTTCAATGACATTGTGGAGCTCTTCAACAATGACGACCCCTACATTGACGTTGATGACATTGCACTTGTATACTACGGTCAGGCATTCCTGCCCTCATACAACCCAGGCAAAGATGCCAACGAGAAGAAGATGAGGGAGTATTTCAACGAGGACAACTATCCTAAGGTATACGAGACAGCAAAGAACATCCTCAAGTACAACCCGGCAAACCTCGATGCCCTCTTCTATGCATGGATATCATCAAAGACCATAGGCAAGAGCGAGGAGGAATACCTCTCTTATGTAAACAAGCATCAGGAGATCATCAGCATGATAACGACATACGGTGACGGCAAGAGCAGCGACAAGCCTTTCCGCGTTGTCAATCCCGAGGACCAGAAGCATGTCATGCTTTCACTGAACATCGACAACGAGATATCACGCGAGCTCGACACAGAGACACTATGCAACATCATCATAGTAGAGCCATCAAGGGATTTCCAGGCACGACGCATGTACTTTGACATAAGCCTCTACCTGAACAACGTGTCAAAATAAGAAGCTGTCTAAATTTATATCGTTGCTTTGCGAAATCACAGCTTCCAATATAAGAAAAACTTTTATTATAAATTTAAACAGTTTCTAAGACACGCTACGTAAAACAGAAACATTCGGATCCCGGTGACATATCATCGGGATTCATTATTGGAAACAAGACACCCCAACTATGAGCAAGATATTCAAATTCATAGCAAAGATACTGCTGGCACTGTTAATCTTTACAGTGCTGTGGGTTGTCATATACCGTTTCGTACCAGTACCGGGCACACCGCTTATGCTCATACGCAAGATATCGGAAGGTACACCCATAAACCACACCTGGGTACCGATGGAGAAGATAAGCCCTGACATGGCAATCGCCGTAGTGGCATCGGAGGATGCGCATTTCATGGAGCACAATGGTTTTGACTGGGAGCAGATAGAACAGGCATACACCGAAGCCGAAAAGGGCAAACGCCTGCGCGGAGCAAGCACCATAAGCCAGCAGACAGCAAAGAATGTGTTCCTGTGGCCCGGACGCTCATGGATGCGCAAAGGCCTTGAAGCATACTTCACCGTGCTCATAGAGTTCTTTTGGAGCAAGGAACGCATAATGGAAGTATACCTCAACAGCATCGAGACGGGCGAAGGACTCTACGGGATAGCAGCTGTCGCCGAGAAGAACTTCAAGAAATCACCCGACAAGCTCACCAAGCGCGAGTGTGCACTTATTGCGGCAACCCTGCCCAACCCACGCCGTTTCAGTTCAAAAAAGCCGTCAAAATATATCATAAAGAGACAAACGGCCATCCTCAAGGAGATGAAATACATCCGCAACAGCGAATTAAGCCCAGTACCGGCAAAATAAATACGCCATATTTCTTTTTTCAAATACGATTCATTATATTTGTGATAAATCACGAGAATAGTTGCACTCGCGGTGAGATATTGAAGCAAGTTTTATATTTCGCTCATTTGTATGCAACATTGTGATAAATCACGAGAATAGTTGCACTCGTGGTGAGATATTGAAGCAAGTTTTATATTTCGCTCATTTGTATGCAACATTGTGATAAATAGAAGAAAAAAACACAAACATATAACTATGAACCGTAAAAGAATATATTTTGACATGGACGGCGTACTCGTCGACTTTGAGTCGGGAGTTGCCAAATTGAGCGACGAAGTAAAGGAACAGTACAAAGGACACATTGACGAGGCGCCTGGGCTCTTCGCTCTTATGGACCCTATGCCGGGAGCCATAGAGGCCGTACAGTTGCTCGCTAAGCACTTCGACGTATACATACTCTCCACCTCGCCATGGAATAACCCCACGGCAGCCAGCGACAAAATGGAGTGGGTAAAGAAATACATGAACAACATTTTCCACAAACGCGTGATAATAACCCACCACAAGGAACTCCTCAAAGGCGACTATCTCATTGACGACCGCGGCAAGAACGGCGCCAGCGAATTCCAGGGCGAGTGGCTGCAATACGGCTCGGAGCAATATCCCGACTGGGATGCCATACTGGAGTATCTGCTGATGTAAGATATTATTAGTTCCCGTTTCACAAAAGACGGGAACTAATAGGTTTTAGTACATATCACTTATATCAATAATTTCACCCATCACCATGAACCAGAAAAAATCCGACATATCCCAGATTGGCGAGATTGACAATATAGACCTCAGCTATGTTGTCAGCGAAAAGAACAAAGTGTACCTTGAATTAGTGTGCGCAGGATATATTGACGGGGAGAGCAATATGCAGAAAGCATTGTTGGACAAGATGCAAGGATACATCGGACATATCCTGAGCGATTGGTTCAAGCAGGAATATCAGGGACTTGCCCCTGTCACCGTCATTCATTTTGAAGAAGAGCCGCATCAGCTGATACTGCAACTGCTGAGCAAATGCATTGCATGGTTCAATGATTATGGCATTGAGTTGAGGTTCAAGCTTAAAGACTCCTATTTCAATATCACACAAAGTGAAGAGTAGCCGCATGGTTATATAATATAATGTCACCCTTTCAGGGCTATTTACATTTGCTGCCTAATTACCCATAGGCCTCACGGCCTATGCTTTAAAATTATGCCCTGTAGGGCATAAAATCCGCCTGCTACAGACGACATCCCCAAGCCCCTGAGGAGCGAAATTATACAACACAGGCTGTAAATCTGTGAAAAAAAACGAATGAAACCAAAAAGCCCCAACGGGGCGAGATTATACAGCACAGGCTGTAAGGCCTGTGACACCTGTGAATGGAACGAATGAAACCAACAAAGCCCTGAAGGGGCGAAATTATACAGCACAGGCTGTAAGGCCTGTGACACCTGTGAATGGAACGAATGAAACCAACAAAGCCCTGAAGGGGCGAAATTATAAAACATATGTCACAATCGTTAGCAAAAAATTACATACATATTGTTTTCTCCACAAAGAACAGAGAGAATACAATGAGAAAAGAAGATCTTGCAGAGATATTTTCATACATTTCTGGGATAATTAAAAATTGTGAATGCAATTCAATATCGGTTGGAGGCACAAGCAACCATATACATATACTATGCACTCTTAACAAGAATCTGGCATTAACAAAATTAATTGCAACAATAAAGGCAAACACCTCAAAATGGTTGCACCAAAAGGATAGTTATTACAGGGCTTTTTCCTGGCAAGATGGATATGGAGCTTTCTCCGTAAGCCAATCACAGATAGAGAAGACAAAAGAATATATTGCAATTCAAGAAGAACACCATAAAAAGAGTGACGCAAGAGAAGAGTTGATATCATTCTTGAAAGCCTATAATATCGAATACGACGAAAGGTATATATAATATAATGTCGCCCTTTCAGGGCTGTTTACATTTGCTGCCGATACCCATAGGCCTCACGGCCTATGCTATAAAATCATACCCTTACAGGGTATATAAAAAACGCCTGTGGCAAACGGTACACCCACAAGCCCCAACGGGGCGAAATTGTATAAGAATATCACCTGTGCAAATTTTGCACAGGTTCAAAAATGAATTTATATTTGCCATCTGAACAACATATATGTATATTTCGCATATTACTCATATTGACCAATGACAGCAGAACCCCCATTTCTCAACGACCATAACAAAACCGAGTACCCGCCAATGCACACAGTGGAACACATCCTTAACCAAACTATGGTGAGGATGTTCGGATGCGAGCGCAGCCGCAATGCACACATCGAGCGCAAGAAGAGCAAGTGTGACTACACCCTGCACTGCGCGCCCACAGAGGAGCAGATTGCAGAGATTGAAAGCCGTGTGAACGAGGTCATCGCGCAGCATCTGCCGGTAACCGTCGAATTCGTGACACGTGACAATGTACCACAGGGTGTTGACTTGGGCAAGCTGCCTGCCGACGCAAGCGAGACGCTGCGCATTGTACGTGTGGGTGACTATGACACCTGCGCATGCATAGGTGCACACGTGGAGAACACAAGCGAGATAGGCACATTCCGCATCATAAGCCACTCTTTTGAGAACGGCACGCTACGACTGCGTTTCAAGCTTGTATAAAAGTATAGTATCCACTCCATTTGTCCCCAAAAAGCAGGGGACATTTTCTTATTAAGCGCTGATTTTTCGGTATTTTTTTGTATTTTCGCATCCGAAAACAGAAAACCACCCAAATGTTCAAGAAAGCAAAATGCATCATCACAGCAACCGGCAACGGCAACATAAAGGATATGTGCCGCTCAATATTGTCGCAGATTGATGCAGAGTGCGTCTTGAAAATCATCTTTTTCTATCTCCCAGCAAGCGACAGCGACTATCTGCAGCACAACAAGGAGCTGCGCGAGTGCGTGAAGGAGCATTTCCCTACAACAACACCCCTTGTAAGCTATGTGGCACAGAAGCCCGAGTGCGGTGCACTGGTCGCCGAGGTCGTAAGCCTTGCGGACAGCGATGCCACCGTTGAGCGCAAGGCAAGGTACATCCTGTTGAAGAGAGGTACTTGCCGCGAGATAATGAGCGAGGGCATAACACCGGCCGACATCACCGCAAGCACCTTTGCACAGGCTAATGACATCTTTGCTACCGTAGGGGCAATCCTTGAGGAGAACGGTTTTACCCCAAGCGACATCTACCGCCAGTGGAACTACATACAGGGCATCACAGTGCTCAACGACGGCAGCCAAAACTACCAGGAGTTCAACGACGCACGCTCAATGTTCTATGCCGGCGGCAGCTGGAGCAATGGCTACCCTGCTGCGACAGGCATCGGCACAAGCCGTGGCGGTGTGATGATCGAGTTCAGCGCCATAAAGGATGAGGAGGTGCCCAACAAGCCCATTGACAACCCGCTGCAGGTGGCGGCACACAACTACTCACAGGATGTGCTCGACGGCAAGGTTATCGAGGAACTTAAAGAGCGCACCACCCCCAAGTTCGAACGTGCACGCGTACTGGGCAGCACAATCTTCATCTCGGGAACAGCAGCCATCAAGGGCGAGCACAGCAACCACAGCACCAGCGCCGTGGAGCAGACTGCCGAGACAATGGAGATAATGGACAACCTTGTATCAAAGGAGAACATCCCCGTCGGGAACAACGGTTCAAACTACCGTTTCCTGCGTGTATACGTAAAGAACGAGTGCGACATCCCTGCCGTGCGCGAATATATGAACGCACACTACCCCACAGCCGGCAAGCACTATCTTGTGGCAGACATCTGCCGTCCCGAGCTTCTTGTGGAGATCGAGGGCCTGGCACACATTTAAGAAACCCTCGTCGGCTACATAGTATTCCCTTAAAAGAGAATATATTCACAACAAAACCATAATCTATGAAATTCAAAAAGAGTATTCTGATGGCAGCATTATCATTGACAATATGCGGATGCACATCGCAGCAGCAGGAGCAGGGCAATCCCCTCTTCGGCGAGTTCAACACTCCACACGGCATAGCACCGTTCAGCGAGATAACAATCGACCACTACCGCGAGGGCATGCTCAAGGGCATGGAGGAGCAGAAGGCCGAGATTGATGCAATCATCAACAACAGCGAGGCTCCCACCTTCGAGAACACCATTGTTGCCCTTGACCAGAGCGGACAGCTGTTGCGCAAGGTACGCGGCACATTCAGCCCGTTGTCAAGCAGCAACTCAAACGATGAGTTCAGGGCGCTGCAGAAAGAGATGTCACCGCTCTCATCAACACATAACGATGACATCAACCTCAACGAGAAACTCTTCGCACGCGTGAAGAGCGTATACGACTCACGCGAGTCGCTCACCCTCACCCCCGAACAGGCAAAGGTGCTTGAGAACACATACGACCGCTTTGTGAACAGCGGTGCCGAGCTCAACGTTGCCGACAAGGCAAAGCTGCGCGAGCTCAACAAGGAGATTTCAATGCTACAGTTAGAGTTCTCGCAGAACCTCCTTCACGAGACAAACAACACCTTTGTCGTTGCCGAGAGCCTTGAGGAGCTCAAGGGCCTTCCACAGGCAAACATCGACGCCGCAGCAAAGATGGCAGCCGACAACGGCCAGCCCGGCAAATGGATGTTCAACATGCAGCGCCCGAGCTGTAACCCAGTATTGCAGTACTGCGAGAACCGCGACCTGCGCCGCAAGGTTTACGAGGCATACTACAACCGAGGCAATCAGGACAACGAGCATGACAGCAAGGCCATCTGTGCCAAGCTGGTGGCACTGCGCCTTGAGAAGGCGAAGCTGATGGGCTTCAACAACTATGCCGAGATGGCACTCGAGAACCGCATGGCAAGCACTCCTGAGGCTGTATATGACCTGTTGATGCAGGTGTGGGAGCCGGCCGTTGCAAAGGCAAAGGAGGAGATTGACGACATCCGTGCCGAGATACGCAAGGAGGGCAAGGACTTTGAGCCTGCAGGCTGGGACTATATGTACTACCTGGACAAGGCAAAGAAAGCAAAGTTTGCCGTTGACGAGGAGGAGATACGCTCATACCTTGAGATAAACAACGTGATGCAGGGTATATTCCACGTTGCCAACAAGCTCTACGGTCTTACTTTCAAAGAGGTTACAGCAGAGGTTCCTTCATACGAGCCCACAGCCAAGGCATACGAGGTAATTGACCGCGACGGCAAGCTGCTCGCAATCTTCTACAGCGACAATTTCCCACGCGAGAGCAAGCGCGCCGGAGCATGGTGCACCTCTTTCCGCCCACAGAGCTACAAGAACGGCGAGCGCATAATCCCCATCGTTGTCAACAGCTGCAACATGACACTCCCCAACAGCGAGGGCTATGCATTGCAGAGCATCGACAACGTGGAGACACTTTTCCACGAGTTCGGCCACGCGCTGCATAACTTCATGCGCGACGTACAGTACAGCAGCGCCAGCGGTGTAGAGCGCGACTTCGTTGAGTTACCGTCACAGATCAACGAGCATTGGGCATTCGAGCCCGAGGTGCTGGCGGTATATGCAAAGCACTACAAGACAGGCGAGGTTATCCCGATGGAGCTTGTAAACAAGATTCAGGAAAGCGGCAAGTATGGACAGGGCTTTGCTACTGTGGAGTACATCGCAGCATCACTCAGCGACATGGACCTCCATGTACTCACAGAGGTTCCTGCCGACCTCAACGTAATGGATTTTGAGGCAGAGAAGCTCAAAGAGCGCGGCATCCCTTCACAGATTCTCCCACGTTACCGCATGACAAACTTCAGCCACACCATGGGCGGAGGCTACACAGCCGGATACTACAGCTACATGTGGGCCGAGGTTCTTGATGCCGATGCCTTCGAGGCATTTGCCGAGACCGGCGACATCTTCAACCAGGAGGTTGCCGGGAAGTTCCGCAAGTACGTGCTCACCCCCGGTGGCATCGATGACGGAATGACAATGTACAAGAACTTCCGCGGCCGCGAGCCCAAGATTGACGCACTGCTGCGCAACCGAGGATTCTGAAAATCCACAAATAACATTAAAGGAATAACATAGCCACAAAGGTTGTTTTATCCCCTCACCCTCACAGGGAGCTCCTCTTGATTCCAAACAAGAGGAGCTTTTTTTGCTTACATACTAAATCGCGAATCTGTCATCCCGACAGAGCGCAGCGACGAGGGATCTCAAAAATATCGCGAAATAAGAGATTCTTCACATGCGTTCAGACGTGTTGTTGAGGGCTTGCCCGAAAAAGGACAAATATGAGATCATTCAGTATGATTTGTTATATCGAACTCACATTAAATTAAGTGGAACGGTCATATGGCCGTTCCACTTAATTTATGCAAAAAGTCCACCACCCTGTGAACCATCATGCCCTTGACAACATTATATAGTCAAGAACGGCACGCTGCCGGCGGGCACTCAATAAGCCACTCCGTAGAGAGGCTGCGGTCCGGCCAACACCTGCATCACATCGGGACCGTTATTACCCGGCCCGGCAGCGTCCGTCTGTTACAAGAATGTGTCAAACAAAACAATTGTCAAACAACTAAAGGAAAGTATTATGAGCATGCCAATGAAACAGGGAGCCCACCATTGGATTCCGAGTATCTTCAACGATTTCTTCAACAACGAGATTCTTGTCCGCAACAGCGCCACAGCCCCGGCAATCAACGTCCTTGAGACCGAGAAAGAGTATAAGGTGGAAGTAGCAGCTGCCGGAATGTGTAAGGAGGACTTCAAAATCAGCATCGACAGTGACAACGACCTGATGATAACCATGGAGAAGAACTGTAACTGCAACGACAAAGAGTGTTGCGGCACAGACAAAAGCAAGGAATCCTGCAGCACAGGGAAAGGCAAGGAATCCTGTGGAACAGACAAGGAAGAGAAGAAAGGCGACGACAAGTGTGAGTGCAAAGGGCGTTACCTGCGCCGCGAATTCTCCTACACAAAGTTCCAGCAGACGCTTGTGCTGCCCGACGATGCCGACACAACAAGGATTGAGGCAAAGGTAAAGCACGGAGTGCTGCGAATACATATCCCCAAGAAGATGAACACCCCAGAACAGAAGAATGAGAGAATCATTGCAATTGAATAAGTTTATTTCTTTGACTATCAAGGCAACAGGAATTTGTTGCCTTGATTACTTATGTAATTCAGTAACATTCAACACCAATCAGAGAAATAGTCATTTATGAAAAAAGCACTGATTACGGGAGTTTCAGGACAGGACGGCTCATTCCTGTCGGAACTCCTGATAGAAAAAGGATATGATGTACACGGCACAATAAGGCGCTCTTCGGTCGACTACCGCGAGCGTATAGCCCACCTTGAAGGGCACCCTCAGTTCCACTTGCATTATGCCGACCTCGGCGACTCCATGAGCCTTGTACAGGTAATAGGCAAAGTACGCCCCGACGAGATATACAACCTGGCAGCCCAGAGCCACGTACAGGTAAGTTTCGACTCCCCGGAATTCACAGCGAACATTGACGCGACGGGAGTGCTGCGCGTTCTTGAAGCCGTGCGTCTGTGCGGCTTGGCCGATACATGCCACATTTACCAGGCATCGACATCGGAGCTTTACGGCAAGGTAGAGGAAGTTCCACAGAACGAGAACACCCCGTTCCACCCATACAGTCCTTATGCCGTTGCAAAGCTCTACGGACACTGGATTGTCAAGGAGTACCGCGAAGCATATAACATGTTCTGCTGTTCGGGCATCCTTTTCAATCATGAGAGCGAGCGCCGTGGAGAGACATTCGTTACACGTAAGATAACACTTGCTGCCGCACGCATTGCACAGGGCAAGCAGGACAAGCTGTATTTGGGCAATCTCTCGTCACTGCGTGACTGGGGATACGCCAAGGATTATGTAGAGTGCATGTGGCTTATGCTACAGAACGACAAACCCGAGGACTTTGTCATTGCCACAGGCGAACAGCACTCCGTACGCGAATTCTGCTACTATGCATTCAAGCATGTAGGCATTGAACTTGAGTTCACAGGAGAAGGAGCAGACGAGAAAGGCATTGACAAGGCGACTGGAAGAGTATTGGTTGAGGTATCTCCCGATTTCTATCGCCCCACTGATGTGGTTAACCTTTGGGGAGACCCGTCAAAGGCACGAAAGGAACTTGGTTGGAACCCACAGAAGACCACATTCGAGCAGCTTGTAAAGATTATGGTAGACGCAGATATGGCAAAGGTTGCAGTAGAAAAAGCGGGAGAAAAAGTACGTACCAACCTCGCTGAGTTCCTTGAGCGCGGTATTGTGAAGTAAGTTCCCATATACATACGAAAACTATGGAGAAGAATTCAAAGATATACGTTGCAGGACACCGCGGCATGGTGGGTTCAGCAATTGTACGCGAACTGGAGCGCCAAGGTTATACAAACATCATCACCCGCACCCACAGCGAACTTGACCTTTGCCGTCAGGAGCAGGTGGAGCGGTTCTTTGCAGCCGAGAGACCGGAATATGTATTCCTTGCCGCAGCAAAGGTGGGCGGAATAATTGCCAACCACACCGCCCTTGCCGATTTCATGTACGAGAACATGATGCTCGAGATGAATGTCATCAATGCTGCATGGCGCAACGGTTGCAAGAAACTGGAGTTCCTCGGCTCATCGTGCATATACCCCCGTATGGCACCGCAACCGATGAAGGAGAGTTGCCTGCTGACATCGGAACTGGAACCCACTAACGAGGCATACGCACTTGCAAAGATTTCAGGCCTCAAATATTGTGAATACCTGAACCGCCAGTACGGCACAGACTTCATCAGTGTTATGCCAACAAACCTATACGGCCCCAATGACAACTACCACCCCACCCACAGCCACGTGCTGCCGGCACTTATCCGCCGTTTCCATGAGGCAAAAGAAATGGGATTGAAAGAGGTGACATGCTGGGGTGACGGAACACCGATGCGTGAATTCCTGTACGTCGATGACCTTGCCAACCTATGCGTGTTCCTCATGAACAACTACAGCGGCAACGAGACAGTCAATGCCGGAACAGGCAAGGAGGTTTCAATAAAAGAACTGACAATGCTTGTTGCAAAGATTGTAGGTTACGAAGGTGAGATAAAATGGGACACAAGCAAACCAAACGGGACTCCACGCAAGCTGCTTGACGTATCGAAGAGCGCAGCTCTCGGCTGGAGATACAGTACAGAACTTGAAGATGGCATCAGACTCTCGTATGAGGACTTCCTGAACAACCCCATGAGAGCCGAGAGATAAACTTTGGGGCAGACATATAAAAATATGGTCGGGAATTCCCGACCATATTTTTTATACAAAAGAATCATCATTCATACAGGAAGAACTGCGGACGGCCATAGAGGCGGAAGTCCTTGATGCAGCCCGGGAGGTTGACATCGCGCACGCAGATGCGGAAGCCCTTGACAGTGCGGATGTTTCCAAGGTCAACGATAATCTGGTGAGGCAGAGCCTTCACATCCTTCTTCCATGCGCAGTGCCAGTAGGTAGACTCGTCGCCGTCAATCATATCCTCGGCAACACCCTCGCCAACAGCCTCGGTGTTGGTGTGTACGATGTTCCATTTCTTCTTCTCGATAGGATTACCGTTCTCATCGAGCAGTTCAATCTCACAGATGCAAGAGTTCTTGCCATCGTAAGTGCTCTGTATGTCGATGCAGAGGTGACGCAGAGTCTTCATTCCGTCGAATGTAAACTCCTGCCAGCCGCTCTTCTTCTCTACTGTACCCTTGAAGATGCCGTCGAACTCATCGAGGATGGGCACACGGTTGTACTCGCGTGAAGTCTTGAAAGAGTTCTTGTCGGGACCTAAAGTATTGAGAATAGGCTTGTCAAGGCCACGTACTGAATGCTTGCCGGTAGCCTCCATCTCAAAGACAACGATCTCGTTCTCACCTTCCTTCATCCAAGGAGCAGGCAGATACATTGTCTGCTGAGGACCTATACCCCAGAACTTACCGAGAGACTTTCCGTTTACCCAAACGGCACCCTTGCCCCAGCCTGTCATGTCAATGAATGTATCACCAACCTTGTCAACTGTAAATGTACCGCGATAGAAACCAGGGAGATTACCCTCGTAGCGCAATCTCGGGAAGATGAACTTGTCAACCTCGGCACGGTGCAGAGGCAAAGAGGTCATTGTCCAGCCCTTCAACTCCTCGCCGTCGAGTGTAACACACTCTGTAATACCCTTGATGTTGTTCACCAAGTCCTTACCATAATTCACACGGCCACCATTCTCGACAAGAATCTCAAGAACAGAGTTAGGCTCGGTAACGTCGAGCTGCAATGCATTCTGACGGAAACGACGGTCGAGACTGCCTACAACCTTGCCATTAAGGATAACGACAGCATAGTCGCGCAACTCGTTGATAGCAAGCTTACCCTTTACAGGCTCAGCTATTGTTGTCTCATAGTGCAGATAACCGTAATCCTGGTTCATGTCCTCGAATGAGAGCGGAGTCTCCGACTGCACTCTCTCGCCATAGGCAATAGAGAGAGGAGCCCACTCTGTAAGCTCTACCTCGGGGAAGGTTGTTGTAGGATTGTCCGCAGGAACAGGAGGCAGCGTCACACCCTCGGGGAGGTTCTTCTGGATAACCTCACGGAACGCGTGGTACTTCGGATAAGCGTTACCGTACTCACCCAGAGGTGCATCGTAGTCATAGCTTGTAGGCTGTGGCTCGTATGAACCGTTGTTTGTGTTCGCACCGTTGGTGTAATGGAAGTTTGTTCCGCCGTGGAACATGTATATGCTCACCGAAACATCGTGGCTGAGCATCCAGTCGAGCTGCTCGGCAGGACGCTGGTAGTTGACAGCAGAGTGAGGCAAGCCCCAAACATCGAACCATGCAGGATAGAACTCCGCAACAAAGTATGGACCGCCGGGATAGAAACGGTCGATAGAGCTCATGATGTCATCACCCACAGCGCCGTTCACAGTCGGGAGGATACCTGGAATGTAACCGTTAGGCATCTGGCCCGAGCCGTCACATGTCATGAGAGGCACGTTGAAGCCGGCATTCTTTATCATCTCGGCAACCTTGCCCAGATAAACCTTGTCGTTGCTGTAAGAACCGTATTCATTCTCAACCTGCACCATGATGATGTTACCGCCATTGGTTACAGTGTGCGGAGCAAGCTCCTTGCCGAGCGCATTGAGGTAACGCTCACAAGCCGCCAGGAAGGCTGGATTGTCGCTACGCCATTTCATTGTGCTGTCCTTCTGCAACCAGTAAGGATAGCCACCGAAGTCAAACTCGGCACACACATATGGACCCGGACGTAACAGCACGAAGAGCCCCTCTTCGGCCGCAATCTCCACAAAACGTGCGATGTCGGCCTGACCCTCGAAATTGAATTCACCAGGCTGTGGCTCATGGACAGCCCAGAACACATAGGCCGATACAGTGTTCAAGCCCATAGCCTTTGCGCGCTGCATACGGTCGCGCCAATACTCCACAGGGATACGCGGATAATGCATCTCACCACAGATGAGCTGCACCTTCTCACCGTCATAAAGGAACTTTCCGTCCTTTATCTCAAAAGTGTGCTTCTCCTTGCTGCAGGAACAGATACCCACCGTCAAGGCAATCGCCAATAAGATAAAAAGTTTTCTCATAACAGATGTTTATGGTTAGTAATATTATATAATTTCCGGTAATATTATATAAATAAGGTATTTTGTGATAAAGATAGTCAAATCCGCTATCATAAAAAATTTAACAATCCTTTTTTTTGATACGCAGGGGCAAAATACAACAAAAGGGGCCTCACTATTGTGAAGCCCCTTGATTTTCAGGTATTGTTTGCTATAATTACTTAGCAGCGATAACGCGAGCCATCTCACAAACCTTGTTTGAGTAACCCCACTCGTTGTCATACCAAGAAACAACCTTAGCAAAGTTAGCATCGAGAGAGATACCAGCCTTAGCGTCGAAGATTGAAGTGTTGGCGCAACCACGGAAGTCTGTAGAAACTACAGCGTCCTCTGTGTAGCCGAGGATACCCTTCAACTCGCCCTCAGAAGCCTCCTTCATAGCAGCGCAGATGTCAGCCATTGTAGCCTCCTTCTCCAATACTACTGTAAGGTCAACTACAGAAACGTCAGAAGTAGGAACGCGGAATGCCATACCGGTGAGCTTGCCGTTGAGAACAGGAAGAACCTTACCTACAGCCTTTGCAGCACCTGTTGAAGATGGGATGATGTTCTCGAGGATACCGCGACCACCACGCCAGTCTTTCTTTGAAGGACCGTCAACAGTCTTCTGAGTAGCTGTTGCAGCGTGTACTGTAGTCATCAAGCCCTTAACGATACCGAACTTGTCGTTCAAAACCTTAGCGATAGGAGCCAAGCAGTTTGTTGTACAAGAAGCGTTAGAGATGATGTCCTGACCAGCGTAAGTTGTGTGGTTTACACCGTACACGAACATAGGAGTGCTGTCCTTTGAAGGAGCTGACATGATAACCTTCTTTGCACCGGCGGTGATGTGCTTGCGAGCTGTCTCGTCTGTCAAGAAGAAACCTGTAGACTCAACAACAACCTCAGCACCTACCTCGTCCCACTTCAAGTTAGCAGGATCCATCTCAGCTGTCAAACGGATCTTGTTACCGTTTACTACCAAGTAGTTGCCCTCAACCTCAACTGTACCGTCGAAACGACCGTGTACAGAGTCATAACGCAACATGTATGCCAAGTAGTCAGCATCGAGAAGGTCATTGATACCTACAACCTGAATGTCATTGGCGAAGTTCTTCACTGCTGCGCGGAATACCATACGGCCGATACGACCGAAACCGTTAATACCAAGTTTAATCATTTTCTTAAAAATTTAATTAAAACGTTTATAATTAAAAAAACTCTCGTAATTCTTTCATCAATGGGGTAAACACTCACCCACAATTACAATATTCAGCAGCCCTGCACGAAACAAGCACCAGCGCCACAACAATCATCAGCAACAGAAATTCTACCTTTTTCATACAACATCTACTGAACATACCCGCAACAGTGCAAACGAGTGAAATACAAAGTTTACTTTAGTATTTTCCAACGAGTGCAGCCTGTCTTCGCGGAGTTTCTCTCCGCAATGACAGTGCAAACGAGTGAAATACAAAATTTACTTTAGTATTTTCCGACGAGTGCAGCCTGTCTTCGCAAGGTTTACCTTGCAAATTTAACAAAATGTTTTCACATACAAAGCAAATCACAATTTAAAATAAAAAAAAATGAGAGAATTGTAACAAAGCCACGGGCCGCAAGCCATACAAACCAATTGTATCTTATAAAAGATGACATCATATACCGTTTTTTCAATATTTTTTTATAACTTTGCAGCCATAAATAAAGTTGACGGCATTGATGTGCAAGAGGCAAATCCCGCTTACACATCCTGCATTGAGACAGATGGCTCGCACGAGCCACAGACCGATGAGATATTAATTTAAATAGATAAACTATGGGATTCATTAAAGATTTCAAGGCCTTTGCAATGAAAGGCAACGTAGTAGATATGGCTGTCGGTGTTATCATCGGTGGTGCATTCGGAAAGATCGTTACATCAGTTGTAAACGACATCATCATGCCCCCTATCGGTCTTTTGGTAGGCGGTGTTAACTTCAAGGATCTTAAGCTCATCCTTCAGGAGGGTCAGGAAGAGGTTCTCAACGAGGCCGGTGAGGTCATCACACCTGCAGTAGCAGAGGTTACCCTCAACTACGGAAACTTCCTGCAGCAGACATTCGACTTCCTCATCATCGCGTTCTCAATCTTCATCATGATCAAGGTTATCACCAAGCTCACCGAGAAGAAGAAAGAGGAGACTCCTGCACCTGCAGCACCGGCACCTGCTCCAGCGCCAAGCGCAGAGGAGAAGTTGCTTACCGAGATTCGCGACCTTTTGAAAGAGAAGAAATAATTGCGCGCGCAAACGAGAGTGAGACCCCACGGGTTTCGCTCTCATTTTTTTAGAAGACATGTATAAATAATAAGAAGCAGCTTCTTGTAAAAAAAAAGAAAAAGCACTATTTTCGCACCATCAATAAAAGAACCATTAATTCATTTGGAATATGAAACAAGATATGATTGTTATTCTGGACCTCGGCAGTCACGAGAACACCGTGCTTGCAAGAGCCATCCGCGCCCTTGGCGTGTACAGCGAGATTTACCCACACGACATCACTGTTGACGAGCTCAAGGCTTTGCCCAACGTGAAAGGTATCATCATCAACGGCGGCCCCAACAACGTCATCGACGGTGTTGCAATCGATGTTAACCACGACATCTACAATGCAGGATTCCCTGTTATGGCAGCAGGCCACGAGAAGGCACTCTGCGACATAAAGATAGAGCAGATTGGCAACGATATAGAAGTTGTCAAAGCAGCTGTCAAGGAGTTCGTCATCGATACCTGCAAGGCCGAGAAAAACTGGAACATGACTAACTTCGTCAACGACCAGGTAGAGCTCATCCGTCGTCAGGTAGGCGACAGAAAAGTGTTGCTCGCCCTCTCTGGCGGTGTCGACAGTTCAGTTGTGGCAGCACTGCTTCTCAAGGCTATCGGCAACAACCTCGTATGCGTCCATGTAAACCACGGTCTCATGCGTAAGGGCGAGAGTGAAGCCGTTATAGACGTTTTCAGCAAGCAGCTCAGCGCAAACCTTGTATATGTAGATGCTACCGACCGTTTCCTTGACAAGCTCGCAGGCGTGGCCGATCCCGAGGAGAAGCGCAAGATTATCGGCGGTGAGTTCATCCGTGTGTTCGAGGAAGAGGCACGCAAGCTCGACGGCATCGATTTCCTCGGTCAGGGCACCATCTACCCCGACATCGTAGAGAGCGGCACCAAGACAGCCAAGATGGTCAAGAGCCACCACAACGTAGGCGGCCTCCCCGAAGACCTCCAGTTCCAGTTGGTAGAGCCCATCCGTCAGCTGTTCAAGGACGAGGTACGCGCCTGCGGCCTCGAGCTCGGCTTGCCATACGACATGGTATACCGCCAGCCATTCCCAGGCCCCGGTTTGGGAGTACGTTGCCTTGGCGCCATCACACGCGACCGTCTGGAGGCATTGCGTGAGGCAGACGCTATCCTTCGCGAGGAGTTCAAGATTGCCGGCCTTGACAAGACAGTATGGCAGTACTTCACCGTAGTGCCCGACTTCAAGTCAGTAGGCGTGCGCAACAACGCCCGTTCATACGACTGGCCCGTCATCATCCGCGCCGTGAACACCGTGGATGCAATGACAGCGACAATAGAGCAGATCGAGTGGCCAATCCTGTTGAAGATCACCGACCGCATCCTTGCCGAGGTGCCCAACATCAACCGCGTATGCTACGATATGTCACCAAAGCCAAGCGCCACAATTGAGTGGGAGTAAAAAAAAAGAGCCAAAAGGCTCTTTTTTTTTACTCCTTCCGAAGCAATTACAAAGCAATGGTCACGCGAAGTGCTGCAAAGTAGCACCGCGTGGGTTGCGATTGTCAAAGACAAAAACAATGGACTCAATGGGATGCCCCCGAAGGGGACAACAGAAAAAAGAAGAGCTCGGCTCTTCTTTTTTGTTATATTCAAAACAAACATTTTTCAGTTTAGCATTTATTTTCTAAACAAATTTGTTTACTTTTGCGATATGAAAGATAAGATTGAGATATTAAAAGGACTGCATCCCGGAGTGTATCTGCAAAGAGAACTCAACAAGCATAGACTAAAAAGCGGACATTTTGCCGAATCCATTGGCGAACATCCGCAAACCATCAGTGCAATCATAAGAGGTCGCAGAGCTATGAACATTCCGCTTTCACTGCGTATTGAGAACGCATTGGGATTAGAAGAAGGTCTTCTTATGACGTTGCAAGTACATTACGACATCGTCAAGGAGAAACACCGTTTATCACAAAGCAAACGCCCCGATATCTCAAAGATACGCCCTAATCTATTTTGGGACACCACACTCGAAAAAGTTGACTTTACCGCACACAAGCGTTATGTCATAAACAGGGTATTTGAGCGCGGAACCGAAGAGGAAATTCAAGAGATTATCCGCTTTTATGGCAGAAAAACAATTCTGTCATCAATTGCTAACGCTATTGATTCCCCCTTTGCTGATAATGTAAAGCAAAACCTGAAAATGTATCTTAATTATGAAGAATAACACTTTACAATTTCAAACTGTCAAACCTATACTCCGTTCTACTTTAGAGCACCTGATGACATTAGAGGAATTTGCCCCATTTCGACTTGTAGGTGGAACTTCACTATCATTGCGATATGGCCATAGAATGTCGGACGACATAGACCTTTTCACCGACGCCGAATATTGAAGGGGACAAAGACAATATTCCACAAAAAAATGGAACCGGGTTCGGTTCCTTTTTTTGTGTTACTCCCACCGAGGGTTTCAATGGGTAACAGTCGCACGTAGCATAAAACTCCCTCCCCCTTCGGGTACTCCCTCTATTATTATGGTTTTTGCAAGTAAATTAATAGAAAATAGGTTTGTAAAATTCATTTCTTTTAATGACCGCAAACATCCTTGCCACAATTTTGGCTCTTAATGCATTTATCACTGTCATCTTGTTTTTACCTTCTTCCACTTTTCTCAAATAATACTCTTTCATTTCTCCACCGGCTTTGCTAATGACAGATACGGCCGAGAGGTGAAGGAGGGTTTTAATACACTTGTCTGCACGGTGTGATACTCTTGCTCTTGAATGCTGGCTACT
>SUXN01000036.1 GCA_015060965.1 Bacteroidales bacterium | reverse complement strand
GCAATGTTTGCGACGACGGGAACTTTAGTTCCCCAAAGGAGTGTGCTTTAGCACCGGTGCCCGACCGAATGCTCGCTCATGCGGCACGAGCAAAGGGCACTTGTGACGATTTTTCCTTGTGCCGGGCTTTTTGGTCCTTTTGGGCGCCAAAAGGACATGATATAACGACAACAAAAAGAATATATGACTGCAGATTAAGGGTAAGTTGTATAAAAGAATATATGAGATTGTTTAATGTTTTGTCTGTGTTAAAAAGATATTCCCCCTATAGTTTGCAGGTGAACGATACAAATAAAGCACCCGCTCGCGGGTGCTTTATTTGTATCGTTTCTTCTCTTTCTTTAGAAGAATCTGGTCTCTTTTCCTACAATTTCGCTCAGGCAGAGGTTTGCAAGGCGGCTTGTACCCAAACGGAACAGCTCATTGCTCAACCATTCCTCTCCTAAGAGCTCTTTTACTATCGTGTAGTACACGAGTGCGTCATGCACGGTGTTGATGCCTCCAGCTGGCTTAAAACCGATTCTGATGCCTGTCTTCTGGTAGTACTCCTTTATGGCACTGCACATAACGTATGCAGCCTCGGGCGTAGCTGCCGGTGACTCCTTGCCTGTTGAGGTCTTTATGAAGTCGGCACCTGAATACATCGATAGAATCGATGCTTTTTTGATATTCTCGGCACTCTTGAGTGCGCCTGTCTCAAGTATCACCTTAAGGTGTCTCTCGCCGCATACGCTCTTGAGCTCCTGAATCTCGTCACACACGCCCTCATAGTCACCGCTAAGGAACTTGCCCACGTTGAGAACGATGTCAATCTCTGTGGCGCCTTCATGGACTGCCATGGCTGTCTCGGCAATCTTTATCTCCTGGAATGTCTGTGACGAAGGGAAGCCGCCCGAAACGCAGGCTATCTCAACATCCTCAACCTGCAATGTGTCGCTGACAATCTTCGCGAAGTTGGGATATACGCATATAGCCGCCACGTTCTTGAGGTCGGGGTAGCTGTCGTCGAACTGGTTTACCTTCTCTGTGAAAGCCATCACGCTCTCCTCGCTGTCGGTGCATTTGAGGGTGGTGAGGTCGATGCAGTTGAAGAGGAATTTCTTTACCTCGACAGTATTGTTCTGCTCAACTTTCTCTTCTATGATTCTCTTTACTGCAGCTGCAACTTCGTCGTCATTCAGTGTGCAGTTGTACTCGGCAAGTACAAAGTCATACTTGCTCTCCTCCTCGGCGTGGTGGTGTCCGCACCCGCAATCATGATTTTCGCTCATTTGTTGTACAGTTTTTTATTGTCAATATGTCTTTTGTTGTCTCTTTTTGTCTTTTTACCGATGTTTTTTTCCAGCGCCTCGGTAAGGTCCACACCGGTCTGGTTGGCTATGCATATGAGCACCCACAGTACGTCGGCAAGCTCGTCGCCGAGCTCTTTCTCTTCGCCCTCCTTGAACGACTGTTCGCCGTACTTGCGTGCCATAATGCGTGCAACCTCGCCAACCTCCTCGGTAAGGATTGCCATGTTTGTCATCTCGTTGAAGTAGCGTACGCCATACTCCTTTATCCATTGGTCGACGCGCTCCTGTGCTTCCTTTATGGTCATCTTATTCTCTGTTTTTTGAGTCTATGAATATTGTTACCGGGCCGTCATTGAGCAAATCAACTTTCATGTCTGCACCAAAAACACCCCTTTTGATCGGTTTGTTCAGTGCAATCTCCATTTCGTTACAGAAACTCTCGTAAAGGGGTATTGAGATGTTTGGCTTTGCAGCCTTTATGTATGACGGGCGGTTGCCTTTCTTTGTTGACGCCATAAGGGTGAACTGGCTCACAGCAAGCAGTTCTCCGTCTATGTCCATCAACGACAGATTCATCACGCCGTTCTCGTCATCGAAAAGGCGTATGTTGGAAATCTTTTTTGTCAGCCACTCTATGTCTTCATGGTTATCCTCGTCACATATTCCCACAAGTACAAGCAGTCCTTGTGCTATCTCCGATATCAGCTCTCCGTCAACTGTGACTGATGCTCTTTTTACTCTCTGTATAAGTACTCTCATAATATAATCTGTGCAAATATACTCTTTAATCTACGTTTTTAAGGCTCTTTTGTACCAATTCCGCTTTCGATTGCCCGATTATTGATACAATCTCTTCTGTATCAGCAAGTTTAATACGTTTTACACTCTTAAAATGCTGCAAAAGTGCCTGTTTGCTCTTTTCGCCTATTCCCTTTATGTTGTCAAGTTCCGATGCTGTCTGCCGTTTGCTTCTCTTGTCGCGGTGGAATGTGATTGCAAAGCGGTGTACCTCGTCCTGTATTTGTGTAATGAGGCGGAATAGGGGAGTGTTCTGTTTCAGTCCAACAGTCTCGTAACTGTCGCCAATTATCAGTTCCGATGTCCTGTGGCGACCGTCCTTTACCATTCCGGCAATGGGAATGTGTACACCCAATTCATCTTCTACAATGCTTCTTATGGCCTCCATCTGTCCCTTTCCTCCGTCGGCCAATATCAGACTCGGCAGTTCTCCCTGCTCCTCTATTATGCGCTTGTAGCGGCGCATCACGACCTCACGCATCGATGCGTAATCATCGGGGCCGGCAACGCTTTTTATTATATATTTGCGGTAATCTTTCTTGCTCGGCTTGAGCTTGCGGAACACCACACACGCGGCCACGGCATCGCTTCCCTGTATGTTGGAGTTGTCGAAACACTCTATTGTCATCGGCATCTTTTCAAGGTGGAGTGCCTCCTGAATCTCCTTCATCAGGCGTGTGGCTTTCTGTTCAGGATTCAGCTTGTCCTCCTGTTTCATGCGGTCGGCCCTGTACTGTTTTACATTCAGTCTTGACAGTGCCAACAGACGTGCTTTCTCGCCTTTCTGTGGAACCGTGACAGTGGCTCCTTCAATGGGCAATTCAAGTGGGAACGGCAATACAATCTCCTTGGCGTTGCTGCCGAATCTATCGCGCAATTCTATTATGCCCATCAGAATCAATTCTTCATCGCTTTCATCGAGCCTTTTCTGGTATTCTATGGTGAAAGCCTGGTTTATGCAACCGTTGGTGATGTGCAGGAAATTGATGAATGCACTCTTTTCATCGCTCTCGATTGAGAATACATCAAGGTTCGTTATGGATGAACTTACCACCTCGCTGCGTGTCCTGAATCCTTCGATAAGCTGGTATCTTTTCTTGATTTCTTCGGCCTTTTCGAACTCAAGGTTCATTGCTTTCTCCTTCATTTCGTCCAGGAGTTTCTCTTGCAGAATCTTTATATCTCCTTTAAGTATAGAACTTACCTCATCAATATATTTATGGTAATCGTCCCTTGAAATTTTTGCGATGCATGGTGCGCAGCAGTTCTTTATCTGGTATTCCAGGCAGGCGCTGTATTTCGCATTGCGAACACCTTCCGGTGTGATGCTGAGGTTGCAGCTCCTTAAAGGGTAGAGTTCTTTTATAAGTCCTAACAGGGCGTGCAGTGCACCCGCATTTGTGTAGGGACCGAAATAGCGTCCTGCTCCTTTTACTATCTTGCGTGTCTTGAATATTTTTGGAAAATAGTCGTTGGTTATGCAGATTGACGGGTAAGTCTTGTCATCTTTGAGAAGGACATTGTAGCGTGGCTTGTGTTTTTTTATGAGATTGTTCTCAAGCAGCAACGCGTCGGCTTCGCTCTTTACAACAACATATTTTATGTCGGCAATCTTTGCGACGAGCAACTTTGTCTTGAGCGTCTGCTGCTCCTTGTTGAAATATGAGGATACACGACGTTTGAGGTTCTTTGCCTTGCCCACATAAATGATGGTGCCGCTTTCGTTCAAATACTGATAGCAGCCGGGCGAGTCGGGAAGGTTGCTCACAATCCCTTTCAGGTATTCGTTCCTCTTTGTCTTCTCCTCTTTGTTCATTACTTTCCTTCAAGTGTAAGCAGGCAATCGATCTCTGTACCTTCGGGGAATGTATCGCGTCCTTTCAAACCCTCAAGTTCGATGATGAAATTTATCATAACTTTCTTTGGATTGAGTTTTTTTACAAGGTTGTACGCTGCGAGCATTGTTCCGCCTGTGGCCAATAGGTCATCGTGGATAAGAACAATGTCGTTTTCGTCGATTGCGTCTTTGTGAATCTCTATTGTGTCGCGGCCATACTCCTTTCCGTATGTCTCGCTTATTGTCTCTGCGGGAAGTTTGCCGGGTTTGCGCACTGGCACAAAACCTGCATTCAGTTTTACAGCTAAAGCCGATGCCATGACAAAACCTCGTGACTCAATGCCGACAATCTTTGTTATGCCTTTGTCTTTGTAAAGCTCGTACAGTGCATTGTCCATCTCGCGCATACATTCAGGGTTCTTGAAGAGTGATGTCACGTCTTTGAACTGTATTCCCGGAATAGGAAAGTCGGGGATGTTTCTCAAGTTTTTTAAAAGCAATTCCTTGTTCATGGCTATATTGTATAATGTATAAAGTTTGTTGTTTAAGGGTTATTGAGGCTATTAAGGTCTATTAATGGTTGCTAAAAAAGCGGGGGGCAATGAGGCTTTCTGCCTCCCGTTTTCCACTTTCATCTGTTGTTTTAAGGCAATGTTCCACGTGGAACAATTGTTTATTTCCGCATGAGTACAAGCAATACATTTACGTCACTTGGCGAAACTCCGGGGATGCGGCTTGCTTGTGCAAGGGTGTCGGGGTTGATGGCTGTCAGCTTCTGGCGAGCCTCGGTTGAGAGCGACTCAAGGCTGTTGTAATCGAACTTGCCTTTGATGCGGATATTCTCAAGGCGAATCATCCTTTCGGCAAGTTCTCGCTCTCTCTGTATGTAACCGCTGTATTTGATTTCAATCTCGGTTGCTTCTACAATTTCATTCCTGTCGTCACCTAACTTTTCAAGTTCGCGCTTTAGTGCCTGTATGTAGTTTGCGATTGACTCAATTGTCACCTGTGGACGCTCGATTATTGATGCGAGCTTGCAGCCTCGGACGAGTGGGGTAGTGCCCAGTTCTTCAAGCCCCTTGTTTATGAGGTCGGCCTTTACCGAGAAGTTCTCAATGAACTCCGTCAGCTTTGCAATCTTCTTCCTTTTGTTGCACAGTCTCTGGTAGCGCTCTTCGGTTGCAAGTCCAATTCCGTATGATCTTTCGGTCAGGCGCACATCGGCATTATCGGCGCGGAGCAGGATGCGGTACTCGGCTCTCGAAGTGAACATTCGGTAAGGTTCGTCAACGCCTTTTGTAACCAGGTCGTCAATGAGTACTCCAATGTATGCCTCGTCGCGGCGCAGTGTAAATGGCTCCTTGCCGTCAATTTTGAGTGCGGCATTAATACCGGCAACAAGGCCTTGTCCGGCGGCCTCTTCGTAGCCTGTTGTTCCGTTTACCTGTCCGGCAAAATATAGTCCTTCGATTATCTTTGATTCAAGAGTGTGGCCAAGTTGTGTCGGGTCGAAATAGTCATACTCTATTGCATATCCAGGGCGGTAGGCGACAGCGTTATCAAGCGCAGGAATCTTGCGCAGAGCAGTAAGCTGTGCTTCCATTGGAAGCGATGATGAGAAGCCGTTCACGTAAACCTCCTGTGTAGTCTCGCCCTCGGGCTCCAGGAAAAGCAGGTGTCTGTCACGTTCGGCAAAGGTCACAATCTTTGTCTCAATGCTGGGGCAGTAACGCGGGCCGATGCTCTGGATTTGTCCGTTGTAGAGCGGAGAGTCGGCAAGGCTGTCGCTGAGGATCTTGTGCACCTCGGGGTTGGTGTAGCAGCCCCAACATGGCAACTGTTTCAGTGTGCGCTCTGTGTTGCTGTACGAGAAACGGTGGAAGTCATGGTCTCCCTCCTGTACATCGGTCAGTTCAAGGTTTATTGAACGTCGGTCAAGGCGCACAGGTGTTCCTGTCTTCATTCGTCCGGCTGTTATGCCGTGTGCAGTGATGGACTCTGTGAGGCCCTTTGCTGCGGGCTCTGCCACGCGCCCGCCCTCAATCTTTACCTTGCCAATGTGCATCAGTCCGTTGAGGAATGTGCCGGCGGTGATGATTGTGCAGGCTGCGCGGAACTCCGCTCCCATCTGTGTCCTTACACCTACTGCTTTTCCGTCCTCAACTATCAGTTCTGTGGCGATGTCCTGCCACATCTCAAGGTTGGGGATGTTTTCAAGCGTCTCTCGCCAATATTGGCTGAATTTCATCCTGTCGCACTGTGCACGTGGGCTCCACATTGCAGGGCCTTTTGAGCGGTTTAGCATGCGGAACTGTATTGACGCACGGTCCGTCACAATGCCTGTGTATCCGCCAAGAGCGTCAATCTCCCTTACAATCTGTCCCTTTGCTATGCCTCCTATTGCAGGGTTGCAGCTCATCTGTGCAATCTTGTTCATGTCAATTGTCATCAGACAAGTGTGCTTGCCCATGTTAGCTGCAGCGGCAGCTGCCTCGCATCCTGCGTGCCCGGCGCCAATAACCAATATGTCGTAATTGAATACCACTTTCTTTTCTCTTTTGCCGGAGTAACACCATATTACCCCAATTATAAGCTACAAAAATAATATATCTTGCCCGCAATCACAAAATTTGAAAATGATTATTTGTCGTGTAGCTGCCTGGGGTGTAGTGGAAAATCTGTTGCGGGGAAAAATCGGCAACGGATAGGAGGCTTTTGTGTGCGTTTTTTTTGAGATTCCTCCTATCGGCAGGACAAATTCCGCATCTTATGTCATTTTTCGGACAAAGCCCTCAACAACACGTCTGAATGTAACGACGAATCTGAAAATGTGTACTGAATGAAATCATATTCTTGTCATTTCGACGACTGTAAGGAGGAGAAATCTCAAAACAAGCAAAAGATCTCTCAGTAGACTCAGCTGGCGACTTTGCGAGATGTTTGACTTCAGCCCCTTCGGCTTAATGCCTTGGGCGTCGACCGTTGGTTCACTTCGTTCCAGCATGACATGTTCGCTGTTGTTTTTTAGATCCCTCGTCGCTACGCTCTGTCGGGATGACAGGTTCACGTTAAACAAATCCGGCACCACTTATTAAGCGATGCCGGAAAATTTGTATGTAACAATAGATGGTTACTTGTTTGTCATTATCGATAGAATCATCTTGTCGGTCTGCTGCATGCCTTGAGAACCTATGGATGTGAGGTTCTTTATTGACTTGTCTACATCGTCATCGACAATGCCTTCGAGTGAGGTCACACAATGGTGCTCCATTGCCATCACTGACGAGAAGAGCGCTGTTGATACCGCACTTGCAAGCTTGAGCGCGCAGCTCGGCTTTGCACCGTCACATATTACTCCGGTAAGGTTCGCCACCATGTTCTTGACGGCCATGGCAACCTCGTCGTAACCGCCACCCATAAGGTATGTTATACCGCAGCTTGAGCCTGTAGAGGCAACTACGCATCCGCACAGTGCCGACAGGCGGCCAAGACTCTGCTTGATATATATTACAGTAAGGTGGCTCAGTACAAGGGCACGGATAAGCTGCTCCTCTGATGCCTTTGTCTCCTCGGCATACACTACAACAGGAAGCGTTGAGGCAATACCCTGGTTTCCGCTGCCCGAGTTGCTCATGACGGGAATCTGTGCACCGCCCATACGTGCATCACAAGCTGCAGAGGTGTATGAAACCATCCTCGTAAATACGGTATCTCCGAACACCTTGTTGCGTGCGCCGCCGCTTATCGTGCGTCCAAGGCAATGTCCCCACTGGCCTTTGAGCGACTCCTCGGCGACATTCTTGTTCAGCTTGCGTGCCTCAAGGATAAAAGAGAGCTCTTCCAAGGGAGACTCTGTTGCAAACTCCCACACCTTGCGCATAGACAATTCAACATCGGCTTTGCTTTCACATGATGTCTCGTTTGCCTTGCTGTTGTCAAGAAGCACCTCCTGATTACGCTGCAGGAACACGAAATTAGTGTGGCTGCCCGATATCACCGCAACGGCCTTGTCGTTGCCGGCTACAGCCTCCACCTCGATATGCAGCACATCGCACGCGCCCTCTTTGAGAGAAACATTTATGCGCTTCTCCTCAATCATGCGCTTGCCCTGCTCCACAGCCTGTGGGGTAGTGTCTTTCAACACCTCCAGGCTGTATTCGCTGCGTCCCACCAATGCACCCAGGGCAACTGCGATAGGCAGGCCCACCATTCCTGTGCCCGGGATTCCTACTCCCATTGCATTTTTAAGCACATTAGGGCTAAGCTTTACGTTGATGTTCTGCGGTACGCAACCAAGAATCTCAACAGCCTTTGCCGTGCACAGCGACACTGCAACAGGCTCTGTACATCCCATCGCAGGTACTACTTCTCTCTTTATCAGTCTTGTAATCTCGTTTCGTGTTTCTAATGGAAGCATAACTCTTTTATTTATGTCGGCTTCAAAGGTACTCTTTTTTTATAAAAATGTGGGTGTATCAAATCATTTTTTGATACACCCACTATAGGTTTATTGAAAAGTCTGTGTATTATCCTATGAGACTGAAAGAAATGGTCAAGCCGGCCATAACAATGGCAACCATGCTCATGAGCTTGATGAGGATGTTGAGGCTGGGGCCTGATGTGTCCTTGCATGGGTCACCGACTGTGTCACCCACTACAGTAGCCTTGTGTGTGTCACTGCCCTTGCCGCCGAAGTTACCCTCCTCGACATATTTCTTCGCGTTGTCCCATGCGCCTCCAGCATTGGCAAGGAATACCGCCAACAGGAATCCTGAAGATAAGCTACCGATAAGAAGACCGATGACACCCGGAACGCCAAGCACCACGCCTGTGAGGATTGGAGCTGCAATGGCGAGCAGTGAAGGAAGTACCATCTCCTGCTGTGCACCGCGTGTAGAGATCTCTACGCAACGAGAGTAGTCGGGCTCGGTCTTTCCTTCGAGAATACCTTTTATCTCGCTGAACTGACGGCGTACCTCGGCAACCATCTTCTGTGCAGCGCGGCCCACAGCATTCATTGTGAGACCACAGAACAGGAACGACATCATTGCACCTACAAAGATACCGCACAATACCATAGGATTCATCAATGTAACGTCATAATAGTGCATGAAGTCCACGATGTTTGCACTCATGAGAGGCTTGCCGTTGATGAGTATATTGGGGTCAGTGCGCTCAAGGGCTATTCTTATCTCCTCGATGTATGATGCAAGCAGGGCAAGCGCAGTGAGCGCAGCCGAACCGATAGCAAATCCCTTACCTGTGGCAGCAGTGGTGTTACCGAGTGAGTCGAGGGCGTCGGTACGACGGCGTACCTCAGGCTCCAGGCCGCTCATCTCGGCATTACCGCCCGCATTGTCGGCGATAGGGCCGTAAGCGTCGGTAGCCAATGTGATACCTAATGTAGAGAGCATACCTACCGATGCAATGGCAATACCGTACAGACCCAGAGATACATTCTCGGCACCAAGCTCAAAGCCTGTAGCAAGCAGGTAAGAAAGGATGATTCCCACAACTACTGAAAGCACAGGGATAGCTGTTGACAACATACCCAATCCCATACCTGAGATGATTACTGTTGCAGGGCCTGTCTTTCCAGCCTCAGACACCTTGCGTGTAGGAGCGTAAGACTGTGATGTGTAATACTCTGTAGAGCGGCCGATGACGATACCTACCAAGAGACCTACAACAACAGCCAATGACAAACCGACCCAGTTCTCGATACCAAGCATATACAATATTGCGAATGTGGCACCCACAATCAGCAGTGAAGAGAGGTTTGTTCCACGTGACAACGCACCGATAAGGCTCTTGATGTCGGCGTTCTCCTTTGTGCGGACCGAGAATATACCTATTATAGAAAGTACGATACCGATGGCAGCAATGAGCATAGGAGCAAAGACAGCCTTAGTCTGCATGGCAGAGCCCTGTGAGGCAAAGGCAGCAGCACCGAGCGCAGCCGATGAGAGGATAGAGCCACAGTAGCTCTCGTACAGGTCGGCACCCATGCCGGCCACGTCACCTACGTTGTCACCCACATTGTCGGCAATGGTAGCAGGGTTACGTGGGTCATCCTCGGGGATGTTGTATTCGGTCTTTCCGACAAGGTCGGCACCAACGTCGGCAGCCTTTGTGTAGATACCGCCACCCACGCGGGCGAAGAGAGCCTGTGTAGATGCACCCATTCCGAAGGTAAGCATTGTAGTTGTGATAATACAAAGCTTCATGCCTGTATTGTTGAGGTCGGCGGGGATAAAGCTGTCAAGAATGAGATACCACACCGAGATATCGAGCAAGCCGAGGCCTACCACAACCAAGCCCATTACGGCACCGCTACGGAATGCCATACGCAATCCGCTGTTCATTGAAGCGCGTGCAGCGTTGGCAGTACGTGCCGATGCGTATGTGGCAGTCTTCATGCCAAGGAAGCCCGACAAGCCGCTGAACAAACCGCCTGTGAGGAATGCAAAAGGCACCCACTCGTTCTGAATCTTGAACACATAGGCCATGATGGCAAAGACAATAGCAAGAGAGACAAATACAATTGTCACAATCTTGTACTGCTGCTTCAGGTAAGCCATTGCACCTTTACGTACCGCCTCGGCAATGTAGGCCATACGCTCGGTACCCTCACTCTCTTTTTTCATCTGCCTGTAGAAATACCAGGCAAAGGCAAGTGCCAGCACCGATGCCGCAGGCACAAACCAGAATAGAACACTGTAATCCATATTTAAAATTTTAATTAATTATTTAAATAAAATAAACTCCGTAAAATTAGATTAATTCATCCAAAAAGAAATGGATTTTTGAAGAAAATTGTGGAAATAAGTGATGTTGGCTTGAATTGGCATAATAAATATTGTGTAATGTGTAAAGTGTAATGTTTAATGAGTAAAGTCCTCCGCTGTGTCATTCTATATTTGCACTGTCATTGACTCGTTTTGCTTTTCGCAACCCAAACGGCATAAGTTAAATTCCTCCTCTGCCTGAGGGGAGGTGCCAGTTTACTGGCGGAGGGGTGGGAGTGCTACGTTTGACCTGTTGCTGCAAAACTCGTCGATAACAAAACAAAAGGGCATTGGTTCGTTCATTGTTACACTAATGAACTCACCGATAACAAAACGTTGTTTTGTCATTCCGATACGTAGTGAGACGTGTTGTTGAGGGCTTTGCCCGAAAAAATCTCTTATTATGCGTTTGTTGTAGATGCTTCACTTCGTTCCAGCATGACATGTTCGCTGTTGTTTTTTAGATCCCTCGTCGCTGCGCTCTGTCGGGATGACAGGTTCGCTACTGTTGAGATGCTTCACTGCGCTCAAGCATGACAGGTGCGCGATTCTGTTGAACTTATATTGAACTCAGGTTTAATTTAGGTTATTTCTTGCCGATATCGGCAAGAAATGATACATTTGCAAAGGAAATAGCAAGAAAACTTGCCGATAGATATAAGGAGTTATGGAGTACATATCAGTTGCAGAGTTTGCCGGAAAGCATGAGATATCGGAACGTACCGCACGTAATTATTGTGCTGTGGGAAAGATTGAAGGTGCAGTTCTTGTCGGAAAGACGTGGAGCGTGCCGGCCGATGCGGAGCTTCCGCTCCGTAGGAACCGTAAGCAGAAGATATCGCCTCTTCTGGAGGTCTTACGCCGCGAAAAGGAGTCGAGGCTGAAGGGCGGAATATATCACCGCACACAGGTTGACCTTACGTATAACTCGAACCACATCGAGGGTAGCCGTCTTACACATGAGCAGACGCGTTTCATCTTTGAGACAAACACCATTGGTGTGGAGGGTGAGACTCTTCGTGTCGACGACATAATAGAGACCACTAACCATTTCCGTTGCATTGACCTCATTATTGATAAGGCTGGGGAGAAGTTGACGGAATCTCTTGTAAAGGAGTTGCACTTGTTGTTGAAGCAGGGTACATCGGATAGCTGTAAGGAGTGGTTTGCTGTGGGAGATTATAAACTTCTGCCCAATGAGGTGGGCGGTAACAGCACTACAGCGCCGGCAGATGTCCACAGCGAGATGAAGGCGTTGCTCAAGGAATATAACGGTAAAAAGAGGAAAAATATTGAGGATATAATTGACCTGCATCAGCGCTTTGAGGTAATCCATCCGTTCCAGGATGGCAACGGACGAGTAGGGCGTCTTGTGATGTTCAAGGAGTGTCTTGCCAACGGTATTGTGCCTTTTATTATTACCGATGAGCTGAAGATGTTCTACCACCGCGGATTGCAGGAGTGGGACAGGGTGCGTGGTTATCTGCTTGACACTTGCCTAACTGCGCAGGACAATTACAAGGCGTTGCTTGATTATTTCGGGGTGAAGTATCGGTAATGTTTTATGTCTTAAATGGAAACATTGATATAATTGGTTTTTCTTAGAGGCTAAAGTCAATAACCTTGTGTGAGACGTGTTGTTGAGGGCTTTGCCCGAAAAATCTATATTCTCGCGTTGTTGAGATGCTTGACTTCGTTCCGGCATGACAGGTACGCTGTTTATTGGGCGGAAACACCGGTCCGCCCAATAAACAGCAGGGGTACATCCTCTCTGTCATTCTGAACGTATGTGAAGAATCTCTGTCAATGCTGCTCTTGAGATCCCTCGTCGCTTTGCTCGCTCGGGATGACAATGCTGGCGATTTTTTAGAGATCCTTTGACAATGCCGTCTTTTCGCGACCCGCACGGCATGAGCATTGCCCATGCTACGTGCGACCATTCGCTGCCGGTATTAACTTCGTTGAACCTGCTTTCGCTCGCAGTGAGATTAAAGTAAACTTGTATCTCGCTTGCTTAATCGCAGCATTGTCGAACCCTGCGGATTTCGTCGCTTCGCTCGCTCGACATGACAATGGTGTTTGACGTGTATTGTTTAATGTGTAGGGGCAGGAATCAAGAATTTTGTACTTTACCGTAAAAAGTCGTAAAACACACTTCATATTGCTTGCCATTGAGTTGTATTGCCGACAACAATTAAAGGAAAAGCACCTGAATATACACAAATTACCTTTAGGCATAATTTTAATATGTTGCGGCAAAAAGGTATTTTTGCACACTCAAATGAAAGTTCTATGAATACTGTATGGATAGTTATGCCTATTCTCATTGTTCTGATGTTCCTGTTGGGTATCAGTCTGATAGCGGAGAAATGGCTCTGCCGGCTATCATGTATGCATTGTTGATGAATGTGATACTGTTTATATATGTATATTGTTGTATCATAAGAAAATAGAAATAATTATGGCAAAGAAAGAGGGTGTCAGGAAGCTTTTTGACAACATTGCTCCCGACTATGACAGACTGAATCATATTCTCTCACTCAACATAGACAAAGGTTGGAGAAAAAAAGCTGTGCGTGAAATTATTGACGAGGCGAAACCGCTTAAGGTTCTTGATGTGGCTTGCGGTACTGGAGATTTCACCATTGAGATTGCCAGGAAAGCGTCTGACGGCAGTGAAGTAATAGGAGTGGATATTTCGGAAGGAATGATGACGGTAGGCAGGGAGAAGATACGCAAAGCCGGCGTATCGGCTGAGTTGTATGTCGCCGACTGTGAGGCTCTTCCATACGCGGACAATACTTTTGATCGTATATCGGTGGGATTTGGAGTGCGTAATTTCGAACACTTGGAACTTGGACTTGAGGAGATGTACAGGGTGCTGCTCCCCGGAGGAAAACTCGTTATACTTGAACTTTCGGTTCCCACAAATGCATTTGTCCGTTGGTGTTACAAACTATACTTCCTTAAAATATTGCCGGCGATAGGTGGTCTTGTCTCGGGAAATCGCGGAGCGTACGAATACCTTCCGGCTTCTGTACTTCGTTTCCCGGCACCGGACAGATTCATCTCTATAATGAAATCGGCCGGATTTGATGAGGTAGAGCATACTCCGTTGACATTGGGTGTGTGTAGGATGTATGTAGGTAAAAAGGAAAAACGATGATTAAAAGTTGGATTGAGGCAATGAGGCTCAGGACTCTACCCGTGAGTGTGGCTGGAGTAATTGCCGGAACCGGATGCGCTATTATGCTTGGTTCGTTCAAGACGGTCCCGGCTTTGCTGTGTCTTCTGTTTGCTATGCTTGCGCAGATAGCGTCCAACTTCGGTAATGAGTACTATGATTTCAAAAATGGAATTGACCGGAAGGGACGTGCCGGATTCAGGCGTGGAGTAACCGAGGGTACAATATCGCCTGAAGCGATGAAGAGGGCTACCTTTGCCACTTTGACATTGGCGGCCATTGCGGGCTGTGTGATGCTTATATACGGTTCTTGGTGGCTTGTTGTTTTGGGTGCTCTGATTATGTTGTTTGCTTTGGCTTACAGTGCAGGACCATATCCATTGTCGCACCATGGATTGGGCGATCTGGCTGTTATAGTCTTCTTCGGATTAATTCCCGTAACATTCACCTGTTACCTTCAAACCGGCACTTGGGAGTGTGCGGATATGGCATTGCCTACATCTGTTGCTGTAGGTTTGCTTGCTGCGAATGTGCTTATAGTGAACAATTACAGGGATATGGAAGATGATGCGTCTGTAGGCAAACGCACTACGGTTGTCATTTTCGGCCGCAGATTCATGAGCATAGCCTACCTGCTGTCTGGCATATCAGGCATGGCAGTCATGATTCCCGTGTGGTTGATGCTTCCTTCATGGTCATTGCTTGTTCCTGCTGTTTATCTTTTACTGCATTACAGAACCTGGATGGTGTTATGTCAAGTGCAAGGTGCTGGACTGAATCCGCTTTTAGGGAGAACGGCCGTTAATCTTCTGTTATTCGCTTTGATGTTTCTGGTTGCGTGTACATGTGCTCCTTTGCCGGCAAGAATGTAGTTGGAATTGTTCCGATAATCTGTCAATTGGGCTTGATGATTTGGATTTTAATATTATCCGAAACTCTGTTGGCGTCTTTGTCTTTTTGCTTTTGGCCTCGGCCCGGCTATCTTTTTCTTGACAGTTTCTGAGAAAAGTCGTATTTGCTTAGGATTTACTCGATACAAGCAATTTAAAGGCCCCATTTATATGGGCATTTGCTTAATAATTTGTATTTTTGCAGTAAATCGCGAATATAGACTGCACTCGCAGTAAAAAACATTCAAGCAAGCTTGATGTTTCTCGCTCGTTTGTTGCTATATTTGCAAGCCAATAAATCTAAAGCCCATGAGTAACCAAAGATATATGCAACGTGGCGTTTCTGCATCCAAAGAAGATGTACACAATGCCATAAAGAATATTGACAAAGGGATTTTTCCAAAGGCATTTTGCAAAATTATCCCTGACATATTGGGAGGGGACTCTGAGTATTGCAATATCATGCATGCTGATGGGGCAGGAACAAAATCATCTCTCGCTTATCTCTATTGGAAAGAAACAGGTGACTTGAGCGTATGGAAAGGTATTGCCCAGGATGCGCTCATTATGAATATCGACGATCTGCTTTGTGTGGGTGCGGTAGATAACATTCTTGTTTCATCAACTATTGGACGCAACAAGCTCCTTGTACCCGGTGAGGTGATCTCTGCTATAATCAACGGTACAGATGAACTCCTTGCCGAGCTTCGTGAAATGGGCATTGGTGTATATGCAACAGGTGGAGAGACAGCCGATGTGGGTGATTTGGTACGTACCATAATCGTTGACTCCACGGTTACATGCCGCATGAAGCGCAGTGATGTGATTGACAATGCCAATATCCGCCCGGGTGACGTTATCGTCGGATTGGCTTCTTACGGTCAGGCCACATACGAAAAGGAGTACAATGGCGGCATGGGAAGCAATGGCTTGACCAGTGCCCGCCACGATGTGTTTTCAAGATATCTTGCCGAGAAATACCCTGAGAGTTATGATAAAGGTGTACCCGAGGATCTCGTATATAGCGGAACATTGGCATTGACAGACGAAGTGGAAGGCTCTCCTGTAGATGCAGGTAAGTTGGTGCTTTCTCCGACCCGTACTTATGCACCGTTGGTAAAAAAACTGCTCGACAAGCTACGTCCGGAAATCCACGGTATGGTACACTGTTCCGGTGGTGCACAAACTAAAGTACTTCATTTTGTGGGTGATAATTGCCGTGTAATCAAGGATAACATGTTCCCGGTTCCTCCATTGTTCAAGACCATTCATGAACAAAGTCAGACGGACTGGTATGAGATGTACAAGGTTTTCAACATGGGACATCGTATGGAAGTGTATATTTCTCCCGAATATGCAGAAGAAGTCATTGCAATTTCGAAAAGTTTCGGTATAGATGCCCAGATTGTAGGGCATATAGAAGAGAGCGGTGGAAATAAGGAGTTGATTATACGCTCAGATTATGGTGTATTTACCTACAGGTAAAGGAGATAGTGCGCTACATGCAAATGTAGTGCACTATTTTTACATAACTGTTTTTTTAGGATTTAAAATATAAATAAAAGTATAACAAATTATTAATTAAGCTATGTCTGGTTTTTTTGGATGTGTATCACGTCAGGAATGTGTAAGTGATGTTTTTTATGGTACAGACTACCATTCGCATTTAGGCACCAAGCGTGCAGGTATGGCATTCTATAATGGTTCGAAGTTCATCCGTTCTATCCATTCATTGGAAAATGGATACTTTAGAAACAAATTCGAAGATGAACTTCCTCGATTCGGTGACTCACAAATGGGTATAGGTGTCATTTCTGACAGTGAATCACAACCTATCACTATCACTTCACATTTGGGAAGATATGCTGTCGTTACTGTAGCCCGCATTGAAAATATTGAAGAACTCACAGAAAAGATGTTGAGCCAACGCATGCATTTTGCTGAACTGTCAAGCTCGGAAATCAATGCTACAGAACTGGTAGCCATGCTTATAGGTATGGGTAATTCTATTAAAGAAGGAATAGAATATGTACAGAACAATGTCAAAGGTTCATGCTCTATGCTTGTCCTTACTGACCATGCCATTTATGCAGCCCGCGACAAATTCGGAAGGACACCGATATCAATAGGTAAGAATGACAAGGGCTATGTTTGTGCCAGTGAGAGCTCCAGTTATGCAAACCTGGGTTATAGCTTTGTAAGAGACCTTGGCCCCGGTGAAATAGTACAGATGAGCGCAGACGGTGTGCGTGAAGTTACTCCTCCGGGATGCCGTAAGCAGGTATGCTCCTTCCTTTGGGTTTATTACGGCTATCCATCGGCATGGTATGAAGGTATCAATGTAGAGGATGCACGATACGAAAGCGGTGCTGCAATGGCACGACACGATGCTGACCTTGAAATTGACTATGCGGCAGGTATTCCTGATTCAGGTGTCGGACATGCCATAGGCTATGCCAATCAGAAAGTTGTACCTTACAAGAGACCGTTTGTGAAATATACTCCGACCTGGCCACGAAGTTTCATGCCTCAGAACCAGAAGATGAGGGATTTGGTTGCCAAAATGAAGCTTCTTCCGAATGAAAAACTGACTTATGGCAAGCGAGTGGTATTCATGGACGACTCCATTGTAAGAGGTACACAGTTGAAAGACAATATAGTGAAACTTCACGATACCGGTATCAAGGAAATACACATGCGTATCGCATGCCCGCCATTGATTTTCCCTTGTCGATTCTTGAACTTCTCTACATCCCGTAGCACTTACGACCTCTATGCCCGCAGAATTATCAGAGATATGGAGGGTGTCGATAATCTTACGGATGAAACATGTATGAAATATGTCAATCCGGATGGTGAGAAACATAAGGAAATGGTAGAAATCATGCGCAAGCATCTGCAACTCACATCACTCAAGTTCCAACGTCTTGATGACCTTGTAAATGCAATCGGACTACCGAAATGTGAGTTGTGTACCCATTGTTGGGACAATAGCAGTTATACTGAATAAATATAAGAATCCATTTAAATTTTAAATATATGAGAGCACTTATCAGCGTCAGCGACAAGACCGGTGTCGTGGAATTTGCACAGCAACTCCGTTCTTTGGGCTGGGAGATTATTGCCACAGGTGGTACTATGAAACTTTTGCGTGACAGCAATGTGGAGGTTATCAACATCAGTGATGTAACAGGATTTCCTGAAATCTGTGACGGACGTGTAAAGACACTGCATCCGAAGGTGCATGGCGGATTGCTTGCACGCAGGGATGATGAAAGCCATCTTCAGGCACTGAAAGACAACTGCATTGAATTTATTGATATGGTTTGTGTAAACCTCTATCCATTCCGTCAGACTATTGCCAAACCGGACGTTACCATGGAAGATGCCATAGAAAACATCGACATCGGCGGTCCTTCAATGCTCCGCTCGGCTGCCAAGAACTATAAGGATGTGACTGTAGTTTGCGATCCGGCGGATTATGCGACTATCATCGAAGAAATAAAAGAAGGAGGCAATACAACGGTCGGAACTCGACTCCAACTTTCAGCCAAGGCATATACACATACTGCCGAATATGATTCCATGATCGCTACTTATATGCGTAAGGCTGCAGGATTGAACGAAAAGCTTTTCTTGGAATTCGATCTGGTAGAAGGTTTGCGCTATGGCGAGAATCCTCATCAGAAAGCCAAATTCTACGGCTCTGCCGACTCCGGCTCTTACTCATTGGTCAATGCCAAGCAGTTGAACGGCAAGGAACTCTCATACAATAATATTCAGGATGCCAATGCGGCTCTTTGCATTGTAAGAGAGTTTGACGAGCCGTTCTGTGTGGGCTTGAAGCACATGAATCCTTGCGGTGCGGCCATAGGTACGGATGTGGTAGATGCATGGACCAAGGCATACGAAGCCGACAAGGTAAGTATCTTTGGAGGTATTGTTGCTGTAAATCGTGAGGTTACTCGTGAGGCTGCTGAATTGATGAAGCCTGTTTTCTTGGAAATCATCATGGCTCCGTCATTCTCAGAAGGTGCATTGGAAGTGCTTTGCACCAAGAAGAATCTTCGCCTCTTGCAGGTAGATATGACAAAAGATGAACGTGTCGTGAATCAGTATGTAAGTGTAAACGGTGGTTTGCTTGTTCAGGATTTGGATAAGTCAACTGCTGAAGTGACTGCCGACATGTGCGTTACTGAAACTAAGCCGACAGCCGACCAAGTGGTAGACCTGAACTTTGGCTGGAGAATTGTGAAGCACGTTAAATCCAATGCTATCGTGGTGGTGAAAGAGGGCAAGACTGTAGGTGTGGGTGCAGGTCAGATGAATCGTGTGGGTTCTGCTGAAATCGCCCTGAAGCAGGCTGCAGCTGCAGGATACACGGAAGGATTGGTGTTGGCTTCGGACGGTTTCTTCCCGTTTGACGATACAGTTACTTTGGCTTCTCAATATGGTGTTACGGCTATTGTCCAACCGGGTGGTAGTGTACGTGACGAGGATTCAGTCAAGAAAGCCAATGAATACGGAATAACCATGTTGTGTACCGGCATGCGCCACTTTAAACATTGAGAAGCTTTTCCCATATACCCGATCAAATATCATAGCTACAGCGGCTGATAAGGCATTGGGTACTGAGGAATTCATGGACATTACACTATATAACAGAATTGAGGCGCACCACGGTGCGCCTCAATTCTGTTATAGACATGTTATTACTCTCTTATCTCTTTCAGCTTTTCGCCTATCTCCCTCATGCGCTTTGTGGTAAGCGGATAGATGAAGATGAAGAATGCCGATATGCCGGCTACGGCAGCAGGAATCCAGCTCATGAGCAGTCTTATTCCCTCTATTGCATCTGCTGTCTGCACGGCGCCCTCATCGGTGTTGAAGCCGAAGGCCGCAAGAATCCACATCACTGCCGATGCACCGAAGGCACCGCCGAACTTCTGGGCCATTGAAGATGATGAGAAGATGAGGCCTGTTGATGCGGTCTTGAACTTGAGCTCGGCATAGTCGGAGATATCGGCGTACATACTCCACACGAGCGGTGATACGATACCTGTGAGAATACATACGAGAATCTGCAATGCAAGGAGTGTCCAGTATGCTCCGTTGCCGCTTGTAGGTACATAGTAGAATGCGATACACAGTGCGATGAGCGCAAAGAGTGACCACAGGAATGTGCCTTTCTTGCCTAGTTTGAATGTGATTGGTGTTGCAACGGCTACTCCAATCATGTTTGCAACCTCGCCCACGGCAAGGAATATGCCGGCATAGAACATGAAGTCAATAGAGAATATCGACAGGCTCGCGTCCTTTGCTATGAGTGTTGCAAAGTAGAAAGGTATCACGGAGTAACGTATGGCGTTGAAGAAGTTGAAGAAGAGCACGCCGCCGAGGAGTATCCACCAGGGACCGTTGTGCAGCAGTGAGCCGAGGTCATCCCCGATGCTTGTTGTCTTGGGGGCTGTCTTCACTCTCTCCTTTGTCATGGCGAATGTGAGTACGAAGAGTGTCACGCATACTACGCCAACGACAATCATGCCATACTGCCATGCGTCGGGGTCAAGTGTCATCTCGCCGCTTGTGCCTGCGAAGAAGTTGCAAAGTGGCTCCCACAATGCGAGCACGATGAACGAACCGCCGTAAGCGAAGAACATACGGAATGATGAGAATACGGTCTTTTCATCACTGTCCTCTGTTATCACACCCAACATTGAGCCGTAAGGCACGTTGATGGCTGTGTACACGGTCATCATAAGGATGTATGTCACGAATGCCCATACGGTATTGCCTGTTTCACCGAGGTTTGGCTTGGTGAACAGCAGCACGCCGGCTACTGCAAACGGAACGGCTATCCAAAGGAGGTAGGGTCTGTATTTACCCCATCTTGTGTTTGTGCGGTCGGAGATGATACCCATCATCGGGTCGGAAACAGCATCCCAGATACGGGTAACCAGCATGAGGATTGCTGTCGTTCCCAGGTCGAGCTTGAATACCATTGCATAGAATACCGGAAGATATGCGCTGAAAATCTTCCAGAACATTGAAGAGGCCATGTCACCGAAGCCATAGCCGATTTTCTCTTTTAAAGTTGCCATTGTTTTTTATTGTTTTAGTTTGTCATTTGCACTGTCATTGACTCGTTTTGCTTTTCGCAACCCAAACGGCATAAGTTAAATTCCTCCTCTGCCTGAGGGGAGGTGCCAGTTTACTGGCGGAGGGGTGGGAGTGCTGCGTTTGACCTGTTGCTGCAAGACTCGTCGATAACAAAAAAGGTCATTGACTCGTTTTGCTTTTCGCAACCCAAACGGCATAACCTACGGCTATGCTGCGTTTGACCTGTTGCTGCAAAACTCGTCGATAACAAAACGTTGTTTTGTCATTGCCTTTAGCCCCTTCGGGCGGCGAACTTCGTTTCTGAACGTATGTGAAGAATCTCTGTCAATGCGTTTTTTGAGATCCCTCATGTTCATTCGGGATGACAATGCTGGCGTTTTTTGAGAGATCCTTTGACAATGCCGCCTTTTCGCGACCCGCACGGCATGAGCATTGCCCATGCTACGTGCGACCATTCGCTGTCGGCATTGTCGAACCCTGCGGATTTCGTCGCTTTGCTCGCTCGGGATGACAATGTGCGCTGCTGTTTTGTGCAGTCACAACGTCACTGCCTCTACAAACGCGGCCGCAAATCTGTCAGGGTCGTTCTACACCTAATTACTGCAAATGTAGCAAATGCCCCTTTTAATGCAAAGTTTTTTACAATAATCTTTTCCGTGCCTTTGCCTGTGCCTCGATAATGATTTTGTGTCTGACGTGGCTTTATGTGATTCTGTGCCGACACAAACCCTGTCTGGCGTTGTTATAAGAACAATGTAAAAACGGTAAAACTGCGATAAAACCTAAAATTATTTTGCCTTTTTGTGTTTTTTATAAAAAAAGGTTTATTTTTGTGACAAATTGGGTTATGTGCATAATTGGGCATCATCCGTTGCGGAGTGCAAAAGATTGTTTTTGCATTTCACTTGTATGCACCGCTTTTGTTATATACTACAATGTGCATACGCCATTTTTTGAACGAACTATTTATTTATTTTAATTTAATATCAATTCATTATGTGGTTATTTAAATCTTCTGTGGGAAGAAAGGTAGTAATGAGTGTTACAGGTGCAGCCCTGGTGCTCTTCCTTCTTTTCCACATGTCAATGAACTTGGTTGCTATCATCAGCACCGATGGTTACAACGCTATTTGTGAGTTCTTGGGAGCTAACTGGTATGCATTGGTGGGAACAGCAGGTCTTGCTGCTCTTGTTGTGCTGCACTTTGTCTATGCTTTCATCCTTACATTGCAGAACAGAAAGGCCCGCGGTTCACAGCGCTATGCTGTTTCCGAGAGACCAAAGAACGTTACATGGGCATCGCAGAACATGCTTGTTCTGGGTATCATCGTTGTTCTTGGTATCGGTCTTCACCTCTTCAACTTCTGGGCTAAGATGCAGTTGCCCGAGGTATTGCACATGATGGGTATGCACGTTGATGCTGTTACAATGGAGAATGTAGCGAATGGCTCATACTACATTGCAAGCACATTCAGCTGCCCTGTATATGCTGCTCTCTATGTGGTTTGGTTGGCTGCCCTCTGGTTCCACCTCACTCACGGTATCTGGAGTGCAATGCAGACTCTCGGTGCAAACAACAACGTATGGATCTGCCGTTGGAAGGCTATCAGCAATGTATTGGCAACAATCATTATCCTCGGTTTCTTGGTCGTTGTTGTAGCCGGTTTCTTCGGCTTGGGCGCTCTTGGTAAGATTACTTTGGCGGGTGCAGCTTGCTGCTAATATCAATTTTTCGTAAATTATAAAATCATATATTATGGCTAAAATAAGTTCAGTAAAAGTGGATTCTAAAATTCCCGAAGGCCCATTGGCTGAAAAATGGACTAACTATAAGGCACATCAGAAATTGGTGAACCCTGCCAACAAGCGTAAGTTGGATATCATCGTTGTAGGTACAGGTCTTGCAGGTGCTTCTGCTGCTGCATCACTCGGTGCTATGGGTTTCAACGTGCTTAATTTCTGTATCCAGGATTCTCCACGCCGTGCTCACTCTATCGCAGCACAGGGTGGTATCAATGCTGCAAAGAACTATCAGAACGATGGTGACTCTGTTTACCGTCTCTTCTACGATACAATCAAGGGTGGTGACTACCGTGCACGTGAGGCCAACGTTCACCGTCTTGCCGAGGTTTCAGGCGCTATCATCGACCAGTGCGTGGCACAGTGTGTTCCTTTCGCACGTGAGTACGGTGGTCTGCTTGCCAACCGTTCATTCGGTGGTGCTCAGGTATCGCGTACATTCTATGCCCGCGGCCAGACCGGTCAGCAGCTCCTTCTCGGTGCTTACTCTGCACTCAACTACCAGGTTAACCAGGGTACTGTAAAGCTGTACACACGTTACGAGATGCTCGACGTTGTAGTTATCGACGGCCGTGCACGCGGTATCATCGCACGTAACCTTGTTACAGGTAAGGTGGAGCGCTTCTCGGCTCACGCTGTGGTTATCGGTACCGGTGGTTACGGTAACACCTACTTCCTTTCTACAAATGCTATGGGCAGCAACGGTTCTGCAGCTCTGCAGTGCTACCGCAAGGGTGCTTGGTTCGCTAACCCATGCTACGCACAGATTCACCCCACATGTATTCCTGTTCACGGTGACAAGCAGTCTAAGCTTACTCTTATGTCAGAGTCTCTCCGTAACGACGGCCGCATCTGGGTTCCAAAGAAACTTGAGGATGCAAAGGCTCTCCAGGCAGGAAAGAAGCATCCTAACGATATCCCCGACGAGGACCGTGACTTCTACCTCGAGCGCCGTTATCCTGCGTTCGGTAACCTCGTTCCACGTGACGTTGCTTCACGCGCTGCAAAAGAGCGTTGTGACAAGGGCTTCGGCGTGAACAACACAGGTCTTGCCGTGTTCCTCGACTTCAAGTATGCTATCCAGCGTCTTGGTGAGGATGTAGTACGTCAGCGCTACGGTAACCTCTTCGATATGTATGAGGAGATTGCCGATACAAACCCATACAAGGAGCCAATGATGATCTTCCCCGCTATCCACTACACAATGGGTGGTATCTGGGTTGACTACGAGCTCCAGACATCAATCCCTGGCTTGTTCGCTATCGGTGAGGCTAACTTCAGTGACCACGGTGCAAACCGCCTCGGTGCTTCAGCCCTCATGCAGGGTCTTGCCGACGGTTACTTCGTGCTTCCTTACACAATCCAGAACTATCTTGCCGACCAGATTCAGGTTCCACGCTTCAGCACTGATGCTCCTGAGTTCGTTGCTGCCGAGAAGGCTGTCAACGAGAAGATTGCAAAGCTTATGGCAATCAAGGGTACACGCAGCGTAGACTCTATCCACAAGGAATTGGGTCTTGTAATGTGGGACAATGTCGGTATGGCACGTACCAAGGAGTCTCTTGAGAAGGCTCTCAAGGAGATTGACCGCGTAGAGAAGATCTTCTGGAGCGACCTCCGGATCCCTGGTGAGGCTGACACTCTCAACATCGAGCTCGAGAAGGCTCTCCGTCTGCTCGACTTCATCGAGATCGGCCGCTTGATGGCATATGACGCCCTCAACCGTGAGGAGTCTTGCGGTGGTCACTTCCGCGAGGAGCACCAGACCGAGGAAGGTGAGGCTAAGCGCGACGATGAGAACTACTCTTACGTAGCTTGCTGGAAGTATACCGGCCAGGGTCAGGAGCCAGAACTCATCAAAGAGGACCTCAACTATCAGTACATCAAGGTACAGCAGCGTAACTACAAGAACTAATTATCTTTAAATCTGTAAACAATGGACAAAAATATAAGTTTTACATTGAAGGTATGGCGTCAGAGAGGTCCTAAGGCTAAGGGTGCATTCGAGACCTATCAGATGAAAGACATTCCTGGCGATACATCATTCCTTGAGATGCTCGATATCCTTAACGAGCAGTTGGTAAATGAGAACAAGGAGCCAATCGTGTTCGACCACGACTGCCGCGAGGGTATCTGCGGTATGTGCTCACTCTACGTGAACGGTCATCCCCACGGTCCTGCAACAGGTGCTACAACTTGCCAGTTGTATATGCGCCGTTTCAAGGACGGTGACACAATCACTGTTGAACCATGGCGCTCTGCCGGTTTCCCTGTAATCCGTGACCTTATGGTCGACCGTACAGCGTTCGACAAGATACAGCAGGCTGGCGGTTACGTATCCATCAACACCGGCGGTATGCCCGACGCTAACGCAATCCCCATCGGCAAGGATATCGCCGAGGAGGCTATGGATGCAGCGGCTTGTATCGGTTGCGGTGCTTGTGTAGCTGCTTGTAAGAACGGTTCTGCAATGTTGTTCGTATCGGCTAAGGTCAGCCAGTTCGCATTGTTGCCACAGGGTAAGGTTGAGGCCAAGAAGCGCGTTAAGGCAATGGTTGCCAAGATGGACGAACTGGGCTTCGGTAACTGTACCAACACCCGTGCTTGCGAGGCTGAGTGTCCAAAATGCGTTTCAATCAGCAACATCGCTCGCCTGAACCGTGAGTTCATCAAGGCAAAGATGAAGGATTGATAATAACCTATAATGATTAATCAGGGCCGCACATTCAGTACGGCCCTGATTTTTATGTATCTATCCCTTTACTCGTTATACACAAGCATAAGATCTCTAAATGTAACAGAACCCAGATAGTGTATGAACAACAAAGTCTCGGGGTGTAACTGAATGGTTGTCGTTTTATGGCCGTTTCTGTGCGCCAAAAAGGAAGTGTGCCAAGGCATTGCTGGTTCTCAGTGCAGCGCTTACGGCAAGGCAAGCTGTTATTGTTATTACAGTCAATAGAAGCGATACAGCAAATTCCAATAATGGATTATCGTAGATGATGGAGAGCAATTGCTCCGGCAGTCTGAAGTTTATGAAGAAACTGTGCAGCAAATATATGTCGAGGGTTCTTCTGCCTATGAACTTCAATAGCGAAGACGCCGGGTTGTCTGTTGAGAAGAAAGACTCGTGTTTCCTGAAAAGGCTGAATATGATTGTTATTCCGCACAGAGATAACAACAGACCGGTGATTTTCTGTAAATAAGGATTGAAAGAGTGCGTGTCAAAGAATATGCTTGTAACAAAGAATATTATGACAGCGAATGTTGTCAGGTATGATTTGTCCAGAATTTTTTCGGCGGAGGCAAAGTTCTTCCTCACCCATGCTCCCGATACAAAAAACATGAAATACATCATACGGGTTGCACCAAGGAGTCCGAATGTATCTGATACGAATGGAGGCAAGCTTTCCGAACACAACCATTGTTTTGGGAAAAAGTAAAAAAACAAGCCGATAAGAAACATTGTTATGATGGCTTTGTTCTCTCCGGCACCTAAGATGTCGGATATCTTCCTTGTTGCTATATACAGCAGGAAATATTCGAATAGGGTGAATGTGAACCAATATCCGGCTTTGAAGTTATCTACAAGAGATTCCCAAAGGGAAAAATGCATATAATGTACATAACATGCAAGGAATATGAGCGGAGAGATGACCTGTACCGTGACTTTCTTGCATAGGAATTTCTTTATGTTTACCCTGTTCCATACAAAACCGGCCTTGTAAAAGACGAATCCGCTTATGAAAAAGAAAAGTGGCATGCGGAAGTGGTTGAAATAGTAATGGAAGCTGCCCGGCGAAAGTGTCTCTACGTCAAGAAACTTCGCTACGTGCGAAACGACTACCAATATCATTGTGAACCCTCTCAATGCATCAAGGTATGAAATTCTTTTAGGCTGTTCTGTGTGTTGCATCGTAATGAACCATTTGGATTCAAAGATAGGGCTTAAAGGGATATAAAACAAAAAAGAGTCCCAAATTTCTTTGGAACTCTTTTGCGGTGCGTAAAAATGAAATCCCTCAGAATTTTAGGTTCACCTGCAAACTATAGGGGGAATATCTTTTTAACACAGACAAAACATTAAACAATCTCTTATATTCTTTTAT
>SUXN01000004.1:14280-105469 GCA_015060965.1 Bacteroidales bacterium | reverse complement strand
CCGATAACAAAACGTTGTTTTGTCATTCCGATACGGAGTGAGGAATCTCAAAAGAAGACTTTAGACATGAGTTATTATGAGATGTCTCGTCGCTGCGCTCGCTCGACATGACATTGACGTTTAACGTTTAATGAGTAAGGACCTCCGCTGTGTTAGGATGACATAGCGGAGAGCTAAAATAAACTTTAAACAGTTTCAAAGAATAACAAGTATTGTTGTTTCTGATTAATATTATTAACTTCGCGCTATGGCAAAGAAAGGAACATTACTTATTGTAGATGACAACAGAAACATACTGTCGGCGGTGAAACTGCTTGCCGACGGTTATTTTGCGAAGGTGGTGACACTCTCTTCGCCAACGACATTGCTTTCTACAATAGCTGCCGAGCAACCCGACGTGCTGTTGCTCGACATGAACTTCAATGCAGGAATAAACACCGGTAATGAGGGTATATTCTGGCTAAATGAGTCCAAGGCAAAATTCCCGCAGTTGAGGGTGGTGCTCTTTACTGCGTATGCCGATATTGACCTTGCTGTTAAGGCCATGAAGCACGGTGCGTTCGACTTTGTTGTGAAGCCGTGGAACAACGAAAAACTCATTGAGACACTGACGAATGCCCTGAACAGCTGCAAGGAGAAGGGCAAGAAGACGGTGAAGCCTGTGCGTAAGGAGGTGCCGATGTTTTGGGGAACGAGTTCCGAAATGGCGCACATTCGCACTGTGGTGGAGCGTGTGGCTGCAACTGATGCCAACGTCCTCATAACAGGTGAGAACGGAACGGGAAAGGAGCTGCTTGCTCGCGAGATACACCGTCTGTCAACACGTGCCGGCAAGGAGATGGTCTCCCTTGATATGGGTGCGATACCTGAACCTCTGTTCGAGAGTGAGCTCTTCGGCCATAAGAAGGGTGCCTTCACCGATGCATACGGTGACCGCGACGGAAAGATGGTTGCGGCAAACGGTTCCACGCTGTTCATGGATGAGATCGGTAACCTGCCGTTGCACTTGCAGGCGAAGATGCTGGTGGCATTGCAGAACCGTATGGTGACCCCGATAGGCGGTAATGTGCCGCAGGAAATAGATATACGCCTTGTGGCGGCAACCAACTGCAACCTCTTTGCGATGGTTGAGAAAGGCGAGTTCCGTCAGGACCTTCTCTACCGTATAAATACCATACATATAAATCTTCCGCCGCTCAGGAAGAGAGCGGTAGATATTGTGCCTCTTGCAAATATATTCCTCAAGCATTATTGCGAGAAGTACGGCAAGGAGTTGCTTGATATATCGCAGGAGGCGGCAGCAAAGCTCACGGCACACTCTTTTGAGGGTAACATCCGCGAGTTGCAGAATATAATGGAGAAGGCTGTCATCATGTGTGACGGGGGCGAGATACTGTCGGAGCATCTGCAACTTTATGTATCTCAGGGGAAGACGCATGGTGCCGACACGACATTGGAAAACATTGAGCGCACAGCTATCGTTGCGGAGATTGAGTCTTGTGGAGGCAATCTCTCTATGGTGGCACAACGCCTGGGAATAACGCGCCAGACATTGTACAACAAAATCAAACGTTACGGTTTATGACGGAACGCAGGCTGCCCCTTTTGAGACCGTTGTTGCTCGTTGCCATGCTGGTGGCAGCGAGCGTGCTTTTGGGGTGGCTTCTGGCGAGTGGGCGTCATGGTTTCCTCTTTCCAGTGATTGTGCTGATTGCCGTTCTTGCATACAGGCTCGTGAATGTATACCGTACAGTTGTCAAGAACCTTGAATTTGTCTTCAGCGCTGTCCGTAGCAATGATTTCTCGTTCCGTTTTGTCGACAGTCCGTTACGTACCAAGCATGCTGTTGTAAACTATTCGCTCAACAAGATAAAGGAGGTGCTTGATGAGGCTAAGGCCAAGGCTGCCGACAAGGAGAAATATTTTGAAGCACTCATTGAGTGTGCTAACATAGGTATTCTTATTCTGCTTGAGAACGGCGCTGTAAAGCAATATAACGGCAAAGCTATGAATCTGTTGGGTGTGCCTATGCTCAGTCACGTCGACAGGTTGCGACAGATATCCCCCGACCTTGCCGATACGTTGCTTGCCATTGCTCCAATGGAGCAGAAGAGTGTGTGCTTTGCGACGGAGAGCGGTGATGTGAACCTTTTGCTTAACTGTTCGTCGATGCGGTATGAGGGACATAATCTGCGTGTAATCTCAATAGAGAATATCAATAGGGAACTTGATACACGGGAGGGTCTTGCCTGGGAAAAACTCACGCGCATACTTACCCACGAGATAATGAACTCGCTTGCTCCTGTGACATCCATAAGCAGTACTCTGTTGCATAATATGGATAATGCCGAGGTTATGCAACAAGGGCTTGAGACCATACACAGTACAAGTGACAGGCTTATGCAGTTTGTCGATTCGTTCCGTTCGGTGACGCGCATCCCACCGCCCAAAAAGGCTCCTTTCTATTTGCTTGAGCTGCTCAATGAGGTCCGTGCTCTCATCAAGCATGGGGATGTGCAGTTGACTATCGCTGTTGAGCCGGCAGATATCATGATATATGGCGATAAAGGGCAGCTCTTGCAGGTTATCGTTAATCTTGTGAAGAATGCCGTTGAGGCTTGTGTGCAGAATGGCAATGGGCAGTGGGTGGAACTGCGCTCACACATTGCGCCCGACGAGCGGGTACATATTGAAGTAAGCAATAACGGCGGTGCAATCCCGGCCGACGTGGCGGCAAACATTTTCACCCCGTTCTTTACCACAAAGCAGGACGGCTCGGGAATAGGTCTAGCTGTCTCGAAGCAGATAATACGTCTGCACGGCGGTAGTCTCAGCCTTTCACAGAACAGTGACGAGCGCGTCACATTCCTTGTTGTGCTGGATTGAAAAATTTTATGAATTGTGAATTTTCTAAACAAGAAAAAGTGATAACCTTATTGTAAAAGCACTATTTTTATTGCGATTGACCCCCTTCCTATTCATTTTCAAGGCGATATCAATGAAAAAATGCAAGATTTTTATTAAAAAATTTTGTTGTTTGGATATTAATATGTAATTTTGCGGCTCGTTTTGGGAGAAACATTTTTTAACATAAATTTTCTAAACAATGAAAGTGAAATTTTTTGTAATGATGTTGTTCGTTGCTCTGGGCCTTACTGCTAACGCTCAGGTTGCAAACAACGGTGAGGTTGCTGCCAAGAAAGAGGCAACAAAAGAGGCTGTTAAGGGTGCTGTAAGAGAGGCTGAGCCAAAGGCTGCTGTTAGAGAGGCAGCTCCAAAGGCTGCTGTTAGAGAGGCAGGTGCAAAGGGCGCTCCTTCAAAGGCTACTGTAAAGGCTGCTGAGAAGGCCGAGAAGAAGGCTGCAAAGAAGAACAAGGTGGCAAAGAAGGCTGAGAAGAAGAATGCGAAGGAGATTAAGGCTACCGAGTATGAGGCAGTTAGAGAGGCAGCTCCAAAGGCTGCAGTTAGAGCTGCCAGTCCTAAGGCTGCTGTAAAGGGTGCTCCTGCAAAGGCTGCTCTTAGAGAGGCTGGTGCAAAAGGTGCTCCTGGTAAGGCTGCTTTGAGCGAGAAGGATGCCAAGAAGGCAGAGAAGGCAAGACTTAAGGCTGAGAAGAAGGCCGTTAAGGAGGCTAAGAAGGCTGCCAAGAAGGCTGCGAAGTAATTCACGCTCTGTTGTAATGATGAACGACTCCTCAAGAGAGGGGCCGTTTTTTTTGTGCCTGAATACGTTAAATGACTTTATAATTTCTCTACTCCTCTGTTTTGTGCCGTTTGTAATAGCTGCTTCTCATCCAATGGTCGAACAGGATGAGAAGAATAAGTATTATTGCAAAGAGTATGTAGGGCGTTGCAAAGATGTCGAGTTGCAGGAACGTGTCTGTAATGTTCGAGAACATCCTTTTCAACTCTTTTCCATAGAAATGATCCACAATAAGCCCAAGAACGGCAGACAGGGCTGCCGATACGGCAACAATGGAGTAGAGCATCTGTTGCTCTGCTCTCTTTTCTCTTGTGCGTATATACTCTTCAACCTTCCGCATTGTGCAGAAGGTGAAATTTGAAGGCAGTGCACTGTTTTTGCTGCCCAATGCCTTCTTCAAGCCTCGGTCTTTTGCTTCCTGTTTCATAAGTCATTCATTATGAGGTATAACTTTTTCCTTGTGCGGAGTAGCTTTATCTTCACATTGCTTACTGTAAGTCCCAGTATCGAGGCTACCTCGGCAACAGGCTTCTCATTCATATAATAAAGGGTTATCAAGGCACGTTCATCGGCGCTGAGCATCTCAATGGCATCGGACAGTCTCTGCAGCTGTTCTTCGCTGTCGTTGTCCAGCGCCTCGTCGATAATATCGTCCGGAATGTTCGGATGTACAGCATCGTCCAGATGAAGTGTATCGTGCTTTCTCTTGCGTGCGGCCGAGAGTGCGGTATTGGTTGCGATGCGGTATATCCAGGTCGAGAAACTGCTCTCTTCCTTGAATGAGGATAGTAGCCGGAACACCTTGATGAATACATCCTGTGTCAGTTCCTCTGCATCTTCCTTGCACGGGACAATATGGGCAATGAGGTTGAATACCTGCCCGCTGTATCTGTTGAGGATATGCTCGAACTGTTCGCTTTTTCCGCCGAGAATCTCCTTTATTATATGTATATCGTCGTGCTTCATCTATCTAATAGACGCAGAAAAGGCGTTCCGGTTACAAAATTCCCAAAAAAATAGAAGAAAAATGTAACCGTTCGGGAGTTGTTGCGTCTAAAGGGTGTAAGGAATGAATTGTTAACCTTTAAATTTAAATAATTATGATGGATTTTATTATGGTTCCTGCCGTTATGGGTATTATCACTTTGGGTATTTATAAGTTGTTTGAACTTTTTGTGCGTAAAAAGGAACGCCTGACAATCATTGACAAGATTGGGGATAAACTTACCCCCGATATCTTGAACGGGAAAATCGATTTCTCAACAGATATCCCTAAGCTCTCTTTCTCGGCATTGAAGTTCGGTTGTCTGTTTATGGGACTTGGAATAGGTCTGCTGGTTGCTTTTGCCGTTCACTATAATTTCGCGGACTTTGTTGAGAGTTCCTATCAAATAAGAGGTGCTGTGTACGGTTCGTGTGTGCTTCTGTTCGGTGGTCTTGGGTTGATTATAGCCTTTATTATTGAGTTGAAGATCAGTAATAAGAAGTAAGGAAACCAATTGCTTATTACAAAGAAAGGAAATACATCGAGTATTTCCTTTCTTTGTTGTTTTATATTGTTACAAACAACTCTCCCTTAATGTTATGAGTCCTTCGGGGCCCATGTTGAAAAGCAGGTCTAAAACGCTCAGGTTGGGGATGAAACCGTTGCGCCGGGCGAATACCTGATAGTATGGTTGCGGTTGCTCTGTGAGGGCTTTCAGAGCCTTTGGCTCTGCTATGTGGCGCAGGTCGCATGCGTCCGCAGTATCAATGTTTCCCTCGGTAATTACAGTTGCCTCCCTCTCCAGTCCCAGCAGTTCGCATATCACATTGTGCAGGCGCAGGTTGAAGTCCAGCAGGAAACCGTCACGCTCCTCGTAGAAGTGCGCGAAGTCATCGGCATAGTACTCAAAGAACGGGCTCTTGCGGTAGGCGCTCACCAAGGCGTTCCAGTGCTGGTGACGCCAGTTGCCGTGCTCGCTGATGCGTACATCGCGCATGGCGGTCCTGCCGCCGTCGTGTACCACGGGGATGTTAAGGCTTTGCGTGCCGCTCTCGGTGGCAATGACGGCACGGCTCCTGAATGTCTGCTTGACGAACGGTGACTGTGCATCAATGACAAGCGCCGTCCCGCTGTACAGCTTTGTGTAGAGCGGAACGGGCGCAAGGTATAAGGGGTGTGATATGATTTTCACGGTTTTCTTATATTAATCAAAGCTGTTTACACTGCGGAAAATACGGTTCCAGCGTATCTTGCCGTCGAACAGTCCGCGGTCCTTGTCAAGCGAGAGCCATACGAAGAGTGCCTTGCCCACAATGTGGTCCTCGGGCACGAAGCCCCAGCAGCGTGAGTCGGCGCTGTTGTGACGGTTGTCGCCCATCATCCAATAGTAATCCATCTTGAAGGTGTAGCTGCTGCACTCCTTGCCGTTGATGAATATCTTGCCCTCCTTTACATCGAGGGTGTTGCCCTCGTATGCGACAATGGGGCGCTCGTATATGGCAATGTTCTCCGGTGTCAGCTCAATGCTCTCGCCTCTCTTTGGAATCCACACGGGGCCGTAGTTGTCGAGTGTCCATCCTGTGTTGCCGTTGAGGGGATAGATGCCGTCGGTGTCATCCCTGTTGACGATGCTGATGCTCTCTACAAGCTTGCTGTTGTTCTTCAGCTCCTCATAGTTGGCGTATGTCAACGGAAGTTCCCCAAAGCCTCCGCCATTGCCGTAGAGACGGAAATTCTGTAGGTCCTCCTTGCTTATGCCAAGCTCATGGCGCAGCTTCTCGGGCATGCTCTGGCGGAACTTTATGTTGTAGTTGAACTGTACGTTCTTTGGCTGTGCAAGGGGCTCGCCGTCAATGTAAACCACCTTGTCCTTTATCTCAAGTGTGTTGCCGGGGAGGCCTATGCAACGTTTCACATAGTTCTCGCGGCGGTCGACAGGGCGGTCAAGAATCTCGCCGAGCTCCATGGGGTGCTCCTCGATGATCCTCTTTCCCGCATTGTAGTATTTCCCGTATATCTCTCTTGCCTCCTCGGCAGGGGTTGTGTCGGTTATGGGGTAGAGCTCTCCAAGCTCCTGCTTGCCGTAGGCATAACAGAGTCCGTGGAAGTCGATAACACCGGGGTTGGTGGTGGCAATGTCTCCTGCCGGATAGTTGAACACTACAATGTCATTCCTCTCAATCTCCTCAAGTCCCTGTACGCGCTCATAGTCCCATTGTATAAGGTCGGTGTAGCTCTTGCAGCCGAAGATTGGCATGGTGTGCTGCACCAGAGGCAGGCTCAGCGGTGTCTGTGGCTTGCGCGGGCCGTAGTTCACCTTGCTCACGAACAGGTAGTCGCCCACGAGCAGGCTCTTCTCGAGCGATGATGTGGGGATGACATAGTTCTGGAAAAAGTAGATGTGTACAAAGTATACCGCAACAAGGGCGAACACTATGGCGTCTACCCAGCTCATCACCTTCTTCAGTGTCTGGTTCTCCGACTTTTTCCACCAGCCCCAAGGGATGAAACGGGTTGTGTAGTTGTCAATGATGAACGGTATGACAATGATGCCAAGCCAGCTCTTTACCCAAAAGAGGAACAGGATGTAGAGCACAAGCGCTATGGTCATCTTTACAAGTGACGCGGTAGTGAGCTTTACCTCGCGGCCGAATATATTGAATTCCATCATTTATCGTTTTTGTTTGGTAATTTTTCAGAAATTGATAAGGTCCTTCATCCCCAACATGCCGCTGTGCTCCTTTGCATACTCTGCTGCAATCACTGCGCCCAGAGCAAAGCCGCTGCGGTTGTGTGCGTCGTGGGTGATGGTTATTGTGTCGGCCTCTGAATTGTAGGTGATGCTGTGTATGCCGGGAACCTCATCGCGGCGTATGGCATCAATCTTCAGTTCGTTGGCCTGGGGTGCGTTGCCTTTGGTCACGCTGCCGTCGGGATTGGTGAGGTCGCCCATTATCCAGCGCTCCTTGCGGTCTATGTTGGCAATGATGCCTTCGGCCAGTGTGATGGCTGTGCCGCTGGGGGCGTCGAGCTTGTGTATGTGGTGTGTCTCCTCCATCTGCACGCTGTAGTTGTCGAAGCCGTTCATAATCTTTGCAAGGTAGCGGTTCACTGCCGAGAATATTGCTACACCAAGGCTGAAGTTGCTGCTCCAGAAGAGTGTCTTGCCCTCGTTCTCGCATCTGCTGCGCATTTCCGCTTCGTGCTGCTGGAACCAGCCTGTACTGCCGCTGACAACCTTCACGCCTGCATCCATGGCTTTCATGCAGTTGTCGAAGGCTACTGCCGGTGCAGTGAACTCGATTGCAACATCGGCACTCTTGAATGCCTCGCTGCCGAAATCCTCGCGGTTGTCAATGTCGATGATTGATACAATCTCGTGTCCTCTCTCAAGGGCAATCTTCTCAATGGTCTTGCCCATCTTTCCGTATCCTATAAGTGCAATTTTCATGGTTTTATCTATTTTGGCGCGAAGATAAGGAAAATTTTACTATAAAAGATTAATTTAATTATAAATAACAATGCAGGCGCCCGCACGGGTGCCTGCATTGTTATGATGTTGTTCAAATTATCTTTTTATGAACTTCGTGCTGAGCCAACGGCGTACAGGCTCGTCGTAGAGCTTGAGGCACAGGTAAGCGAGCAGAATACTTGATATAACTACCAAAGCTGCTACGCCCAAGCAATCCGGCAATGTGTAAAACTCTTTCTTAATGAGCCATGCATAAAAAATGTACATTATGGGGTAGTGTACAATGTAGAGAGGGTAAGAGATATCGCCCAGAACTCTATTGGCCTTGGCGGTGAATCCTTTGCCGCCGTCGCCGCATGCGCCTATCCACACAATAAGCGGGAACAGTGCAGCGATGCATACATACTCATACAGGCTGTTCATGCTTATGTTGCCTGTTGATGCAATATAAGGCACAGCGAACAGTACAACAAGTGCAATGCTGCAGATGTAGAACGCGCCCTTTATCTTACGTGGCTTGAAGGTACGTGCAAGCAGCATACCCATACTCAGCGGGAAGAGCATACGCACCAGTCCGCCCCAGAAGTTGACCTCGTCGATGGTCCAGCCTACACCCACCATGTCATATCCCGATACGTTCCAGATGAAGAACCAGGCGTGTGCTATGCCAAGGAGCACTGTGAACGCTGCGAGTATCTTTGTCGACATGCGGCGTATGAAAAGTGCATAGAGGATATTGCCTATGTACTCGAAGAAGAGCGACCATCCCGGTCCGTTGAGCGGGAACATCTCGCCGTTGCCGCGTACCTCGTATGGTACCCCCGGTACTGCCGGTATCATGAACATTGTAAGCAGCAGCGCTGTCATAACCCAGCCTGTAGGCGTTGTACTGCCGTCCCAACGCTCGAATCCTACAAAGGCGAATGCTAGAAAACCGATTATTGCACCCATAATTAGCATGGGATGCAGGCGGATGAGGCGACGTTTGAAGAACTGCCAGGTACTCATCTTGTTCCAACGGTCGTCGTATGCATAGCTTATTACAAAGCCCGAAAGGATAAAGAAGAAGTCCACTGCAATGTGTCCGTGGTTAAGGGTCGTGATGAGTCCGTCGCCGGCACCGTTCGTTACCTCGGCAAAAGAGAATCCCTCGAAGATGTGGTAGAAGACCACAAGGATTGCAGCCACACCGCGCAGTCCGTCAAGCAACTCATAATGTGGCTTTGTGTCGGCGAAATTTGCCGATGAAATTGTTGTTTTTTGCATTTTTGTGTCTGTTTTTCTTGAAACTCGTATTTGACGTGAGTTTGATATAACATATTATACTGAATTGTCGCATACTTGTCATTTCGACGATAGGAGACGTGTTGTTGAGGGCTTTGCCCGAAAAAATCTCTGTATTCGTGTTGCTTGAGATCCTTCGCTTTGCTCAGGATGACATTTCCTGCGTTTTTTGAGATCCCTCGTCTGTGCTCTGTCGGAACCGTAGGTCGCCGCCCGCAGGGGCTAAAGGCAATGACAAATTCGCGATTTAGTTGAACTTATATCGAACTCCACGTATTGAATAGCAAAAGTAGTTGTTATTGTCGTTGGTTTTTTTGCTTTTAGGCAAAAAATCACTTTTCCCGTCTTATTCTGCTAAGTGTGTATATACTTATTCCAAGGAACTCTGCAATATGCTTGAGCTTTACCCTGTTCAATAGCCCGGGGTAGTGCTCAAGAAATTTGCGGTAACGCTCTTTTGGCGGTAGTTGCAACCTCTCGACAAACAGGTGGCTCAACAGTATATTGCACTCCTGATGAATGACTCTTCCCCAGTTGGCAATGTCAATATATTTCTCATAAAGGGAGTTCAACTTTTCAATGGGAATCTTGTATATGAGGCAGTCGGTAAGTGTCTCAATGCTCTCCACCGACGGCTCGCTGTGATAGAGCGAGTGCATCCCGAAAGTGGTGTCACCTTCCATGCTGAACCATGTGGTGGTGTCTGTGCCGTCCTTGTGGAAAATGGAACGGGTGACGCCCTCTTCAATGAAGTAGACATTCCTGTCGGTGATTCCCGAACGCACCAACATGGTGTTCTTTGGGCACTGCATAGGTGTCATGCTCCCGAGCATAGCCTCCAGGGCCTCATCACTCATGGGGTAGTATTCTACTATTTTTGCCTTTATGTTTTTCATATCTTGCGAAGATACTCTTTTTTGCCGACAGTAGCCCAATCAGGGGCATTATTGTGTAAATTGACGGCAAATAAACCCTTGCGGCAACTATTATCCCTCGCGCAGGCCTGTTATTTAAAATAAAATGACTACTTTTGTAAATTGTGGCCCCGAAGGCAAAGGATAAAGTGATATAAGTGTTGACTAAAATCATTTTTATACATAGAATTGTCATATTGAATTTGTCATCCTGAACGGATGTGAAGGATCTCAATCAGGTTTAACAGAGATGCTTCGCTATGCTCAGCATGACAGGTTACGTTGGGTCAACTGCTATATTATTGCTGGAATTTTAATGAACAAATAATCAAAAAAACATAACTGAAATGGAAAAGAAATTCAAAAGAACCCTTGTTACATCGGCCCTGCCATACGCAAACGGCCCGGTACACATCGGTCACCTTGCAGGCGTTTATGTGCCTGCCGACATTTATGTGCGTTATCTGCGCCTCAAAGGCGAGGATGTTCTCTTTATCGGCGGTAGCGACGAGCACGGCGTGCCCGTTACACAGCGTGCCCGCAAGGAGGGCATTACCCCGCAGGATGTGGTAGACCGTTATCATAACATCATCAAGGAGAGCTTTGAGGGCTTCGGAATCTCGTTCGATGTCTACAGCCGTACAACATCCGAGACACATCACAAGTTCGCTTCGGAGTTCTTCCGCAAGCTTTACGATGACGGCAAGCTTGTCGAGCAGACTTCAAAGCAGTTCTATGACGTGAAGAACGAGAAGTTCCTTACCGACCGCGATGTTGTGGGCGAGTGCCCTTACTGCCACAAGCAGGCCTACGGTAACCAGTGCGAGGAGGGATGCGGCCGTGCGCTTGAGCCTACAGAACTCATCAATCCCCGCTCGAAGGAGACAGGCGAGGCTCCTGTGCTCAAGGAGACAAAGAACTGGTATCTGCCGCTCAACGAGTACCAGCAGTGGCTCAAGGAGTGGATTCTTGAGAACCACAAGGAGTGGCGTCCGAACGTATACGGTCAGTGCAAGAGCTGGCTCGACATGGACCTGCAGCCCCGTGCCATGACACGTGACCTCGATTGGGGTATTCCTGTGCCCGTTGAGGGTGCCGAGGGCAAGGTGCTCTATGTGTGGTTCGATGCTCCAATCGGATATATCTCGAATACAAAGGAACTGTGCGACAAGGAGCCCGAGAAGCATGGCTCATGGGAGCAGTGGTGGCAGAGTGAGGACACACGCCTTGTACACTTCATCGGCAAGGACAACATCGTGTTCCACTGTATCATCTTCCCTGTGATGATGAAGGCTCACGGCAAGTATGTGATGCCCGACAATGTGCCCAGCAACGAGTTCCTGAACCTTGAGGATGACAAGATTTCCACATCACGCAACTGGGCTGTATGGCTCAACGAGTATCTTGTGGACTTCCCGGGCAAGCAGGATGTGCTGCGTTATGTGCTCACGGCAAACGCACCCGAGACAAAGGACAATAACTTTACATGGAAAGACTTCCAGGCACGCAACAACAACGAGCTCGTTGCCGTTTACGGTAACTTCGTGAACCGTGCATTGGTGCTTACAAAGAAATATTTCGAAGGCAAGGTTCCTGCCTGCGGCGAGCTCACCGACTACGACAAGGCTATCATTGCCGAGTTTGTGGATGTAAAGGGCAAGGTTGAGCATCTGCTCGACCAGTACAAGTTCCGCGATGCACAGAAGGAGGCTATGGAGCTTGCACGCATCGGTAACCGTTACCTTGCCGAGACCGAGCCCTGGAAGCTCGCGAAGACAGATATGGGTCGTGTGGCAACAATCCTCAACCTCTCGTTGCAGCTTGTGGCAAACCTCTCTATCGTGTTCGAGCCGTTCCTGCCTTTCAGCAGCAAGAAACTGCGTGGCATGCTCAACCTTGACACATTCGAGTGGGCAAGTCTCGGCAGTACAGAACTTCTTGCCGAGGGACATGAGCTCGGTGAGGTCGGCCTGTTGTTCGAGAAAATCGAGGACGAGACAATCCAGGCACAGCTCGACCGTCTTGAGCGCATCAAGAAGGAGAACGAGGCTGCCAACTACAAGGCTAACCCCGTACGCCCCGAGTGTACTTTCGATGACTTCATGAAACTTGATATGCGTGTGGGTACTGTGCTCGAGTGCACAAAGGTGCCCAAGGCCGACAAACTGTTGCAGTTCAAGATTGATGACGGTCTTGAGACACGCACAATCCTTTCAGGTATCGCAAAGCACTTCAACCCTGATGAACTTGTCGGCAAGCAGGTATGTTTCATCGCGAACCTGCCTCCACGTACGATGCGCGGCATTGTCAGCGAGGGTATGATCCTGAGTGCCGAGGACAATGAGGGCAAGCTCTCTCTGCTCACCGTCACTCCACAGGCAAAACCCGGCAGCGAGATAAAATAAGTGTACATAAGAGATACATTCACCTCGTGTCATACTGAACGAAGTGAAGTATCTCTCCCTGTTTAAGTCAAAGAATAAGGGATTACAAAAGCAAGACCTGTCATTATGAGCCCGAAAAAATGGACTGCATTGGACAGAGATGTTTCGTTACACTCAACATGACAGGAAATGCAAAGGGACCCTTTGGGCCAAGGATATGATGGAGTAATGGTGAAGAACAGTGCATCAAACAGTAATAACTTAAAACATGCCGTCGCAAAGGGTTTCTTTTGGGCCAAGGATATGATGGAGCAATGGTGAAGAACAGCGCATCAAATAGCAATAACTTAAAACATGCCGTCGCGAAAGGTTTCTTTTGGGGCGGCATGAGCAATGCGCTGTGTCAGGTCTTCAGCCTAATTTTTGGTGTATATATGGCACGCATACTCGGTCCGGACGACTACGGGCCCATTGGTATGCTTGCCATCTTCTCGGCAATCGCAGGCTCGTTGCAGGACAGCGGCTTTGTGGCTGCCATTGCCAACCGCAAGAGTGTGACCCACGATGACTATAACGCGGTCTTCTGGTTCAACATCCTTATCTCCCTGCTTATGTACGGCGTGCTCTTTGCGTGTGCCCCGCTGATAGCCGGTTTCTTCAACCAACCGATACTGGTATCCTTGTCACGCTACAACTTCCTCGGGTTTGTGGTTGCCGGTTTTGGAATAGCACCTTCGGCTTATCTCTTCAGGGAACTCAAGGTGAAGCAGAAATCCATTGCAATTATCCTCTCCATAGTTATCTCAGGAGCTGTGGGTGTTGCGATGGCATTGTGCGGATACTCATATTGGGGTATAGCCACTCAGAGCATAGTCTATGTGCTTGTGCGCACCGTGGTATGCTGGTACTTCACCCCGTGGCGTCCCGGCTTCAAGGTGAATTTCTATCCGTTGAAGTACCTGTTCGCATTCAGTTACCGTCTGCTTATAACCAACCTGTTCCAGCGCTTCAACTGGAATATCTTCTCTTTTATCTTAGGCAAGTTCTACACCCGTATCGATGTGGGCAACTACACCAAGGCTGCCGAGTGGTTCAATATGGGCGGTGAGGTTGTCAACGGAATGGTGAATGCCGTGGCGCAACCGGTGTTGGCAAAGGTTGTCGATGACAGCGAGAGGCAGCTGCGTGTATTCCGCAAGATGCTGCGCTTTACGGCGTTTGTCTCTTTCCCGCTTATGCTGGGCCTTTCGCTCGTGGCAAAGGAGGTGATAGTTATTGTCATTACCGACAAATGGCTTGAGAGTGCCTGCATGTTGCAGATTCTGGCAGTGTGGGGTGCATTCATGCCTGTACAGTCCCTGCTCACAAACTTGCTGGTAAGCCGTGGCTGTTCGCGCACTTTCATGTGGTGTACCATTGTGCAGGGCCTGCTCATGCTTGCTATCCTGCTGTGCGTATATCCCTACGGCATAAGGTTCATGCTTGTGAGTTACTGCGTGTTCAATGCCATGTGGCTTTTTGTATGGCACTACTTTGCGCGTAAGGAGATAGCCATTACGCTCCCGATGTTCCTGTTGGACGTTACGCCATACCTGTTGCTTGCAGGCCTGACGATGCTTGCCACTTATATGCTGACAACCTCAATCGGAAATATATATATACTGCTGCTCTCGCGCATTGCCATTGCGGCGCTGCTTTATGTGGGCACTGCGTTCCTGATGCGTAGCAGCGAACTGCGCGAGATCATCAACTTTTTGTTAAAACGGAAAATTGAAGGATGATACTATGAAAAAGATTCTGTACGATAACCAGATGTTCACTCTTCAACGCTTCGGTGGCGTTACCCGCTATTTTGCCGACCTGATGTACAACCTGCCTCAGGGCGAGTTTACGGCAGAGATGCCTATGCGTTACTGTGAGAACCACTATGTGACAGAGACATACGGCCGCAAATACGACAAGATAAGCTTTCCGAGCAACTACCGCATACGTCGTCAGATATATATGCTGACGAACAAACATATATCGTGGAAGGCAATAAAGTTCAATGACTTCGACATATTCCACCCTACATATTTCAACCCCTACTTCCTCAAGAGCGTGAAGAGACGCCAGAAGCCTTTTGTGCTCACTGTGCACGACATGACTTTTGAGCGCTATCCGCAGGATATACTCATCTATGACCGTACAATACCGCATAAGCGCCGCCTGATAGCCGAGGCCGACCACATTATCGCTGTCAGCGAGAATACCAAACGCGACATTGTCGAGCTTTTGGGTACCGACCCTTCCAAGATAAGCGTGGTGCATCACGGTTACCGCATGGTGACACAGCCTGCGCAGCAGCTCTTCGACCGCTATGTGCTTTATGTGGGCGAGCGTAAGGGGTACAAGAATTTCCTGCCGTGGCTCTCGGCAATACGCTCGATATTCAACCTCGACCCTAATCTCAAGGTCGTGTGCACCGGTTCGCCGTTCACGGCTGCGGAACTGAAACTTTTCGAGAAGTGGAGCATTGCCGACAGGCTTGTGCATATTGCGGCCAACGATGCCCAGATGGCTTCGCTCTACCGTCACGCGCTCTGCTTTGTGTTCCCGTCGCATTATGAGGGTTTTGGAATACCTATCCTTGAGGCCTTTGCCAACGGTTGCCCTGTATGCCTGAGCAATGCCAGCTCATTCCCCGAGGTAGCCGGCGATGCGGCAATGTTCTTCAACCCCAATGATGCGCAGTCTATGCTCGATACTCTCAAGGAGACTCTTGTCAGTGCAGCTCTGCGCGATGAGCTACGCAGCAAGGGACTGGAGCGCAGCAAGGAGTTCTCCATCGAGCGCATGGTGTCACAGACCTGCGATGTGTACCGTAAACTATAGTCTTTGCCTATGAAACTGAACCGTTCCGAAATAGCCCGTGTGTGGCCCATAGCCAAGCGGCGTGCAGGCAATGCCATAATCTCGTTTGTGCAAAGGCTCTTCTCAAGTGAAAAACTTGTAAAAGACGTCTTCGGGCGCAAGCGCGAAAAGAGGGTGCTGCTTTGCCATCTGCCCGAGGCTTTTGCATCGGAGCAGCCTCCCAAGCACCATTCCAACCTTACCGAGGGTAGGGTCATAGCAAGGTGCTTCGACCGCCTGGGCTACAGCGTGGACTGTACGTCAAGGGCAAACACCGGTATCGACTATGCACCTTACGATGTTGTGTTCGGCATCAACGGCAATGCCTTCATGGGCTCTTTCAGTGCCAATGCTGATATAAACCCTCTCAGGATTTTCTACTCTGTGGGTGCCGAGAGCTGTTTTAACTACCGTGTCACTTCAATGCGTAATGCCGATTTCTACAGCAGGCACGGCCGATGGCTGTTGGGCTCGAACCGTTATATGCCGGGTGACCCTCGCAACTATTACGAGGCACATTTCAGCGATGCGGTAATCTGTCTGGGCGATGAGTTTGTATATCGTCAGTTCCTTGCCGAGGATTCCTGCCGTGAGCGCTACCGTTGGTTGCCGGCGTTCTGCTTCAAGGTGACACCGTGTGCTGCTGCAAAGGATTTTGCCGGGTGCCGCCGTCATATCCTCTGGTTCGGCAGTGCAGGCCTGTTGCACAAGGGGCTTGACATAGCCATCGACTTTGCGTTGGCACATCCTGAGTTCACTCTCCACATCTGCGGCAGCAGTAGCCGTGAGAAGGATTTCTGGAACTGCTATACCCCCAAGATAAAGGGTAAGGATAATATAATCCTGCACGGTTTCGTGAATATCGAGTCACGGGAGTTTGCCGATATTCTCGCGCAGTGCGGACTGTTGCTCAATCCCTCAATCTCCGAGGGCGGCGCTGTGGCAGTGCTGAATGTGTTGGGTAACGGTGCCTTGTTGCCGGTGTACAGCCGTGCCACAGGCATTGACCTTGATGGCGTGGGAATTGTTGTAGATAATGTCAGCTATAATGATTTCGAGGATGCCATTATGCGTGCCGATGCCTTGCCGCTTGAGGAGTTCAAACGTCTGGCCACGGGTGCATACGACCGCATAAGCAGCGGCTACACCGTCGAAAAGTACGAGGAGAACATGTATAATTTGCTGAAAGAGATAATAGAGAATAATAAAAAAATAGCGATAAAATGAAGAATTTCAATTGGAAAACTCTTTTGCCGCATGCAGTGGCGGTGATTGTGTTCCTTGCTTTGACACTGGTATATTTCAGCCCGGTGCTCCAGGGAAAGGACATCAAACAGGATGATGCCATCGGCTCAATGGGCTGGGGTAGGGATGCCAAGGATTACCACGAGGAGACAGGCGAGTACTCTTACTGGTCGAACGCTATGTTCTCGGGAATGCCCTGTAACTACACCTATCCGCCGCAGCCGGCCAATGTGTTCAACCCGGCAGCAGACGTGGTTACGTTGAGCGTCTTCGGTGCGTCACGCCGTCACATAGGCTGTATATTCGCCACGTTCATCGGCTGTTACATACTGTTTCTTGCGCTCGGCTGCAAGCCGTGGCTCAGCATTGCCGGCTCAATAGTCTACACTCTCGGCTCCTACAATTTCATTATCATAGGCGCCGGACACATGAACAAGAGCCTTGTCATTGCCACAATGGCTCCGCTCATAGGCGGTATATTGCTCTGCTACAGGCGTAAGTTGCTTGTGGGAGCGCTCGTTACCCTTATCTTCGCCGGCCTAAACGTGCTGTGGAGCCATCAGCAGATGAGTTACTACACACTTATCATTGCCGTGATAATGGCGATTGTGTATTTCATATATGCATGCAGGGAGAAGTGGCTTCCTTATTACTGGAAGGCTACGGGAGTGCTTGCTGTGGTCGCTGCGCTTGCCGTAGCACCCGCTGTCGGTATTCTGTTGCCTACAGCCGATTATGCCAAGGACTCGATGCGTGGCGGCTCGGAACTGGCGGCATCCGACGGCGAGCAGTCGGCAGGTCTTGCGGTCGATTATGCCTTTATGTGGAGCTATGGCAAGATGGAGAGCCTTACCCTGCTTGTGCCCAACCTGTACGGCTCGGCCTCGGCGCACAAGGTCGACAAGAACAGCGATTTCTACAAGGCTTACTACCCGTATGCGGAGTATGCTGCGACAATGGGCTATGTAGAGGCTGTGCAGAACGCCAACCCCAACGCCACTCAGGATGAGATAATGGATTATATCGGAAGCAACCAGGGCCGCATAAGAAAAGAGGCTGCCGAAAGGGCTTCCTATGCCCCGGCCTATTGGGGCCCTCAGGCACAATACGGAACATCGGGCCCTGTATATGCCGGTGCAATCGTATGCTTCCTCTTTGTGCTGGGCTTGCTTGTAGTACGTGGCCCCGAGAAGTGGTGGCTCTTTGCTGCAACGCTCTTCTCGCTTGTGCTCGCGTGGGGCAGCAACCTGTCGGCGGTGAACAACTTCCTTTTCGAATATCTGCCGCTCTACAACAAGTTCCGTGCGCCCTCACAGGCATTGGTGATAACAACACTTACAATGTCAGCGCTTGCTATACTTGCAGTCAAAAGATTTATGGAGATGCTCTCTGCCGGCGGTGAGGAGAAAGCAAATGCGCTGCGTTCGCTCTATTACTCTTTCGGTGTGACAGGCGGCCTTACACTTATCCTTGCCTTGTTCGGCGGCTCCTTGTTCGACTTCACAGCCGTAACCGATGCGCAGTTTGCCGAGGTGCCCGAGTTGCAGGATGCGCTTATCGCCGAGCGCCAGTCGATGCTTGCCGGCGATGCATGGCGCTCGTTCGGCTTCATTGCGGCCGCAGCAGTGCTGTTCTATGCCTTTGCGTTTGTAAAGAGCATAAAGAGCAGCCACTTTGTTGCGGTGCTTGCGTTGTTGTTCCTCTTCGATATGTGGCCTGTGTGCAAGCGCTATGTAAACGACAGTCACTTCATGGAGAAGAGAAAGACTACTGCTGTGCAGATGACCGAGGCCGACAAGTTCATCCACTCCATTGAGGGTGACAACCATTACAGGGTGCTCGATTATACTCGCGGCAGCGTGTTCAACCAGTCCTTTACATCATGCTACCATAACTCGGTAGGCGGTTACAGCCCTGCAAAGCTCTCGCGCTATCAGGACCTTATCGAGCATCAGATTGGCAAGGGCAACAAGGGTGTCCTTGACATGCTCAACACAAAGTACTTTATCCAGGGTGCCTCGGCAAATGAGGTGGCTCTGAACAGGGAGGCCTACGGACACTGCTGGCTTGTCGACAATATCGAGTGGGTCGACGGTGCAAAGGAGGAGATGGCTGCGCTTGACAATGTAAGCAAGACTACTGCTTACGTCGACAAATGCTGGGCCTGCAAGATTGACAATCCTGCGCAGTACAATAACAATGCAGCGGGTACAATAGAGCTTGTTGAGTACCGCAACCCTGGTAACATCATATACAGGAGCAACAGCGAGGCTCCTAAGTTGGCGCTCTTCTCCGAGGTCTACTACAAGACCTGGAAGGCTTATATCGACGGCGAGGAGGTTACTCCCGTACGTGCCAACTATGTGTTGCGTGCATTGCCGTTGCCGGCAGGCGAGCACACCATCGAGTTCAAGTGCGTGGATGAGCTTATGGAGACAAGCCACAGCTGGTCGCTTTATATGTCAATACTTGTAGGTGTTGTCCTTGTGTTGCTTGTAGGTGCAATTGTCTATAGAAAAGTAAAGAGATAATAATATGGCTTTAAGACCTAAGTTTTCCATAATAACCATAACATACAATGCGGCGTCGGTGATTGGGCCCACGTTGCAGAGTGTGCTGTCGCAGACATACACCAACTATGAGTATCTGCTCATTGACGGCGGTTCCAAGGATGATACCGTGGAAAAGGCCAAGGCAAGCGGCATTGGGTTCGCGCATATCGTGAGTGAGCCTGACAACGGGCTCTATGATGCCATGAACAAGGGTATAAGGCTTGCAAAAGGCGATTATCTGTGCTTCCTCAATGCCGGCGATGCGTTCTATGCTCCTGACACCTTGCAGACAATAGTTGACACCATAGCAGGGGAGAGCGAGCTGCCTCATGTAATCTACGGTGAGACTGCCGAGGTTGACGATGAACGTAACTTCGTCCGTATGCGTCGCCTTAAAGCCCCCGAGAACCTTAACTGGCGCAGCTTCAAGGGTGGTATGATGGTGTGTCACCAGGCATTCTATGCACGCCGTGACATAGCCCCCTTGTACGACCTCAAGTACCGCCTGTCGTCCGATGTCGACTGGTGCATAAAAGTGATGAAAGCATCCACAAAGCTTGTAAAAGTTGATGCCGTTGTTGTGAATTATCTGCAAAATGGATTATCTTTGAAGCGTCACCGCGAGTCGCTCATAGAGCGCTTCAAGGTCATGTGCAGCCACTATGGCGTGTTGCCTACAATATGCAGGCACATATGGTTTGTGTTTAGGGCTGTAATAAAGAAATGATACCTGTCGCTTTTGGGCGGACACATCGGCAATGCCATACTGTCGGGATAACACGTCAGCGAAAAGTCAACCGCGTACCTGTCATCCTGAGTGAAACGAAGGAGCTCCTTCACGCAAGGCTGATAAGTTATGCGTTCGGGATGCTTCACTGCGTTCCGGCATTACAAGGGTTCTCAAGAGGCGGCAAACAAATGAGAAAGACAAAATAGAACAATAACTTAACGTGAGTCTTATATAACCCCGAAAATATCGCGTACTTGTCATCCCGACAGAGCGTAGCGACGAGGGATCTCAAAACCGATGTTTTTTACGTGATAGGACATTGATTGCTTTATTAACCTTGGAGATCTCTCCTCATTTCAATCGTCGAGATGACAGAAATGGATAGATATCTGTATGGATTGTTGTATCAGATTCATGTTAAGATAATATTTTTAGAAAAATTTTGAACAATAACTTATAATTATAACCATTATGTTTTCAAAAGAGACTTATATCCAGCGCCGTAAGGTACTGAAAGAGAGAATGGGTAGTGGATTGTTGCTCTTCCTGGGCAACAACTTCACAGGTATGAACTATCTTGACAATGCCTATCATTTCCGTCAGGACTCTACATTCCTGTATTACTTTGCATCGGACTATGAGGGTCTTGCAGCGGTGATTGATGTTGACAACGACAAGGAAATAATCTTCGGCGACGAGCTCACAATCGACTCTATCGTGTGGACCGGCGTACAGCCTACCATCAAGGAGAAGAGCGAGCGCGTAGGCATTGAGGAGACACGTCCGTTCGCCGAGTTCGCTGCATATGTAAAGAACGCGCAGGCGAAGGGCCAGGAAATCCACTTCCTGCCTCCTTACCGTGGCGAGCATCAGGTGTGGTTGCAGGAGCTGTTGGGCATCAACCCTGCCGAGCAGGAGGCAAAGGCTTCGCTCAAGTTCATCAAGGCTGTCATTGCACAGCGTAACTACAAGAGCGAGGAGGAGATTGCACAGATTGAGGAGGCCGTGAACGTCTCTGTAGATATGCACTGTGCTGCCATGCGTGCCGTACGTCCGGGTACAACAGAGGCAGAGATTGTTGCCGTTGTGCAGGCCGAGGCGCAGAAGCATAACTTCGGCCTCTCGTTCCCTATCATCGCTACCATCAACGGCCAGACACTGCACAACCACGCATACGGCACTGCGCCTCTAAAGGAGGGTCAGATGCTGTTGCTTGACAGCGGTTGCGAGAATGCCATGCACTATGCCGGCGACCTCACCACGACAATGCCTGTGGGTACACACTTTACCGAGCAGCAGCGCACTGTATGCAACATCCTGCGCCGTGCACACCTTACTGCTGTGAACAATCTGCGCCCGGGTATCGAGTACCGCGAGGTTCACAAGCTCGTGCTCACAGAGATTGCAAAGGGCATGATTGACCTCGGTCTCATGAAGGGCGACCCTGTTGAGGCTACCGTTCAGGGTGCCACCTGTATGTTCATGCCTCACGGCCTCGGTCACATGATGGGTCTCGATGTCCATGACATGGAGAACCTTGGCGAGGTGAATGTGGGTTACGAGGACGGCCGCACAAAGAGCCCTCTCTTCGGCTGGAAGTCATTGCGCCTTGCAAAGGCTCTTGAGCCCGGCTTTGTGTTCACTGTAGAGCCCGGTATCTACTTTATCCCTGACCTCATCGACAAATGGCGTGCCGAGAAGCAGTTCACCGACTTCATCTGTTATGACAAGCTCGATGCCTGGAAGAACTTCGGCGGTATGCGCGGCGAGGAGGATTATCTTGTATTCGAGGGCGGTGCACGCCGCTTGGGCAAGTACAAGCCGATGTCACCCGAGGAGATTGAAGAGGTGCGCAATAGCTGATAAGGCAATCCCCGTTAGAAAAGATGCTCTAACGGGGATTGTTCTGTTAAAAAGTTGATGTGCAAGAGCGTGAAAGTTTACTTTATGTATTGTTTTAATTCTCCACACTATTTCACCATTGAGCTTTCTATAGAACTTTCCAGCAGAAGTAACTCCAAAAACACCGGCACCGTCAATATTACAACTCGCGGCTGGCGGACTACGCGAGGAACCTATGGCACCTGCCTATAGTGCGACAAAAGCTTATCAAATCAACTATATGGAAGCTTTACGTAAAAAGCTTTCAATAGTGGTGGTCGGATAATAGTTACTGATATTCGTCCTGGTCTCGTTGATACGGCTATGGCAAAAGGCGAAGGTCTGTTTTGGGTGATGCCCGTTGATAAAGTTGCCAACCAAATTATTTCTGCTATTCGCAAGAAAAAACTAAAGCATACGTTACTGAACGTTGGCATTTCCTCGCCGTCATCAACAAGAATCTACCATTTTGCATGTATAGATTCTTGTAGTATGCCCATTAGGTAAAAAAGTTGCAATTACCATGCAGTCTTTTTGGGAAAGTTGCATCTATGTCAGTAGAAGCAGAGTCTTTTCAATGGACATAGAACAACTCATAGAGCAAGGGCGACAGGGCGATGAGATTGCTCTTGGAAGCCTATATAGGGCGTATCACCGACGTATGACGGGGATATGCCAACGCATCGTGGGCAATCGTCAAGTAGCGGAGGAATTAGCACATGATGCATTTCTGCTGGCCTTTGCCAAGATGGACCAACTGCATAATCCACAACGTTTTGAGGCATGGCTGACAAGTATTACAACCAATGTTGCCCGACGCTATATGCAGCGGCATCACGATCCCGCAATGCTTTCGCTTTCCACTCTCTCAGAAGAAGAACTTCCACAAGAATCTATTCCAACAGATGACAAGCCGTTACCAACTATGGAAGAACTGATGACGGCTGTAGATGCGCTGCCCAACGGCTATGGACAGGTGTTCAAGTTGGCAGTCATTCAAGGAATGTCGCATAAGGAAATCGCCGAAATCCTTGGAATTGCTGCCCATTCTTCATCGTCACAACTGTCAAGGGCAAAGAAAATGTTGCAGAAGACACTTGCAAAGTATTGGCTGTTGTGGCTCATGCCACTTCTGTTGCCTTTGGCCATATATCTTTACAAAACGAGAAAGGCCACTGACGTGCCGCAACCTATAGTAACAAAACAAGAACAGACTATGCCTGATACAAAGCATGATGATGAAGGAAGTCCGACAATCGAGCAAAGAACTCCAGCAATTCCAACGATTGCTATACAGCAAATAGCCTTTGCTCCTGTCAAAGATGTTCCTGTAGATAGTCTTGCTTCTGCTGATACGCTCCATTATACTGACGAAGAAAAAGAGAGTACCGACACGACGACCATCTTACACAACAACAAGTCACTGCCCGACTTGCGCCCAGACAAAGATCTAAATATAGCAGACCTGTTTCCGGAAAAGTCCACAGAGATTAAGGATAGGCAGAAGTGGTCTGTAGATCTAGCATACATAGGTAGTATGGGTGAACAGAATGCTAACCGTCCATTTATTTTCACAGAAACGGAGATGACGGATGAAACAAGCGAAGTTCCACCTATCCGCTTCTTCGACAAATGGAACGACTATGCCGAGGCATTACAGAGCGGAACCCTTGACATCGACTATAAGACGTACCAAATCTTGCTGAAGATAGCCCAAAACAACGCAGCACGGCCCGATGCGGACAAGATAGAACGCACGACTCATCACTATATGCCCATCACCTTCTCGTTGGCATTGAAGTACAAACTGAATAACCACTTTGGTTTAGAGACAGGATTGAGTTATAGCCGTCTAAAGTCAGAATCCGAGATAGGCACAGATGGGAACGCCATCCGTGAGGAGCAGGCTATCCATTACCTTGGCATACCTCTGAAGGGTACTTATAATATAATTAATGTAAGAAGTTGGAACCTATACGGAAGTCTTGGCGCGAAGTTGGAGATACCTGTTAATGCTCAACTCAGTAAAAGCTATTTAGTTAATGGAATGAAAGAACTGGAAGAGAAGTCCATTTTTCATGCTCCGTTGCAGTGGTCGATAGGTGCTGGTCTTGGCTTACAATATATCCTTATGCCTAACATTGGCTTCTTTGCAGAGCCAAGTCTGCAATACTACATCCCGACGGACAGCAACATCGAGACCTACCGCACAGAACACCCATTCACATTCTCCTTGCCAATAGGAATCCGCATCACATGGTAATTTACCTTCCGAAATCATGCAGTCTTTTCCCCGCTTGTGGTATCTATCCCTATAGAAAACCAAAACAAGAAAATACGATGCAGCAGCGACATTTGAACCGTAGACAATACTTCTGCGAATTGGCAAACACAGCCCGGACATTCTACATGGAATATCTAAATACATATATCAAGCTAACGCCAGACACCCGTGTGTTGGAAATTGGCTGTGGCGAGGGCGGCAATCTGCTTCCCTTCGCAGAAAAGGGTTGTCAAGTGACTGGAATAGACATCTGTCAAAGTCGAATCATTGAAGCACAGACTTTCTTCACAGAATGCCATCAGCAAGGCACGTTTATTTGTCAAGATTTTCTCCTTACAGAAGAGCCTAAGACGGAGGATGAACGCTACGACCTCATACTTGTTCATGATGTGATAGAGCACATTGAACCATCCAACAAACGAGATTTTCTTCTTCACATCAAACACTTCTTCAAACAAGATGGCATCGCTTTCTTTGGTTTTCCTGCCTGGCAAAACCCATTTGGCGGTCATCAGCAAATAAGCGTTGGTCCGGCCTCCAAACTTCCTTTCATTCATCTGCTGCCAAAGCCGCTCTACAAAGTCCTGTTGAAGACAAGCGGAGCCACGACAAGTAAAATTGGCGAATTGATGAGCATACGAGTCTCGCGGATGACTGTAGAGGGCTTTGAGCAATTAGTTTCCGAGGTCGGTTATAACATTTGCAAGAGCACCCTTTGGCTCATCAACCCACACTACAAACAAAAGTTTCACATAAGTCCTCGCCGTCAATGGACTTTCTTTGCCAGTATTCCATATCTACGCAACTTCTATACTACATCAGTATGGTATTTACTTCGTCAAACTCAAAAATAATCAGGATGTATTTGAAGACTTTCTGTGACTCAGATCTCCCTACAAAGGGATTTAAAACGCAGCGTGCAGACTCGGCGAGCATAGGCCTATGTCTCCCGAGGAGATTGAAGCGGAACACAATAGCTGATAAGGCAATCCCCGTTAGAAAAGATGCTCTAACGGGGATTGTTCTGTTAAAAAGGGCTTTCGGGGTTTGCCCTCCATTTATTCCTTATGTCAATGTATGCCGCTTGTCAGCACAACATTCCCATTCTTTCCTTCATGACCTTTTCGGCACCAAGGATGATGTCCTCAATGATTGCTGCAGCAGGTTCTATCTGCTTTACCATGCCTGCGCACTCGCCTGCCATGTAACTGCCGTCGATGTCACCCTCCTGCACTGCCTTGCGGAGCGCACCGCCACCGAATGCAAGAACCTCCTCGGGTGTTACATTGGGGTCGCTCTCCATCTTTGCGAATGTTCTTGAGAACGGTGTCTTGAGCGAACGTACGGGGTGGCCCAATGTCTTGCCGGTAACTATTGTAGATATGTCGGTTGCCTTGAGGATTTTCTCCTTATAGCTCTCGTGCACGTTGCACTCTGTTGCAGAGAGGAAACGTGTTCCCACCTGTACGCCCTCGGCGCCGAGCATGAACGCTGCTGCTGCACCGCGGCCGTCGCATATACCGCCGGCTGCAATCACAGGAATGTCCACGGCGTCAACAATCTGTGGTATCAGCGGCATTGTGTGCAGCTCGCCCACGTGACCGCCTGACTCTGCCCCCTCGGCAACAATTGCGTCAACACCTGCAGCCTGCATCTTGATGGCATGGGCAACGCATGCGATGACAGGAACGACCTTTATCCCGTTCTCCTTCCACATGGGCAGGTATTTTGCTGGTGAACCGGCACCTGTTGTGACAATCTTTACACCCTCTTCAACAATCATCTCGGCAATCTCCGCTGCATTGGGAGCCTGGAGCATGATGTTTACACCGAAAGGCTTGTCGGTAAGGGTCTTGCACTTGCGGATTTCGTTCCTTACGGCCTCTGTTCCTGCATTGATGGCCGATATAAGGCCCAATCCGCCGGCATTAGATACTGCTGCGGCAAGTTCCGCATCGGCTACCCAGGCCATTCCGCCTTGAAATATCGGATATTCAATCCCGAGAATCTCGCATACTCTACTTTTGATCATAATTATAATATTAGAAGCTGTTTAAATTTCTAAAAAAAAGTTATTCTTATATTGGAAGCCGCTATTTCGTTGTCTTTTATGTTCAAAAATGCCTGTTTTCTTCTTTTTTCTCGGTTACGTAGTCCGCTACGCGCCCTCAAAAAATAACAAAACATTCTATTTTTGACCTATAAAAAACTAAACGATATAAATTTAAACAGCTTCTTATGTGATACATCAGTTTTTAAAACGTTGCAAATTTACATAATTAACTTGCCAACAGGAAATATGTTAATATAGTTTAACTGAACATGGGGCTAAAGTGCCGATTTGTGGGTAAAACGGGCACTCTTTTGTGGAAATAATGAACAATTGAGCCGGAGGGCGTCTCTCCCCGCAGTGTTCAGTCGCCGAGTCCTTCAAGGTGACGGAACCTGTTCACGAACCTGAACCGTTTCTTGCGGGTGTTGATGTTGGGGTGATAGTTGCTCGAGGCCTTTCTGCGACGCAACTTTACTGCGGCTTTTAAAATGAAAGCCAATACCATAACTCCTATTATTATAATCCATACAATCATACTGCAAGTGGTTGGTGGGTTAATAATTGGGGTGTAGTCACACTATTGTTTTGCAATGTAGCAAAAAGAATTATAAAGGCAAGTAATGATGTTTAAATTTTAATATTTTTAACAGTTTGCAGTAGTCGTTTTTTTCTTGTGTTAAAAGCGTCGGTTGTTGATATCTTTTTTATCTTTTAATATGGAAATTTGCTTATAATGTTTATTTTTGCCTACCGTTTTCGAGCTCCGGAAATAAAAATTCAATAATATATATGATTCAGACAGTTGTAAAGCGCGACGGACGTATTGTCGGCTTTAATGAAGAAAAGATTATTACGGCTATTCGTAAGGCTATGCTCCACACCGATAAGGGTGAGGATATGTCGCTCATACGTCAGATAAGTGACCATATCTCGTTCCGAGGTGATGCACAGATGACCGTTGAGGCCATTCAGGATATGGTGGAGATGGAACTCATGAAGAGTAGCCGCAAGGATGTTGCCCAGAAGTACATCGCCTACCGTAACCAGCGCCGTATCGCGCGTAAGGCAAAGACACGCGACATCTTCCAGGAGATCATCAACATACAGTCGAATGACGTTACCCGTGAGAATGCGAACATGAACGCTGATACTCCGGCGGGTATGATGATGAAGTTTGCCAGCGAGACAACAAAGCCGTTCGTTGATGACTTCCTCTTGAGCGAGGAGGTTGTGGAGGCTGTGCGTCACAACTATCTGCATATTCACGACAAGGACTATTACCCGACAAAGAGCCTTACCTGCTGCCAGCATCCGCTTGACAATATCCTGCAGAACGGCTTCAACGCGGGCCATGGCGAGTCACGCCCTGCAAAGCGCATCGAGACTGCCAGCGTCATTGCCTGTATCTCGATGGAGACGGCCCAGAACGAGATGCACGGCGGCCAGGCTATCCCGGCCTTTGACTTCTACCTTGCACCATACGTGCGTGTGAGCCTCATCGAGGAGCTCAAGTCAATGGAGGAGCTCACCGGTGCCGATTACTCACACCTCTACAACAAGGAGTTCGAGGATTATGAGATACGTCCTCTCGATTTCCTCAGCGGCGACGAGCGCATCCTGCAGCACGCGATAAACAGGACCGTGTCACGCGTACACCAGGCTATGGAGGCATTCATCCACAACATGAACACTATCCACTCACGTGGCGGAAACCAGGTGGTGTTCAGCTCAATCAACTACGGTACCGACACCTCTGCCGAGGGCCGTTGCATCATCCGTGAGCTGTTGAACAGCACATACCGTGGCGTGGGCAATGGCGAGACAGCCATCTTCCCCATACAGATATGGAAAAAGAAACGTGGTGTAAGCTACCTGCCGGGTGACCGCAACTACGACCTCTACGAGCTCGCTTGTAAGGTTACTGCACGCCGTTTTTTCCCCAACTTCCTGAACCTTGATGCCACATTCAACCAGAGCGAGGAGTGGAGAGCCGATGACCCCAAACGTTACCTCAACGAGGTGGCTACTATGGGTTGCCGCACCCGTGTGTACGAGAACCGCTTCGGCCCCAAGACATCTGTAGGCCGCGGTAACCTCTCTTTCTCTACAATCAACATTGTGCGCCTTGCCATTGAGTGCATGGATGTGAAGGACAAGGAGCAGCGTATTGCAATGTTCTTTGCAAAGCTCGACGGTCTGCTCGAGATTACTGCCCGTCAGCTGCACGAGCGCATGGAGTTCCAGAAGACAGCCTTTGCAAAGCAGTTTCCGTTGCTTATGTCGGCCCTTTGGATCGGCTGCGAGAAGCTGAAACCCGGCGATACCATTGCCTCGGTCATCAACCAGGGTACATTGGGTATCGGCTTCATCGGTCTTGCCGAGTGTCTTGTGGCACTTGTGGGCAAGCATCATGGTGAGAGCGAAGAGGCTCAGGAGTTAGGCTTGCGCATCGTCACTTATATGCGTGACCGTGCAAACGGATTCTCGGAGCAGTATCAGCACAACTACAGTATCCTTGCAACACCTGCCGAGGGTCTTTCGGGCCGTTTCACACGCGGTGACCGCAAGCTGTACGGTGTCATCGAGGGTATCACCGACCGTGAATATTATACCAACAGTAACCACGTGCCTGTGTACTACAAGTGCAGCGCACGCCACAAGGCTGAGGTCGAGGCTCCTTATCACGACCTCACCCGTGGTGGCCATATCTTCTACGTGGAGATTGACGGCGATGCCACACATAACCCCGAGGCTATCATGCGCATAGTGGATATGATGGACAAGTACAACATCGGCTACGGCTCAGTAAACCACAACCGCAACCGTTGTCTCGACTGCGGCTATGAGAACTCTGCCAAGGACCTTGAGGTTTGTCCCAAGTGCGGCAGCAAGAACCTTGACAAGCTGCAGCGTATCACCGGTTATCTTGTAGGTACAACCGACCGCTGGAACAAGGCGAAGCTTGCCGAACTGCATGACCGCGTAGTACACGAATAAAGGCCTGCTGTCATTCTGGACAACGTGAAGAATCTATAAGATACTTCGTTTCACTCAGTATGACAAAGCAGGAACCAATTTCCATTTCTGATAATGACAAAGCTATCCATACTCGACATTGTGGAAGACACTACGGTCGATGGTCCGGGCTTCCGCACGACAATATATTGTGCAGGCTGTCCGAACCATTGTCCAGGGTGTCATAACCCCCAGTCGTGGGACATAGACAACGGGCACGATGTCGATATCGCGGATATTCTTGAGGTGATTCTTGCAGACCCCTTTGCCGATGTCACATTCTCGGGCGGTGACCCCATGTTCCAGCCCCAGGGCTTTGCAGCGCTTGCACGTGCCATTAAGGAGCGCAGCGGCAAGAATATCTGGTGTTACACCGGCTATCTTTTTGAGCAGCTGCTGGAGAACCCTGCACAGAGGGAACTTCTGGAGCTTGTTGATGTGCTTGTAGACGGCCGTTTTGTCGAGGCCCTGAAAGACGAGCAGCTGCGCTTCCGCGGCAGCAGTAACCAACGTATTATTGATGTATCGCGCTCACTCGAGGAGGGCAAGGCGGTAGTGCTGGAGATTTGAGGCTACACTTTCAAACTCCTCCGCCACAGCGCTTCGCTTGTGCCACCGGGCTGCTCCACTTTTCAAGGGGAGCTGTCACAAAGTGACTGAGGGGTTAAACAGAGGAGGACCAAGTCATTTATTTTAAATAACGTGAGTTCGATATAAGCTAAATCAAATCGCGAACCTGTCATCCCGACAGAGCGTAGCGACGAGGGATCTCTGAATCCGCGAATAATGAGATTCCTCACACAAGGTTCGGAATGACAAAATACGCTAAATTTTAGTATAAATTCTTATATCGAACTCACGTTAAATATTACTTGAAATATAAGATAACAGTGCTCCTCTTATTTGCAATTAAGAGGAGCTCCCTGTAAGGGTGAGGAGATAAAATTCCCACAGCACTGGTGAAAGTATTGCCAATGATTTATTGCTTGAAAACCACTGCAAAGTGATGTCTTCCGCCGGTAAAGCTATACTCCAGCCCGAACCTGTAGAACTCCGTTATTGATTTCACCAGTGCGAGGCCGAGGCCTGTGGAGCCGCTCTTGCCGCCGGTGTAGAAGCGGTCGAACAGGCGGGTGGTGTCAAGGGATGCCTCGCCGCTGTTGCTCACGGTAAGTGTGCCGTCCTGTAGGGATATATCTATCGTGCCGCCGTCGGCAGTGTGCAGAAAGGCGTTCTTTATGAGGTTTGTGACAAGGGTGGTGGCAAGCGACTCGTCCATGCTCACGATAAAGCGTGCAGGGAGTGCAGTGCTGCATACAATCTCCTTGTCGGCATATATCTCCTTGTAAATCTCAAGCTCGTTCTCTATGAGTTCTGCAATGTCTACGTCGTGCTTCTCGTTGAACTGTGCATTCTCAATCTTTGATATGAGCAGCAGTGTGCGGTTGAGACGGCTCAGACGGTGCAGTGACTGGCGCATCTTGGTGAGCTCGGCGAACTGCTCCTCGGTGAGCTGTGTGTTGTCAATCATCCACTCTATGCGTGTGCCCAGCACGGCAAGCGGTGTCTGCAGCTCATGCGAGGCGTTGCCAATGAACTGCTTCTGCCGTTCGTAGTACTTCTCGGCGCGCTCAATGGTGCTGCGGGCGCTCTCTGTCAGTTTCTTGAACTCAGTTATGTGGGTGCACATGGGCAGGTCGTCCACGCCGTTGCCCAGATTGTAGCCGTCGAGCCATTGTAACAGGCGGTAGAGTGGACGCATGCTGTAGTTGAAGATAAGTGCCGTGACGGCGAGAATGCTCAACGTCAGTATCACATACAGTGCCACAAGATGCCAGAACACTGCCAACAGAAGGTCCTGACGCTCGAATGTGGGGGTAGAGACGGTCAAAAGGTACACCTGGTCGTTGCTGTCGGAGAATGTCATTGTGAGGGTGCGGGCGGGCTCTGTCTCGCGCTTCTCGGGGATGTATACCTGCCTGTCCTCGAATGTCATGTAATGCTCCTTGCTGTAGCCGTAGGGCAGCAGTTCAATGCTGTAGGTGTTGTTGTTGCCGTTATTCTGGCCGGGGAGCTCGCCGCTTGTGAGTGTGCGTCGCACGATTAACTCGGCATAGTCCTCGAGGCTGTCATCGGTCTCGTCGTTTATCTCGTCCACCATGGAGAAATAGAACACCGTTGACCACAGCAGGAGTATGGGCAACAACACTATCGAGAGCCTGAATGTTACGCGGTAGATGAGTTTCATTCTTCTGTTTCTGTGAATTTGTATCCAAAGCCGTAGACGGCCTTTATGTTTATGCTTGCCCCTGCCTCGGAGAGTTTCTTGCGCAGATTCTTTATCTGGGCATAGACGAACTGGAAGTTGTCGACCATGTCAATGTGGTCGCCCCACACGGCCTCGGCAAGCACTGCCTTGTCGACGATGTGCCCGGGGCGCTGCATGAAGTAGAGCAGTATGTCGAACTCTTTCTTTAGCAAGGGTACGTCTTTGCTGTCAATACTTATCCTGCGGCTGCCCAGGTCAAGGGTTATGTTCCCTGCTGTCATGGTGTTGTTGACGGCACCGCTGCCACGGCGCATCACGCTCTTGATGCGGGCCGAGAGCTCTGCCATATAAAAGGGCTTGGCAAGGTAGTCGTCGGCACCCAGGTCAAGGCCTGTTATCTTGTCGTCGAGCGAGTCGCGTGCCGATATTATTATTACCCTGCTCTCGTTGCCGATCTTCTTTATCTGCTCAAGAAGCTTGAGTCCGTTGCCGTCGGGCAGCATTATATCAAGCATTATGCAGTCGTAGCTGTAGCCGGCAATCTTGTCGCAGGCATCGAAATATGTGGCGGCGCTCTCTACAATGTAGCCCTCGCCCTGCAATGCGCGTTGCATGATCTCGCGCAACGAGGTGTCGTCTTCAATAATAAGCAGTTTCATCGTGTTGTTTTCGGTAATAAGGCGTTGGCTCAAAGATTCCAGTCACATATGTCATCCCGACAGAGCGGAGCGACGAAATCCGCAGGGTTCGACAATGCCGACAGCGAATGGTCGCACGTAGCATGGGCAATGCTCATGCCGTGCGGGTCGCGAAAAGGCGGCATTGTCAAAGGATCCCCAAAAACGCAGATGATAGAGATTCTTCGCCTTGCTCAGAATGACAAAACAACGTTTTGTTATCGGTGAGTTCATTAATAAATATGGAACAGCAGACATCTTTCGGGTCAACTATAATATATCTTGTTCTTATGCAAATGTATGAGTGCTTTCTGAAAAGAAACTGAATTATCGTTCTACCAGCTCAAAGTCGAGTTGCTTGCGGTCGAGGTTGGCGCGTACTATGCGTATGCGCACAGGGTCACCGATGGTGAACTTGCGGTGCGTGCGGCGTCCTATGATGCAGTAGTTGGCATCGTCGAACTCATAGTAGTCGTCCTGCAGAGTGCGCATAGGCACCATGCCCTCGCACTTGTTGTCGTTGATCTCGGCATATAGTCCCCACTCGGTGACACCGCTGATGACTGCGTCGTACTCCTCGCCTATGTGCTCGCTCATGAACTCCACCTGCTTGTACTTGATGCTTGCACGCTCGGCATTGGCTGCAACCTGTTCCTGTGCCGAGCAGTGGTCGCACAGGTCCTCGTACTTCTGTTTGCTCACCGTGCGTGCCTCAAGGGTGAGGTAACGGTGCAGCAGGCGGTGTGCAAGAAGGTCGGGGTAGCGGCGTATGGGCGATGTGAAGTGCGAGTAGTAGCGGAATGCGAGGCCGTAGTGTCCGATGTTCTCGGTTGAGTAGCGTGCCTTCTGCATTGTGCGCAACGATATCTGCTCGATGACATTCTGCTCCTTGGTGCCGTGGATGTCCTTCAACAGGTGGTTGAGTGCCGATGCCGATGTAGAACGGCCCGACGGGCTCTTCATCTTGTAGCCCAACTTGGTGACGAACTTCGAGAGCATGGACAGCTTCTCGGGGTTGGGTTCGTCGTGTATGCGGTATACGAATGTCTTCGGGTTCTTGTTCGTGGCGCTCTTGCAGCCTATCTTCTCGGCAACGGTCCTGTTGGCAAGCAGCATGAACTCCTCGATGAGCTGGTGTGACTCGTTGCTCTCGCTGAAGAATACCGACAGCGGCTTGCCGTTCTCGTCGAGACGGAACCTTACCTCGGCCTGCTGGAAGTCGATGGCTCCGGCCTGGAAGCGTTTCTCGCGCATTTTCTGTGCAAGGGCGTTGAGCACCTTGATTTCATCGTAATATTCGCCCTGTCCATTCTCGATAATCTCCTGCACCTCCTCGTAGCTAAATCTGCGGTCACTCTTTATTATGGTGCGTACTATGCGTGACTTCTTTACCTCGGCTTTCTCGTTCATTGTGAATATTGCCGAGTAGGTGAGCTTCTCCTCGTTGGGACGCAGGGAGCAGAGGAAATTACAGAGCCTCTCGGGGAGCATGGGGATTGTGCGGTCTACAAGGTATATCGATGTGGCACGCTTGAATGCCTCCTTGTCTATTATGCTGCCCTCGGTGACGTAATGCGATACGTCGGCGATGTGCACGCCTATTTCCCACAATCCTTCGCCCGACGGACGTATCGACAGTGCGTCGTCAAAGTCCTTTGCATCGACGGGGTCGATGGTGAAGGTGGTGACACCGCGGAAGTCCTCGCGCTTGCTTATCTCCTCCTCGGTGATGTCTGTTGGCAGCTTTGCTGCGGCCTGCTCAACGGCCTCGGGGTATTTGTACGGCAGCCCGTACTCGGCAAGAATGGCGTTCATCTCGGCGTCGTTCTCACCGCTCTTGCCAAGGATATCTATTACCTTGCCCACAGGGTTCTTGCTGTCCATAGGCCACTCGAGCAGCTTGACAACGGCCTTGTCACCGTTCTTGCCGCCTTTGAGAAGGTCTTTTGGAATGAATATGTCGTTAGGCATAAGGCGGTTCTCGGTGATGAGGAAAGCATAATGCTTCTCTACGTGCAGTTCGCCCACAAAGGTGTCGTGCACGCGCTTTACGATCTCAACCACCTCGCCCTCAAGAGCGCGGCCTCTGCGTCGTGCAAAGAGTGCCACGCGCACAAGGTCATCGGTGAGTGCATGGGCCGAGTTGCGCTCGCTGATGAGCACCGGCTCGCTGCCGTCCTCGGGGTAGAACTCGTTGTAACCGTCCCTGTTGCGTGAGAATGTGCCGAACAGCATCGAGGTGTTGTTGGCAAGGACGTATCTCCTGAACTCGGGCTCCATTATGTAGCCGTCAAAGACCATGTCGTCAAGAATCTGTACACAGAGTGTCCTTGCCGATGTCGATGTCAAACCAAGCTCCTTGAAAATCTCCTTTGGACTGAGTGTCTTGCCCTCATTGCGGTTGAAGAGCGATACGAGCATCTCCACAAGGGAGTTCTTGTTTATACGGCTTTTGCCTTTTCCACCTTTCTTTGCCATATTGGTATAAATTTAAATTGTTGTCGTTAAGTGGATGTAAATGACAATATCGCGGACTTGTCATCCTGACGGTACGGAAGGGTCTCAAATATCGTACTCGGTATCCCCAAGAGAATGACATGAAAGTGATGCAGTCGGTCTTTTACACATTGCTAAATTAGTAATAAAACGGCATTTGTCAATTTTTTGGAGCAAAAAGTGTAGTGTGGCAAAGTTTAAAGTATGTGAAAACGGGATGCTTGCGTTTCTGTAGCAGAGTAATGGGGGATGGTTTTGTTGGTGCATTCATAGCATAGGTAATTCCTGAAAAACCGGCACCGTTAAAAATCCAGCTCATGGCTGCTTGTTTGCAGGCCATTGTGCGAGGTATGTTTGAAGATTTGCGCGGGTATAAATTATCTTATATAGCCGCGCAAATCAAGGTCCGCAGCACCCTGCAAAACAAGCGAAAGCCATGAGTGGCAAGCAAGTGCCCGACCGAATGCTCGCTCATGCGGCACGAGCAAAGGGCGCTTGTGACGATTTTTCCGTGTGCCGGGCTTTTTGGTCCTTTTGGGCCCAAAAGGACATGATAGAGCGACAGCAGGAAAAATATATGACAACAGATTAAGGGTAAAATAAACCAAAGAATAACAACTCTATTGTACCAATGCTTATTCTCTACACTGAATTCCTTCTGAGTCATGCTTGCGGCAGAACAGCGCAACTTGCATCCGCTTTCTCCCAATTAGGAGGCCTTAATAACCTTTTATTGGTTTTTTTGTGCTATTTTTGCACGGTATTTGCCGAATGTATTCACAGAAAGTCTTTCCAATGAAAATCCTGGTTACCGGTGCAAGCGGTTTTATAGGCAGCTTTATTGTTGAGGAGGGTCTCAAACGGGGGGTTGAGGTCTGGGCCGGTGTGCGCGGAAGCAGCAGCCGCAAGTTCTTGCCTGATGAGCGCGTGAACTTTGTGCAGCTCGACTTCTCTTCAAAGGCAAGGCTTGTTGAGCAGTTGCAGGCTTTCAAGGCCGGTAACGGCCGCTGGGATTACATTGTGCATGCTGCCGGTGTAACGAAATGTCTCGATAAAAAGGAGTTTTTCAAGGTCAACTACGAGGGCACAAAGAACTTCGTGGATGCTCTCACCGAGGCGGGTATGCAACCGCAGAAGTTCATCTACCTCAGTTCGTTGAGTATCTTCGGGCCTTTGCATGAGCAACAGCCTTACACTCCAATAAAAGAGAGTGATACTCCGGCACCCAACACTGAATACGGCAAGAGCAAGCTGCTTGCCGAGAGGTATATAATTGACAAGGCGGCTTTTCCTTATATAATACTGCGCCCCACGGGTGTGTACGGTCCGCGCGAACGCGACTACTACCAGATGGCTGTGAGCATAAAGAAGCACGTTGATTTTGCAGTGGGTTACAGGCCGCAGGTCATAACTTTCATCTATGTGAAAGACCTTGTAAAAGCGATATACCTGTCGATAGAAAAGCCTGTCGAGGGGCGTTGTTACTTCGTGGGCGAGCCGCAGGGGTACGACAGCCGTGCCTTCAGCGACCTCATACAGCGCGAACTGGGCATAAAGAGGGTATTGCACATAAAGGCGCCGGTATGGCTGCTCAAGGTTATATCGCTCTGTGCCGAGTGGTTCTCTCACGTCAGCGGAAAGCCCGGCACGCTCAACAGCGACAAATACATGATAATGAAACAGAGAAACTGGCTCTGCGACACGGCGTCCATAGAAAAGGAACTGGGCTTCAAGGCCGATTATCCGCTCGAGGCCGGTGTCAAGGAGACAATCAATTGGTATAAAAAAGAGAAATGGCTATAAACTTTATCAAGCGCGAGGAGCCGCAGACACGCTTCCTTGCTGTGGAGAAGCTTAATCTTCTCTACAACCTGTTCACTACACTGCTCATAATCATCTTCTTCAATAGGCTGAACGACCCGCAGGCAATGCTGTCGGGACGTTTCTTCATCGCCTTTGCTACATTTGCAGTGATATATGTATATACAAAGTTCCCCTCTATGGCGACACGGCTGTTGCGAGTGGTGTCGCAGATGGCACTGTTGAGCTATTGGTACCCCGACACCTTTGAGTTCAACCGCATATTCCCGAACCTTGACCATATGTTCGCGACATTGGAGTCCGACCTCTTCGGCTGTCAGCCTGCGCTGCTCTTTGACCAGGTGTGCAGCGGGCTTTTCTGGCGCGAGGCGTTCAACATGGGCTACTGGCTCTATTATCCGATGATTGCATTGGTGTCGTTCTATTATTTCTTTTGCCGTCCCAAGGAGGCAGAGCGCTGTACATTTGTGATTATGGCCTCTTTCTTCCTCTATTATATTGTATATATATTCCTGCCGGTTGCCGGTCCGCAGTTCTATTTCCCTGTGATAGGTGAGGAGATAGCTGCTGCAGGTCCCTACCCCGAGCTTGGCGGTTACTTCAACCTGCATCCCGAGATTACCATAGCGCAGGAGGGCAAGGGTGGCCTGTTCACAGAGCTTGTGGGTATGGCACAGGGTGCCGGTGAGCGCCCCACAGCGGCATTCCCCAGTTCGCACATAGGTGTCACTACAATACTTGTAATGTTGGCCTACAGGGCAAAGAAATGGCTCTTTGCAGTGATGTTCCCCGTATACGTGCTGCTTTGCTGTGCAACAGTATACATAAAGGCACATTATCTTGTGGATGCCATTGCAGGCCTTGTGACGGGTGTATTGGTCTATTACCTCACGACGTGGCTGTATAAGAAGTTTGAGGCATAAAAGAATATTAAGAGGCAGACTAAAAAGGCTCTTTTGTTGTTACGCTTGCCCGAAAAATACTCATTTACGCTTAGTAAATTAATCCACTAAAGTGGCTTTTCCTCCTCGTAGCTCGGCATAGAATGCGGGCACTCTCTGCTCTCGCATTACAGCGTCGGTTGCGTTTTTTCAGGCTTCGCAAGCCTAAAAATAGCTCTTTTTATCCAACCTCCCTACAAACGTGGGTGACTCATTTTACTTTTGGGTCACCCACGTTTTTTTGATTTTTCTTGAAAATGGAATGAAATTTCAGATTCATTTCATAATTGCATATAATCTTTGCAGTGGAAATTGTTTGAAAGGTGTGGGTGATGGAGAAAAAACAGCATCTGCGGCAAAGATAAACAATTACAATAGTAAACCAAATGAGATAATAAACGTTTTAAAGAATAACTAAACAACTGACCATTATGAAAAAGATTTTTGTTTTATTAGTGTTAGCTATTTCTTTCAGTGCAGCACATGCATTTGTCGGTAACGATAAGGTGATAAGCAAGAACCAGTTGCCTGCCCAGGCTCAGAGTTTCCTCAACGAGAATTTTGCGAATGCAAAGATTTCATACGCAAAGCTTGAAACCGATTTCCTCGTTAGCTCATACGAGGTTATGCTTGCCGACGGCACGAAACTCGAGTTCTCGAGCAAGGGTAACTGGGAAGAGGTAGACTGCCGTTATGGCGAGGTCCCTGCAGCGATAATTCCTGCTCCCATAAAGAGCTACCTCAATGCCAACTATCCAAATGAAAAGGTACTGAAGATTGAGCGCGACCGCAGAGGTTATGACCTGAAGCTCTCGAACAAACTTGAGCTTAAGTTCAACAACGATTTTGAGATTGTTGATATTGATGACTGATAAAAGACAAAAGAGACAACTATAAGACTATTTCCAACATTGAAACAACTAAAAAGATTATGAAAAAACTATTTCCAATCATTCTATTCTCGCTGTTTGCGTTTGTGGCGTGCAGCGATGACGACGACAACAACGTTCCACTCAACAACGCAGTGACAGAATTCATTGATGCCCGTTACCAGGGAGCGAAAATCCGCAGTTCGGAGTTTGAGAAGAACGGCCTTCTTGAGGTCGAGATTCTCCACGACGGCAAGGTAAAGGATGTGTACTTCAACTCGCAGAGTAACTGGGTATATACAACTTGGGACGTGAAGCGTGCCGACATTCCGCAGCCGGTGTTGAGTGCAGTTACCGAGGCTTATCCCGACTACAGAGTTGATGAGGCTGATTTCGTGGAGCGCGAGACAATAAGCTATTATGCTGTAGAACTTGACAAGGGCAATGTGTCCATTATGGTATACGTGTCTCCCGACGGTGTTATTCTTGACACTGCTACCGGCGAGCCCGGAACAAAGCCGGTTCTCAGCGATGCTGTCCGCTCTTTCATCAGCGAGAACTACCCCAATGCACGCATCGTCAGCTATGAGTACGATGCCAACGGCCTGCTCGATGTTGACATTGTGGACGGCGTGACCGAGAAGGATGTATACTTCGACAGCAACGACAACTGGGTGCAGACCGACTGGGATGTGTCTGTAGACCTCCTGCCCGATGCAGTGTTCCAGGCCCTTTCCGCGGCCTATCCGCAGTATGTCATTGACAGCGCCGACTTTGTCCAGCGTCCCGGTGGCGTAGAGTTCTACGAGGTAGAGCTTGAGAGAGCCGGCGGTGCCGATGTGGTGGTGAATGTTACAGCCGAAGGTGAGATTTTGAAATAAACTATACTGATTATAAAGAGTATCGAAGGGATGCGCCTGTGAGGGTGCATCCCTTCCTTTTTGCGTATTTTTCATTGTATTAACATTTATAACAGGGGGGTAAACGATAGGTTATTTTATATATCTTCGCATAAAGAAGATTCTTTAGAAGCTGTTTAAATTTATGTCCTTGAAATTTTTATAGGTCTTTTTTAGGATGGTTTTTCATTTTTCAAAGGCGCATAGCGGGCTATGTAACTGCGAAAAAGGGAAAAACAGACAAAAAAGAACATAAAAAGGCAAGCACAACTTGTTGCAATGTAATCATTATTTTCGAAAGAAATTTAAACAGCTTCTTACTTTGTGAATATAATAATTTGCGTTTTTGGGCTGAATATGAAAAAGATTTGCTTCTTTTGTAAAGTCGTTAAAACAAAGGTTTTAAAAAATTATACAGTATGAAATTCTATTGTTATAAAAAGTTCTCTTCACTTTTTTGTTTAATTCTGTTTTTGTTTATATTAAGCTGTTCAGAATCAGAAGAACATAATTCAGGAAATCCTCCTGTGTCTGAGACTGGTTTTAAAAGAATCCCTGTAGATAAATTGCAAGGGTGGAACGATGGTATCTATTCAGGTGATATCTCAATTCTTGCCTATTATGACAATGAAAAGGGTTGTATGTATTACTATCTTTCCGAAATGTCCGACACAACCGCCAATGGTCTATGTTTCCTTTTGAATGATGCGGGAAAGGTCGTCGAGGTCAGAAACCGGAATATTTGTGTTAACGTCACACATTCCGATGAAGGTTACCTATTCAGTTGGTTTGATTCTGAAGGCCAACTGAATGGTCATTTTGTAAAAAATGGTTCACCGAAGTTTACAAAATCTTTAACACGTGCAGGCGAGTCCGGCTCTTTTGGCATTGATGATTTAGGAGGAATGTCCGATATACTTGGTAATATTGCTGATGCAGGAACGCTTGGTGCAGATTTGTTCGATGCCGATACATATAAATTCCTGAATGACTTGATGAATATTGGAGCTGATGGAATAATAGGATTGTTGCCATTCCCTATTAGCGCGACAATATCGTCATTGAAAGCCATCATAGAAGGTAATGCAAACTCTTTGTATGAACGTCAAAGGCGAGCGATGTATGGCGATTGCAGTATAAAAATTGAAGAGATATCAAATGATGGCAATGGGAATATTAATGTTTATGTAACTATAGAAAATGCAAGTACTGTCCCGTCTCATTTGTATCACCTCTATTACACCGAACCCGAGAGTGTAACCAAGAATATAGTATATTGGGGAGTTGTCGGTCGCAATGGCTCAGTTCCTTATTTGAGTTGGTATACCCAACCTTATCAGTACGAAGCCCTGCTGGATTGCAGCATATCATCACCCCAATATATGATGCTGACTTTTGAAATGCCACATAAGGGTGATACATATTACTTCCGGGCCTATCTCAAATCGTTGAGGTTAAAGGATTCTAATAACAAGGTCAGTGAAAATCATATAAAGTATAGCGAAAAATATAAATACAGTGCTTTAGATGCATATATTACCGATTTTGAACAGAATTCTCAACAAAGCAGCGGTGAAGATGTTACATTCAAATGCACCGTGTCGGGCTATATAACCTCTTTGGACAATCTTTTAGAATGGGGTATTTACTATTTGGATGATAAAGATAACTACACTTATTTCCCTTCTAAGTTCACTCTTGGCTACACGCCCCCCGAAGGGGTGTCGTCACAGCCAAACACTGATGACGTTGAAGTAGAGATTACGTTAAATTCCGATAGTTTCGTCGATGGATATAAGGATGTGAAATTAGGAGTTTATACTAAAGGCGGATTCTCTTTAACGTATAATGGTTGGAGTGAACCTCAAATATTTACTCTTAAGCAAGACAACGCCTGCAACGATGCCAACCACGTCCATGCAGTTGACCTTGGTCTCAGTGTCAAATGGGCCTGCTGCAATGTGGGTGCAACAAAGCCCGAGGAGTATGGCGGTTACTACGCATGGGGTGAGACGGAGGAAAAAAATTATTACGAATGGGAAACCTATAAATGGGGTGACTATTCTTTTGGATCCCTCGAAAAGTATACATATGATGGGGGGGATGATGGGTATCTTGATGATGGAAAAAGAATTCTTGAACCTGAGGATGATGTTGCCCATGTTAAATGGGGTGGCAGTTGGCGTATGCCGACAAGAGACGAGTTAAAAGAGTTGTATTATGAGTGTAAGTGGGTCTTGTCTGAAGTTAATGGAGTCGATGGGGTGATAGTTACTGGTCCAAATGGAAATCACATATTTTTGCCTGCTACAGGATATAAAGTCGGAACAGAATTAGTTGGTAGAGGGGAAAATGGTTATTTTTGGTCAAGTTCATTAGGCGAGTTTTGGTGTTATAGTGCATATTATTTAAGTTTTGATGATTTCTATGAGGATTGGCATACAGAGGATCGTAGTTACGGTCGCTGTGTCCGCCCTGTTTGTGAGTAAACTGAAAGGTGAAAACGCTTGCTTTAATGTTTCCCAAAGGTAAATAAAACAAAAAACTGCTCCCCTTGCTTGTGATCAAGGGGAGCTCCGCGGAGCGGTGAGGGGCTAAAACTATATGACACATTGTCTATAGCAAGTCTGCTGAAAATTGGTGTTTTGTCATTTCGACGATAGGAGACGTGTTGTTGAGGGCTTTGCCCGAAAAAATCTCTTGTGCACGTTTTTGAGATTCCTCGTCGTTTCACTCGCTCGGAATGACAAAACAACGTTTTGTTATCGGTGAGTTCATTAGTGTAACAATGAACGAACCAATGCTCTTTTGTTTTGTTATCGACGAGTTTTGCAGCAACAGGTCAAACGTAGCACTCCCACCCCTCCGCCAGTAAACTGGCACCTCCCCTCAGGCAGAGGAGGAGTTTAACTTATGCCGTTTGGGTTGCGAAAAGCAAAATGAGTCAATGACAGTGCAAATATAGAATGACAACGCTTGCGGTTTTAAGATCCATTGATAATGCAGCCTTGCAGTAACCCACGCGGTACAACTACTCTCCCGCTTTTTAAAGAGGGAGTACCCGTAGGGGGAGGGAGTTTTGAAAGTGGAGCAGCCCGAGTGTCGCTCTTTTTGTAGCTTCTTTTTTGTGCTGTTTTGTTCGTTTTTCTGCCTGAAGGAGACGAAAAACGATTTTTTTTTCTATTTTTGCGTTTTATGCGAAATTAGGATAAATAGATACGTTAGATGCGAGTAATAGACTACATAAACTCCTCTGAGAAGACTGCCTTTTCGTTCGAGGTTCTGCCTCCGCTCAAGGGCACGGGTACCGGAAAATTGTTCGGTAACATCGACCGTCTTATGGAGTTCAATCCAGGATATATAAACATAACAACCCACCACAGCGAGCCTGTGTACCAGAATCTGGGCAACGGAACGTTCAAGCTGAGCAGCATACGCCGCCGTCCGGGCACTGTGGCTGTGGCTACTGCAATACATCACCGCTACAATGTGCCGGTGGTGCCGCATATCCTTTGTGACGGCTACACGCTCGATGATACCGAGTATGCGCTCATAGACCTGCAACTGTCGGGTATCAACGATATCCTTGTGCTGCGTGGTGACAAGTGCAAGGGTGATGCGAATACTGCTCCTGCAAAGAAGGGCAATGTGCATGCCATTGACCTTGTGCGTCAGGTGAACCGTTTCAACGAGGGTTTCTTTGCTGACGGCTCGGCAATGAAGGAGAAGGGCGTGCCGTTCTCGTTCGGTGTGGCGTGCTACCCCGAGAAGCACGAGGAGGCACCTAATATGGAGAGCGACCTTGCCGTGCTCAAGCAGAAGGCTGACGAGGGTGCTGCATATGCGGTGACACAGATGTTCTTCGACAACCGCAAATATTTCTCTTTTGTGGAGCGTGCGCGCGCAGCGGGAATAACAATCCCCATTATCCCGGGAATAAAGCCGATACACCGCCTGTCACAGCTGAATGTGCTGCCCAAGACTTTCCGTGTGGACCTTCCTGCGGAGCTTGTTGCCGAGATTGAGCGTTGCAAGGACGATGCGTCGGTTGCTCAGGTGGGGCGCGAGTGGGGCATAAGGCAGTGTCGAGAGCTGATGGAGCATGGCGTTCCGAGTATTCATTTTTATACTCTTAACGCGTTCGATAGTGTTTATGACATAGCAAAGGCGATATACTGATGGGTGTTTTCTTCAAAGATGTGATAGGGCAGAGGGGCGTTATCGAGCAGTTGCGCCGCAGTGTCGACAGCAACCGTCTGGCGCACGCCTTGCTCATAACCGGTCCGCGCGGCAACGGCAAGCTTGCCATTGCCATTGCTCTTGCCAACTATCTGTTGTGCGGCAAGGGACAGGGCGATGCCTGTGGCGCCTGTCCGGCATGTGTCAAGCTGAAGAAGTTCATCCACAGCGACCTGCACTTTGTCTTTCCTGTAAAGAAAAAGAAGGGTGGCAGCGATAATCCTGTGAGTGACGATTATATCAACGAGTGGCGTGAGATACTCTCGAAGGGGGCTTATTTCAGCTATGACGATTGGCTCGAGAAACTTGATCTTGAGAATCAGCAGCCGATGATATATGAGCGCGAGAGTGCCGAGATATTGCATAAGCTCTCGATGCAGGCGCGCGAGGGAGGCTGGAAGGTGGTTATTATTTGGCTGCCCGAGAAGATGAAAGAGGTGGGCTCCAACAAGCTGTTGAAGATCATAGAGGAGCCTCCCAAGGATACATTGTTCCTGCTTGTGTCGGAGGAACCCGACAAGATTATCGCCACCATACAGAGCCGTACACAGCGTGTAGAGGTGCCTCGCATCGCGCAAGAGGATATGGAGAATGCCTTGCAGGCTCGCATGGGTCTCACATTCGAGGATGCCAAGATGATTGCGCAGCAGAGTGCTGGCAACTGGGAGCAGGCCGAGGAGCTGCTGTCGTTGAGTGAAGACAAGGCGCGTTACCTTGAGTTCTTCATGCAGCTTATGCGCGTTGCTTACGCACGCGACATACGTGCGATGAAGACATGGAGCGAGCAGGTGGCGGCATTGGGACGCGAGCGTCAGAAGCGCTTGCTCGACTACTGCCAGCGTATGATACGCGAGAATTTCATAATGAACTTCAAGGAGGAGAGCATGGTTTATATGTCGCAGGCCGAGCGTAACTTCTCGGTGCGTTTCTCCCCCTTTGTGAACGAACGTAACATATTCGGCATAATGGAGGAACTCTCCGAGGCCCAGAGACATATTGAACAGAATGTAAATGCAAAAATGGTCTTCTTCGACATGTCGTTGAGGATGATTGTTTTGATAAAAAATAGATAAATGGATAAAAGATATAAGGAGAGCAACGGCTGTGCAGGTATCTGCTGCAAGGGATGCGGCAAGATGGATGCTCCGCTCAACACTTTCGACTGGCTTGCGTGCGTGCCCGGCAACGAGGAGTATACCGACATTGTCGAGGTGCAGTTCAAGAATACCCGTAAGGGCTACTACAAGAACAGCAACAACATCCCTTTGCAGAAGGGTGACATTGTTGCCGTTGAGGCTACTCCCGGTCACGACATAGGTAAGGTGACGATGACAGGCCGTCTGGTGCTGCTTCAGCTGAAGAAAACCCGTCTCACTCCCGAGAGTGAGTTCAAGCGTGTGTACCGCAAGGCACGTCCGGTGGACATGGAGAAATATGAGGAGGCCAAGGCTCGCGAACACGATACCATGATACGCTCGCGTCAGATTGCTAAGGACCTCAATCTTGAGATGAAAATCGGTGACGTGGAGTATCAGGGCGACGGTCAGAAGGCGATATTCTATTATATTGCCGACAACCGTGTCGACTTCCGTCAGCTCATCAAGGTGCTTGCCGATGTGTTCAAAATCAAGATTGAGATGAAGCAGATCGGTGCACGTCAGGAGGCGGGCCGCATCGGCGGTATCGGTCCCTGTGGCCGCCCACTCTGTTGTGCTGCTTTCACAACCAATTTCGTTTCGGTATCGACATCTGCAGCGCGTTTCCAGGATATCTCCCTCAACCCGCAGAAGCTTGCCGGTCAGTGCGCAAAGCTCAAGTGTTGTCTCAACTATGAGGTTGATGCTTACGTTGAGGCTTCGCGTGCTCTGCCGTCACGTGACATTGAGCTCGAGACACAGGACGGTACATATTACTTCTTCAAGTGTGATATTATGCGCGGTGAGATAACATATTCCACCGACAAGCATATTCCTGCGAATCTTGTTACCATAACAGGCCGCCGTGCGTTCAGTGTAATCGAGATGAACAAGCGTGGCGAGCGCCCCGAGAGTCTTCAGGCAGGTGGTGCCCAGGAGCCCAAGCGTTCGGCCGACCTCCTTGAGCAGGAGAACATCAACCGCTTCGACAATGCTTCACGCGGTGGCAAGAAGCGTCGCAAGGGCGGTGGCGGAAATAACAACAACCGCCCCGAGCAGAGAAGGAACAATGACCGTAGGGACAGAAAGCGCAAGGATGCTCCAAAAGGCGAGTAAAACGGTTCTGTTGCTTGTGACAGCACTGCTCTGCAGCTGCGGAGAGGTGCTGTTCCATGAATTCCACAGCGTCGAAGGGCGCAAGTGGAGCAGAAATGATGTCCTTAGTTATTGCTATGACGGCTCATTGACACCCACGGACAATACCGGGTATCTCCTCTCTGTCGAGGCACGTACCGATGCCTCGTACAGCTACAAGAATCTTGTTGTACGCGTTGAGACGTTTGACGGAGAGGGTGGTGAACTTCTCTCTACCGATACTCTTTGTTGCAGTGTATATGCCGACGACGGCCGCCGTGAGGGTTCTACGGCCGGTGCGCTTTATCAGGTGGGCAGTGAAGAGGCTTTCATTGTAAAAGGAACGTGTGACACGGTCGTGATGCGCCTGTCACATATTATGGAGGCCGAAGAACTGTGCGGAGTGTCCGATGTGGGCATCAGGCTCTGCTCTTCTGCTCACGGTCTGCATCAATCCTCAGGAATGTAAACAGCAGGATCGAGAATCCCAGAAACGACGAACCTCCATAGCTGAAGAACGGTAACGGAATTCCTATCACAGGCGTTATTCCTATCACCATTCCAATGTTGATGGCAAAGTGGAAAAAGAATATCGAGGCAAGCGAATATCCGAATGCACGCCCGAATCTGTCATCCTGCCGTTCGGCAAGTGCCATCAGTCTCAAAATGAACATCACAAAGATTATCATCACGAATGTGGCTCCCATGAAGCCTTGCTCCTCACCGATGGTGCAGAAAATGAAGTCGGTATCCTGCTCGGGGACATAGTCGAGCTTTGTCTGCGTGCCGTTGAGGAAGCCTTTGCCTGTGAGCCCTCCCGAGCCTATGGCAATCTTTGACTGGTGTACGTTGTAGCCTGCTCCGGCAAGGTCCTCTGTAAGGCCCAGAAGTACCTCGATGCGCACCCTTTGGTGCTGTTTGAGTACATTCTGCATAACGTAGCTGCATGAGTGGAAGAATACGACTGCTCCCACAATGTAGAGCGCTATCCACAGGTTTTTCTGTTCCTTACCCAATCTTATACGTATAAGCAGATAGCAGATATTGAATACAAGCAACAGGTACTGTGTATACATGATGTTGAATTCAATCAGGTACACGGCAGTCCAGTAAGAGAGCAGTGTGACTGCAGCATTTACTATGAGCAGTGTGATGAATGTCCTGTCGTGCTTGCACCAGAACTTGACCATTGCTATCGAGAACATCTGTATGAGCACCGTAACGGCATAAGGTCCTATCTTTATGGGGAGTGACTCGAAGTCCACCTGACCGTATTTTATTCCCACAACAAAATATACCACGGCACTGACGCCCATCAGCAGGAACAGGCCTGTCATTCCTTCGCGGTAAAGCACAAGGAAGAACGCGAAATATACCAATGCGCTTCCGGTCTCTTTCTGCCCCACGATTATTGTCATGGGGAGCATGATAAGACCGATACATTTGGCAAGGTCCATATTGTCGCTTATGTTGAACTCGCGCCGTCCTATGAACGCGGCAAGGGTAAGCGCTGTAGCGAACTTCATGAACTCTGCGGGCTGTATGCTGAACGAGCCTATGGATATCCAGGAGTGTGAGCCTTTGATATCTTTGGAAATGAATATGGTGATGATACACAGTATAAGGGTGGCTATGTATATCAGCCAAGACAGGTTACGGTATGTGTGTGTCTTTATGCAGAGCAGGAAAGCACCGAACAGCATCGATACTCCCATCCACATGGCCTGTTTGCCTGTACGTTCCCCTGGGTCGAGGAACTCAAGGTAGCCTGTCTCGACATAGCTGTAGCTCGCACCGCATATTGCAAGCCACCCCATGAATGCAAGGGATGCGTAGAGGAGCAGTGTCCACCAGTCTATCTTCCAAAATATGCTACCTCTCTTCTGTTCCATAATAAATTACTCTGTTCTGTATCTCCAATGCATTCTCTTTGCTTGCTTCGGACAGCTCGCCGTTCAGGTATTTCTCCATTAGCAGGGCTCCTATGGGCACTCCGTATGTGGCTCCGAAGCCTCCGTTCTCAACATATACGGCAATGGCAATCTTGGGGTCGTTCATCGGGGCGAATCCCATGAATGCCGAGTGGTCCTTTCCTTTGTTCTGTGCTGTTCCTGTCTTTCCGCACACTTCAAGTCCCGGAATGTTTGCTGCACGGCAGGTTCCGTCAGTTACCGCCATACGCATACCTTCTACAACCTCTTCGTATGCCTTGCGGCCAACCTTTGTGCTCTTCGGTATGCGGTATGTGCTGTCAATTTCTTCGCCTTCTATTCCCTTTACAAGGTGTGGGGTTATGTATGTGCCTCTGTTTGCGATAGTTGCTCCAAGATTGGCAATCTGCAACGGGGTGAGCGTTACCTCGCCCTGCCCGATAGCGATACTTATGACTGTTACTGCGCGCCAGTAGTTGCCGTAGTGTCGTGTATAGTATTCGGCATTAGGTATCATTCCACGTACCTCTCCCGGCAGGTCTATGCCGAGCTTGTAGCCGAATCCCATCGATACCATATAGTCGCGCCACACGTTCATTGCCTCCTTTGTGCCGCCCTTGTATTTGCTTGAACCGAACATCCTGTGCAGGCCCCAACAGAAGTAGGCGTTGCAAGATGTCGCTATGGCAGGTTTCAACGGGGTCGGTGATGAGTGCGCGTGGCAACCTAACTTGAACCTGTTGAACACGAATCCGCCGTGACAGGGGAAACTGGTCTCAGGAGTAATGATGTCCTCCTCAAGGAATGTGAGTGCCTGCGAGGTCTTGAAGGTAGAGCCCGGCGGATATGTACCCATTATGGCGCGGTTCAATAGTGGCTTACGCTTGTCGTTGGAGAGTTCCTTATGGTTCTTTCCGCGTTGGCGTCCTGTGAGCAATGAGGGGTCGTATGATGGCGATGATACCATACACAATACCTCGCCTGTCGCAGGCTCGATGGCTACAATGCTGCCGATTTTGTTCTGTAAAAGTTTTTCTCCAAGTTCCTGCAATTCAATGTCAAGACTCAGGGTGAGGTCTTTTCCGCGTGTGGCGGGCTGGTCGTGTGCACCGTTGTTGAGGCTGCCCTGTATACGTCCGTGAGCATCACGCAAAAGAATTTCCATACCCTTTTCGCCTCTCAACTTTTCCTCGTATGAGGCCTCAAGGCCTTGTGTGCCTATGTAGTCACCACGGCGGTAATAGGGGTTCTTGTCGATGGTTGATTGCGATACCTCGCCGATGTCACCCATGAGGACACCTGCGGCATTGTAGTTGTATTGTCTTATGGAGCGCTTGCGCAGGTAGAATCCTGGGAAACGGAACAGTTTCTCCTGGAATTGAGCGAACTCCTCGCCCGACAGCTGTGTGATGAACACCTGTTCGGTATATGTCGAGTAGCCTGGGTTCAGCCTCCTGTCCTTGACTCTCGCCATTCTCTCGTCATACTCCTCGCGCGTCATTCCCAAGGCGTTGCACAGCTCGTCAACGTCCACATTCTCTGTCTCGCGTGGAATGAATGTGACGTCATATGACGGCTGGTTATATACCAGCAGCTTGCCGTTGCGGTCGTACATGTGTCCACGTGCAGGGTATATGGTCTTCTTGTAGTATGCGTTGTTGTCGGCCTGCTCTTTGTAGCCCTCGTCTTGCAGCTGGATGTTGAAAAGACGTATGATGTATGTGACAAGGACAAGGATGACCACTCCTGCCAGGATATATTTGCGGCTGTCGAAGCTGTAGTCTTTCATCGTGTCACTTGCGGAATGAGAAGCATTCTGCAACCACAACAAAGAGCATTGTAAGCAGTGTGCTTGATGCAATGCTTATGAGCAGAGGAACAAAATTGCTTATGGTGAACAGTTCCAGAAGGAACAGTATAATGTAGAAAAGAAGTATACACATAAGGGCATACACAAGATATCCGCCCCACTTGATGCTCTTTACACCGGGGACAAAGTCATCGGGCAGGCCTTTGTGTGTGAATGTTGCCAGGAATGTGTTGCGTGCGAATCCCACGGCAGTTGCAGCCGCAGTGTTCATACCAGGAGTGTCACCGAATATGTCAACGGCAAGGCCGAAGAGGAATCCCCACAGCATTAGCGCATTGGTGGATGTGTGGCGTGGCAGCTTGAGCAGGAATATCAGGTAAATGTATGCAGTAGCATAGCCAAACAGGTGTATGTGGCTGAATATGAGCACCTGGACAATAGCCAGGAGCACAAAGTTGCGTATGTTTGTCAATGTACTGCTTGTCATTTCGTCTTGTTTATGCTCATTTCGAGTGTGTCCTGTTCCAGTTTGTTTTCGTTACCTACTACAAATAGGTTGTCGATGCTTGCAAAGTCAACGAACAGCCTTACCCTCGCACGGTAGAACATGCCGTCGTCGGAGTCTTCAAGGCGCTCGATCTCACCCACGGGAATGTCGGCCGGGAATATTGATGAGAAACCGCTTGTCACCACAGTATCCCCCTGCTGGAAAATGGCATAACGGGGCAGGTCAATGAGGTATGAGTATTGCAGTTCCTTGCCGTGCCAGCGGAGTGTACAGAAACTGTTGCTTCCCTTTACGCGGCAACTGAGCATGCTCTTGCTGTTGAGCAACGGCATCACAAGCGAGAAGTTGTCCGATGTCTGGTATATGATACCTACGACACCCTTGTCGTTGAACACACCCATCTCGGAGCTGATACCGTCGTTCTCGCCCTTGTCAATGGTAATGAAGTTGTTCACCTTGTTCAGCGAGTTGTTCACTGCGTGCGCGGTGCTGAAACGGAAATCTCCCTTCAGGGGTGCTGCGAAGCTGTTGGCTGCAAGGGCTGTGCTGTCCTTGAACGATGCAAGTTCCTGCTTCAGCTGTTCAATCTCGCTAATTAGCGCCCTGTTCTGCTCTACAAGAGACTCGTTCTCGTCGCTGAGTCCGAAGTAGCCGTCAACATCGCTAATGAATGAGTATATGTTGCCTGCGACCTCGTTTGTCGATGTGAACATCGCGGCGTTCTGGTAGCGGTTGAAACTGAACAAAAGCACAAAACTGATTCCTTCCAAAAGAATGAAAAGGAACCAGTGATTGTGCTTTATAAGGAAATTCAGTATCTGCTGCACTCTTCTCTAAATTAGTTGTTGACGTTTTACGCCTTATCTCATCAGGAACGGATAGCTAAGGTCGTTGAGAGCGAGCGCAGTTCCCTTTGCCACGCAGTAGAGAGGATTCTCGGCAATGTGGAAAGGGATGTTTATCTTGTTCGACAAGCGCTTGTCAAGACCTCTCAAGAGAGCACCGCCGCCGGCAAGATAGATACCGTTGTGTACAATGTCGGCATAGAGTTCAGGTGGTGTGTGCTCCAGTGCGCTGATAATCGCGTTCTCAATCTTGATGATTGACTTGTCGATACAATGTGCAATCTCCTGATAGCATACAGGCACCTCGATAGGCATTGCAGTGATACGGTTAGGACCGTGTACGATGTAGTCCTGTGGAGCCTCATCACCAAGGTCGGTGAGTGCAGAGCCCACGTGGATCTTGATACGCTCGGCCATACGCTCGCTGACGCGTACGTTGTGCTGGCGGCTCATGTAGTCTTGGATGTCGGCTGTGAAGTCGTCACCCGCTGTGCGCAGTGAACCGTTAGATACGATACCGCCCAATGAGATAACGGCAATCTCTGTTGAACCGCCACCTATGTCAACCACCATGTTACCCTCGGGCGCGGTAACGTCAAGACCGATACCGAGCGCCGAAGCCATAGGCTCATAGATGAGATATACGTCACGTCCTCCTGCATGCTCGGCAGAGTCGCGTACGGCACGGAGCTCGACCTCGGTAGAGCCGTAAGGTACGCCAATCACCATACGCAGTGAAGGGGTGAACAACTTGCTGCCCATGTTGACCTTGTCAATGAAGCCGCGCATCATCATCTCGCAGGCATAGAAGTCTGCGATGACACCGTCCCTCAAGGGACGTATTGTCTGTATGTTGGGGTTGGTCTTCTCGTGCATCTGCTTTGCCTTCTCACCAACCGCAATCATCTTTTTCTGTCCGTCGATGGCAACTACCGAAGGCTCGTCAACAACAATCTTACCATTGTACGATACAATGGTGTTGGCTGTTCCGAGGTCGATAGCGACATCCTGTGTGAATGAAAATAGACCCATTCTGTTGTTCTGTTTTTGGAGTTTCTGATTAGAAGCTGTTTAAATTTCTAATAAATGTTTTTCTTATATTGGAAGCTGTCATTTCGTTGTTTTTTATATTCAAAAACGTCTGTTTCTAACTTTTTCGCGGTTACATAGCCCGCTATGCGCCCTTGAAAAAGGAACAAACATCCTATTTTTGCTCTATAAAAAACTTAACGATATAAATTTAAACAGCTTCTTAATGTTTGAAGTGACGGAAGCCGGTGATTACCATTGCAACACCGTTCTCGTCGCAGTAGTCTACTGACTCCTTGTCTCTGATTGAGCCGCCCGGGTGTACAACGGCTGTAACACCTGCCTTGTGTGCAATCTCAACACAGTCGGGGAATGGGAAGAACGCATCGCTTGCCATTACGCTGCCCTCGAGAGAGAAACCGAAGTTGCCTGCCTTCTCGATTGCGTGTCTCAATGAGTCAACACGTGATGTCTGGCCCACGCCGCTTGCGATAAGCTGCTTGCCCTTTGCAAGTACAATGGCGTTGCTCTTGCTGTGCTTCACAATCTTGTTGGCAAAGAGCATATCCTCGACCTCGCTATCCTTTGGAGCAACCTTTGATACCACCTGAAGGTCGGCTGCTGTCTCAACCTTCGCGTCGCGGTCCTGTACAAGGACACCGTTGAGAACGCTGCGGAATGTCTTCTCGGGCATTGCAGTCTGCTTCTGGATGAGGATGATGCGGTTCTTCTTCAGCTTGAGTACCTCAAGAGCGTCGGCATCATAGCTTGGAGCGATGATTACTTCGAAGAAGATCTCGTTCACCTTCTCGGCTGTAGTCTTGTCGACATTTGCGTTTGCGATGAGCACACCGCCGAATGCCGATACCGGGTCACCAGCAAGGGCTGCATCCCATGCCTCGGCCAATGTGGGGCGTGAAGCAAGGCCGCAAGCGTTGTTGTGCTTGAGGATAGCGAATGTTGTCTCGCCGGCAAAGTCGTTGATGAGTTCAACGGCAGCGTTGATATCAAGCAGGTTGTTGTAAGAAATCTCCTTACCGTGAATCTGCTCGAGCATATCGTTGAAGTTGCCGTAGAAAGCACCCTTCTGGTGAGGGTTCTCACCGTAACGCAGTGACATCGGTGTGTCGTTTGTCTGACGGAAAGCGCTCTTGTCCTCCTTGTCGAACCAGTTGAAGATTGCAGAGTCATAAGCCGATGAAACAGCGAATGCCTCACGTGCGAAGAAACGGCGTTCCTCAAGTGTTGTCTCAGCACCCTTGCTCTTGAGAATCTCGTGGAGTGGAGCATACTGTGCCTTGCTTGCGACAATGACAACGTCGTTGAAGTTCTTCGCAGCACCGCGGATGAGCGAGATACCGCCTATGTCAATCTTCTCGATGATGTCGGCATCACATGCACCCGAAGCAACAGTCTGCTCGAATGGGTAGAGGTCGACAATCACCAGGTCAATCTCGGGAATCTCGTACTGTGCCATCTGCTGCTGGTCCTTTTCAAGCTCTCTGCGTCCGAGGATACCGCCGAACACCTTCGGGTGAAGTGTCTTCACACGGCCACCAAGGATTGAAGGATAGCCGGTGAGGCTCTCTACTGCAGTGCAGGGAATGTCCAATGATTCGATGAACTGCTGCGTGCCACCTGTTGAAATGAGCTGTACGCCTTCGGCGTGAAGAAGCTTGATAATCTCGTCAAGACCATCCTTGTGGAAAACGGATACCAAAGCCGATTTAATTCTTTTTGTAGACATGTTTATTTAGTAATTCGTTTGTTTATTCGATTGAATATCAATGTTTTAAACCAAAAACAGGGCAATATGCCCCATTTTTCTCGCGAAGTTAACTTTTTTTGCGCGATTTTGCACTATAAAAGATGGGTTATTTATCAACAGTTAAATATAAAATATTTAAAACCGATGTAATAAAAACAGTGCACCGTAAAGGCGCACTGTTCAGAGCAAATAAAAATATTTTATCCTTTTCTCGGATGGTCCACATTATAGTGCAGGCCTCGGCTCTCCTTGCGTTCCATGGCCCAGCGCATGATAAGATAACCCACATTGATTACATTACGGAGTTCGCACAGTTCGCGGCTCACTACGCTCTGCTTGAAGAGTTCTTCGGTCTCCTCATAGAGCAGGTCAAGACGGTTCCAGGCGCGCTTCAGACGCAGGTCGGTACGTACGATGCCCACGTATGTGCTCATAATCTGCTGCACCTCCTTGGCATCCTGCGAAATGAGCACCATCTCCTCGTTCATCTTGGTGCCCTCGTCGTTCCACAGGGGGATGTCCTCGCGGTAGCTGTATTCCTGGAAGTGTGCAAGTGAGTGCTTGGCTGCCGCGTCGGCATATACAACGGCCTCAATGAGCGAGTTGCTTGCCAAGCGGTTGCCACCGTGGAGGCCTGTACATGAGCATTCGCCAACGGCATACAGCCGGTGTATGCTGGACGCTGCGTTGAGGTCTACCTTGATGCCGCCGCAAAGGTAGTGTGCTGCCGGGGCAACGGGGATGTAGTCCTTGGTTATGTCAATGCCCAATGAGAGGCACTTTTCGTATATGTTCGGGAAGTGGTGCTTTGTCTCCTCGGGGTCCTTGTGGGTGACGTCGAGGTAGACGTGGTCGTCGCCACGCAGCTTCATCTCGTTGTCGATGGCGCGTGCCACAATGTCACGCGGTGCAAGCGAGAGGCGAGGGTCGTACTTGTGCATGAACTCCTTGCCGTCCTTGGTACGCAGTATGCCGCCATAGCCACGCATGGCCTCGGTGATGAGGAACGAAGGTCTGTCGCCAGGGTTGTAGAGTGCGGTGGGGTGGAACTGCACGAACTCCATGTCCTGCACTGTTCCCTTGGCGCGGTATACCATGGCAATGCCGTCGCCTGTTGCCACAAGGGGGTTGGTGGTTGTCTTGTACACGGCACCGCAGCCGCCGGTTGCCATCAGTGTAACCTTGCTCAGGAAGGTGTGTACCTCGTTTGTGGCAATGTCAAGGATATATGCGCCGTAGCACTCGATGTCGGGTGTCTGACGGGTTACCTCAATGCCCAAGTGATGCTGGGTGAGTATCTCGATGGCAAAATGGTTGTCGAAGATTGTGATATTGGGGTGATTGCGTACGGCCTTTATGAGCGACTCCTGAATCTCGGCGCCGGTGTTGTCGGCATGGTGCAGGATGCGGAACTCGGAGTGACCGCCCTCTCGGTGAAGGTCAAACTCTCCCTTCTCGTTCTTGTCAAAGTCTACACCCCAGTCGATGAGTGCCTGAATCTGCGACGGTGCCTCGCGTACGACCTTCTCCACGGCAGCGCGGTCGCTTATCCAGTCGCCGGCAATCATGGTGTCCTCGATGTGTTTCTCGAAATTGTCGACCAGAAGGTTTGTTACCGATGCGACGCCACCCTGTGCAAAGTATGTGTTGGCATCCTCCAATGTTGTCTTGCACACGAGTGCTACCTTACCTTTATCCGCTACCTTGAGCGCAAAACTCATTCCGGCAATTCCGGAACCAATAACCAGAAAATCAAATTTCTTGACCATGTGACTAATATATTTTCTTGGGCGAGGTTGGGTCTTAATGAAGTGTAATGACAATTGCACTATACGAGATTCTTCGTTGTACTCAGAATGACAGGAGCGTGGTGCAGGTTATGTTTACACTTTATTTGACGGTTATCAGGCTCAATGCGGTCGCCCTTTTCTTTGGCGGTAAAATTACAAAAAAATATAATATCACACTCTCCAACGCCGATATTTCGCAAAATATCTGTAGTTTTACAAAAAATAAAGACACTGATGAGAACCATAATACTGCTATTGCTTTTTCCGCTGATGTTGGCAGCGCGTGCCCAACAGCCTCTTGACAAGTCGCTTGACGCACTGCTTGCCGACAAACTTTTTGATACGGGTGACGTGTCGCTTATGGTGTATGACCTCACGGCCGACACTCTCCTTTACAGTCACCGTGCGCAGAAACTGGTGCGTCCGGCATCGGTGCAGAAAGTGCTGACCTCTGTTGTGGCTCTTGACCGCTTGGGCAGTGAGTATACCTTTGATACTGAACTTTTTGAAAAACGTAATGACTCTGTCTGCAACCTTTTTGTAAAGGGGCGTATGGACCCCCTTTTCAGTGACACCGATGCAATGCGTATGGCAAACAGGGTAGAGCAGGGTATGGTCATTGATACTCTCTTTGCCGATTGCTCATTCAGCGATTCGCTCTATTGGGGCAATGGTTGGCTGTGGGACGATAATCCTTATGGCTATCAGCCTTATCTGTCACCGCTGATGCTCTGCCGCGGCGAGGTGGAGGTTGTGGTGTGGCCCGGTGCAAAGGGTGAGCCCCCTGCATATAAGGTAACCCCCGAGTCGGCCTTCTACACTGTCGTGAACGAGGCTGTGAGCAATGATCCGTCGGCAGGGAAACTGACGGTGCTGCGCGACTGGCTCGAGGACAGCAACACAATACGCATCAGAGGCAACTGCACCAAACGCTACAAGGAGAGTCTTAATATGTACAAGTCGGCCGATTTCTTCATCGCTGTGCTGCTTGAGAAGCTTGCCCTGCGTGGAGTGACGGTGAATAATGTCGCATTCGGGCCCGTCCCATGCGACGCGGAGCTGCTCTTTGTCAACAACCGTCCTGTTGTTGCAGTGGTCGATGAGGCTCTTATGGAGAGCGATAATCTCTGTGCCGAGGCGCTCCTATATCACCTTGCCGCCCAGGAGAATATCTCTCCTGTCTCAATGTCGCAGGGATGTGATGTGGTAACTTCCTTTGTAAAGGATAATCTTGGAGTGACAGGGGATTTTTCCGTTGCCGACGGCTCGGGGCTTTCGGTCTATGATTATCTGACGGCCGATATCATCTTGCGTGCGTTGAGATATGCCCACAAAAACAGTGCTCTATTTGATGTTTTCTATTCTCATCTGCCGCAGTCGGGTATCTCGGGTACCATGCAGAACCGTACGAAAGGAACGGCTGCATATAAGAAGGTACGTGCAAAGACAGGAACGGTAAAAGGTGTCTGTACCCTTGCAGGCTATGCCCAGGCTGCCGACGGACATCTATATGCCTTTGTCATGCTCAACGGTGGTTTGCAGAAGGCTTCGACAGTGCGTAAATGGCAGGATAGGGTGTTAGAGGCAATATGCAGGTGAAATAAACGACTAAAAAGCGGATTTCTGCGTTATGCTGGCCTCAAAAATCCTCATTTATCCTCAGTAAACTCCGGTTTTTAAGGCTGCGCAAGCCTTGAACTCCATCTTTTCGTCTACTTCTTAAAATTTTTCTTGCATTCTTTGATGTTGCGCATGAGTTGTTCATATCCACAGCGTTCTACAGCGCTTTTCTTGAATAGCCTGTCGTATTCCTCTTTGGTGAGTGAACGCCAGCGCTCGGTTGTCATCATCAGCAGTTCGGGCTTGGGTTGCAGTTCCGGTGTGCTGTTCGGCTTCGCGAATCTGTTGTGTGGGCAAGCTATCTGGCAACGGTCGCATCCGTAGAAGCAATTTCCCATCTTTTCACCGATGTTTTCGGGCAATTCACCACGATGTTCTATTGTCAGGTACGACAGACACTTGCGTGCATCAAAGCAATGCTCATCCAATGCACCTGTCGGGCAGTTTTCAATGCAACGTCTGCACTCTCCGCAATGGTTCTGCTCAAATGGTCTGTCATAATCAAGTTCTGCATCTATAAGCAATTCGCCCAAGAAGAAATATGAGCCTTTTTGTGGTATAATAAGCTGATGGTTGCGCCCTATCCACCCCAATCCTGCCTGTACTGCCCAATAGCGCTCAAGTACGGGGGCGGAGTCGCAGAACGGACGTCCGTTGCATGGCACTTTCCCGTTTATGCTTTTCAGCAGCAAGAATAATCTCTCCTTCACTGCTTTATGGTAGTCTTCTCCTTGTGCATAGTGTGAAATGCCCTCAATTGCCTGTGACGGGGCATAGTTCAAGGCAACGACGATGATGCTTCTGCATCCCTCAACAAGCAATGTGGGGTTGTAACGTTTATCGCAGTTACGTTCGAGATATCCCATTGTGCCGTTGTATCCATCTTTTACCCAAAGGTCACAGGACCCGGCAGTTGAACTCTCCACTGCCTCTGCCTTTGCAATGCCACATACGTCAAAGCCGAGACGTAGTGCCTCGGCTTTGATATATTGTGTGAGTTCGCTCTTTGTCATCACTCAAAGACTTTAAAGGTGTAACCCTCCTTGAGCCACCAGTCAATGGCGCGGGGCAGGGCATACCTGAGATTGGTCTCCGAACGCATCGAGTCATGGAAGGTGACGATAGAGCCGTTGCGTGTGTACCTCTTTACATTGGCGAGCACGTCCTCACCGTAGAGGCGGAAACTGTAGTCGCGTGTCACAAGGTCCCACATCACAAACTGGTAGCGTTTGCTCAGCTCTTCATACTGCCTGCGACGCAGTATCCCGTGCGGTGGACGGAACAGGTTGCTGTGTATGAAGGCATCGGCCTGGTCAACGTTCTCTACATAATCCTTTGTTCTTGAGAAGAGCCCTTTGAGGTGGTTGTAGGTGTGGTTGCCCACCCGGTGTCCGCTCTCCACAACCTGCATGAATTCCTGCGGGAACTTGTGCACGTTGTCACCTACCATAAAGAACGTTGCCTTAATGCCGTAACGTCCCAGCAGGTCCACCACCCAAGGTGTTATCACGGGTATGGGCCCGTCGTCGAAGGTCAGGTAAATGGCCCTCTCGTCGGGGTTCATACGCCACAACGCCTTTGGGTAGAGGTTGCGGAAAAAGTCGGGTACCTGTTCTATAAACATATCGCCTCCTTATTGTTTTCTGCTCTCGTGTTTTATAAGCTCGTTATATACCTCCTCAAGAGAGTAACCCACATATTTGTCGAAATAGCCTCTTGCCACCTCTTCTTCTGTATCGGAGAGCATTACATGTACACCGTCCATCAGAATCTTCATACGATGATCTTCAATCTGCTTGCTTCTCTCCCTTGGCTTGCGTGAACTGTTCCACTTGAGATACTCGTACTCGTTCTTGATGACAGCTGCGGCAAGCTCAACACTGCGCTGCTGGAGAAGGTCGAGTGTGTCGTTGCCTAAGAAGTAACTTGTACCTTCCAGTTCCTTCTGTTCCTCAAGCAGCATCTTGTATATCTTGGCAACCTCAACAGTGCCGTCACGCATTGTGTCATATACGACAATCCCACCGGGGAACTCTGCATACCATTTCTCGAGCAGTGTTATTATCTTCTCGGTTATCTCTTTCTTCTTCTGCTGCTCCTCGGGGGTATCTCCGGCAACGATTATGTCGTTGTGCATATTTTGTGCCAGTGTAGCTATCTGTGTGCGGTGAGTGGTTATCATACGGCGGATTGTCTCGTCGGCATAATAATCCTTGTTCTCCTTCACACCACCCCACTTGAAACGGCTGACGACGTTGTCATAGAACTTCTCGGTGTCTACAGGTGAGTCGTACAGGCCAATCTCGTTGGATGCGCGGCAGATGCTGGTCCAGTTGAAAGGTGTGATTCTGTATGATAGACCCTCAAGTACAAAGTAGTCCTGAAGTACCTCGGGATAGTTGTCGGTGCCCACGGTGATAGCCACATAGATGGGACGCTCCCAGTTGGCGTTTGCAAGCATATCGAAGATAAGCATCTCGTGGCGGTATACTGCATTTACGCCTGACATGTCAATCTCCATAAATTCAGGCATTCCGATGCCCTGAGAATAGATCTTCGGGATCTTCATTCCGGAACGCTTTACAGCCTCGGCATCAATAGGTATCTGTAACTTGCCGGTAGGCAGTACTGCTGATGAAGGGGTCAGATCTCGGGCAATTCTTACAATAAGGTCGCCGTACATTACCCTGTACTCTGCAAGTTCCATACCCTCGTCAGAGAGGTTGGGGTTGTTGAAGTCGCTGCGGCCCTGGCTTATCAGGCGCTCACCATCCTTGATCATCTTAGGCTTGATGTACTCGATAATCTCCTCTACAACCTTGCGCTCCGGTGACTTCTCTTTGTCGTTTGCTCCGGCAATCCAGTACTTGGTTATGTTCTTTACATCGTGGACATTGCCTATAAGTTCCGCCTTCTCGGGGTGCTTTGCAAGGAAGTCCTTGATATGCTTTGTTCCTACCTCTGGGATGATGTAGATTACCTGGTTTGTATTTCCAATGTAATCGTCACGTTCCCATGATATCGGCAGTGAAGGTGACTCGTATGCGGGGCGCCTCATCTGGTCAATGTACCAGTCGGCCTGTATGTATGAGAGGTTGCATACACGTGTATCGGTACGCACACCCTCAACCTCCTGATTGTACCACAACGGGAAGGTGTCATTGTCACCGCAGGTAAAGATTATCGGATAGCTGTTGTCGGGCAGCGAATTCAGGTAGTTCTGGCCGAAGTCGCGGCAAGCATAACGTCCTCTGCGGTCATGGTCGTCCCAGGTCTGTGATACCATCTGCACGGGAACGAGAAGACACACTACCGATACGGCGATGTTGAGCGGCAGGCTCTCTTTCTTCATACGCTGCTGAATAAAGTGTATTATTGCAGCCACGCCCATGCCAATCCAGATGGCAAAGGCATAGAATGAACCGGCGTATGCATAGTCACGTTCGCGTGGCTGCATAGGTGTCTGGTTCAGGTAGAGCACGATGGCAAGACCTGTCATGAAGAACAGCATACCCACGATGAAGCACTGTCTCTTGCCCTCCTTGCCTTTCTTCAGCTGCCATGCGATACCCAGAATTCCAAGGAACAGCGGCAGTGCAAAGAATACGTTGCGGCCCTTGTTCTCCGTAAGTGCTTCGGGTAGCTTGTCAAGGTCGCCAAGACGTATCTCGTCAAGGAACTTGATACCTGTAATCCAGTTTCCGTGCTCGGCCTCGCCGTGACTCTGGACATCATTCTGGCGTCCTACGAAGTTCCACATGAAGTATCTCCAGTACATGTGGTTCACCTGGTAGTTGATGAAGAATGTCAGGTTGTTGAGTTGTGTGGGCATTGTGACCCTGCCACGGCCATCTTGTGACGGAACGGTGTTCTTTATGCGTCCTGTCCAGCTTTCATAATAGTTCTTGTGGTGTGAACTCCACATACGCGGGAACAGCATGTTCTGTGCGAACTGATAATCAGTGTTGTACTCCGAAATCTCATATTTGCCGTCTTTACGTATGTAAACGGGGCTGGTAGCAACTTCTACGGGTTTGCCGTCCTTGTCGCGGAGAACCTCTGAACTGTAGCTCTGTCCGTAGAAGAGCGGACGTGTACCGTACTGTTCGCGGTTAAGATATGTACCCAGGGTAAAGATGTCCTCGGGAGAGTTCTGGTCCATTGGTGTGTTGGCTGCGGAACGTATCACGATGAGTGCATACGATGAGTAGCCAATCATGATGAACAGCATACACAGGAACGCTGTGTTGAAGGCCCTGAAACTGACAAAGAATTTCCTCGTATTGTCCTTGAGTCTTGCTGCGTAATAGAGCAATGCAATGACCACGGCACCGATGACAATGCTCATCAGCACGTTGTGTCCGTAGAACGGAATACCTAATAGTGCAACGGTGGCAATGAACAGCATTGTGACAATCTTCTGTGTCTTGTCGGTCTGTTCACCGAACTTCTCTGTATAGTATATTCCGGCAGCGAGTACACCGAAGAGTACTATAAGGTAGACATAAAGACCAGTATTGAACGTCATGCCGAGTACGTTCACGAACAGCAGCTCGAACCAGCCGCCTACCTTTACGACACCAGGCACCACGCCGTAGAGCACGACAGCAACCAAAGCGGCTGAAATAATCAGCGCCAACAGTGTATATTTGTTGCTCTTGTCGGGGAACTTCTTGTAGTACATTACCAGCACGATAGCCGGAATACAGAGAAGGTTCAGGAGGTGGACGCCGATAGAAAGGCCCACAAGATAAGCGATGAGAATGAGCCAGCGGTCACTGTGCGGTGAGTCTGCATTGTCCTCCCATTTGAGGATAAGCCAGAACACCACTGCGGTGAACAGAGAAGAGTATCCGTATACCTCTCCCTCTACGGCACTGAACCAATAGGTGTCGCTCCATGTGTATGCAAGCGCACCGACAAGTCCCGATGCCAGGATTGTAACCATCTGTGCCTTGCTCATCTCCTGGCTGTTGCCCACAACGAGCTTACGTACAAGGTGGGTGATGCTCCAGAAAAGGAACAGTATTCCGCCGGCACTGAGTATGGCCGACATGATGTTGACCATATATGCAACCGTGTCGGGCTCGGCAAACAATGAGAAGAAGTTTGCTGTGAGCATGAAGAACGGTGCACCGGGTGGGTGTCCTACCTCCAATTTGTTTCCTGAAAGGATAAACTCCGGGCAGTCCCAGAAACTCGCGGTAGGCTCAACGGTGATGCAGTATGTGAATGCTGCAATGATGAACGTGAGCCATCCGAGCGTGTTGTTCAATAATTTGAATTGTTTCATTATGATATAATATTTTGTTTTTCTCTGTCGCGCGGTTGCATAGAACCCCTAAAAACGCGCAAATTTACCTAATATATAGGACATGGACAAAATATTAGTGTCAAAAAACAAAAAACAGTTCCAATGGATTTGTTTACATCGGGTCAATGTCGTAATACATCGTTACGGCACGGTATCGTGGCTCTCCACAATAGGCAAGCTGCAGATTGTGCAATACTTCGTTTATCTTGTATTGCGAGAGGCTGCTCTCGACCTTGAGCACAATGCGGCGTATGTACTGTTGTTTTATCCTTGCTACCGGTGGCAAGTCAGGGCCCAGTATGCGGTCATCGAATATCTCGCGCATACGCCTGCCGATGATTGTGGAGAACTCTTCAAGGACCTGCACGTCGCGGTGCTTCATATATATGTAAACCAACCGGTAAAAAGGAGGATAATGGAAAAGCATACGTTCGCCAATCTGCTGGTCATAGAATGCAGCGTAGTCGTTGCCCACAATCATGGGAATTACCGGAGCATCGGTCATCTTTGTCTGCAGAAAGACCTTGCCTTGTCCGCTCTTGCGACCTGCACGTCCGGCAACCTGTGCCATCAGCTGGAAGGCACGTTCCGTTGCGCGGAAGTCGGGGTAGTTCATTAGGGTATCGGCGTTAATGATGCCTACAACGGCCACGTTGTCAAAATCAAGTCCTTTTGAGACCATCTGTGTGCCGATGAGGATATCGGTCTTGCCCTGCTGGAAGTCCGATATGATTTTCTCGTATGCGTTCCTTGTTCGGGTGGTATCAAGGTCCATACGCTCGATACGCGCTTCGGGAAAGAGGTTGTGCAGGTCATCTTCAATCTTCTCTGTGCCGTAACCAAGGTTTATGAAGTTTCTCTCTTCGCAGTTGGGACAGTGTACGGGGGCCGGGATTGTATAGCCGCAGTAGTGGCAGGTGAGTTTGCCCGCGCTCTTGTGCAGGGTCAGGCTCACGTCGCAGTGCTTGCATTTGGGTACCCAACCGCAGGTCTTGCACTCCATCAACGGAGCATATCCGCGGCGGTTCTGGAACAGTATTATCTGCTGTCCGTTCTTGAGCGCGTCGCTCATAGCCTCTACAAGTGGGTCGGAAAAGGCTCCTGTAACGAGCTTGCGGCGCTGGTGCTCCTGCATATCCACCACCTCAATATGCGGCATCTTTATTGAGCGGTGTCTTGTGGTAAGGCTCACAAGGGCATATTTGCCGGTCACAGCGTTGTAGTAGCTCTCGACCGAAGGTGTAGCCGTGCCCAGCAGGGTTTTGGCGCTGAACTGCGATGCAAGCACAATAGCCGCGTTGCGGGCGTTGTAGCGTGGTGCCGGCTCCTGTTGCTTGTAGCTGTTCTCGTGCTCCTCATCAACAATCACCAACCCCAAATTCTTGAATGGCAGGAATACCGAAGAGCGCACGCCCAATATGATGTCGTACGGTTCGTCGCTGAGCTGCTTTTTCCATATTTCCACCCTCTCGGCATCGGAGAACTTGGAGTGGTATAGGCCTATCCTGTTGCCGAATACACGTCTGAGGCGTTCGACAATCTGTTTTGTAAGCGCAATCTCGGGCAACATATAAAGCACCTGCTCTCCACGTTCAAGTGCTTCTGCTATAAGGTGAATATATATTTCGGTCTTTCCGGCCGAAGTGACACCATGCAACAGGGCCACGTTCTTTGTGCAGAAAGCCTCTTTTATCTCTACAAACGCTTTCTCCTGTGCAGGATTCAGGGTGTTCTGCGGTGTCACGGGTATGACTTCGCGGTTGAGTCTGCCTATTTCCACTGTGTAGCTCTCGAGGATGCCTTTGTCCTGTAACTCGCGATAGATGTTGGGTGATACATCTGCAGTTTCTATGAGCCTGTGTTTCGATACCTCTTTACTGTCCGCGGCAAAAGGCGTGGCGAGTTGCAGGTATGTGTCGAGCAGGCGTCTTTGTCGCGGGGCTCTTGAAAGTGACTGCAAAAGAAGATTTACCCCCTTTTCATCGCGACATTTCGGGGTCAGGCGCACTCTCTGCTCGGTGCGTGGCTTAAACTCTCCCTTGAGTCCTTGCGGAATGGCTGCCTTGTATATGTCTCCCATGGAACAGAGATAATATTTCGATATCCATTCCCATAGTTTCAGCTGGTGCGCAGTAACCACCGGCTCGTCATCAAGCAGTTCCTTGATTGCCTTTGTCTTGTACCCCTCGGGCTTGTTGCCGTGTACTCCTATCACCAAAGCGGTATACGTTTTCTTGTCGCCAAGGGGAACCGATACGCGGCATCCCGTGACAACCCTATCCTCCAGTTCCTTCGGGATGCTGTAGGTGTAGCTTCCCGGGAGAGGCAATGGCAATATGACTTCGGCAAATTTTTCCATACGGTTTGCGAATTTAAGTCTATTGTCTTGAATTTAATAATTTTTCGGCGAAAGATTGAGGCTCTTTGTTATTTATAATTATTTCACATCAATTAGGTGTGGTCACGGTTTGCATTTTTTAAAATATCGTGCTAATTTCGCACAATTAATTATGTGCAAGCGCAACGGTTTGTTTTAAACAGTGAAATAATGGCAAACAGGAATTCTTCTCTCTCGTTTACTTTGTCGGCATTTGTCATGTTGGCAGTAGGTTGCTCAGGTGACGTTTATAACTGTCAGACAGCACTCTACGACGAGTACAAGGAGAGGCTCGATACTGCATCTTCGTATGAGGGCATAAAGAAACTGAACACGGAACTCGATACAAAAATGGTGTCCTTAATAAGGGACAACGGCGACGAGATTGTGCAGTTCCATAAGGAGGCTGTAAAGCATAAAGAGGGTGTAAAAGAACTTGTCAGGGCTGAAACGGAATATGTGAAAGCATACCTGAATAAGGTCATGAACCATGTCCTTAAGCAGCAGATTGACCTTTATGAAGAGTATGCAGAGAAGGTGAATGGGGCACAGAATTATGATGAGCTTGTGAAACTGAACCATTCTCTGACAAGCGCAGTCTCAAAACTGGGAAGCGAAAACAATGACGAACTCAAAAAGGCTACAGCTTTCAAGATGTGCCAGGAGCAGTTTGTGGAGTTGAACAAGGCGGGTGAGGCTTTCAAGAATGCATATATAGGCAAGATAACACCTTTTATCTTTGATGCAGAGGTTGCTATCTACAACAGATATTATGATAAACTGTCTCTTACCGATGGGTATAAGGAATTGAAACAGGTGAAACAGTTCCTTGACAAGGATATCATGCTGTTCCAGAATGAGAACTCTATGGTTCAGGTTGCTCCTGATGCATACACGGCTGAGAAAGAAGAGGTTGCCAAGGCTAAGGAGAGATTTATGGATGCCTATATGGGTAAGGTGGTTATGCCGATGATCGAGTATCAGAAGAACCTCTATTCGGGTACAGCCGAATTGTTTGCTACAGTCGAGGATGCAGCAGAACTCAAGACGCTGAAAACTGATTTTGTGCTTGTCAACAAGCAGTTCCTCACCGAGAATGCTGCCGAACTCGATTATGTGGCAGCAGAGATAGCCAAAGGGAACGTCAACTACCGTCGTGAGATGGAAACGGTAAATTCACTATTCAAAGCATTGGAATAATAAAAATGAATGATATGAAAAAGATTAATGTTTTTTCGGCATGTTTAATTGCTGTATTTGCAATGTTTGCAATCCTTTCTTGTGCAGCCGATGCTGTAAGGGAAAATGTCTACAATAAGAAAACTGCTGCCTATAAGGCCGCAACAGCAAAGGTAAACGCTGCGGCTGATGCTGCGGCACTGAATGAAATTAACGTTCAGCTCGAGAGCGAACTTGCAGCAATCAACACTGAATGCGAGGCTGAATATGAGAAGATTTTTGAGGAGAAGATGACAAATGCTGATGCATACCGCGCAGATGAGGATTCTCTCAAAGCTGCTCAGACAGAGTATGATGACCTGTATATAGAGAAGTTCATTGAATTCAAGAATTTATAATGATATTGGAACCATGAAAAAGTTACTGCTTGTACTAATGACAGTGTCGCTTGTAGGTTGTGGCGGTGCTGCAGCTGTTGATAAAGTAGACGAGAAGGGCCATAATCCTGCTCCAGAACAGATTGTGGATGCCGATTGTATTCCTGCAATGGTCATTGACTCAACCGTTGTTATTGTGAATGAATAAAAATAGACAAAAAGATATATTATGAAGAAAATCATGTTGGCTATGCTGGCTGTCGTAATGCTGGCATCATGTGGTGGCAAGGACCCTGTGTCGGCTACTATAAATGTGTTCGGTAACGCAAAGGAGAATATTGCTAAGGTCAATTCTGCCGATGAGTTGATTTCAGCTCTTGAGGTATTTACCGTTCAGCTCGATTCTGTAAAGAATGAGTATAAGGATGTGTTTGAGAAGCTACAGCTCGACAGCGTTGCATTCAAACTTGCAGATGAAAAGATGACAGGCGCAGCAGAGAGCCTTGGCGTAGTGATTGCAGATAAGTTGAAGGAGTTTGAGCCCACACGTGAGCAGGCGATTAAGATTGTCCAGCTGCTTCAGGGAGTAGAATAATCATATCCCGATAACAAATAGAGACAGGCACATCATTGATGTGCCTGTCTCTATTTATGTGTAGTAAAGCGGTCGGCCTTACTTAATACCTTTAAGTTTCTTGATGATCTTCATTATGTCGGTGTTGTCAATCACTCCGTCAAACGCTTCTGCTCCCTTGCCTATGGCATAAAGAGGAACATAAGTGCCCGAGTGGTTGCCGCTTGCCCATGAGAGCAGAGCCTTGCGGTTGAGGTCGTAGACTGCATTGTAGGCAATCTCGCTGGCGAGGCTGTTGTCTACAGTAACCTTTTCGTCGGCATTATGTTTCTTGCGTAGTGCGACTCCTATATTCTCTTTCACAAGCTCTTCGATGCGGCCCCAGGTTGTCTCCTTTTCGGCCTTGAGAATCTCAATCATCCTCTCCACACTCACCTTCTGCGACTCAAGGGCCTTGAGGTTGAGTTTGTACTCGCCGCTGTAGCCCAGTACAAGACCTCCGGTCTCGTGGTCTGCGGTAACAATGATAAGGGTCTCGTTCTTATGTCTCTTGTAGAACTCATATGCTTCCTCAATTGCCGCATTGAAGTCAATCACCTCCTGGAACACGGTTGCGCCGTCATCGTTATGTGCAGCGTAGTCAATCTTTCCGCCCTCAATCATCATGAAGAATCCCTTCTTGCTCTTCTCCTCAAGGAAATCGATGCCTGCAGCTGTAATCTGTGCAAGGGTAAGGTCATCGGCCTTGCGGTTTATTGCGTATGGGAGTTCTGTAGAGTAGTTTTTCTGGAAGAGCATCATCTTCTCGGCATCATCGGCCTTTGAGAGGTAGTCCTTGTATCCGCGTGCAATGGTATAACCCTCCTCTGCTGCTCTCTTCTGTACCATTTCGAAAGTCTCCTTGCTGCCCTTTGCGTCACCGCCGGCGTAGAAATCGTAGCCTGCTGTGAACATCCAGGGTGCTATGCTGTCATAGTTGTGACGGCTGATGTTGTGTGCATAGAACGCCGCCGGTGTCGCATGGTTGATGGGCACTGTGGTGGCAACACCGATAGCCATTCCCTTTTTGGCAAGGTCAGCAGCGATGCTGTACACAGGGAGCGAGTCGCAGTCCACTCCTATGGCTGCATTGAAGGTCTTTGTGCCTGTAGATAGCGCAGTTCCCGATGCTGCCGAGTCTGTCACACCGTTGGTCGCCGAGAATGTCGTCACAAGGGCTGTCTCGGGGAATTGTGTAAAACATAGCTTCTGAGGGCGTCCGATTACCCCCTGCAGTTCTCCAAGGTAGAGCTCTGTACCGAGCACGTGTGACGGGCCCATTCCGTCACCGATGAAGAAGAAGATGTACTTTGGGCCTTTACCGTAACTTGTTGCTACAATAAGCAGCAGCATCAATGTTCCAAAAAGACGTTTCATACTTTGTTTTGTTTAATATGATATGTGTTATTTCCCGTTAGGGTTGCCAACCTTGCCGATGAAAAGAAACTTCTCAGCTGCATAGTCGGTTATAATATATAAGAAAGGACGGTTGAGGTTCATGACTTTCTTCTCAACCGGGCGCGGCATGCTTGTGAGTGCCATTGAAATTGCCGTGACGGCGGCAGCTTCTGCGCCTTTCTCGTCTACACTGATATAGGTCTTCTGTATAACGTTGTCAATGAAGAGCGGTGTGTCGGATATACCATCGAACTGGGCGTTGTCACCGAAGGCTCTCTCTGCACCCATTGTCTTGAGGGGCTCTTTGAGGCTTGTACTGAACTCGCTCTTGAATCGTGGCATCGAGAGGTCTACCTCGCAGGTGGTCATCTGCGCCAGACTGTTTCTGAAATTCCCTGCCAGGTGCTTTGACAGTTCTGCATCACCGGTCTCTTCCGATGGCAGTATTAGTAACATCTGGTAACCGCCCTTAAAGGGCATTGATGCAATCTGCATGGCATTGTCTTCGTAATATGATGTTCTCAATGATTGGTTCATCATGGGAACGTTGACCTTTGTGCCGTCTTTGCATGTAAAAGGCTTCTCCTTTGTGTTACCTTCGTTGAACTCCTTTCTCCACGCGCCCTTGAAATAGAGTGCATTGAGAAGGAACATTCTCTGGTCTTTCTTGATCTCGTCAAGGATGGATTTTATTTTGCCGTTGGTCTTGTCGCTGCACCAGCCGTTTATCCTGCCTAAGGTAGCCTTGTTGAAAGGCACGTTCTCAACAAGAGCATCAAAGTACTTCTTGTTGGTGTTTATGAAACTCTCCTTTACATCGAGTTTTTCGTTTACCCAGATGGAGTTTGCAATCTTTACTTCGCACTGCTCGTTGGGTGCTGTAATGTTTCCTATGAGTTCTTTGGAACTCTTGTTGACGTCCCCTGTCAGTTGCATTGCATTGTACATCTGCTCCTGCGTCTCGCCTGTAGCTCCTGCTGCGGTCATCGAAAGGGCAAGCTGTGCGCTCAAAGGAGAAATACATACATTCTCCTTGTTGCTCCCATTGCTTACCAGAGTAAAGAGGGTGTTCCAGAACTCCCCTTTATCGGCAATCTCTCTTATGACTGCAGTGTACTCAGCTGTGCTGTTTGTCGTTTCACTTCCTTTCATGGCTGTAGCAATGCCCTTCTTGCCGCTGCTGCATGACATCATAACGGCAAGAATGCCTATTGTTGCTGTTAAAAGTGTCTTGTTCATATATATTAGAATACGAATCTTGCAAGGTCGTTGTACATCGCCAGAACGAAAAGTCCGAGTATCAGGAGCATTCCCACCATCTGTGCGCGCTCCATGAACTTGTCGCTCGGTTGCTTGCCTGTAATCATCTCTGCAATCAGGAACAGTGCGTGTCCGCCGTCAAGAGCCGGAATGGGCAGTATGTTCATGAAAGCGAGGATGATAGAGAGGAATGCTGTCATCAGCCAGAACTCGTGCCAATCCCACTCGGCCGGGAAAAGGCTGCCGATGGATGCGAACATACCCACTGACTTTGCGCCCTCGGCCGAGAATACATACTGGAAGTCGCTGACATAGCTGCGTAATACATCAAAGCCGAATGATACTCCGGCAGGGAACGATGCGAAGAAGCCGTACTCGTTGTGTACAAGAGGGTAGTTGTTACCCTGTGAGTAAACTCCCAACTGCAATGTTTCGGTGCCGTTTGTCTGTGCTGTGAGCACAACGGGCTCTCCGCGCATTACCTCTATGCTGAAACTCTCTTTCTTGGCTTTGCTGATCTTGTCGAGTGCAATGGCAATGTGCGACCATGATGTTATCTTCTCACCGTCGATTGAGAGAATGCTGTCGCCTGCCAACAGACCTGCTCTCTGTGCGATGCTTCCTGCCGCAATACTGTCAACGACTGGTTTGGTACGCATACGCATGAACTGTCCCCCCTTGTTCATGTTAAGGAGGCCTAAGGTGTCGGGTATGCTCACGGCAACCTCCTTGCCGTTGCGCAAGACGGTAACCTCGCTGGCATCACACACGCTGCGGAATATGTTTGTACCGCGTACCTTGTCAAGATATAGCTCGTGTGCCTCCTCACCGTCGAACTTTATAATCTTGTCACCGTCCCGGAAACCTATCTGCTGTGCTGTCTGGCTGAACTCGAAGCCGTTGTCCATCTTGTGCAGGTCGACATAGTGCTCACCCCAGGTGAAAAGTACCATCGAGTAGATGAGGACAGCAAGGATAAGATTGAACATTACACCACCGACAATAATGAGCAATCTCTGCCATGCCGGCTTTGAACGGTATTCCCATGGTTGTGCCGGCTGCTTCATCTGCTCGGTGTCCATTGACTCGTCAATCATTCCTGCAATCTTGCAGTAGCCGCCCAATGGAATCCACCCCATACCGTACTCTGTATCGCTGTTTTTGGGTTTCCACTTGAAGAGTGAGAATTTCCAATCGAAGAAAAGGTAGAATTTCTCAACTCTTACCTTGAATATCCTTGCAAATAAAAAGTGTCCGAACTCGTGAATAAGCACCAGCAGGCTCAATGCCATAATGAGCTGCAGTGCGCGTATCAAAAATATTTCCATTTTCTGTTATAGTATGATTTTGTTTATGTTCTGTTATACCCACTCGCTTACCATCCTGCGTACCTCCTTGTCGGTCTCAAGGTAATCCTCAAGGGTAGGTTTAAGTATGTAAGGTGTACTCTGCATTGCGCGTTCTATGAGCTTCGGCATATCGGTGAAGCCGATGCGGTCGTTGAGGAATGCCGCAACGCATATCTCATTTGCAGCGTTTACTACACAAGGCATGTTTCCGCCGTGCGATAGGGCTGTGTATGCATGTTGCAGGTTGGGGAAACGTTCAAGGTCGGGTGTCTCGAATGTGAGTTCCTTGAGGGTTGTCCAATCGATGCGGCTGAATGATGATTCCAATCGTTTGGGGTAGGTGAGTGCATACATGATGGGCAGGCGCATATCAGGTGTTCCCAACTGTGCTTTTATTGCGCCGTCCTGGAACTGTACCATGGAGTGTATGACCGATTGCGGGTGTACTACCACCTCAATGTCCTCGGGGCCTACACCGAACAGCCATTTTGCCTCCATTACCTCAAAGCCCTTGTTCATCATAGTGGCGGAGTCTATGGTAATCTTTGCTCCCATGCTCCAGTTGGGGTGCTTGAGAGCCTGTTCTTTCGTGACATGCTCCAGCTGCTCCTTGGTGAATGTGCGGAAGGGACCTCCCGATGCTGTAAGGATAAGTTTCTCAACCTTGTTGTGCATCTCTCCTGCAAGGCACTGGAAAATGGCAGAGTGCTCCGAATCGACAGGCAATATCGGTGTCTTGTATTCGTTTGCGAGTGCATTTATCAGTTCACCGGCAACAACCATTGTCTCCTTGTTGGCAAGAGCAATCGCCTTTCCTGCTTTTATGGCATTTATGGTGGGGCGTAGTCCCGAGAAACCTACCATTGCAGTGACTACGATATCTATGGGGGCCGATTCTACGATCTGGCAGATAGCCTCGTAACCGCCGTATGTCTTTATAGGCAGGTCGCTCAGTGCCTCCTTCAGCTTAGGGTATTTTGTCTCGTCGGCAATGACCACGGCCTCGGGCATGAACTTGCGCGCCTGGGCAATGAGGTCATCTACGCGTGTACCGGCTGTTATGGCATAAACTTCGAAGCATTCTGGATGTTCCTCGACAACCTGTAAGGTCTGGGTTCCGATAGAACCGGTGGAGCCTAAAATTGCAAGCTGCCTTTTTCTGTTGTTCTCCATATATGATTTTATATTTTTCGGTTTTTTCCTGTTTGTCTCTTTCTTGCGGCTAAATCAGAACGCAATGTATGTGTTCGGGTCAAGCGGTTTGCCTCTATGCCATAGTTCAAGATGAAGATACTCTTTCTTTTCCTCTCCGTCGAGCAATCCGTCACTCAATGTTCCTATGGCCTCGCCTCCCACGACCTTGTCACCCACTTTCTTAAGCAGACGGTAGCAACTGCGGTATATGGAAATCATATTTTCGCGGTGCTGTATGGCAATGGTGTAACCGTCGTTTGCGGTATAGTCACTAAATACAACCACTCCGTCATGTATTGCAAGTACATTCTCACCCGGAACTTCTGCAATGTCTACACCATAATGGCCGTTGCTTGTATCGAAACGGCGTATGATTTCACCTTGTGTGGGGCGGAAGAGGTCCAGTCCCTGAAGCTCTGCAACGTTCGTGGCCTGTGAGGTGATGTTGTATTTCTCTCTCTCCTCCCACTCCTGTTCAAACTGTTCCTCGAGTGCTGTCTTTTCAACAGAGAACGAGTCTGCGTATATCGGCTGTGGCGAATTCTTTATAGAATCGGTAGAGATGTCACCGCTCAGAATGGCTGTGATGTTTGCCAGATACCGGTCGCGCTTCTCAACCTCGTTGATGAGTGAGTCGATGCGTATATTGTTGCTTATGAACTCTGCTTTGGTCGTTTCGCTTACATAGCCGGGCAACAGGCTGCCTACAGGAGTGAACACAACCACAAGATATAGCACTCCGGCAACGAGGATAAATGAGAAGAACAGTGACAGTATCACCCACACAGGTGATATGTAGAAACCGAGCACATTCTTCAGTTTGTTCTCGTTGTGGATGGTCAGCCTGTATTTGCGCCTGAACCTGTTCTTTTTAGTGTCGTTTTTCATCCTAATCGTATTTAAAGCGAAACCAACCCCTCAGGGAGGTCAAAAATTATCTCCTTGTTGTCGTTGTCGATGCCGGCAATCATCTCTTCTTGCGCAGGGACCAGAATCTCCTCGCCGTTGCAATCAATGACGAAAAGCGTGTTTATGGTGCTGTCGTCAACATCAATGATCTCGCCTATCTCGCCCAATGTCTCGTCAACGGCGATGAATCCCTTGAAATAGCTCCATGAGAGTACTTCGCTCTGTTCGGTCCACTCTTTGGGGATATATGCATCGCGGTTGGTAAGGTAACGCACCTCTTCGGCACTCTCCATGCGCTCAATCTTTACAATAAGCGTGTCGCTGTTCTTTGTGCGGCGTGACTCGAAGAAGAACGGCACCAGTATGCCGTCAATCTCGCATGCCACAAAGTCGCAGTCGTCACCAAGGACAATGCTGTCTCCCTCCAGCCCTATCTCCCCTTTCGTGCCGTGAGGCTTGAGGAACTTGCCATAGTATACAAAGTCTTCCTTTTTCAGCATGCGTTTGGTTATGAACGTGTTATCTTTGCTCCAATCTGGTTTAGTCTCTCTTCAAGGTTCTGGTAGCCGCGGTCAATCTGCTCGATGTTGTCGATGCGGCTTATGCCGTCGGCGCTCATGGCTGCAATGAGCAGCGCAATACCGGCCCTGATGTCAGGTGAGCTCATTGCGCGGGGTTTCAGTGTGAAGCGTCTGTCATGTCCTATGACCACAGCCCTGTGTGGGTCGCATAGGATAATCTGAGCTCCCATGTCAATTAGCTTGTCGACGAAGAAGAGGCGGCTCTCGAACATCTTCTGGTGAATGAGCACGCTGCCTTTTGCCTGTATTGCTGTCACGAGAAGAACGCTCAGGAGGTCCGGGGTCAACCCCGGCCACGGCGCATCGCTTATGTTCATGATTGAACCGTCGATGAACGAGTCAATCTCATAATGCTCCTGGGCCGGGATGAAGATATCGTCACCTCTCTGTTCGAATTTGATACCCAATTTGCGGAAGCTGTCTGGGATGATGCCCAGATTCTCGAACGACACATCCTTGATGGTGAGTTCGCTCTGTGTCATAGCTGCCATTCCGATGAAGCTGCCCACCTCAATCATGTCGGGCAGCGCGCGGTGCGTGCATCCGCAAAGTTCCTTCACGCCCTCAATGGTGATGAGGTTGCTTGCTATGCCCGAGATTTTCGCGCCCATCTTGTTGAGCATGCGGCACAGCTGCTGTATGTAGGGTTCGCAGGCAGCGTTGTAGATTACGGTCTTTCCCTCGGCAAGCACGGCTGCCATGATTATGTTGGCAGTACCTGTTACCGAAGCCTCGTCAAGCAGCATCGGGCATCCTTTCAGCTTCTTTGCGCTCATGCGGTAAACCCTCTTGTCGGTATCGAAAGAGAACTCCGCACCCAGCTTCTGCAAGCCTATGATGTGTGTGTCGAGCCTGCGACGTCCTATCTTGTCGCCTCCGGGCTCCGACATTGTCGCCTTGCCGAACCTTCCCATGAGCGGTCCTATGAACATCACAGAGCCTCTCAGGCGGGCGCAGCCGTTGATATACTCCTCGCTCTCGATGTAGTCGAGGTTTATGTTGTTGGCCTGGAATGTGTAGCAGCCCACGCCGTTGCGTGTCACCGACACGCCCATATTCATCAATTGGCCGATGAGGTTGTTCACGTCTGCAATGTCGGGGATGTTCTCAATCGTTACCTTCTCGCTTGTGAGCAGTGTGGCGCATATCTCCTGCAGAACCTCATTCTTTGCACCCTGTGGGGTGATGCTTCCGTTGAGTCTGTGTCCGCCTTCAATTATGAATGATGCCATAGTGTGTCAGAATTTGCGTTTGAACTGTTTCTTTACTCCCATTGTGCGCTTGCCGTTGTTGTTGCCGCCGTTGCGTTGGTTGTTGCTTGGATAAATCCTTATCTCCCTGTCGGTAATGTCGATAGCGCCTTTTGTGTATATGCGCAGGTCGTCGAAGATTTTCTTGTCCTCCACACCCTCCTTGTTCCAGGCGATGTGGTTCTTCTTCATCTGTATAGCGATGAGTTCAATGAGCTGGTCGCGCTCTTCGCCCTCGGGCAGTGTGCAGGCATGTGCAATCATATCCTCCACAATGCGCCCGTAGTGGCGGTTCTTTATCTCGCCTGTCTGGTAGGGGACCTTCTCGGGGGCAACGTGGAACTCCTCTTTCTTGATTACCTCAAAGGGGTAGTCGATGTCGAGCGAGAAGTCGGACATTATAGCCAGATGGTCCCACAGCTTGCGCTCATAGTCGGGCAGGTTGCGGGTGTTGGGGAACATGCTTCCCATTATCTCCACAATGGTGGCTGCGCATTGCTGCCTCTCCTCGCGGTCCTCGATGGTGAGCGCGTGGTCTACCATCTTCTGCACCGAACGTCCATATTCGGGCAGGGGCAATTTCTTCTGTCTGGTATTATATTCCATCATTGTCGTATGCGGTTTCAAAAGTTCTTCAAAAGTTCCTTGGGTTTTGTGGCAACGAAGTTCTTGAGGTAGAACGGCTCGAAGTATGCGATGTCCTCGAACTGCTCGTTGAACCATGCGCGCTCTCCCAACGGCATCATGTTCTTTGCCAACGGGTGTTTATACTCCTGCAGGAAGTGTGCGTTGGGGTGGTTGATTATTGTGCTGCACTTTCCGGCTCCGTTGCCGAAGAAGTATACAGGTCCGCGGTCGAGGAACTCCTTGAAGCTCTCCTCGGTAACCACCTCGGCGTGTGTCTCCTTCATCACACCCAACGCCCTGTCGTATACCGTTGCATACACCTCGTTGCGGCGTGCGTCAATCATGGGGCAGAGCAGTGCCTCCTCGGGCAGGTCGTCACGGAAAAGTACCGGCACGCACATTATTGCGGTAGTCGGTATGGCAATCAGCGGAATATTCCTGCCGTAGCATACTCCCTTTGCTGTTGAAGATGCAATCCTGAGGCTTGTGTATGAGCCGGGGCCGCAACTCAATGCCACGGCGTTGATTTTGGCACCCTGCTCGTCGGCAACCTTAATTGCCTCCTCGACAAAAGGCGCAAGGACCTTGGCGTGCGAGCGTTCCTCGCGGTTCACTTTCTCGAAAAAGACTTGCCCGTCCTGGCTCAGGGCTACAGAACAGACCTCGGTTGATGCCTCAATGTGCAATATTATCGTTGTTATCATAATATTCTGTTTGTCATTGTTCCCATTCCGCATATTCTCGCAGTTAACTGCAAAGATACGAATTAATCGGCATACTTGCTATTAAATAATATTTTTTAATATATGTGTCCAAAAAAGTGCTTTCATCTTAAACTTTTTCCGATTTATTGCCTATCTTCGCCAGATGTATAACATTTTAGGGTTATTATGCCCTTGTGATATTGTGTAACCGATGGCGGCCTTTGCTGCCGAAATAATTGATGGGATGATACATTCAATGACAGGTTACGGAAAGACCGTGACCCTTTTTCAGGATAGAAAGATATGTGTAGAGATACGTTCGCTCAACGGTAAGGCAATGGACCTTTCCACACGTATTGCTCCGCAGTTCAAGTGCAGGGAGATGGAGATACGCACTCTCATTACAAACACCCTCGAGCGCGGAAAGGTTGACTTTGCCCTTTGGGTAGAGCAGAGCGAGAAGGCCGATACGCCTTCGATAAACAATGCTGTCATGCAGGGCTACCTTGAGCAGATGACCGAGATTTCAAAGAACACGGGCGTTTCGTTGCCAGAGAATCTTTTTGAGGTGCTCTTGCGTATGCCCGAGGTCATTGCGCGCAAGGAGGTATATGATGTGAGCGACGAGGAGTGGAAAGAGGTCCTTGAAGGAATCAAGGGTGCCATTGCCGAGCTTATGGCTTTCCGCAAGCAAGAGGGCGAGGCTCTGGCAGTCAAACTGTCGGGCAATATATCCAATATCGCTGCTCTGTTGCAGTCGGTAGAGCCATACGAGAACGAGCGCGTAGAGAAAATCCGTGCCCGCATAACCGACTCCCTTGAAAAGCTTGCCGGGGTCGACTATGACAAGAACCGTCTGGAACAGGAACTTATCTATTACATAGAAAAGCTCGATGTAAACGAGGAAAAACAGCGCCTGACAAACCATCTTAAATATTTCACCGTGACAATGGACGGCGATAAGGGTCAGGGCAAGAAATTGGGCTTCATTGCCCAGGAAATGGGCCGTGAGATAAACACATTGGGCAGCAAGAGCAACCATGCCGAGATGCAGAACATTGTGGTGAAGATGAAGGATGAACTTGAGCAGATTAAAGAACAGGTACTCAATATAATGTAAAGAATTATGAGCAAGGGAAAAGTTGTGATTTTTTCAGCCCCGTCAGGCTCGGGCAAGTCAACCTTGGTGCATTTTCTCATGGACCGCGACTCTTCGTTCGGCTTCTCGGTATCAGCGACCAGCCGTCCGCCCCGTGGCGAGGAGAAGCACGGTGTTGACTATTTCTTCTTCACCCCCGAGGAGTTCCGTGCGCGCATTGCCGCCGATGAATTCGTGGAGTATGAGGAGGTTTATCCCGGTCGTTATTACGGTACATTGAAATCACAGGTTGAACGCCAGTTAGAGCAACAGAATATCCTTTTCGATGTGGACGTTAAGGGTGGCTGCAGCCTCAAGAAATATTATGGCGAGCGTGCTCTCTTCATCTTTGTGCAGGCGCCTTCTATAGCCGCTCTGCGCGAGCGCCTTGTGCGTCGTGGTGACACTGCGCCCGAGGAGATTGAGAAGCGCGTCAGCAAGGCCGAGTATGAGATGACATTCGCACAGTTCGCCGATAGGGTGATTGTCAACGATGACCTTGATACCGCAAAGGCTGAATTGGTTGAGGTTGTTAATAAATTTCTTAATGATTAAGAAGAGGACCGTAATATTTGGCGGCAGCTTCGACCCTGTACACGTGGGGCATCTGGCGCTTGCCCGTGCGGTGTGTGAACGTGGCCTTGCCAAAGAGGTGTGGTTCATGGTATCGCCGCAGAATCCGCATAAGCAGGGAAACCACTTGACCGACGAAAACCTGCGCCTGCAGATGGTGCAGCTGGCAGTGAAGGGCAACCCCTCTTTCAGGGCCTGCGACTTTGAGTTCGCTTTGCCGCGCCCGTCATATACGGTGTACACGCTCGCTGCCCTTGAAGAGGCTTATCCCGACAGGGAGTTCCTGCTGCTGATAGGTGCCGACAATTGGGAGAAGTTCGACCGCTGGTACAAGGCCGACGAGATACTCGCGCGTTACGGTATCATTGTCTATCCGCGCGGTGACGGCAATGCTCCGCAGCTTCCCGAGAATGTCGTGTGGCTCCCGGCAGAGCTCTATGATGTAAGCTCTACGGCGGTGCGCGAGGCTGTGGCTGCAGGAGAAAGAATCTCGGGGCTGGTGACTCCCGAGGTGGAGCGTTTTATAATTGAAAATGAATTGTATAAATAAGAGATGAGGAATATTGTAACATTGCTTTTTTTCGCTTGTGCGATGACACTCTCCGCTCAGGAGCCGGTGAAACTCTACGACGAGATGTGCGACCCGCTGCAGGCGGTATTCTGTGATTATGTAAAGAACGAATCTTCGCAGAATTTCCTGTCGAGCAGCACCGGACAGTATACCGGAACAATCATCGACGGCAAGATATACGGATGGGGCTTTATCCTTGCGGCCGACGGTACCCGCTCGTTCGGACAGTTCCGCAACGGAAAGAACATTTTCGGAATATCAATAACCGACAAGATTGCAAAGGTGGGCGGCGAGAACCATTATGTCATCTATGACCTTGCTACAGGCAACATCCTGCGCCTCTACTCAAAGGAGGGCAATGCGCGTCTGGTCTATCCGCTTGTGCCGTCGGCAGAGCATCCTGTTTCGCCCTATTCGTTCAAGAAAGAGACATACGCCAACGGCGATGTGTATATTGGTGAGTTCTACAATGGCAAGCGCCACGGCTACGGTGTCTATTATTGGGCGAACGGTGAGATTTGGTACGGACGTTATGAAGGCGGTTACCGCAACGGATACGGAATGCTCATAAACCCTGACCACCGCATATTCTATGGCAAATGGCTCGGCGACAGCAGGGTCGATGAGTAACCATACCTTTCATCACTTGAATAACATTTAAATTAATAAATAATGAAAAAGAAAATTCTGTATTTGGTTTCATTTGTTGTGGCTTCACTTTTTGTGCTGCCGGCGGTGGCCCAAAGCGAGAGTGTCGTAACCTTGTCGGCCAACGGCTATGTGACAGCAGGTCCCGAGAAGAATGCGTTCATCGATGAACAGCGCTGCGAACTGCGTAACTGGAACAGTCCCGAGACAGTGGTCAGCTTCTACTTCAGGGCTGAGAAGAGCGGCAAGATGGATGTCGCGCTCAAGGCAAAAGGACATTCCAAGATTGAAGTCTCTCTTTTGGGTAAAAAGAAGAAAATCAAGCTCGACAGCGACGAACTGGAGCTTGTGAAGGTGGGTACTTTCAAGGTACAGGAGCCCGGATATATAAAGATGGATATACGTGGCCTCAAGATTAAGGCCGGCGAGGGCTTCGGCAATGTGGCTCAGGTTGTTGTCGGTGGCGACGTGGCTCCTGTAGTCTGCGTAAGCCCTGAGTTCAGCACCCATTTCGGACGCCGTGGTCCATCTGTGCATCTGGGCTATGCTCTTCCCGAGGAGGATATCGAGTGGTTCTACAATGAGATTGTAGTGCCCGAGGAGGGTGATATCCCAAGCAGCTATTATATGGCTTGCGGCTTCGGTCAGGGTTACTTCGGAATGCAGAACAACAGCCCTCATAAGAGAAGGGTGCTCTTCTCTGTGTGGAGTCCGTTCAATACCGACAATCCTTCCGAGATTCCCGATTCATTGCGTGTCACACTTGTGAAGAAGGGTGACGGCGTGAAGGTAAATGACTTCGGCAACGAGGGTTCAGGCGGCCAGAGCTACATGTATTATGACTGGAAAGCAGGAGAGCGCTGCCGTTTCCTCATGGGAGTAAGACCAGACGGCAATGGCAATACCGTATATACTGCCTACTTCTTTGACAACCATAAGGGCAAGTGGCAGCTTGTGGCATCTTTCCGTCGTCCGCAAACCACTACATGGTACACCGGTGCGCACTCTTTCCTTGAGAACTTCAATCCTGTTATGGGTCACATCAACCGTAAGGCTTGCTACAGCAACCAATGGGCGCGTACCGTTGACGGTAAGTGGGTGCCCGTGACACATGCCCGTTTCACCTGTGACGCTACAGGACATCAGAGACAGCGTCTCGATTATCGTGGCGGTGTGGAAGGAGAGGGATTCTTCTTGACAATGGGCGGTTTCTTCGATGATTATCTGAAATCGGGTACCTGGTTCGAGCGTAAAGGCAATGTGACAGAGGCTCCCGATATTGATTTCTCAACGCTGGAATAAGAAACCATTTGAAACTGTTTAAATTTATGTCCTTGCCTTGCGAAATTTTTTTCGAAAGAAATTTAAACAGCTTCTTAAAATTTTGAAATTTTTATAACAAAATTGTGAAGGTATATTATTTTGGCTATCTTTGCATTTGTATCCTAATATGGCGCATTGTATGTTGTGCGCGTTGCGTCTTTTGGGAACACGGACATTGGAGATATTAACAAACAATATTTATTTAAAAACACACTGTAATATGAACTTGAAGAAATTTTTCGGTCTTGCCTTGTGTGGTATCATGGCCCTTGCAGGCTCTACAGCACAGGCACAGTCACTTTCTCCATCGACAAAGTGGCATTGGGACAAAGGTACTATTGTAGTTGAGACACCTGAGCGTCCTGCTGGTCAGGAGCACGCTCTGAACCTCGCAGTTGCTCCAATCAAGACTGTACGCGTTGCATTCGTGGGTCTTGGCATGCGTGGTCCTGGTGCGGTTGTACGTTTCTGCCGTATCCCCGGTGTTGAGATCGTGGCTCTTTGCGATTATGAGTATGATCGCGCTGCAAAGTGTCAGGAGGAGCTCCGCAAGCAGGGTCTTATCCCGGCTGACATCTATTCAGGCGAGAAGGGTTATGAGGAGCTTTGCAAGCGTCCTGATATCGACCTCGTGTATGTAGCTGCTGACTGGAACCACCACTATCCTGTAGCAAAGTGCGCTCTTGAGAACGGCAAGCACACAGCTATCGAGGTGCCTTCTGCAATGAACCTCGAGCAGTGCTGGAGCCTTATCGACCTCGCAGAGAAGACACGCCTCCACTGCTTCATCCTCGAGAACTGCTGCTACGACGACTATGAGATGAACGCTCTTGCAATGGCTCAGGACGGTGTATTCGGTGAGATCATCCGCGCCGAGGGTGCTTACATCCACAGCCTCGAGTGGTTCTGGGATGCATACTGGAAGGACCCTGCCGACAACGATGTTGACAACCTCCACTGGCGTCTGAAGTACAACAAGGAGAACCGTGGCGACCTCTACGCTACTCACGGCCTTGGCCCCGTTGCACAGTGCCTCGACATTCACCGTGGTGACCGCTTCACAACATTGGTTGCAATGGATACAGATCCTTTCTTCGGCAAGGAGCTCGTAAAGGAGAAGACAGGTAAGGAGTGCAAGGAGTTCCGCAACGGTGACCACACTACAACTCTCATGCGTACAGCAAAGGGTAAGGTTGTCGAGATCCAGCACAACGTTATGACTCCTCAGCCATACAACCGTTTGTTCAAGCTTACAGGTACAAAGGGTTACGCTACAAAGTATCCGGAGCCAAAGCTTGCCCTTTCAGGCGATGCTCTCAAGGATACAGGCGCACCTCAGGTTGACAACCTCAATGCTCACGGCTTCATGAGCGATGCACAGAAGGATGCCATGATGGCAAAGTACTACCACCCAATCCTCAAGAAGTATGTTGAGAAGGGTCGCGACCTCGGTCACGGTGGTATGGACTTCGTAATGGACTCACGTCTTGTTTACTGCTTGCAGAATGGTCTTCCACTTGATATGGACGTTTATGACTTGGCAGAGTGGTGCTGCTTGGCAGAGCTCGGTACATTGTCAATGGACAACAACTGCGCAGCTGTAACATTCCCCGACTTCACACGTGGTTACTGGGATGTTCAGAAGGGTTACAAGCACGCATATGCTGCTCCTGAGGCAGAGGCTGCTACAGAGGCATACGCTGAGGCTTACAGCGCTACACAGAAGGAGGTTGCTGCAAAGAAGAACCTTTGGGCTCTCTACGATGCAGTAAAGGCTGCCAAGGAAGCCGGCGATGCAAAGGCAGAGGCTAAGGCTCAGAAGAAGCTCGACGCTGCTAAGGCATCAGCTGACAAGGCTATTGCAAAGGCTATGAAGAAGGCTTTCGCTAACAAGTAATCAATAACTGATTATATATGAGCGAGGCATCCAGACGGATGCCTCGCTTTTTTGGGTTTCATTGCTTGTGCTTTTCGCATACTTGTCATTTCGAACGTATGTGAGACGTGTTGTTGAGGGCTTTGCCCGAAAAAATCTCTATCAATGCGTTTTTTTTTGAGATCCATTGATAATGCAGCCTTGCCGTAACCCACGCGGCACAACTACTCTCCCGCTTTTTAAAGAGGGAGTACCCGTAGGGGGAGGGAGTTTTGTCATTCTATATTTGCAGAGTCATTGGCTCGTTTTGCCTTTCGTGCACCGCAGGGCATCACTTTCAGCGATGCTGCCTGCGACGTCCACTGCAAAACTCGCCGATAACAAAACTTATGTTTTGTCATTCTATATTTGCACTGTCATTGACTCGTTTTGCTTTTCGCAACCCAAACTGCATAAGTTAAATTCCTCCTCTGCCTGAGGGGAGGTGCCAGTTTACTGGCGGAGGGGTGGGAGTGCTACGTTTGACCTGTTGCTGCAAAACTCGTCGATAACAAAACAAAAGAGCATTGGTTCGTTCATTGTTACACTAATGAACTCACCGATAACAAAACAAAAGAGCATTGGTTCGTTCATTGTTGCACTAATGAACTCACCGATAACAAAACAAAAAAGCATTGGTTCGTTCATTGTTGCACTAATGAACTCACCGATAACAAAACAAAAGAGCATTGGTTCGTTCATTGTCACACTAATGAACTCGTCGATAACAAAACAAAAGAGCATTGGTTCGTTCATGTTACACTAATGAACTCACCGATAACAAAACAAAAGGGCATTGGTTCGTTCATTGTTACACTAATGAACTCACCGATAACAAAACGTTGTTTTGTCATTCTGAGCGGAGCGAAGAATCTCTGTGCGCGGTTTTGAGATCCCTCACACGGGGTTCGGGATGACATTGCTTGTACTTTTCGCGTACTTGTCATTCCGATCCGTAGGGAGGAATCTCTTATCCGTGATTTGTTAGATTCCTCATCGCTTTTGGGCGGACATGCCGGTGCCGACCCTACATTCTGAATGACATTGTTGCTGGTGTGCCTTTTATCTCCTCAGTCTTGCAACAAGTTGCAATCCAGCTCCTCTTGATCTCAAACAAGAGGAGCACTGTGAACTTTGATTATAATATTTACTGTGAATTTAGTGGTAATCTTAAATTCAAGGGACATTCTCTTACTGCTCCATCAGCTTGTCAAAATCGGCATCGATGTCGCAGTTGTTGTTGAAGTCCCATAGGGTGATGCTCCTTATCTTGTAATAGTAGTACCAGTAGTTCTGTAGCTCGTATATGTGGCTGCGGCGGGCCTGGTCCTTGCTAACCTGTGCGTCGTTGAGGTCAAGAGTGCTTATCTTTCCAATAAGGAATGTCTCCATGTTTGTGTTGTAACGCTGCTGGGCAATGCGGTCGGCCTCTCCGGCTATCTCAAGCTGTCTCTGTTGGTTGTTGAACTGCTCCACAAGTACAAAGAGGTCGTTCTTGAAATTGCGCATCTCCTGTTCTACTCTGTTCTTCGTTATCTCCCTGTTGCTCTCGGCCATCTTGACGTTGCCGCGGCGCTTGCCCCAGTCGAGGATGGGTATGCTCACGCCCACGTTCACAATCTGGTTGTTGTTGAGACGGTTGTATGCGGTGTTCAAATCCTTGTCTGTGCCGCTGTAGCCTATCTGTGCCGTCAGGTTTATCTGCCTCATGTTGCCCTTGGCACTTGCCACGTTGTAGTCGGCCTGCAACAGGCGTCGTTCGATGTTCTTCATCAGCGGGTTGTTGGCCAGTGACCTGTCAAGCACATCGCTGTATGCGAGGTTCATGTTCGTGATGTCGGTCGGCAGTATCGGGATTATCTCGGTTGCGTCATCTATGTTCAGGAAGGTGCACAGCGTGAACTGCGCGCTGCGCATCGAGCTCTCGTAGCTTGTGAGGTCCGACTCTGCATTGAGCACGTTCAGACGCAGCTGCAACACATCGTTCTTGCTTATCTTTCCCATCTCGCGCTTTGTCTGTGCGACATCGTAGAGCATCCTGGCATTGTGCAGGTTCTGCCTCGCGATATTCACATTCTCAATGGCTATCAGTAGCCCGAAGAAACGGTTTATACAATCCATCGTCAGCTCCTCGGTGCGGCTCAGGAACTCGGCCTTTGCCTCGGCATAGCGCACAGGCTCAATGCGGCGGTTCCACTTGAGGTAGTTGACTCCGAAGAGCGGCTGGCTGAGGCTCAGTGTTACCGGGGTGCTCATATAACGCTCGTTCCTGTCGCCAGTGAGTGTCTTGAGGTAGTCGAGTGAGCTGCTCAGCGATACCGTTCCTCCGGTAAGCCATATATTCTGTCTGATGTTTATCCTGCCGTTCATCTGAAGGTAGTTGTTGCGTACGAATGTGTATGAACCGTCGCTGTTCTGGTAGCTGTTGTAGCTGCGGCTCAGGTAGGGCAGTGTGGCGTTGAGGCTCACCTCGGGCAACAGGTCGGCCTTGTGGCTGCGGTACTGCCAGTAGGCCGAGCGCAGCTCGTCAAGAGCGACGGCGGCGTCAAGGCTGCGTGTGCGTGACATCACTATTGCGTCATCAAGTGTAAGGCGCAACGTGTCATTGGCATGTCCTGCCTGCGACAGGGCTATGCATAGCATGGTTATATATAGCACTCTTCTCATGATAGTCTCTTTAGCGGTTTCATTGTTATTATGCAAGGGCGCCCTTTTATCGGCGCGCCCCTGCTACGTTATGAAGAAAACCGTTTATTCCACCTGACGGCCGTCGAAGAAACGTATTGTGCGTGAGGTCTGCTTTGCTTGCTCCTCGTTGTGGGTCACCATCACTATCGTGCGTCCGTCCTCCTTGTTCAGCTTGTGCAGAATCTCCATAATCTCCGCTCCCATCTTCGAGTCGAGGTTACCGGTAGGCTCATCGGCAAGGATAATCTCGGGGTTGCCTATTATGGCACGTGCAATGGCAACGCGCTGGCACTGTCCGCCCGACAGCTGCGACGGCATGTGGTACATTCGGTGGCTCAGCCCCACGCGCTCAAGCATCTCCTTGGCAAGCCGGCGGCGTTCGCTGCGCTTTACACCGCGGTACAGCAACGGCAGCTCCACATTGTCAATGACATTGAGCGAACCTATCAGGTGGAAACTCTGGAACACGAAACCGAGTGTGCGGTTACGGAACTCAGCCATCTCCTTGTCCTTCATTCCTGTGGTGTCGCATCCTGCAATCTCCACAGTTCCGGCAGTGGGCTCATCAAGCAGTCCTATGATGTTGAGCAGAGTGGATTTTCCACAACCCGAAGGGCCCATGATGCTTACGAACTCTCCTTTCTTTACCTCGATGTTCACATTCTCCAGAGCCTGTGTCTCAATGGTGTCTGTACGATAAATCTTGTTGATTCCTGTCAGTTTAATCATAATGTTATTATTTTATTGGTTTCTTAATCTTTCAGTGCCTCGGCAGGGGACTGCCCGATTACCTTGTTCACCGCAATAAATGTTCCAATGAGTGCGGTGGAGAGTATTATTATGTAGTTGCACCCTGTGTGCATAATGAAATGGGGAATCTTCTCAAGGTAAAAACTTATGATATATCCCATCTCATACGCCTTGTCGTAGTACAACGACTCTTTGGCTGTTTCAATGAGGAACGGCGCCACCACAATATAGGCAAGCGTTACAAGTATGGCAGTCTCGGCAAGGAACTGCGCAATAACCCTTTTGCGGCTTGCTCCTACGCTACGCATAAGGGCCACCTCGCTGCGACGGGCATTTGCCCTTATCCAGAAGCAACCTGTCATACCCAAGAACACGCAGCCCAGAGCAAAGAGCGACAGCGCAATGTTCATCTTCATATCCCCCTCGCCACCGGTCATTTTCATAAGCTCATTTTGTATATCGCTCACCTTTTTTATTCCGTGGCAACGGAAATAACCATAGCGCAGGGTGGGGGCAATCTCCTCGTTAAAGCGTTTCTCAAATGCAGCGCGATTAACTCCCTCCTTAAGTCTTATGACCAAGTGATATCTGTCTTCAATGTCCTGATAGGTATCGGCTGCGGTCCTCATCTGGGATGTAAAGGTAACGAATGAGTGCTCCAAGGGGGTATAATATTCATTACTTGTCTTGTAGTCCTTATATACCCCTGCTATTATGTGCTTTGAACCGAATTCCACCTCTCTCCCTTTTACCTCCGCAGTGCCGAAGAGTGCTTTTGCATACTTCTCCGATACATATATTTCGTTATTCTTTCTTGCCGGGGGCAAGACAAAGGTCTCCCTTGTTGCTGCATCCTCTATTCCAAAGGTGGCAAAGGGTTGCTCGTCGCCCAACTCGGGCAGTGAAACAAAGGTTATCCAATCGGCAAGTTCGCTTCCGGCCTCCAGCGTTCCCTTGTCGGTGCTGAAACTGCTACCTGGTATCGAGTTCTTTGCGGCTATGCAGTAGTATGTAACCTCGGGCAGGCTGCGCACGGCCTTCACAATATCAATGTAGTTGGCACGGCGCATTTCAGGAGTCTGCCTGATGTAGGTATCACCCTCACCAAATATTATATCATAATCTACGTCCACCACATAACACTCGTGAGCGGTGTGTCCGTCGGGGGTAAGGTAGTTGCCGGTGTAGAAATAGAGGCTGTCCGTAACACTCCACAGGAAATATGCCGCCAACACAAGTTCTATGAATATCCACGCATTGGCACGGCGTTTGTTCCACAGCTGTTTTATAATGGTTGTAATCATTTTTTATCTCTTACTGTTTAATGAATATACTATTGGATTCTTCAGTGCCCAAAGCGCGGGTGCAAGTGCCGATATAAGGTTGAGCACCACGCACAGCAGGAATATGGTTAATACAAGCGGTATGTTAAAGAGCATTTCGGGTGTTATGTATTGCCCATACCCGCTATCTATGTTAGGGGCTATGCTTATTACCTGGAATATCCAATCGTTGGCATTGCACACAACTATATATGATATTATGATTCCGGCAAGGCCTCCCACACAGGTTAGGAAAAGGTTTTCGCAAAGAATCTGTTTCACTAATTGCCAACTGCTTGCACCGTATACTTTGCGCACGCCGAATTCTGCAATTCTCTCATCCATTCGCGACGAAATGAGCGCGCATAGGTTCAACGCCGGTATAACGAGCAGAAAAAGGAGGCGTTTCACAATATCCCATACATTGTTTTCGAGGTCATCCATTTTGAATGAGTAATTGCCCAATGCGTAGTGTGTGTAGCTGTGGGGCTGCCCGTGCAGTTCGTAATCCTTATTCTCCAAATCGGCTTGGTCGTAACGTGCCACAAGGTCGGCCACCTCGCTCTTGAGCGATTCGGGGTTGTCGGTGGTAATGAACATTTGCTCGCCACCGTAATAACCCCTAAGACCCTTCCCATCTTCAAAATTTTGCATGGGCATATATATATCGGCAGCAGTGGCTCTCATCACACCCGAAACATCTTTGACCACACCGGATATCCTGCATGCTTTGATTGCTCCAATATATAACTCTCTACCCACTACATCGGTAGTGCCATAGAGCTTTTTTGCAAAACTCTCCGATATCACGCACATACCCTCATCTGCGGTTAGTTGTTTTCCATTTGTAAGCATTGGTGCACCGGCTATAAACTCAAAATCGAATATCTGCCAAAATTCGTCGCTCACAGTAAGTCCTAAAGGCGCTGTTTCCATACCGAGTCCATCGCCTGTAGCCGAAAACGGGAGATTCTTATCTTCCTTTCTTACCACAAGGCAGGCTTTGTCGCAACTTGGCAGTTCCTTTATAAGGCGCATCATGTTGAAACCGGGGTAGTCTCCTGTGTAAATTTCCTGAGAGGTATTGTCAAGTTTCATGGATATGTAGTCGAGCACCATAGTGCGCGAGCGGTTATACTCAGGGTAGATTGGTGCGATTTTTATGTAATAGAGAATAAACAGCACCATAGTAAATGATATGGCAAGTGCTGTGCCTGCAATGTATATGCCGGTGAACAGCTTGTGCTGCCGCATCATAGTTATTGCCTGTGTAATGTAGTTTCTTATCATTTTATTGTTGTTTTATTCTTCGTGCAGTGCATCGGCAATGCCTGTCTTGCAGGCTCTTGCGGCGGGGATAATTGCCGCAGCTGCTGCCGTTGCCGCAATTATCAGGTATGTTATCACTGTTATCACCGCAAAGCGCGGTACAGTGGCGAATGCCTTGCAGTACTCCGCGAGCTGCACGTTGGTTACATAAATGACAGGCTGTGCAAAGTCATTGGCGATGACCATATGTGCAATCAACGGCAGTGCCACGGCAAATGCCATTGTTACCAGCAGCAGCGCCTCGGTCACAAACTGTCCTATTATGCGACGGCGGCTGGCTCCCATGCTGCGCATTATGCCAATCTCGCCACTACGGGCGCTGGTACGTATCCAGAATGTGCTCACAACGCCCAGGAAGGCACAGAACACGGCAAAGAACGAAAGGAACAACTGGAAATACTGGCCGTTTCTCTCCCCTTCTACCATAACGTCAACCTCTTCTCCGTACGGCTTGAGCTCGGAGCAGCTGTATGCTCCGGCCTGCAGCTTGCCTGCGATATTTTCGTTGAACTCCTTTACGAATCTCTCTTTGTCTACTCCATCTTTCAGCCTGAGCAGGAACCTTGAAGGCATATTAAGTTCACTGAGGTAATGTATAAAGGTGGCAATAGGTAAAGAATACAGGTTCTCTTTTATGTCTTTGTAAATACCTTTTACTGTATAACGCACGTTGACTTTTTTGGTTACCCATGAAAAATCGTAAATCTCTTTTCCTATGCAATCGGTTGTGCCGAACATCTCCATCGCTGCCGAATATGATATATAAATGTCGTATACGTTGTCGAGCGGTTCCATTATATCTCCGGTAAAATAGTCTCTTATGCGGAACACTCCTGTGAGGTCGCCTCCTCCCTCGTATGACCACACTCTTGTCTCCTTCGCCTCTCCACCTAAGGTGCTTGCACTATCTGCCGTGTATGCTTCCTGTGACATGCTGGACAATGGAGAGAGACTGGCATAGGCAGTCGATTCAATCTCGGGAATCTCGGATACTCCTTTAAACACTTGCAATATATCATTATCCATACGTTCATACGCGTCGAGTTCCAATATATTGGGGTTATCCTTGGATGCATACAGTTCTATTCTCTTCGGAACATCAACCAATGCTTTGCAGATGTATACATTGTCGTAGTCGCATCCGACGGGAAACTGCCGTATGGCCGTGTATGTATACAAGGGGTCTATTGCCTGCCACAGGAATATTGAAATTACCACAAGCTCTGCAAAGAGCCACGCATTGCTGCGCCTCTGACTCCATAGCTGTTTGAATATCTTGTCTATCATGATTGTCAACGTTTGTTATATAGTGATTGTACAATGTTGTTCTTGAGGGCCAGAATTGCCGGCAGCAGTGCCGATGCAATGTTGAGCAATACGCATACAAGCAGCGTTACAGTGAATATCCTTGGCGAGAACAGCATTTGCATAGGGGTGTCGTAGTCGACTGTGCCTCCTGTTATCAATGTGTGCAGGAATCTGAACAGATTACCTGTTATTATGTACGACAACGCCAGGCCGATGAGGCTGCCCAGGAAGGTCAGGAACAGGTTCTCCCAAAGCAGTTGCCACAGTATCTGTGCGTTTGTGGCACCGTATGCCTTGCGTACTCCAAGCTCGGCAAGACGGCTGTTCATGCGCGATGAAATCATGCCGCTGAGGTTGAGCGCAGGGATGAACAGAAACGCCAGAACCACGTAGAAATATTTCTTGAGTGCATCCCAGATTGTTGAATCCCCACCGGTAGCCAGGGCTTTCTCCCAGTTCCTGTATATGCGGATATCATAATCGAATTTGGTGAATCCTTCATTTTTGATGTATTCCTGGCTGTACCGGTGGTAGCGCTCTTCAATCTCTTTCTTGATATTGTCCACATCCGCCCCCGGCGAATATGTTATCAGCGCCTCGTAGTGTCCGTGAATGCCGTCCCACTTGTCATAGCTCCCTTTCAGGTTGATATAATTCAAAGGAAAGAATATGTCATAGCAGGTAAGTTCCATACATTCCGGTGCATCCTTGACTACTCCGACAATAGTGCACTCTCCATGCCCGTCAAGAATCATTTTCTCTCCTGCAACATCGGTACGGGCGAAAAGGGCCCTTGCATAGGACTCGCTTATTACAGCCTTTGCATCATTCAGTTCCTCTTTTGTGAACGGTGCTCCCGATATGAACTCAAAACCGAATGTCTTCCAGTAGTTGTCATCTACACATATTGCGTCAGCACTCCAATCAATGCACTTGTCGCTTCCTTCTGTTCTTATGTTGCTTGGGTCAAATGACATTTCCGGTGATGCCGTAAGTGCAATCCGTTCAATGCCGTCAATGTCAGCAATGACCTCTGTGGCAAATCCTCCGCTCAAATGGATTCCCATGTACTTGGTTATCTGTGTCGGAGGTAACGGCCCAACATCATTGAACTCTGCACCGTAGAAGATAAGTATCCTGTCGCGGTTGTACTCGGGATATCCCGGGGCGAGCTTTATGTGGAACACCATGAAGAGTGTCATTGCAAGGGCAAGGGATATTGCCGTACTTGCGACGTAGATACCGGTGAACAGCTTGTGCTGCCGCATCATAGTTATTGCCTGTGTAATGTAGTTTCTTATCATTTTATTGTTGTTTTA
>SUXN01000004.1:0-14270 GCA_015060965.1 Bacteroidales bacterium | reverse complement strand
CCGGTGAACAGCTTGTGCTGCCGCATCATAGTTATTGCCTGTGTAATGTAGTTTCTTATCATTTTATTGTTGTTTTATTCTTCGTGCAGTGCATCGGCAATGCCTGTCTTGCAGGCTCTTGCGGCGGGGATAATTGCCGCAGCTGCTGCCGTTGCCGCAATTATCAGGTATGTTATCACTGTTATCACCGCAAAGCGCGGTGCTGTGGCAAATGCTTCGCTGTACCGGGCAAGCTGCTCGTTTGTAATACTGTCTGTAGGTTGTGCAAAGTCGTTGGCAATAACGAGGTGGGCAATCAATGGCAGTGCAACGGCAAATGCCAGACTCACCAGCAGCAGCGCCTCGGTCACAAACTGTCCTATTATGCGACGGCGACTGGCTCCCACGCTGCGCATTATGCCAATCTCGCCCCTGCGGTCGTTGGTACGTATCCAGAATGTGCTCACAATGCCCAGGAAAGCGCAGAACAGCGCAAAGAACGAGATGAAAAGCTGGAAGCGGTTCTTGCTCTCATGAGTCACGTTGTACATATTCTCTTCTATTACAGATTCAAAATCGACCATGGTTCCTGCATAGCGGTTCCCCACCCTTAATGTGGGCCGCAGCTCCTCGTTGAACCGCTTTATGAAGCTATCCCGGTCAACGCCCTCCTTCAGCCTCAGAGATATAAATTCAGGTGGATTATCTGCATAATTGGCCACAACAGTCGGTTCCGGTATCATATATGGGTTTGGCTGGAAATCCTCATAGACTCCTGTTATCTTCAGTTTACGTATTCCGTGTTCATTTTCAACCTCCCGGCCTATGCAGTCTGTGGTGCCGAAAAGTTCCATGGCTGCCGAGCGTGATAATTGTATCTCCCCTTTTTGGAGCTGTGTAGGGTATTGTCCTGTTTTTATATCTTTTATCTGAAGAACTTTGAAAAACTCTCCTCTGCTCGCTGGATAGTAGTAAGGCTCAATCTCCTTTCTCCCTTCCCCATTGTCTTCTTCTCCGTTCTCGTTGTAGTATAAACGAATAGTTGTAAAGGTTACACCATATGGTATACAGAACCCGCCGTAGTAACTCTCGATCTCGGGCAATGATACAATGTTGTTGAAGATTGATGTAATGGACGCATATTGTGTCTTACGGCTATCATCAACGCTCGCATCGTACTCCTTGTCCGATATGTAATATTCGTGTATATATACACGGCAGATATTCTCGGGATTGAATCCTTTGGGGATGTTCTTGACTCTGTTCAGGGTGTACAGCGGGTCGATAGCCTGCCATAGGAATATGGCAATTATCACAAGTTCGGCAAAGAGCCACACATTGTCGCCTCTCTCCTTCCATAATTGTTTTACTGTTCTTATTATCATCGTGCGGTATTTAGCGTTTGTTGTAAAGCGAGTGTACAATATTTTTCCTCAGCGCAATCACGGCCGGCAACAATGCCGATACTATGTTGAGTACAAAGCAGAGTAGCAGCGTTGTCACAAACACACGTGGCGAGTAGAGCAGGGCGGCGCTGTATTCGCACTCATCTATCCATCCTTGGTGCATGGCAATGATTTCCTTAATGAAGAGATCGGAAAGCAAATATGAGAGCACGAGTCCTATAAGCGCGCCCAGGAACGTCAGGAAGAGGTTCTCCCATAACACTTGCCACAGGATTCGGGCACTTGTGGCGCCGTATGCCTTGCGGACGCCAATCTCGCTAAGGCGGCTCTTCATGCGCGATGAAATCATTCCGCTAAGGTTCAGCGCGGGTATGAACAGTAGCGCAAGGAATACATAAAAGTAGTTCTTGAATACATCCCACACCGTGTCACCGGGTTCGCAGTTGAAGACATTCTGCCAATGCGAGTATATACGGGCTGTGTATTTGAAATCCTTGTAGTTGTGGCGGTTAAGGACTTCGTTGCAGTAGCGTGCGTACCTCTCATCAAGCTCCTTCTTGACGCGTTCAATTGAACCCATATCTTCTGCCTCTATGATGATCTGGTTCTGCCCGATGAACTCAAATGGCGTATCAATATGGTTATGCTTGTTATTGTTCGTGTATAGCGTGAAGAATACCTCTTTTGTAGTATATGTCATGCATTCATGGGCATCCTCTACCACTCCGGTGATGGTAAACTCTTTCATCTCGGTAGAGTTCCCTTTACCGTCCAGGTTGAAAGTCACTCTCTTCCCTACAACGTCTGTGCGGGCAAAAAGAGTGTTGGCCGTTGATGCGGTGATGATTATTTTTGCGTCGTGGAGCTCATCCTTGCCGAAAGGTGTGCCATGGATGAAATTGAATTCAAATATTTCCCAGAATTTCTCATCGACACATGAGCAGTAGAAGCTCGCATCCTCCAGCCACTGCCCGTCTACATGGGTCTGGTTTATTGACATTCTGCGGGTAACCGAAAGGTGCTTTATCCCTTCAATATCTTCTGCATAAGGAATGAACTCATCGGGCAGTTCTCCTCCTGTCCTCAAATGTTCGTATGGGCCGCCTGTGAAGTCGTCGCATTCGACTGTGGGGAAATATATGAGCCTGTCGCGGCAATATTCGGGGTAGGCAGGCGCCAGCTGCACGTTGAATGCAATGAAGAGTGCCATTGCAAGGGCAAGGGATATTGCTGTGCCGCCTATGTAGATGCCGCTGAACAGTTTGTGCTGCCGCATCATTGTGATTGCTTGTGTAATGTAGTTTCTTATCATCTTGTCTTATCCATTATGTGGTGTTGTCTCTTCAAAATTATACCCAATGTCTCTCCTTTAAAAAAAATGGGAGCTTTTTAACTATTTCAACTTGATTTCTCTCCTGCCTTTATAGCCATCCATGTCGTTAACGACTACCTTGTCACCCAAGGCGAGTCCTTCGGTCACTTCAACATAATTGTAGTTGCTGTTGCCCAGCTGCACTGTGCGGCGTACAATCATGTCACCCTCTTTCACAAACATGCTGTATTCGCCTGCCCCCTTGTAGAAGCTTCCGTTCTTTATGCGTAGCACATCCTCGCGTATGCGGTGCAGGATATACACATCGGCGCGCAGGCCATGACGCAGCTTGGGGTGTGAGGGCTCTTCAAGGGAGATGTCAAAGGCGATGTTGCCGCCCTCGCTCTTGGCCCCGATATTGCTTATCTTGCCCTTGAGTGTCTCCTTGCCAATCTTTACGATGACATCCTTGCCTGTTTCAAGGTTCTCGGCAAGGTTCTCGCCCACCTGTGCGTTTATCTTGAATGAGGAGAGGTCCGAGAGGGTCGCAATGTGGTTGCCTGCCGACACCAGCGCGCCCTTGCTGTCGTTTATGAAGGTGACGGTGCCGCTCTGTGGGGCAGGCATATATGCCTCGTCAAGACGCTTGCGGCTGGCCTCAAGCTGCTCAAGGAATATGTTGAACTGCAGTTCGCTCACCCGTAGGCCCGACTGGCGTATCTCCCTCTCGCGGCGTAGCTGTTCCTGGCTCTGCTCCAGTTTCAGACGTGCCGTGGTCACTGCCATTTCGCATTGGCGCACCTTCTCTGTGGTACCCGAGCCTATGCTGTCGAGGTGACGCTCGTTGAGCAGCTCCGACTGCAGGCGGTTGAACTCCATCTGGCTAATCTCAATGTTTGTCTGCATGTTGGCAAGGTATGTCTCGTCATTGAGCCTCTGTTGCAATAGTTGCTGTTGTCTTATCTCTTTCTCATCAAGCAGTTTCTGGTATTCGGTCTCGGCCTCCCTGATGTCGAGTTGCAGCAGCCTTGTCCCTGCGGCAATGGAGTCACCGTTCTTGCAGAAGACATCAATTATACGGCTGCTTATGGGTGCATTTATCATAAGCTCCGACGATGAGAGCACGTTGCCGCTTGCGCTGATGGTGGTCTCTATTGTCCCTTTGTCTATGGTGGCAAAGGAGAGTGACTCTTCGCTTATCCTTGCGCGTGATATCTCAATAATGACTATTATCACGGCGCCCAGCATTGTTATGCAGGCGATAATCTTGCCCACGCTCTTGAGCATACGCAGGTTTTTCTCTTTCTTCGGTATCGGTTTGTCCATCTGTCCGTTTTTTATGTTCTTTACCGGAATACTATCAAAATCTGTGCCAAACTTTTAAATATTTTGTAATCAATGCCTTAGCTCTTTCGAAGAGTGTCCGAAAGCGGACACTCTGTCCGCTTTTGCGTACTCTCTTGTTCCTGTTTTTTAATTACTCTTAAAAAATGGTACGTTTTTTTAATATTCCTGACAAAAGGGTTATCTTCGCAGACATAAGAAGTTATGCGATATGATATTGGTAATAGACGATAACGAGACCATCAGGACTTCTCTCTCATTCATGTTGCGTCGTGCAAAGTATGATGTGGAGGTTGCTTCGTCACCTGCCGAGGCCATACAGGTGGTGCGTGCGCGTGAGCCGCATCTTGTCCTCATGGATATGAATTACTCCCTGTCGACCGACGGCGAGGAGGGCATCATGCTGTTGCGCCAGGTCAAGGTCTTCTGCCCTCAGGTACCGGTCATCCTCATGACGGCTTGGGGAAGCATTGACCTTGCCGTAAAGGGCATGCAGGCCGGAGCGTTCGACTTTGTGACAAAGCCGTGGAACAATATGGCTCTTATGCAAAGGATCGAGACGGCGCTCGAACTCACAAAGAGCAAGCCGGCAATGGACGATGCAAAGGAAGATGCCGCGTTCGACACCTGTGGCATTGTGGGGCGGAGCAAGGCGCTGAAGGATATACTCGCCACGGTGGAGCGTGTGGCAAAGACCGATGCATCGGTGCTGATAACGGGCGAGAGCGGTACGGGCAAGGAGCTTATTGCCGAGGCTCTGCACCGTAACAGCCGCAGGAGAGGGAAACCGTTCGTAAAGGTGAATCTCGGTGGAATATCGCAGTCGCTCTTCGAAAGTGAGATGTTCGGACACAAACGCGGTGCCTTCACCGATGCCTCTGCCGACAGGGTAGGACGCTTTGCAATGGCCGATGGCGGTACCATATTCCTTGATGAGATCGGAGAGCTTGACCTCGCCTGTCAGGTGAAGCTGTTGCGTGTGCTGCAAGACCGCACTTTCGAGGTGCTCGGCGACAGCAAGCCGCGCAATGTGGATATACGTGTGGTGTGTGCCACAAACCGTAACCTGCAACAGATGGTGCGTGAGGGCACCTTCCGTGAGGACCTCTTCTACCGCATAAATCTCATTCCTCTTCATCTGCCGTCACTGCGCGAGCGCAGGGAGGATATACCGCTTCTTGTGCGTCACTTTGCCGACTCCTACACGTTGCTCAACAGTCTGCAGCCGGTGGAGTTTGCACCCGATACGCTCGGCTACCTTGCTTCGTTGCCTTTTATGGGCAACGTGCGCGAGCTCAAGAACCTTGTGGAGCGTACAATACTCATCAACGGCAACAGCCGTCTGCTTCCTGCTGACTTTGAGGCCCAGTACAATGGTGAGACAATGTGCGGTGATGAGGTAAATACCCAAGGACTCACACTCGATGAGATTGAGAAGCTTACCATAAAGAGCGCCATGAGCAAGTACAACGGCAACCTTACACAGGTGGCACTCTCCTTGGGCATAAGCCGCCAGTCGCTCTATCGCCGCATGGAGAAGTATGGACTGAAATATTGATAAACCATGAGATTGCGCTATCTGTTCGTCATACTCGCATTGCTTGTGCTTGCGCCCACACTGCTTCTTCTCTTCTTTTCGGCAGAGGAGGGCGGTACTCTCGTGTACATTGCCTATGTGCTTGCGGTAGTTGCAGTACTGTTCCTCATCTTCTTCTACAGGAGGGTTCTGAAACCTCTTGACACCATTGCCGATGGCATGGACCTGCTTGCGGCACAGGATTTCAGCAGCCGCCTCTCGCCCGTGGGGCAGGCAGAGGCCGACAGGATAGTGCTGCTGTTCAACCGTCTTATGGCCAGGATAAAGGAGGAGCGTCTGACGCTTCTGGAGCAGAACGGTTTCCTCTCGTTGCTCATCGAGGAGTCTCCGATGGGAGTGATACTGCTTGACTTCGATAACCGTATAACGCTGATGAACACCTCGGCAAGGCGTCTCCTTGAGGTGGATGACTGCACGGGGTGTGAGCTGCAACAGCTCCCTTCGCCCCTGGTGGGCGACATCATGCTGCTTGGCGACGGCGAGAGCAGGACCATAAGGGTCAACGGCGCGGCAATATACAGCTGTTCGCGTCTATCGTTCATGAGCAAGGGTTTCAGACGTCCTTTCATCATAATAGAGTCTATGACCGATGAAATCTTCAAGGCCGAGAAGAGTGCCTACGAGAAGGTGATACGTATGATTGCCCACGAGGTGAACAACTCGGTTGCCGGTGTGGTGTCGGCTCTGGGGTCACTGGACGACATGCTGTCAAGTACAACGGCAGAGAGCCTGGCCGATGACATACAGGATGTACGCACCCTCATCAAGGTGTGCGAGGAGCGCGGTTTAAAGATGAGCCGTTTCATAGGTGATTTTGCCAATGTGGTGAAGATTCCTTCTCCGCGGCTGCGGCCAATCCCCCTGAACGATTGTGTCATTCACAGCATATACTTCATGAGGAATATGTGCAGCGAGCGCAACATAACACTTGAGACATCGCTTGCAGACAAGGCTCCGCTTGTGCAGGCCGATATAACCCTCTTTGAACAGGTTATGCTGAACATCATAAAGAACTCCATCGAAAGCATCGGTGAGAACGGAAAGATTGTTGTGGAGACAGCGGCTTCTCCTGCGCGTATTGTGATAACGGACAATGGAGCAGGTATCACGCCCGAGGATAGGGAACGTCTTTTCTCGCCTTTCTTCTCAACAAAGGCCAACGGTCAGGGTCTGGGTCTTATGTTCGTGAGAGAGATACTGTCGAAGCATAACTGCCGTTTCTCCCTGTTGACCGGCAACGACGGCCTCACACGCTTCGAGATAGTTTTTCCTTAAAGACTTTTCAGTCATTGGCTTGTCCGTGGTTGTTTCTCCTCTGTTCATAGAAGAGGTGCCCGTTAGGGCGGATGAGTTTTGTCATTCTATATTTGTACTGTCATTGACTCGTTTTGCTTTTCGCAACCCAAACGGCATAACCTACTGCTATGCTACGTTTGACCTGTTGCTGCAAAACTCGTCGATAACAAAACGTTGTTTTGTCATTCCGAACCGTAGGGAGGAATCTCTTGTGCACGGTTTAGAGATCCCTCGTCGCTACGCTCTGTCGGGATGACATTGCTGGTGTGCTTTATCTACTCGGTCTTGCACAAGTTGTAATCCGGCTGAGTCCTCCTCTGTTTCTTTTTCTACCCCTCAGTCACTTCGTGACGGCTCCTCTTATCAAGAGGAGCACTATTCTCTTGTGTTTTAAGTAAATATTCAAAATAAAGGACTTAGTTCTCTTCTGTATTAACCCCTTATTCACTACGTGACAGCTGAATCCTCCTTTGTTTATAGAGGAGGTGGCACAAGCGAAGCGTAGTGACGGAGGAGTTTTAAAAGTGGAGCAGCCTGGGGGACCGCTTGCGGTGGAGGAGTTTTAATAGTTCAAAATACGGCAATGCCGTGGTTTTTTAGTTCTCTCTTTTTTGCAATCGTTGGGATGACAGGGCTCATTTTTACAAAAATTCACAAATACTCATCGTATGTTTGCAAGATTGCCGATAGTGCACGTGCATTTTGGTAAAAAATATAGGATAATTGAACTTTATTTGTAAATTTGCAATCCACTATAAAAGAAAAAATAACTAACCATGATAGCAGTATTAAAACACGGAGTAACAAAGTCACAACAGGATAATCTTATCCATTGGCTTGAGTCGCAGAATGTGCGTGTACATGTCTCGGAGGGTGAGATGCAGACAGTCATCGGCCTCATTGGCGATACACGTAAGATAGATATTGACCTGCTTGCGGGTCTTGAGATAATTGACCGCGTGACACGCATCACCGACCCCTTCAAGAGCGCTAACCGAAGCTTCCACCCCGAAGATACGGTTGTGACCGTGGGCAAGGGCGAGAATGAGGTGAAAATCGGTGGCGGTAACTTTGCAATAATGGCGGGTCCCTGCTCGGTTGAGAGCGAGGAGCAGATTCTGACCGTAGCACGTGCTGTAAAGGCATCGGGCGCGAATATCCTGCGTGGCGGTGCCTTCAAGCCCCGTACTTCGCCATACGATTTCCAGGGCTTGCGCGCCGAGGGTCTTCAGTTATTGTTGAAGGCACGCGAGGCAACAGGTCTGCCCATAGTTACAGAAATCATGAGCGCATCGCATCTCGACCTCTTTGCCGATGTCGATATCATTCAGGTGGGTGCGCGCAATATGCAGAACTTTGAGCTTCTCAAGGAGCTGGGACGTTGCGACAAGCCTATCCTGCTCAAACGCGGTATGTCGGCTACACTCAAGGAGCTTCTTATGAGTGCCGAGTATATTATGTCCGAGGGTAATGAACAGGTGATTCTATGTGAGCGCGGTATACGCAGCTACGACAGTTACACACGTAACGTGCTTGACCTTGCTGCCGTTCCTGTGCTGCAGGGGCTCACACACCTCCCGATTGTCGTCGACCCCAGCCACGCAACGGGCGTGTCACGTCTTGTACGTCCTATGGCTTGTGCCGCAACGGCTGCCGGTGCTGACGGACTTATCATCGAGGTACATAATGACCCCGTGTGCGCTCTTTGCGACGGTGCGCAGTCACTCACTCCCGAGCAGTTCGACGAGGTGGCACAGCGCGTGCGTGAGATTCGTGGCATAATGCATTGATCATGACTGTAGGAATAGTTGGATTAGGACTTATAGGTGGTTCGGCAGCCAAGGCTTTCAAGGCTGCCGGACACTCTGTTTATGCCTTTGATATAAACAGGCAGATAGTGGGCTATGCGCAGCTTGAGGGTACGGTGGATGCCGAGCTGTCGGCCGATAACCTGTGCCGTTGCGACCTTGTGCTGCTTACTGCGACACCGCAGGCGGTAATAGGTTATATTGGCGAGAATGCGAAGCATATCTCCCGTGAGGCGCTTGTCGTCGACTTCTGCGGTACCAAACGCGCCGTGTGCGAGAAGGGCTTTGCCCTTGCTGCAGAGTATGGCTTCACGTACGTGGGCGGTCACCCTATGGCCGGCTTGCAGTATTCGGGCTACAAATACTCCAAGGCAACGCTCTACAACGGTGCCTCGTTCATCATGGTACCGGCGGTACACGATGACATTGCTCTGCTCGACCGCGTGAAACAGGCGTTGCAGCCGTTGGGCTTCAAGAAGTTCGTGGTAACGACGGCCGATTTCCACGACCGCATGATAGCCTACACGTCGCAGATGTGCCACGTTGTCTCCAATGCTTTCATAAAAAGCCCTTCGGCAAAGTTCCACAGGGGCTACAGCGCAGGCAGCTTCCGCGACTTTACCCGTGTGTCGCGCCTGAACGAAGATATGTGGACCGAGCTGTTCCTTGAGAACAAGGAGGCTCTTCTTAATGAACTTGATTTGTTGATAAACTCTCTCCGGGAGTATCGTGAGGCCATAGTCCACGATGATGCCGATACCCTGCGCGCCCTGTTGCGCGACGGCAGGATTGCAAAGGAGGAGGCTGAAAAATAAGACCTTTTGGTCAATGAAACGATATTTACATTAATAATGCAGCAATTGCCTGTCATCCCGAATCGAAGATCGACGCCCGTAGGGGCCAAAGTCAACCTTGCGTGAGGGATCTCAAAGAATCATTTTGGGATATCTCACATACGTTCGATATGACACTGATACAAATCTAACTATAGATTAAACCTGTATATGCAGTACAATACAATACATGTTGAGGCTTCGCGCAGTTATGACATTCTCATAGGCCGCGGTATTCTTGCAGGGTTAGGCGGGTTCATACGCCCTCTGCTGGGCAACTGCCGTCTGGCTGTGCTCACCGACAGCAATGTCGATGCGCTCTACGGCAACGCGATAATGGAGCATTTAAGTGCAGCAGGGTACAATGCATGCAAGTATGTCATTCCGGCAGGCGAGGCATCGAAATGTGCCGACAATCTGTTGGCGTTCCTCAACTTCATGGCCGGTGCGCAACTCACACGCAGTGATGCTGTCATTGCCTTTGGCGGTGGAGTGGTGGGTGATCTCGGCGGTCTCTCGGCATCGCTCTATCTGCGCGGCGTGAAATATATTCAGGTGCCTACAACACTGCTTGCAGCGGTGGACAGCTCGGTAGGCGGAAAGACTGCCATTGACATCCCTGCCGGCAAGAATCTTGTGGGCAGCTTTTATCAGCCCTCACTCGTATGCTGTGACACGGCTCTCATGGATACCCTTCAAAAAGATATATACCGCGACGGTTGTGCCGAGGTGATAAAATACGGCATGATTCTTGATGCGGAACTTTATAAAACCCTGCATACCCTTCCTTTTGACCGCGAGGCGGTTGTGGCACGTTGTGTGGAGATAAAGCGCGATGTTGTGCAGCAGGATGAGTTCGACAACGGCATACGCGGGCTGCTCAACTTCGGGCACACATTCGGGCACGCAATAGAGAAACTGAGCAATTTCGGTGTCTCTCACGGTGAGGCTGTGGCAAAAGGCATGGTAATTGCCGCGCGTATCGCTCCGCTGTGTGGCCTGTGTGATGTTGCCGATGAACTCTCGGCACTGCTTGTGGAGTATGGCTTTGACATAGCCTGTCCTTATAGTGCAAAGGAGGTCTATGACGCCTTGCTGTCGGACAAGAAACGCCGCGGAGGAAAAATCTCTGTGGTACTGCCACGCTCTGTGGGTGACTGTACTCTTGTCGATATGCCGGTGGAGGAGTTGAAGGATTTATTGCAGAAAGTGATATGATGCGTTGTTGTCATATCTAACGTATGTGAGATATCCCGAAAGATTTTTTGAGATCCCTCACACAAGGTTGACTTTGGCCCCTACGGGCGTCGATCTTCGATTCGGGATGACATAAACACCTTAATTCAGTATATATGGAAATAAAAGTTCACGGAACATTGAAAGGCGAGGTTTCGCCGCCACCGTCAAAGTCACAGGCGCACCGCTTGCTAATCTGTGCGGCATTGGCCGTTGAACCCTGCTCCATTGTATGCAACAGCGTGAACGATGACATCATGGCAACAATGCGTTGTCTCAATGCCCTTGGAGCAAGAATAACCTTTTCATCGGGTGTCTTTGATGTGCTGCCGATAGAACTTGTAAAAGGCGGAACACTTGACTGCGGCGAAAGCGGTTCTACACTCCGTTTCCTTATGTCTGTTGCTGCTGTGCTTGGTGCCGATGCTACATTCACCGGTGCCGGCAAGCTTCCGCAGCGTCCTATGGGTGCCCTCACCGATGTACTTGCCGCGCACGGCATGGCTTTTGAACGCCACACAGCCGATGAACTGCCGGTAACGTGTAGCGGAACATTGCAGGGCGGTAAGTTTACACTTCCGGGGAATGTCTCCTCGCAGTATCTCACAGGCCTGCTCTTTGCTCTGCCTTTGGCTACCGTGGACAGCGAGATTGAGGTTACAGGAGGCCTTACAAGCGCCTCATACATCGATATGACAATTGATGCCTTGCGCACGGCAGGAATATCTGTGGAGCGCAGGAACAATATATTCACTATAAAGGGCAATCAGCAGTACCGCATGCCGGAGCGCGTGGTTGTTGAGGGTGACTGGTCGTCGGCTGCCTTCTGGGTGGTTGCCGGCGTCATTGGCAAGCAGCCTGTGACAGTGTGTGGCATGAACAATGAGTCGCTTCAGGGCGACAGCGCTATTGTAGACCATCTGCGCAGCATGGGTGCCTTTATAACTGTTGAAGATGACAGGGTTGCAGCAGTGCCCTCGCACCTCTTCGGTGCAGAGCTTGACTGCATGGACACCCCCGACCTTGTGCCCATACTCTCTGTTGCTGCGGCTGTGGCGCAGGGAACAACGACATTCATCAATGTGGGGCGTCTGCGCTTCAAGGAGAGCGACCGCCTTGCTGCAATGAAGAGTGTGCTTGCCTCGTTCGGTATCACTTCTTCTGTCGGTGAAGATACCTTTACCGTATATGGTGGCGACCCTGTTGCACTAACCCCTGTCGAGAGTTTCGGCGACCACCGCATAGCAATGTCGGCGGCAATACTTTCTACTGTTGCAAAAGAGATAACGACAATAAACGGCTCAGGCTGTGTGGCAAAGTCCTACCCCTCATTCTTTGAGGATTTTGCAGTGCTGGGTGGGGCTGTGGAATAGTGGTATTTGTTTGCAATGTCATTGGCGAGTTTTTCTATTTGCATCCCTCTGTTTTGTCATTTCGAGCGAATGCGAGAAATCTCAACAAAATAAAAAGTATTATGGTAAATGTTCATCAGTATTGGGTATACATTATGTCAAATAAAGCACGTACAGTTTTATATGTTGGCATAACTAATGATCTTTACCGTAGATATATAGAACACAAAGAAGAAAAAATAGAAGGTTTTACACAAAAATACAGATGCCATGATTTGCTTTATTATGAGGAATATAATGTAGTGGATGATGCGATTGCTCGTGAAAAAGAGATAAAGGCATGGAGAAGAGAAAAGAAAGAGAAACTTATTGCAACAATGAATCCGGAAAAGAGAAATTTAGCAATTGATTTAGAGTGGATATGAATGTTATGAGATCCCTCGTCGCTTCGCTCTGTCAGGATGACAAATACGCGTTTTTTCGCTGTTTTGTCATTTCGAGCGAATGCGAGAAATCTCAACAAACGGGTGTGAGTTGATTAATGGTGTATAAGATTCCTCACGTTCGTTCGGAATGACAGTAAAGGAGAAACCGCAAGATAAAGAAAGAATATAATAACAATAATAAAAACTAAATATTATGGACTTGGATAAACTACGTCAGGAAATAGATGAGATTGATACCCAGATGTGCGACCTCTTTGCACGCCGCATGCAGGTGGTGTCAGGTATAGGAAAATACAAGAAGGAGAATAACCTTCCCGTTTACCACCCGTCGCGTGCACGTACGGTTCTACATAACGTGTCAAAGCGCCTCGGCCCTGAATTCGAGGGTTACGGCCGTACACTCTACCGCACGATATTCGACCTCAGCGAGTCGTACGAGACACGCATGCTCTCCGAGGGCAGTGAGTTCTTCAACTACTTCAAGAACATTGCTTCTGTACCTCCACAGCCGTTCCCCAAGCGTGCGTCAGTTGCCTGTGCCGGTTGCGAGGGCTCATACGCACATCTTGCGTCAGAGCGTCTTTTCGACCTTCCCGAAATCATGTATATGAGCAATTTCGAGGGCGTCTTCAAGGCTGTCAACAGTGGTCTCTGCGAATTCGGTGTTCTCCCTATCGAGAACTCCCTTGCCGGTTCGGTAAATGCCATATATGACCTTTTATCAGAGTATAACGTTAACATCGTACGTGCGGTACGCCTGAAAGTGGACCACGCTATCCTTGGTGTTCCCGGTGCAAAGCTCGAGGATATCCGCGAAATATATTCGCACCAGCAGGCAATCAACCAGTGCTCCGAGTTTTTGGGTACATTGAAGAACGTGCGTGTAATCGCTTGTGAGAACACAGCCGAGGCTGCTCGTATGGTAGCTCAAGGCGGTGACCCTACCAAGGCATCGCTCTCTTCTCGCCTTTGTGCCGAGCTCTATCAGATGCAGGTGATTAAGTCTTCCGTGCAGAACCGCGACAACAACTACACTCGCTTCATCTGCATTGCCAAAGAGCCCAAAATATATTCAGGTGCCGACCGTACCAGTGTGATGATAAACATCCCCAACCGTCCCGGTACTCTCTTCCGCATAATGTCGCGCTTCAATGCTACCGGTGTCAACCTTGTAAAGCTCGAGAGCCGTCAAATCCCCGAGCGTGAGTTCGAGTACCGCTTCTACTTTGACATCGAGGCATCCGTCTACAGCGACGAGTTCCTTTCTCTCATGTGTGAGCTACATGAGTGCGGGGAGCAGTTCAGGTATTTTGGGACGTATGCCGAAATAATATAATTATTATCTAAATTGGCGATGGCTGTGTTACGCTATGTTTTGAAAAAAGTCATTTAGGTCTACTAAACTCCCTTTTTCAAAACCGTCGCAAGGCTTGCCTTTGGCGAGCCTTGGCTACACTCGTGGTAAAACATCAAAGTGAACTTTATGTTTTGCTCGTTTGTGCAATCCTTGCCCTCGCTGTTTTTTATGCTAACTTCAATGAAGTGCAGGGAGATTTCCACCAGCACAGGTAATTCCAATAAACACCGGCACCGTTAAAAATCCAGCTCATGGCCGCTTGTTTGCAGGCCATTGTGCGAGGTATGTTTGAAGATTTGCGCGG
>SUXN01000065.1 GCA_015060965.1 Bacteroidales bacterium | reverse complement strand
TTTTGCATAGTCTTTGAAATTTGTTGACAGCAAAAATAAACATTTATTTTGTACCCCTCAACTTTTTACGTTGAGCCCTCCTTTGGGGAGCTAAAGCTCCCGTCGTCGCAAGGTTTGTGCCAACGAGTGTGTGGAAGCTCGCTTACACACGCAACGAGCGCAGGCAAAGCTCGCTGAAAGCAACGCAGTGCTGTGGCTCCGCACTGCCATCGCTACTTTTTGGAGAGAGAGCTTCAAGCAATTGAGGCTCTCTTTTTTGCTGTTAATCCCCCTTGTCTTTTCGTGCCGATGGTACTGAGAAGATTCGTGGGAGAGTAGGTCATCGCCACTTTTTAGAGAGAGCTTCAAGCAATTGAGGCTCTCTTTTTTTTTGCTGTAGAAGGCCTAAAAGGGGCTAAAAAGACTAAAAGGGCAAAAAGGAAAAGCAATTAAGGTATACTTCCCTTTTTGTCCTTTATGCCCTTTAAGGCCTTGGTCATTGCTGCACCCGGGCCTTTCAATGCTTACTCGCTCCCTTATCTTACTTTATTGAATCAATGATTTCCTGTAGTCTCTTAAGGAAATATGCTGCGTGGCCGCCGTCCATCTGTACGTGGTGGAACTGGAATGAGATGGGTAGGGTGTACCTGAACCATCCTTTGCGGTATTTGCCCCACATTAGCATCGGGTTGCTGAACAGCTCTGTGTACTGGTTTGTAACTGAGTCCAGTTCTGTCGCAACCATAGCCGATGTACCGACAATCATGTGCTCTTCGTTGAATATGCTTCTGCATTCATTGCTTGCCGTTTGGGTGAGAGTGGTGTAGTCGGCATTGAACTGCCCGATATTCTCATTGAATGGAATGTCACAGGAATTTATTCCGCCTTTGCTGTTGTTGACGATTACGTTTATTGCAATGCTGTCATATCTGAACAGTTTCTCTTTTTCGGGCAGCGTGTAGAACTCTTCTATCTGGCTTGCCGCTTTGCCTATGCACCAGCAGAGCAGCATGTTGAGCTTATATCCTTTCCTTTTGCTCATTCTGCAAATTTGTGTGATGTCAAAGGTCTTTGTGAGTGTTACCATTGGCATCGGGGATTTCATCCATAGATTGTATGCCTCTTCGCGGTTGCTTTCTTGTGGGGTGATTTCCTGTTTCATCGTCTGTGCATTATTGGGAGTCTGTTGCAAATATAGTCTTATTTTGCTATCCAGCAAAGCTTACTTATATATAATGCAGCAAGGCTGACATCTTTTCAGATGCTGGCCTCGCTGATTATGCGATGTTTCTTCCTGTTGCCGTTGTCGCTGTGGACGATGCTTGGGAGAGGGTAGTTGTAGCACACCCACACCAATATGGCTGTTGCCATTACACGGTCGTCGTGATTGCCTTCGATTGCACCCATCTCCTTGCCGTTTTCCTTGAACTCGAATAGGTCGAATTCGAATGTTGTTTGTAAACATCTTTCAATGTAAAGGCTGTCTCTCAATGCTTTGACGAGGAAGTTTATTACCATTGGCTTTGTTGAGCTGTTGGTGTGGAATCCCCAGCGGCGCGGACGTCCCTGTCTTATTTCCATCTGCGATGTCCTGCAATAGAGGTTGCTGTATTTGCCGGCAATCTCGTTGAGGATGTACTCGAAGTTGTTGCCCTCGGTACCTTCGGTCTCAAGGGTGTTGGACTCTATCACAAGCAACGCATTGTTGTAGGCGCGTGCTATCTCCACAGCTTTCCAGGCGAGCCTGTCGTGTTCGATATGTCCGTGCCAGCAGGCTGCTATCTCAGGTACTCCGCCGTCGGGCATAGCAATCCTGTCGGCAACGACAATGCAGGAGTAGTCCGACTTGTTGCCTGTGCCTCCCACGTCCACCGTCACTACATAGCGGTCGCGCATATTACAGTTTGCGTCGGGCATGAGCCACACCGACAGGTTGTTGCCTCTCTCTCTTTCTCCCGGCGTAGCCTCGATGAACTTGCTGTTGTTCTTTTCTGTACATACGATGTCTCCCACAAAAGATGGTGGGCAACAGCTCTTGCGTGCCTCGTTGACGTAAGATGTCTTGAATACCCTGCGGCCTGTACTCTGGAATGCCTCGTTGGGTGTTGACGGGAATTCGCTGAAGAGACGCCACTCGTCGGGCAGCTCGCGGCGTTTGTCCCTGTACCATGCTATGGCCTCAAGGGTGGCGCCCAACTCAAAGAGGTTACGCTCATATTCGTCCATGGTTTCAATGAATGAGCCATAATCGGCTTCTTTCAGCGGCTTGCTGTAGAGGTCAATCATGAACCAAGGGATAAATACCGGTGTAAAGTTATTTCGCAAATTTACAGCGTCGGTCCAGGTGCGGTGGAAGAAGTTGCCTACGCCTTTGGCCGTTGACTCGATGACTTTCATGGTGTAAGGTCCGCTGGCTATTGAGCCGAAGATGGATTGCACCAGGTCTTCGGGCTTGCGCCCTTGAGTCGCTTTCCACAGCCCCACCTCGGTGAGATGCGCCATGCTGATATCCTCGCTGCGCAAAGAGTCGGGCTTCTGTGCCGAGCCCAGAGAGTATCGGCTGTTGCTCCAGCTGATGACACGCGTCTTCTGCGCTCCCTGGTAGGGCGATGTGGTGAGCTTCTTGCCGCCTGTCGCCCATTGCGGATAGCGCGCGATGACCTTTGCGAGCATTCCTGCCACTATGGACGATTGCTTCTCGATATCGCCGCAGATGACGCTGTTCCAGTTGCGCCGGTGCACAAGCTGTATCCACAGCATGTAAAGCTGTGTGAGTGTGCTTCCTCCCCACTGGCGCGCCTTCAACAGTATTATGTCTATGGGCTTGTCCTGCAACCTGAGGCTCTCCAATGCCTTCAGGTACGCACGTTGCGGGCGGTTGAGGGTAAACGCCGTGTCGCGTCCTTTGCCTTTGTCCGATATCGTGGTCATGGTGCGTGCCCAGTATTCAAAGTCGTGGTGTATACGTTTGAGGCAGAACTGTAGCCACAGCTGTATGATGTTGCGGTCGCTCGGCTCCTTGCCTGTTATCTGACGTATGTACCCGTTGGCTCCCAACTGCGACAGTGTGGTGATTGTCTCGTCATCGAGCATGGAGACGGGCAGGTTGATGTTCTCTATCGGGAATCCCTCAAAAGTGGTCCATTGCCGCTCTACCGATGTAGAGCCTTCGCCGGTGATGGGATTATAAACGGCCGAGATATCTCCCAGCCGTCTGATGTTCTCTTTTATAATCTGTTCTTTTGTCATTTCTGAAGTGAATTAACCGGAGTATTAATGTTTTAAATCCACTCTAAATGCCGGCCAGGTCTGTCGCACGGCGGCGTATCTTCGTGCTGTTGTAGAATTTAGCGAACAGATGCTGCACGTTGCCATAGAGGCTGTTGCGAAGTGATATGTTTGTTTGAGCCATCTGTGGCTGACGGATAAGCAGCCACTGCATTGTAATCTCGTTGACGAGATAATCCATTATCGCCTGCTTGAGCATGGGCAACAGATGCTCCCGTCCCCTTGTTCCGCTGTCGAAGATGAATGCCAAGTATTCATCGCCGGATTCATAGGCAACATAAGGGAAACGGAGCGCAACAGCAGTCACCAGCTCGTTAGCGGCCCTGTCGGCAAACATAAGGAGCAGTTCTTCATCGTCTTTGCTGCTTTGAATGGTGTCGGCGTCAATGTCCTTGCGTTTGGCCGACTCTCCCATATAAAAGTTCCTTAAATCAATCTGCTGTTGCAGCTCGTTCCTCTTGATAAGTATGGTGTTTCTCATAGTTATAGTTCAATGATATTGTCTTTGTTGTCGTGGTTCATCTTTGGGCGCTCGCGCACGGCAAGCAGGCTCCGCATCCTTGCCAGCTCGCTGTCGGCCTTTGATGCGTTCAGGTTCGCCTCGTCGGGCTTTACGGTGAGCATCCAGTGTTGCAGGCTGCGATAGGCTGCAAGGTTCGTGATGGTCGTTTTCAGTGCTTCGATGCTGCTTGCCGGACAGTTGTGGGGTAGTGTGAATGTTATGCGTATGAGCCTGTTGTCGTCACCGGCATCGACGAACCTTGCCGAGCAGGGTGACATGAAGCGGTTTATTATGCCCACAGCCTCGTTGATACCCTCTCCGATGAAACCTTGTATTATAGCACGGTCGTCGTCTGTCGTTTGCAGAATGTCGGTAAAGCGCTCCGGCATGCCTGCCTTTGAACGTGCCAAAGCTGCATATCCGCTCATCGTCGCGATGCGCTCCGTTATGTCGCTCTCGTTGATGGTTATTGTAATGTCTTTCATCCTCTTTTTTCGGCAAAGATAAATGCAACTACCGTGCTTCAGGTTGCTGTGTTGACATTTTAATGGAGGTGTTGTGTAATGTGTATTGTCCCGTGTTTGATTTTTCTCCCCTCCGTCGCTCGCTTTGTTGTTTTGAGATCTCTCCTCCTTACAGTCGTCGAAATGACAGGATTAGATGCTTCGCTTCGCTCCAGCATGACAGTGCTATGATTATTTCTTACGGCTTTGTCATCTCGAGTGAGCGTAGCGACGAGAGATCTCTTCTCCTTTCAGTCGTCGATGACTGGATTAGATGCTTCGCTTCGCTCCAGCATGACAGTGCTATGATTATTCCTTACGGCTTTGTCATCTCGAGTGAGCGTAGCGACGAGAGATCTCTTCTCCTTTCAGTCGTCAAGGATGACAAAGAGGTATGTGTGATTGTATAAAAAACAGCACCCACTTTGTAAAGTGAGTGCTGTAGGTTAAAGACCCACCGGCAGTCTGCTTTTTATCCTGCTTTATTGCACCTTGTGGGGCGCGGTTTCTGCCGGTGGGGAAGGTTAAGATTCAAAATGATGGAAAAAAACGTTCCTCTGTTTTTATGAGATTACCCTTGTCATCATAATAATATGCCTTGCCGATTTCAAAGGAATCCATCTCGGGACTATCTCCCTCTATTAAGTAATCGTTTGTAATAGATTTAATTACTCCATTAGGATGATAAATTATTGTTTTGAATCTTGTTTTGAACCGGTGCGTCAACTCTTTGCCATGTACGATTGTGTCAACATCTACAAAATCGGTCATCATAAAAGAGAGTCTTTGCTGGTCATCAAAATATATCATCCTTACAATGCATCCATTGTCATACTCGTAAATAGCAGATATGATACCATTGCAATTTAATTGATAACCAATTCCATCTTCTTTGCCATTTTTGTAGTTCGTTAAAAAAACAAAACTACCAGTTTTTTCAAGCCATTGCCCATGTTTGCGCCCTTCACTGTCATATTGGTTTAATATGTTCTGCGCGGGTATGTCTGCAATATTACCAATGGTGCTTTTGTGTTTGCTTGTCCTGAAATAGCGTTTTCTGAATATTGTGTCGCTTGTAGCCTTTAGTGGCTTAGTGAAAGTGTCGCTATCTTCGTCAATCTGGTAATGCCCATTGATGGTGCATGAGTATATGGTGTCGTTCATGAATGTAGAATAGATCGTTTCAAAGTCAGCTCCGTCACCATACTTTTTTGCAACAAGTACCATCAGTTTGTGGTTCTCATTGTCATAAACCGTCAGATATTCTTCCTCTGACTCGTCATCCACACGCAGAATTGCTTTGTAGTTTTCTTCGGTAGGAACATTGTAGTAACAGAACCAGTTCCCGTAACCCTCTTTGGTGCAGCCGTCCATATCTGTATCCCCAATGGCGCAGGCAATTCTGTTGACCTCGCAGGGGTTGGTAATCATGTTCTTTTCTGTAACCAGTTCGGCAATTCTATGCTCTCCGTTCACAAAGCGATTGTCCAGACTGAATTTCTTACCCGACACCTGTGAGTTTGCGGATAATGGGAAGCACATTAAAAATACTATGTATAAAAGAATCTTTTTCATCTCTAAAGTCATCTGTGAAATATGCGTATTTTTCTTTTGAGCAGTAAAACTCACAATGTGCAAGGTATATATAATTTGCAGATTTAGCAAGCCTTTCTGCTGTATTCTTTTTTCTCGCGGGAATTATTCCCCCCTCCGTCTCTCAAACAGTTGTTTTGAGATCTTTCCTCCTTACAGTCGTCAAGATGACAGGATTAGATGCTTCGCTTCGCTCCAGCATGACAGTGCTATGATTATTCCTTACGGTTTGTCATCTCGAGTGAGCGTAGCGACGAGAGATCTCTTCTCCTTTTAGTCGTCAAGATGACAAATGAGTATAAAAACAGCACCCACTGTTGAAGTGAGTGTTGGAGGTTAAAGGTCCACCGGCAGCCTGCTTTTTTTGCTGATATTACTTTTTCCTGTAAACTTTTTCAGCATTTATTTTTGTAATGTAATAAATATGTTACATTTGCAATAAGAGAACTATGATAAGAAGTACAGAATTTGATGAGTTTTACTACTCGCTGCCTACAAATGTTCAGAACAAGGTTAAATATGCTATGAACATTTTAGCAGATGTAAAGGTCGTAAATACCAAGCTGGTGAAGAAACTTGTAGATACCGATTTCTATGAGTTGCGTATATCTGTAGGTAATGAGTATAGAGTAATCCTCTTCACCATTGACCACGAGAATTTCATTGAAGCCGAGCAAATACTTCTTTTGAATGGTTTTATGAAGAAGTCCACAAAGGACTATAAAAAGGAGATACAAAAAGCAGAACAAATTTT
>SUXN01000064.1 GCA_015060965.1 Bacteroidales bacterium | reverse complement strand
CCGGCACCGTTAAAAATCCAGCTCATGGCCGCTTGTTTGCAGGCCATTGTGCGAGGTATGTTTGAAGATTTGCGCGGGTATAAATTATCTTATATAGCCGCGCAAATCAAGGTCCGCAGCACCCTGCAAAACAAGCGAAAGCCATGAGTGGCAAGCAAGTGCCCGACCGAATGCTCGCTCATGCGGCACGAGCAAAGGGCACTTGTGACGATTTTTCCGTGTGCCGGGCTTTTTGGTCCTTTTGGGCGCCAAAAGGACATGATATAACGACAACAAAAAGAATATATGACTGCAGATTAAGGGTAAGTTGTATAAAAGAATATAAGAGATTGTTTAATGTTTTGTCTGTGTTAAAAAGATATTCCCCCTATAGTTTGCAGGTGAACCAATAAAACTACCCTTACCCCTTAACCAATAAAAAAGCATCGCCCAATAAATGAGCGATGCTTTTTCAGCATATAATACAAGAGGAATTAACCTCCGAAGTTATCGTACATGATTGACTTCTCCTCAACACCGAGGTCGGTAAGCATGTTCACTACGGCCTTTGACATAGGGCCGGGACCACACATGTAGTACTCGATATCCTCAGGAGCGTCATGATCCTTGAGGTATGTCTCGTAGATTACCTGGTGTACGAAACCTGCTGTGTACTTCACGCCTGCCGCATCTGCTGCAGGATCGGGACGGTCAAGCGCAAGGTGGAATGTGAAGTTGGGGAAATCCTTCTCCAGCTGCAGGAAGTCCTCGAGATAGAACACCTCGTTGAGCGCACGCGCACCGTAGAAGTATGTCATCACACGGTCGGTAGTCTTCAAGGTCTTTGTCATGTGCATGATCTGTGCACGCAGAGGAGCCATACCGGCACCACCACCTACCCACATCATCTCCTTCTTTGAGTCGAAGATCGGGTGGAAGTCTCCGTAAGGGCCACTCATTATAACCTTGTCACCGGGTTTGAGTGTGAAGATGTATGAAGATGCAATACCGCAAGGAACATCCATGAAGCCTGAACGGTCGGGCTTGAACGGAGGTGTAGCGATACGTACTGTCAACATGATGCGGTCACCCTCGGCTGGATAGTTGGCCATTGAGTAAGCACGGATTGTCTCCTCGGTGTTCTTGCACTTGAGGCCGAGAAGACCGAACTTCTCCCATGCAGGCAGATACTCGTCACCGATAAGAGACTTGTCGATATCCTTATCGTATGTCATGTCGTATGTAGGGATCTTGATCTGAGCGTAAGAACCAGGAACGAAGTCCATGTGCTCGCCCGGAGGCAATGCAACGATAAACTCCTTGATGAAGGTAGCGACGTTCTTGTTGGAGATAACCTCGCACTCCCACTCCTTGACACCCATAACAGACTCGGGCACCTTGATTTCCATATCGTTCTTACACTTGACCTGACAACCCAGACGCCAGTGAGCCTGCTGCTCCTTGCGTGTGAAATGGCTGGTCTCTGAAGGGAGGATCTCGCCACCGCCCTCTATTACCTGGAGCTTGCACTGACCACAAGAGCCCTTACCGCCACAAGCCGAAGGCAAGAAGATACCGTTCTCGGCAAGAGTACCGAGAAGCGCACCACCTGCAGCAACCTCAACCTCATTCTCACCGTTGATCTTAACCTTGATATTTCCGCCGGGCAAAAGGAAACGCTTTGCCAACAGAAGTATAATCACCAACAAAAGGATGACTATAAGGAAGACAACTATACTTGATATAATCAACTGTGTATTCATATCCTTATATATTACATTTTAATACCAGAGAAGCACATAAACGCCATTGCCATAAGACCTACAGTGATGAAGGCGATACCAAGACCACGCAAGGGCTTAGGAACGTTGCAATACTCCATTTTCTCACGTATTGCCGCAAAGAGCACGATAGCGACCATCCAGCCAAGACCTGAACCGATAGCGAAAGCTACAGAGTCGGCAAAACAGGTGATAGCCTGGCTGTTGTCTGCCGGAAGACCGATTCTCTGCTGCATGAAGAGTGAACCACCCATGATGGCACAGTTCACGGCAATGAGCGGAAGGAATATACCGAGCTGGTTGTAAAGTGCCGGAGCAAAACGCTCGACAATCATCTCCACGAGCTGCACGATACCTGCGATGACAGCGATGAAGAGGATGAATGCAAGGAATGTAAGGTCAACGCCCTCTACTATCGCACCGTTGGCAAGGACCTTTGTCTGCAACAGATAGTTGACAGGGAGTGTAATCACCTGCACAAAGACAACAGCGATACCGAGACCGATGGCAGTCTTTACGCTTTTAGATACAGCCAGGTATGAACACATACCCAAGAAGAAGGCGAATACCATATTGTCCACGAAAACAGAGCGGACAAGTAAACTGAAGAAATGTTCCATAATTATTATTCTTTACCGTATCTAAAATTATTTTTCCTGTAAACTCTTGTCTTTTGCTCTCTGATACCAGATGATGCATGCAATGAGAATGAATGCAGCAGGTGTCATGAGCATAAGACCATTGTTAAGATAACCGCAATCATAAAGTCCGAGCTTCTCAACGATTGGATAGTTGAAAAGTGTTCCAGAACCGAACAACTCACGGAAGAATGCAACGATAACAAGAATCATCGCATAGCCCACACCATTTCCGATACCGTCAAGGAACGAAGACCAAGGACCATTCTGCATGGCAAAAGCCTCGAGACGTCCCATGAGGATACAGTTTGTAATGATAAGACCGATGTAAACCGAGAGCTGGACACTCACGTCATAAGCAAATGCCTTGAGGACCTCACTTACCAGTGTCACCAACGCAGCAACCACAACAAGCTGAACGATGATGCGGATACGCATAGGTATAGTGTTACGGATAAGAGAGATGATAACGTTTGCCATAGCCACGATGATGGTCACAGAAAGACCCATAACGATGGCAGGCTCCAATTTGCTTGTAACAGCCAAAGCCGAACAGATACCGAGCACCTGAACTGTTACAGGATTCTCTTTGAACAGAGGTGTATTGAGCGCCTCTTTATTTTTCTTTGAAAAAAGTCCCATAATTATTCCTCCACTTATAATTGTGCAGCGTCGGTAGCTGCGGGTTCAACATTAGCATCTGTAGCTACAGGCTCAGCCGGTACCACAACTGATGCAGGAACTGACTTTGTCAGGCTATTCAGATACTTGTAATATGGCAAAAGCTTGAGTTTGAGCATGGCATCCACACCGTTACTGGTAATTGTCGCACCTGAAACGGCATCTACATGGAAATCGGCGTCAGTACTCTTCTTCATCACAGAAAGACCGACTTCGCCATTCTCACCATACACCTTCTTGCCTGGGAAACGGCCCTGGAACTTGTCACCGGCAATTTCGGCACCAAGACCCGGAGTCTCGCTGGCATGAGAGAAGTAAACGCCATAGATTGTGTTGCAGTCATCATTGATAGCGAGATAACCCCAGATACCACCCCAAAGTCCGTTACCGGTCATAGGGAGAATATATTTTGTAGCACCATCGATCTTCGCAATATAAAGAGGAAGGTTATCCTCGTTTACTGCATCGTTGGCAACCTCGAAGCCGCCGTTCTCGGCAACCACATTACCCTGTGCATCAACGATTGGGTCTGCCACGATAAGTGCATCGTATGTCGCAGCTGCATCAGGAAGATTTCTCTCATTGAGTGAAGCGAGAATCTGCTTCTTCTTGTCGAGCTCGACATTGGCGTCCTGCATTGGCTTGAGAGCCGATGATACACCGGCAAGCAAGAATGCTACAATAACAACCACTACTGCTGAATAGAGGACAGCATAAACATCGCTGTTTTTGTCAATGCCATTCTTAGCCTCCTTAACGGCCTCGAATTCCGAAGCAGCGGCCTTACACAGAGGACACACGCTGGGCGCCTCTTTGCCTTCGTGTACGTATCCGCACACTTTGCATACATATTTCTTTGCTGCCATATCCTATTAGTTCTTTTTGGTTAGACGTTTTGCGCGGGCATTCACGTTTGACTGCACTACGCAATAATCGATAAATGGTGCCACAACGTTCATAAGAAGGATTGCAAGCATCATACCTTCGGGATAACCTGGGTTGAGCACACGGATAAGTATTGTCATTGCACCGATACCGAAACCGTAGATGTACTTACCCACCTCGGTACGTGCCGATGTGACAGGGTCTGTAGCCATGAACACGGCACCGAAGCAGAAACCGCCGAGGAGCAAGTGCTGCCAGAAAGGCATAGCCTCGGGCAATCTGTCGGCAAACACGAAGAGCATCACGATACCACCCACGAATACGCTGAGCATGGTCTTCCAGCTTGCAACACCAGTCCAAAGGAGAAGGAGAGCACCGAGAGCAATAGCCACAACGCTTGTCTCACCTATTGAACCGGGCATAAAGCCGAAGAGCATGTCGCATACCGAGAGCTGTGCACCTGAAGCACCGACAACCTCAACGCCGTTGGCAACGTGCTGGAGGGCTGTAGCGCAAGTGTAACCGTCAACAGCCACGTCTGAACCGAAGCCGAGGATTGACTCTGTAGCCACCCACACGGTATCACCAGAGATAACTGAAGGATAAGCGAAGAAAATGAACGCACGGGCAATGAGAGCCACGTTAACGATGTTCATACCTGTACCGCCGAATACCTCCTTGGCAAAGATTACCGCAAATGCTGTTGCAAGGGCAAGAATCCACAGAGGACAGCCGACAGGGACAATCATTGGAATAAGGATACCTGAAACAAGGAATCCCTCGTGGATTTCCTCGTTCTTCCACTGTGCTACCGTAAACTCGATACCGAGACCTACAACATAAGAAACAACGATCTTGGGCAGTGTAACGAGAAGACCGAAGACGAACATCTCGAACCAGCCTGTAGTCTCGGCAGTACCAGCTGCGAGCGCATTCTGAAGACCGATATTGTACATACCCACAAGAAGAGCAGGCACAAGTGCCAGAACAACGAGCGACATGATACGCTTGCTGTCGATTGCATCGTGGATATTGACACCACTCTTCGAAGTATCATCCGGCACGAACAGGAATGTCTCGAAACCATCGAACAACGAGCGGAAAGCATGGAGCTTGCCACCCTCCTCGAAGTTAGGTTTAATTTTATTCAGATAATTTCTCAAAAATTTCATATGACTAATTTTATTTTGCATTAAACCTCATCAACACATCTCGGCACGGAGCTTGTCCAGGCCCTCGCGTACAATGCGCTGTATCTCAAGTTTAGATGAATCGACAAACTCGCAAAGAGCAAAGTCCTCAGGAGCCACCTCATAGATGCCGAGCTGCTCCATCTTGTCAATGTTTCCTGTAATGATTGCCTTGAGCAGGTACTCGGGATATATATCCATTGGGAATACCTTGTCGTACTCGTTGGACATGATCATGTGGCGCTCACCACCCTTGATGCGGGCATCGATGGTGTACTTGCGGCTTGGAGAGAGCCAGCTGAAATAGCTGCGGCTTGTGCTGAACATTGAGAAACGTGGAGCAATCCAACCGAGCATCTCGGCACCGCCCATAATCTCAGGGATAACAGTAATCTCGGTAGAGAACGCACCGAGGAAACCGTCAGCAGTTGTCTTCTTGCCAGTGAGCACATTGCCGTCGATGATGCGGAGCTCATACTTGTTATCGAGACGGCCCTCAACGAGGTTACTTATCTGCGCACCCAGAATCATCTTGCTGTAAGAAGGATTCTTGACCTCGCTACCTGCAAGAGCGACTGTACGTGTAAAGTCTACCTTACCCTTATTGAAGAGACGACCGATGAAGATCACCTCCTCGGCACCGATAGTCCATACGATCTCACCCTTGTTGATTGGAGCAGTCTTGTTGATCTGCACGCCTACGTTACCTGCCGGGTGCGGTCCCTTGAAGATTGTTGTAGTAACATTCTTGGCAACGTTAAGGGCTGCAGACTTCTGACAAGCGCAGATACCCAAATGAACAGGAGCGATGCGTGAAAGTGCATCAAGACCTGTCTGGAAATCGTCCTCATTACCCTTGAGAGCAATCTCGAAGTTCACAGCCAATGGCTTTGAGTCAAATGCCGAAACATAGATTGCACGTGGTGTGTCACCGGGAACAGCAATCACATCATAAGGACGCTGGCGGAAGAAACCGAAGAGACCGGCCTTCAAGAGGTCAGCCTTAACCTCGTCAGCAGAAAGCGAAAGGACATCCTTTGCCTTGTACTCCACTGACTCGAACTTGCCGTCAGACTCTACTACTACGCTTAGAACGCGTCTTCTCTCACCGCGGTTAACCGCTACAACTGTTCCGCTCACGGGCGAAACGAATTGCAATTCCGGATTTTCCTTATCAAAGAACAAAGGATCACCTGCCTTCACCTTATCCTCGGGTTTAACCACAACCTTTGGAGTCACACGTGTAAAATCGGCAGGCATCAAAGCATAAAGCTTCGCCGGAGCAACTGAAGTAAATTCTGCCACCGGAGCACCTTTCAGATTGATATTCAATCCCTTAGAAATTTTTACGACTCTGTGCATATAAATTGAGTTACGTTAATACATTATCCGTTACAAATTTAGAGAAAAATTTCCGTATTTCTAAACAGTTGTTTTAAATTATTTTAATAATTTTTCGTGCACAACAGCACCTGGAATATAATACTATGCAAAAACAATAAAAAAAGCCCCTTTGAGGGCTATCAGACAGGAATCGGTTAATGATATATAACCGCCTTTAAGCCAATATAACAGCTCACCGGCAAAGTCTGGGGGCTAAGCAAAAAGTTGAGTGATTTAGGAAAAGAGAGTAACAAAGCGAAAATACTAT
>SUXN01000035.1 GCA_015060965.1 Bacteroidales bacterium | reverse complement strand
ATAAAATAAAAATTATTCATACATTTGTACATCTTTGTGAGGTAAAGGAGCTTGAACTTAACCTAAAAACCTTAACAGATTTTCAATTTAAATTATTATACAGGTCTGGGTTCAAGCAAGGCGGGGAGACCAAATAGAGGGATGGGGCTATTATCCCAGAAAACAGACAGGTTCACTCTCTGCCTTCCTTTACATCAGTTAAACATCATAGGCAAATATAATTATTCTACTTTATCTTTCTTTTCTTGCGCAAATCTAAGGTATAAACAGAGGGAGAGTTGCAATACCGCGTGGGTACTACAGCTCCTCCGCTTTTTAAAGAGGAGGTGTCACGTAGTGACGGAGGAGTTCAAAACAGAGGGAGTACCTGCAGGGGAGGGAGTTCTTCTAATCAATATTTCTCACAGTTTAACGGATACATTGAGTTATCGGTTATATACAATTTCGTTGAATATTGACAGCGCCCAACGTAAAATAATTGCAAATAAATTTGCATTACCCTACTCGCTTCTGATATTTAACTTCGTTGAATATAGGCTGCGCTCGTTGAAAATAATTGCAAATAAATTTGCATTACCCTACTCGCTTGCATTATATTTGCAGAGCATTTAGGCAAAGCTTGAATGCGAGACATTCTGATTTTTTAACTCAACCGCCTCTGAATCACCACATCGGACCACGAACGAGTTAATAGCAACACGCGTTGATAGTATGCGCATATGCGCAGGCTATCTCATAGTGTGTTGTGGCTTGTGGTGAGCCAAGAGGCGTATGACGGTGGTCTGCGCTTTTTTAAGGGCAGGTTGCCAATAATTTGAGTTAACCTTATAAAAATATACATCATGGTAACCGGAGCAATTTTATTCATCGGAAGTTACGCCCTGTTTCTCCTCTTACTCGCATACATTGCCAGGTCAAGAGAGATATGCATTGACAACCCCTTAAAGGCCCTCTTTTCCTGGCCCGGGAAAGCCCACAAGAATGATTTCAGAATCTTCGATCTTGCAACAACACACGAAGGAGAAACCATCCTGGACGTACATGAGGACAACCTGATAAAACTTACAATCAAACCATCGTTCGTTTACGCAAGTTTCACACTGGAGAACAAGACTGAAGACGCTATCAAAATCGTCTGGGACGACTTGTACGTCAGCTACTCAACCATGGTTGGAGGAAAAGCATTGCACTCATCCGCAATTGGCAAGAATAAAAAACAAAAACAAACGGCCGAAACAATAAAAGCTGGAGGAAGAATGGTTGACTTCATCAGACCTTTTCTCAAGAATTATTCCCACACAACGCCAATAGATACATTGATGGACACGGACAGATGCGAGCAGATAATAATACCTCTGGTCCATAAACGGAAACGAATTACCTATTGCTTTGTGATTAAGAGTAGACATGCATTCCACAACGACAGGAAATATGTTTTATACTTACGTAAAAAAGAAGAAAAACTCAGGAAGCTTGCATTGGAAAATCCACCCCTCTACAGCAATCCCCCAAAATGGATTAATCACATTGTCCTTTCCTACAATGAGATTTGTTTACCGGAAAGTTGAAAACTATTCATTACAAATACAAAGCAGTGGCTGTGTGCCACTGCTTTATTTATTGCATAAGTCCTTTCACCATTTTGGGCTACCAACCGGCAGCTTCCCAGCCGGCAGCATAATACCATTCAGTTGTCTTGAAATCATTATTCAAGGATTCGTTCATGGCACGTCGCTGGGGAAGATACCAAGAGCGTCCGCCACCTGACTGAGTATCGTAATGGAGAGTCCTGCCACATACGGCCGGGTACCAGGCCGGCGAAGCAGCCACATACACGACAGCTTCATCAAACGCCTTGCGCCAATGGAGATACTCTTCGGCGTCAAGGTATCTCTTCATCACGGCATTCATATCATAGTAGCACGGATAGCGCACACCGCCGGCATACCCTCCACCCGGCAGATAAGCGAGAAGCGGGGTATATTCGCGGGTTTTGTAAATGTTGAAATAGTTATTCACATAGCTGTAGGTAACATCGGCAAGATGCTGCATCCCGGAAGTCTTCACTGCTGAAAGCACTGCACCTGTATATTCATCCTCGTAGGCCTTTATATAGGCATCCATAATGGCCTCAGGGCCATCGGAAAGGAAGAATTCGGGAACCATTGTCGAATAGAGAGCACCGTCACCTGGAATCTCGGCCGGAGAGGCTATAAGCCACTCTGCTGCATCACGCAGGGCATAGGCAACCTCTACGCACTGCATAAAGCAGGCATCGGACATCACTCTGTCGACTTTTGTCGGCAACCTCTCCAGCAAATCCGCAAGTTCTTCAATCTCGATGCTTCGGGTTGAGGTATTGCTATATGAGTTCTTGCCGTTGTCGACGCCGATAGTACGCTGTGGAGCAGAGTTCAACGGAGCACGGAGCCACCCGTTGGCATGGGACCACAAGACAATATCCAATGACTCTGTAGGATAATCCTCGAGTATAAAATCGAGCAGGCGGCCAAAAGCCGTTGTATCGCTTGAGCATACGTCCTCGCTGAAAGGATGATAGTTTGAATTTCCCACCTCCCCGTTTGTCATATTGAAATACTGGGTGAGGATTGGAAATCCTTTGTCATCGACATACACAAAGAGACGGCAGTCGTTTGGCACACTCGGCACAGCCTTCACTATCTCGGCAACATCGGATGCAGCATAATCGTTAAGGCTGTTCTCTGCCATCATGTAAACGAGTAGAGTCTTGCGTGCAGTGTCACCCTTCTCAACAACATCGGGCTTCACTTTTAGAACGACCGGCTCTTTGTTACATGACCCAAGCAACACCGACAGCAACAGAAGCCATGCTCCTACCCTGCTCATCGCATCAAGGCTTTACGAACTTGAACTTGTCACCCAGATAGCGGACAGTCTTGCCCTCCTTCTCCACGAGGCGTTTCCTTATCTTTGCCTCCTGCTTCTCGAGTTTAGAGCGTTTGTCCGAGAAATATATGACAGATGTCCTGCCAGGCATGTTCTCCTGGAAATTCATATAGTCCTTGAGCTCATAGGCATAGTACTGACGATGAAGAAGGAACTTTGTCTTGTCATCGAGTTTTGCACCTTCAACAGGCATAATCTCTGTAAAGTAAACGACCGAATCGGAGAATGCGAACGACGCACCGAAGAGATAAACAGGTTTCTCGTCATCACCCTTGGCATGCACTGCTGAAGCCACCGCAAAGAGAGCTACAAAAAGTATTGATAGTGTCTTTTTCATAATCTAAACCATTTCAAACTACAAAATTAAGAAAAATTCCAGCCCGATAAAAATATATAGCATATTTTAACGGGAATGATTCAAAAGAAAACGGACTGCACATGAGAGACAGCTGATGGGAAACACCCTCCCTGCCCATAGTATCGCAGTTTTATTTCCTTTTCTCTATCACATAAGAGCAGTTCTGCATCTTGTGGGTAACCACCACCCTTACACCGAACTTGTCGGCCACATGACGCGCAATATGTTCGGCACTGTACACCGAGCGGTGCTGCCCGCCCGTACATCCGCAACACACCTGAATATGCGTAAATCCACGTTTGAGATATGTATCGACCATCTCATCGACCATTGCGTATGCATGTTCAAGGAAAGCGGTTATATTACTCTCCTTCTCAAGGAACTTTATCACAGGTTCGTCCATGCCCGTAAGCTTTTTGTACGGCTCGTATCGCCCGGGATTATGTATCGCCCGGCAATCGAAGACAAAGCCCCCTCCGTTGCCCGAATGGTCATCGGGGATGCCGCGTTTATAGGAGAAGCTGATGACATCCACCGTCAGCTCCTTGCGTTCCTGACGGACAAACATCGGCAAACACGCCACCTGAGCCACCACACCTTGCAGATAAGGGAAAAGAGCCACCGCGTCAAGCAGTTGCAGCAACTGTTCCAAAGCAGACGGAATACTCTCCACGAATGCCTTCTTACGCTCGAAAAGCCCACGGTAACCGTATGTCCCCAAGTTCTGCAACAGGCGGAAGATGCGGAACAGCAGCAGCATCTGCCCGAAGTGTTTCCTATCTACACTCTTATACTCCTGCAGCACCTCGAGATAGGCGTCCAGCATAGCCTCGACAGCCTCGGGAGTATATTTTGCACGTGCCTGCCCCACAAAAGAGGCCACATCGTAATATATGGGGCCACGACGACCTCCCTGGAAATCAATGAAACATGGAACACCTTCCTTGAGCATCACGTTGCGCGACTGGAAATCGCGGTACAGGAAGACATTGTCATTGTCGCTCAACAAAAGGGCTGCCATGCGGTCAAACTCATCCTCGAGCAGGCTTTCGTTGAACTCCACGCCCACGCCCTTGAGGAAGCAATACTTGAAGTAGTTGAGGTCCCACATCACCGTTCGCTCGTTGAACTCGCTCACAGGATAGCAGAGCGAGAAGTCAAAATGCCGCGGTACACGGAACTGTATATGCGGCAGCTGGGCTATCGTGCGGCACAGCAGAGCCGTTTCCTCTGCGCCGAAAGACGAAGCATCGCGCGCACCCTGCAACGATGCGTAGAGCGACACATCGCCCAAATCTTCCTGCAGATAACACGAGCCGTCATCCGACACGGCAAGCACCCGGGGAGCCGCCACCCCGCTTTTCGCAAAGGCATCGGCAAGCGCCACAAAAGCCCTGTTCTCCTCAACCGACGTCCCCACGGCACCGATGACCGAACCGTCATCCGATGACAACCTGTAGTACACTCTGTTTGAACCGTCGCCGGTAAGCCTCACCGTTGAGACTGGCATAACGCCCGCCCACTCTTTATATAAATTCTTTAGATTCTGAACCATAATCCAAATTGCGTCTTTATGACACTTTTGCGAAGATAACACAAGTTCGCGGAAATCAGAAGCCATACAGGGGTTTATTTGACCTGTTGCCACATAAACAAGTTTGGGAGCGCCGTCATAGCACCCCCAAACTGAATATTTACAAAGAATTTAATCCCACAGGTCGCCCCATTTTCCGCGGCGACGGCCACTGAGCAAGACGCCATCCTCTTCGGTGTCGACATAAGTCTCTCCGTCAATATACAAAGATGCGGCCAGTACATTTACAGTCTCAACATTCACCTCAAGCACCTGAGGTGCAACATATTCACGTTTCATCATCTGTTATTATCATTTATTACCACCACCCCGATGAGGGTGAGGGTTTCGTTTATCAATTGAAAAATTTCTTCACACCATTAACAATATATATACCGGGAGCAACAATCTTTGTCACCCTACGGCCGGTAAGGTCATATATAACATCCTCGGCAGGAGCAGTTTCAACCTCCGTTATTCCTGTTGTTCCGCCAATACGCAGACCGTAGAATGCGCTGCCTTGAGCTGCGCTTGCAGGCAGATAAGACTTATGGCTGCTAAGGTAGAATGCAGTGCCGTCGAGTTTATTGAGCGTTGCCCTGTAGAAACCGACCTCCTTACCTGCAGGCTTTGAAAGCACATAGGCATCGCCTACTATGTAGTCGGCAGCAACAGTGCCACGGAGTGCATTGTCAGTTACTGTCGCATCGCTCTCCACAACGTCAAGTTCATAATCACCAGAATCACCAGCTATCACGACACCCGTCTCTGCTGGAACCACCTCCAACGGATCGGACAACGTTGCCCAGTCACCATTGATTGTCACCGTATGGGCAGTAACACCGGCAGGCATCTCAACGGCTACAGGAGCATAGAAAGCAGTATAACCGGCTGCGCTTATTGTAATTGGCAAAGACTCCACAGCCTCAAAAGCCACGGCATCCACATCTGCGACATTTGTCCAGGTACCACCTTTGTAATCAAGGAACTGTCCTTTGTTGTAGTAGTAAGGAGTTCCATCATTTATGTAATTGCCATTGGCATCCAACAGACGGAAGTAACCCGCCTTCAGGAAGACAACGTTATAAGTGTGTGTACTTACTCCGTCAATATCATTACCTACATTTGAAACAGTAATTGTCACCTCGTCAAAGAAAGCCGAATTAGCAGTATTCTTTGTCACATTTGCGCTTGCGCTCTGGCCCTTCAAAGTATACGAGAGCTTGCTTGCATCATACTCATCAAAGATATAATAGGTATCTACGTCCTCCTTATAATAGTTAACACCATTATAGGTAAGTGATTCAAGTCTTGAGTAATAAACGAACTGCACATCGTCGGCATACAAAGTTGTACCATCCTGCATATTTGCACGTGTCCAATAATCGCCGCCCGAGATAATGGTATTCATCATTTCAGGAGCCTCATCACTCACATATTCAAGAGGCACAACAATCTCTTGCCAATCGTTATTGGTTGTAGAAGTAAATGAATAATCACATTTTGCAACCAGAGTACCACTTGCTGTAGTATTTTCATCTATCCCCATAATTGCCCTGTCCACATTATTACGAGCCTGGTCCGGAGCAGATTTGCTACCTACATTTGAAGTAAAATTACCATTCCACAAATAAACTATAATATGTGAGTTTTCACCTGTAGCATCGGTTCTCTTGTAACGTCCTTTAATGGCATCAGGCTTATTAGTAAAAGAGACACCGCCATAAACACCGCCATCACAATCATCAATGGACGAAACCGCATATACCCACGGAGTAGCAAGATTTATAAAGCCTGGCGCAACGGAGCCAATTGAACCGACACCGACAAAGGTATTCTGCATTTTAACAGCCCCATTTTCATTATAAATAAGTTCTTGTGTCTTCTGCATTATCACCTTCTGATTTATTGAAGAGCCATTCCAATCGGCAGGCTCTACGCCCGGGCGCTGACGCATCTCTCCGGTCTTTGAACTTGTCAATCCACCGGTTCCAAAAGCCTCAGTACTGCCACAGGCAGTCTTCCAGCTGTCAAAACTGCTATTAGGCAGATACTGTGCCTGCGCAGCCACAGCCGCGAACAAAATTAAAGTTGTAAAAAATTTCTTCATATATTCATATAATTTATTCGTCAAAAAAAGCCTCTGCCACCCTACCGGTGACAGAAAGCCAAAAAAACTGCGCGAATTTAACTCAACTTTATTAAAATATGAAAAAACGACAGCTCAAATTATCGTATTTTAATATTGTTTAGCACAAACAATCAACGAACTTCCGTTTTTACAATATATATACTACAGCAATCATCATACTGAAAAATCCTTTATAAATGCTAAAAAATCTTTCTGATTGCTTTTGTTCTTATTTTTTGATTATATTTGCGGTAAACCGCGAAAATAGGATACGGCTCGGAATAAAAAAGAGTAGACTTGTTTTATTCTCCACTCGCCTTTCACTATATTTGCTAAAGAAACATATTACTAACAACTAAAAACAAAGGAATTATATGGAAACTAAAGAGAAAGTATTGCAGACAATGAAGGAGGCCGGCGAGCCCCTGAACGCAGGTAAGATTGCAGAGCTCAGCGGCATCGACCGCAAGGAGGTTGACAAGGCCATGAAGCAGTTGAAGGAAGAGGGTGCAATTGTTTCACCCGTACGTTGCAAATGGGCACCTGCTGAATAATAAAGAGAAGTATATTGCAGTTCAAGGAGTAGCGGTTGCTACTCCTTTTTTTGTATACATTTTGGCCAAAAAGACACATTTTACGGCGCAAAACAGTTAAAATTAAATAATTCTTATAACTTTGCATCTAACACTTGTAAACAGAAAGAATTGATTTAAGATAAACGACCCGATTGACAAATGAAGACTGGGAAAAGAGAATTATTTGACCGCTGGTTCGCACAGCTCAGGATGACACCATCGCTGTAGATATTTGTATCAATGGACAACTCCTGTATTGTTGCCTTTTATTTATAGGAATCAAATATTATCATATTCAACTTCTCTTCATCAAGTTTCCCCGGTACAGACAGTCCGTTCTCATCGCAATATTCGTACAATCCGGCAAGCATTGATGCATATTTCGGTACAAGCATGGCATTGGCCTCGGCCTTGTGACAGCACTCGATGGCTTTATATATGAACGACGGATCTTTGCTATGAGAATATTCATCAGCATACATTTCACAAAGAAACAGATTCGCGAAAGGATATCTGCCTGAAATACCGGCAAAAAAATCTTTTGCATCACCGCATCCGGCCTTGTTGTAATACAATGCCTGAAAGATTACAGCCATCTCACTACCCTCTTTCTCGGCTTCGCGCAAGGTTTGCAATTCTTCCTTTGCCTCTTCAAGAGAGATAACGGCCATAGCAGCCTCAATAGCCTTGGCCTCGGCAGGATTCAATTGTTTCAATGCCTCAAGCTTGGCCATACTCAGTTCGTGCAACGATGAGAATTCTAACATATCATAGACAAGAAGAAACGGATCGTCCTTATCAAAGAAGTCTTTAATACCATCTATGCGGGCTCCGGTCCTGATGCAATATTGGATATACATGAACATCATATTCAGCATACTTTTCCCGACACCTTCACCATCCTTGTAACATAGTGCTAATGTCATATATGCGTCGGCATTGCCGTTGCGTGCCTGCTGCACCAGCCTTTGCACATTCAGTTCCTGACACTCCTTCTCTAACTCTACAGATGGCCTCTGAAACTCCTCTGCGCCATCCTGGCATGATGTATGGCAAAACAACAATATCGCCATACAAGACATAACAAATAATCTGTTCATAGTAATTTGTGTTTATTAGGTTTGTATTGTTTCAGTACCTCGCTCATGCAAACAGGCCGTAATTCCTCAATATCTGCCAATACAGAGTTGTAGAATGACGGATTTCTATCACACATTTCTGAATTTGTGACACAACTGATTATATATATTTTTATTACATTTGCACAAGTTGCATATTGCAATCATATACAAAGACACATTACAATGAATAAGGCATACAAGAACAAGGTATTGGGCTCTATGGTTGGAGGAGCTGTCGGGGATGCACTCGGTTATCCCGTAGAGTTCATGAGTTATCACGGCATTATCGTCAAATATGGAAGAAACGGTATTACACGGTACGAACTCAACAAGGATGGAATAGCCGAAATCTCCGACGACACACAGATGACCCTGTTCACGGCAAACGGCACGCTGTTCTGCTTTACCCGATATGCTACGCGCGGAGTATTGGGAGCAAGCCCTGCCGATTATATCCGTGACTCGTATATCGAATGGTTGCAGACCCAGACTGGCGAAATAGACTACACCCGACACCACCTCAACTGGATACGCGAGGTGAAAGGCCTGCATGCACGGCGCGCTCCGGGAATCACCTGTCTTACGGCGCTGCAAAGCCTGGCCGATGGCAAGGAGGTCATCAATGACAGCAAAGGATGCGGTGGCATAATGAGAGTCGCCCCTTTGGCTCTTTTTGCCGCGAACCCCACAACACACGACAACACACGACAACGTATCATTGATTTTGCAAAAGAGGCAGGAAAGGCTGCAGCCTTGACACACAAGCATCCGCTCGGATATATACCCGCGGCATTCCTGGCAATACTCATACAGCAGCTGATGCCCTACTCTTACATAAGAAAAGACCAGATTAGGGAATGTATTGACGAATGTATATCCATTCTGACAGAAATATACCCCGAACACAGAGGGCACATTGATTACATAAAGACATTGACCGACAAGGCGACATTATTGTCATATGATAGCACGAGCGATGCCGAGGCTATAGCACTATTAGGAGAAGGTTGGGTTGCAGAGGAAACACTTGCCATAGCCATATACTGCCTCATGAAATACCCCGACGACTTTGAGAAAGCCGTTGTAGCATCCGTAAACCACTCGGGCGACAGCGACTCTACCGGAGCGGTAACAGGCAACATCATGGGTGCTTTGCTTGGTTATGACGCCATTCCCGAATATTACAAGGATAACCTTGAGCTGAGGTGGCTTATAGAGGAACTTGCAACAGACCTTGCAACAGACATTCCCGTCGGCGAATACATCGACTGCTACGACACACCCGAGAAAAGGCTATGGATGAAAAAGTATGTAGAGGTATATGCACGCGACACTGTTCCCATAAAGAATTCATACCTTGTACACCGTGACCTGAATATATTCGCAGGCGAATACCCTGGAGACAAGGACGATAATAAATGTAGGATAAAGGTACAGGACGTATTCTGTTGGTCAAGATTCCGGTATTTCTACGACCTCACCTGCGAAGGTGAACTGAGACCTTATGCACAATACCTCAAGAACGGCAAATGCCATTTCAGGTTCCCGATACCCGATTGCGGCATCCCTGACAACACATACATTGTTGCCCGACTGGTAGATGAGATTATATATCGTGGCAAGAATGGATATTACCACGACGATTGTATATACATCCACTGTCGGGGCGGTGTCGGCAGGACCGGAACCATTGTCGCCTGCCTCTATGCCTACCTATTGAAAGACAAAGGGATGAGCACAGAGGAGATTTACACCGAGGCGATGCGACAGCTGAATGAGAGTTTCTCGCGCAATCCAAAGTCAAAGCACCGTGTGTCACCAGAAAACGAGATGCAACGTGCCTTTGTAAGGAAATTCATTGAGAACGAGTGCAAATGATAGATTTCATAGCCGGCATTACTCTATGAAATAAAAAACTGCATGAAACTTAGAGATCTGTATATAAGATGGTTAGTATGGAGGGGTAAAGCCATAGACATCTGGTCCAAAAGCGCATACCCCGCGAATGTATTGTCCAATCTGTGCAGCAACGGGTTTCGCCTTGACGGGATGATATGCGGTAGTATGGAAGGATTTCTGCAGTCACTCAAGCAAAAGGACAGGGACAAGCAGAGACAAATATGCTCGATGAAAGGCAAGAACGCCAAAAAGATGACTTCTACCGCCTGGCAAACAGACCAGACATTATGGTGGCGAGGAGTTGCCATAGACCGCCAAAGTCACATATTCCGGAAACTGGTCCGCAGGGCATATACGGCAATGTTCGAACAGAATGAAAGGTTCCGTACAGCCCTTATGTCGACCAGAGGTTTGGAATTGTTCCACAGCAGAGGAGAGAAAAACAGTTACAAGACCATTCTCACCGAAGATGAATTCTGTTCAGTCCTTACCTGGTTACGTGACGCCTATGACGACAGGCACGCGGGAGCGTCCGCAAACAGGAAAAGGATATATATAACACTTGAAGGACTCCTTGCCGTTACCGCTCCATGCGAGGAAGCAACCGACACATTTGAGCCATCCCCGGAAGCCTCAAACGCCATCAATATACTGAACTCGCATTATGATTGCTACATGGTGACAGCAGTTACACCATTGGACAAGCCCTCTTTATGGAGCGACAGGCCATCATGGATAGCAAAGCTTTTCGGCAATAGGATTGTAATGACCGATTATATAGGCACATTAAATGGAGATATCCTCATAGACAGCAACAACGATACAAAGGACAACTTTGAAGGAGAAGTCATCAGAATCGGTTCGACAGAGTTCCCTGATTGGGAAACAGTATTAAAGTATCTTGTCACAGATAACAAACATTAATTGTATGAAATTAGAATACACAGCTTTCAGTGAAATAGGGAAACGTTATACCAATCAGGATGTTTGGCGCGTTGTGGATATGCCGGACAGCCACCGTACCCTGTTGGTTGTGTGCGACGGCATGGGAGGACACTCGATGGGCGATGTTGCAGCACAAACGGTGTGCGACGCCATTTGCAATTTTTGGGAAGAGAACCCCGATTACGCCGACTCACCACAAAAAATAACAGAAGCCTTCAAAAAGGCATCGGACGCTCTTTTTGCGCGCTCTTCAATTGTACGCCCGATAGAGACCGGAACAACACTTGTCATGGCAAGCATCGAGAGCAACCACATAACAATAGCCCATTGTGGCGACAGCCGTTGCTATCTGTTACGGAATGGAGAGGTCATATACCGCACCATAGACCATGCCGACCCACATGCAGGCTCCGAAAGAGTGACAAGATGTTTCTTCTCCCTGAATCCAGAAGTTGCATTACCGGACATAGCACAGTTTGAACTGAATTCCGGAGACACGATATTCCTTTGTTCCGACGGCGTATACAAAGCCATAGCACCCGAAATCCTCACAGCAAGACTGCAGGACAACAAACCGCAGGAATGCATTATTGACGTAGTGAAGTTCATGTGTGAGAAATTCTCCACAGACAACTACACCGGCATATTGGCAAAGATATTATAACAACACAGCAGCGTCCTCATAAGAGGACGCTGCCACCATCATTCGCTATCAGCAGATTGCATCAAGACTCGGTACGTAGCATTGCTGTATTGACTCGGCAATGGCTGTTGCAATCTCTATTTCGCTAAGACCTATGCTGTTGCCGAAATTATATATCAGTTCAACCTCTTCCTTGGCAATTATCTTGTCAGAGAGGACAATGTGAATCATGTATTGGAGCATCCCCTCCCTCATTCCCGGGTTAATCTCAAGAATCTTGCCCACTGCATCGTTGAATGTCTTTACGACATCACCTTCGGCAATCTCATCCAGGAATTTTCTGGGGAATATCTTCATACCTGCCAAAGAGTGTATTATCTGCTCCACCTCCTCCTTTGCAACTGCCGAATCGGTGTTTGCCACAATGAGACCGGCCGATGCAATGAAGCGTGCCGTGTGCTCGTCCAACTCACTGCATCCGATCTTCAACAGTATCGATATCAGTTCATCCATTCCCTTATCCAGTTCAGCCTTGCTCTGGGCCGTGGCGAACAGATTGAGTGCCTGTACCCTTATAGGGTTCACCGGATGCGACGCCCTGCTCACACCCTTGTCGTTCAGGAAGTAGTTCAGTCTTCTGTTGTTGTCGGCAATGAGTGCTTCTATGCTGACATTCATCTTCTCAAGGTCGAGCCCCGAAGCCAACTTGAAGAAAGCAGTCACACAGGCACCCAGATTACCTGTTGCCAGGTATCCGTATCTGTCGGCAACAAGCTCGGCCAATTGCTCGTGAAGACGTATCTTGTATTGCAGTGTCACAGGGACATTGGCATCTGGCGGAAACACAAAACTGATAAGCCTCGCGAGTGCTGTATCCTTGTTTATTAGATGACCGAGTTCGTGACCTACAACAAAGCGCAGCTCGTCATTGCTCATTAACCCGAAGAGGGCCGAATTGATATTCACGATATGCGGCTCGTCCTCACTCTCGGCAGCCACAGAGAATGCATTCACCGAGGAGTCACCGGTTATGTAGAAGTCCACCTTTTCGTCAAAACCCAGCTTCAGCTTCACATCGTTGCACAACTCGTAAAAATCGGACAGAAGCTCCTTCTCAACTTTCAGGCTATGCCCCTCCATTGTGCTCCTCCAATAGGCATCGCTGTTAGACACCTTTATCTTGTTCAACACCTCCTCGACCACACTACCCTGCAAGGCATTGTATATCTGCTCTCCTATCTGCTTCTCCATTTCAATTGAAGCAGAATAGCGGTCAGCATCTTGTTTTTCTTCGTTTTTTGAACCTTTGAACCAGTTCCACAGGCTATTGGTTTTCTTTTCCATAAGTGTGTTCAATAATAGATTATCATTAGACAGATACCGCAGCAGCGGTTAACAATGGCAAGTTATGGAAAATATCGATAAATGACAAGAATCGGGAGTTAAAATAGTTCATTGAGTCTTATCATAAAGGCCTCAAAAGTCCTTAATGAACACTCTTCAAACGGAAAACTCGTGCAAGCGAACCTTAAACAAAACCCGTTTCACCCTTCATCTCCAACCCTTCACCTATATCCCCTAACCCGTTAACCGTCAAACGTTATCCCACTACTTATTCTTGGTAAAATCCTGAAGGAACCACCCGATAGATTCCCACTGCGGGTCACCCTCTATGCTGTATTCAAACTCCCTCACTGCACTACCGTCTGCTATCATCTTGTCCAGATAGCTTGCTGCCGCGTCCGGGTCATTAAGCATCCACATCACCTGGCAAGTGCCGCCATTGGTCACCCTTGCCACAAAAAGAGCATTGGGGTGGTCGGGATCGCCCTTTATACCTTTATCGACCACCTCGGTGAACTGCTGCATCACATTGAACTCCTCCTGCGTGGGCCACAGCTCCTCGTCGACATCGCGATAGTCGAAGATAACAGAACAGAAACAGGCAAAAACCTGCTTAAGCTGCACATCGTCCTTGCGCGCCGCAAGCGAAGTGTTTATGACCATAAGAGCCTTGCCCTTCTCGGCATCATCGGCCCTTACAACCGCGAAACTCTCGGTCGGCAGAGTGAGAGTAACCTGGTCGGTCTTCTTTTCTCTCCCGAACAATCTGTCAAGAAATCCCATATTACGATTTATCAATAAAGACGTTACAAAAATTATATAAAAACCAATGCGTGACATCATCCGTACTTCTCTTCAAGTTCCAGTTTCTTTATGCGCGAACGTATTGCACCCGGCTTGCGCTGGAAATGCGCCGCAAGCTCATCCACCGTAGCACCCTCGCACCACATACGCTCAAGCTCGGCATCATCCTCGGCACTCCATTGGTTATAGGCATTAGGGAACTCCTGCCTGCAGGCATAGACCGAATAGGTGGGCTCACCGGTAAGCTGTTTGTACGCCTTGAGGTATTTCTTCAACCTCTTCACATCCTTATCCGACAGATAAGGCAAGCGACGGATATCCATGTTGTCCGCCAGGTCATTCAGCTTGACCGCCACAGCCAGAGGATTGCTCTTCACGCGTGCTATGAACTTGTCGTACGGCTCATCCTCCGAGAGCTTAGTCACACAGCGCAGAGCCTCGATAACATCTACCGAAAAGCCCTCTGCCGAAAGCCGTTCGAATGTCCAATCACTGTCCTCCACTACATCGTGCAACACGCCCACAATCTTCTCGTCAGCGGTTTTTCCTGCCGCCATCACGCGCAAAGGATGGCCTATATACTCATTACCGGCCTTGTCCAGTTGCCCACGGTGCGCCTCGGTAGCAATCTCGATAGCCCTTTCAAGTGTACTCATAGAATCTGTTTATTGTTTTCAAATTTACAAAGGAGTGCGGCCTGCCGGCCCAAAGATAAAGAATTAATGTAAAAATTTGAAAGGAATAATTATATTTGTGAAATAAACGACAAAGTATGGGAAATACATTCAAAGATAAAGTAGTCATAGTAACCGGTGGCGCAAACGGCATTGGCCGATGCATTGCTGATGAGTTCCGTTCTCAAGGAGCCATAGTCTATGTGATTGACAAGCAAGAGGGCGAACACTTTGTTGGGGATATCTCCAGGAAAGAGGTACTTGAGGCATTTGCCGCCGAGGTACTGGGCAAGCATGACAATGTGGATGTCATCGTCAACAATGCCTTGCCATTGATGAAAGGGATTGATGAATGTTCCTACGAGGAGTTCCAGTATGCCCTGAGTGTGGGGGTGACCGCACCATTCTACTTGGTAAAATTACTGAATAATCATTTGGCCGAAGGTGCATCCATCATCAACATATCTTCGTCACGTGACCGTATGAGCCAACCGCAGACCGAGAGCTATACAGCAGCCAAAGGCGGCATTGCCGCACTCACTCACGCATTGGCTGTCAGTCTGTCGGGAAAAGCAAGGGTGAACTCCATATCCCCGGGCTGGATAGATACGGCATACACCGTTTACGAAGGCCCTGATGCCACACAGCAACCCGTGGGCAGGGTGGGTAATCCAATAGATATAGCCAATATGGTATTGTTCCTCTGCAGCGACAAGGCCGGCTTTATTACGGGCGAAAATATCTGCATCGATGGCGGCATGACCAAGCAGATGATTTACCACGGAGACTGTGGGTGGAAATTGGAGGAATAAATTTTCAGACAATTATGAAAGCATACACATACATAGAAAAAGGAAAGTTCGCTTTGGTGGATAAGCCGAAGCCTATACTTATAGAACCTACCGATGCCATTGTTCGCGTGACAATGAGCAGCATCTGCACCAGCGACCTGCATATCAAGCATGGGAGCGTGCCTCGTGCCGTTACTGGTATTACCGTAGGCCACGAAATGGTGGGCGTGGTGGAAGAAGTGGGAGCCGAGGTAACCAATGTAAAGCCAGGTGATAGAGTGACCGTAAACGTAGAGACCTTCTGCGGAGAGTGTTTCTTCTGCAAGAACGGTTATGTAAATAATTGCACTGACCCGAATGGCGGTTGGGCATTGGGGTGCCGTATCGATGGCGGACAGACAGAATATGTTCGAGTACCGCTTGCCAATCAAGGACTGAACCGCATCCCCGATAGCGTAAGCGATGAACAGGCCTTGTTCGTGGGCGATGTCCTGGCCACAGGCTTCTGGGCAGCTCGTATCTCTGAGATAACCGAAGACGATACCGTACTGATCATAGGAGCGGGACCAACAGGCATCTGCACGCTCCTTTGCGTGATGCTTCATAAGCCCAAGCGTATCATTGTGTGCGAAAAGTCAGAAGAAAGGCGTCGTTTCGTGCAAGAGCATTACCCCGAAGTGCTGCTCACCACTCCAGAAGAATGTAAGGATTTTGTCTTGAAAAATAGCGACCACGGAGGAGCTGATAGAGTGCTCGAAGTGGCAGGAGCCGATGACACCTTCCGCCTCGCGTGGGAATGTGCCCGCCCCAATGCCATTGTAACGGTTGTTGCTCTTTATGACCAACCCCAAGTTCTTCCCCTGCCCGACATGTATGGCAAGAACCTCATCTTCAAGACCGGCGGCGTTGATGGTTGCGATTGCGAAGAAATACTCCGCCTTATTGAAGCAGGAGAGATTGACACCACCCCACTCATCACCCATCGTTTTCCATTGAGCGAGATTGAAGAAGCCTACCGCATATTCGAGAACAAATTGGATGGAGTGATAAAGGTGGCGATAGTGAACAAACAAAACTGAAAGGTAAAAACGGAAAGCTGCGGGTAAGCGAGCGAAACACAAAGTTTACTTTGATGTTTCACTGCGAGCGGAAGCAGGTTCAAGCCCACGAAGTGGGCTTAAATGTTTAACGTGGAACGTTTAACGATTAACGATAAACGAGGACCCCTCTGCCCAATAGACACCTGAATTGCTCCCATGTTTTAGGGGAGCTCCGCGTAGCGGTGAGGGGTTAAAAGGGCCGGGGAGGAATTTACTGTCACGTAGTGACTGAAGAGCTAAAACCCACCGAAGGTACCTATAATCACGTGTCCGAGGCACACAAAAACAGTGCCTCTCGTGTTTGTAATCAAGAGAGGCTGGCACGCAGTGACTGAAGAGCTAAAACCCACCGAAAGTACCAATAATCACGTGTCCGTAGGCACACAAAAGTGCCTCTCGTATTTGTAATCAAGAGAGGCTGGCACGCAGTGACTGAAGAGCTAAAATCCACCGAAGGTACCAATAATCACGTGTCCGAGGCACACAAAAACAATGCCTCTCGTGTTTGTAATCAAGAGAGGCTGTCACGCAGTGACTGAAGAGCTAAAACCAACCGAAGGTACCAATAATCACGTGTCAGCAAGCATACAAAAACAATGCCTCTCGTGTTTGTAATCAAGAGAGGCTGTCACGCAGTGACTGAAGAGCTAAAACCACATTCTGTTTTGTCATTCTATATTTGAAGGTCATTGGCGCGTTCATCATTTAACGGCCCGCACGGCATGAGTTAAATTCCTCCTCTGCCTGAGGGGAGGTGCCAGTTTACTGGCGGAGGGGTGGGAGCACTACGTGCGACCAACCGCTAATGAACCCGCCGATAACAAAACCAAAGTTTTGTCATTCTATATTTGCACAGTCATTGACTCGTTTTGCTTTTCGCAACCCAAACGGCATAACCTAAACTCCTCCTCTGCCTGAGGGGAGGTGCCAGTTTACTGGCGGAGGGGTGGGAGTGCTACGTTTGACCTGTTGCTGCAAAACTCGTCGATAACAAAACTAAAGTTTTGTCATTCTGACGACTGAAAGGAGGAAGAATCTCTAATCAAATTTGACAGAATATCTTTGCACCCATCAGGCACAAATTTATAACGTTAATCGTTCCATATTAAACGTTAAACGTTAATCGTTATCTTCGCACTATGGCAGACAGGATGACCAAAGAGCAAAGACACAGATGCATGTCACGCATCAAGGGCAGAGACACCAAGCCCGAGATGCTCGTGCGCCGTTACCTGCACTCGCGCGGTTACCGCTACAGAGTCAACGTGCGCATGCTCCCCGGCACACCCGACATTGTCCTGCGCAAGTACAGGACCGCAACTTGACAATGTACACTCAATCGCAACCCACGCGGTGTGACCATTCCACACTACGCGTGACCATTTGCTGTGCACATTATCGAAACCGCAAAGCGGCTTTTATCAACGGCTGCTTCTGGCACGGACACGAAGGCTGCAAACACTTCATATTGCCCAAGAGTAATAGCCAATTCTGGCAGCAGAAGATAGAACGCAACAAACATCGCGACATAGAAAAACGCATCCGGCTCCGCCTCCTCGGCTGGCACACAATAATTATCTGGGAATGACACCGTTATCGGTGAGTTTTTTAGCAATAGTCACGCGTAGTGGCGATGAAAATACCACCGCGTGGGATGCGGTAAAAAAAACGAGCCAATGCGAACTGAAGCCCAAACAACGCTACACCACCCTACAGGCCCTTGAACAGACACTGAATAAGATATTCCTGCTGAATAATTCCGTGACAGTGACATCGCTCTAACCCGATGCATGAATGAAAAAAATATAAACGAGGATGAAGTTATGTCAATATTTTCAGAGCATAACATCCTTGATTATCTTAATGAACACTATGAAGTTTTACATACCCAAAGTCGTCAATGGTTAATTGCAGAGATAGATGAAATAATCAATAAATCTATATGACGATAATCACACTATGCTCAAAATTCCAGAAATAAATCAAGGCAATCTACATCTGCTATTACCATCCAAAATAAGTTGGTTGGCTGGTATGCTTGTGGAATATAAAGGCATGAATATAACAGAGGCTATAAAAACGATTTACGGCTCAAAGTTGTATAAGAAACTTAAAGTGGAAAGCACAAAAATGTGGCATCTTGGTCCTGTCGCTTTATATCAAGAACTAGAAACAGAACTCAATTAAAGTTTTTATATACTCTGTATATAACCCATTATCAGGTATCTTGTGCTGTAAAAATAGCGCAAACACGCTTGATATATTAAAGGGAAAAGCATTACCTTTGTACCCGATTTAGAAACAATAAAAAACGAAATAAGGCTCGATAGTAAATCTCCATTTGGAAGAAAGATTCGCGAGAACTTAGAAAAGTATATTTACTAATAAAATATGCTCCACATATGATGGTTTCTTGCTATCATAGTGGAGCATATATTAAAAGATAGACTTAATGTAGTTTATAAGTTGTAGATTGTTGCAGTTTGGGATTTCAAGACTTTTGCCACCTTTGAATCCGTGTTGCAGTAGAACAGCCTCAGATAATTGTGAGCCATTATATTCTTCGAGCAATTCTAACTTATATGTCTTATCGTTAGGTGCTTTCTCTACCCAATAGTCTTTATCTTGACGTTCCTGATGTTCAGCAGTTACAACCATCTTAAAGCGAACACAACGCTCATCAGACATAAATAGATAAACTATATCGCCTATGGCAAAACGAGCTCTGCCCATCCTCCAACTGATAAAGCCAAGGTTTAGTATTGCATCGGCGTGCCTACATCTATTTCTATTTGCAAAGGCAATCCAAGTACGGTTACATTTATTCATAGTCATTTGTTATTTACCAAAATATTCAGTCTTCAACCAGTAGGCATATATCGGATCTTGGAATGAAATCTCACCAGCCTTGTTATCCAAAATATCATTCTTTATAAGAGCCGCTTTTGATCGAGCAATTGAGGTTGTAGAAGATATTTGGTAGCGGTGCATCACATCGGTAGAACTGATTGCCTTTTCGCCCGCAATAAGGGCTTTAAGGTAGTTAAGTTGTTGCGTTGTCAAAGTCTCGGTAATCGTTACAAACAACAAACTCAACTGCTCTACCAATGCAGCGTGTGCCTCACGCACTATTTCAACCGTACAGATATCCTTTGTTCTTAACCACAACTGCTGTGCCAACTGCTGTGCGTAGTAAGGGTGATTATCGACAAGTTCAACAATCAGGTTGGCTGCTTCTTCATTTATTTTCTTGCCTGTATCCTCAAAGCGGCTATTGAAGAACTCCACAAGATAAGGTGTGTCAATCTTATTAAGGAACATCAAGTTGCCAAACTTGTAGAATGGTTTTGATGAGTTAGTAAACACCTCCATCATCATATGGCGCTTGCTACCATAAAGGCAGTAGGCAACACTCTGGTGCTGTTGCCAATGTGAACGCAACTTCTTCTGGAAATAATCAGGGTCTGTAAACTCCGCTATGTTCTGGAACTCATCAACGCAAATCACAATTTTGAGTCCCTTCTTCTGTGCGATTTTCTCGGCAAGGTTAAGCACCTCATCGGGATTATGCTTTACATCCTCCCAATCAAAATCAATTGATACCTCATTGGTCGGATCGCTGCCAATCGAAATCTTTGGCACAAGATGCGAAAAGAAACTCTTGGCACTCTCTACAGCCTCTTCCCACTTTGATGATGTTGCGGCAATAACCTTCTGCGCAAGCAAAGAATAGAAGTGCTCCTCATTGCGTACATTAAAGAGGTCGATATGACAGATACGCAACTTGTTATCCTGCTCCATCGCTAACTTGGTCGCCTTATTCACAAGTGAACTCTTACCCCAACCACAAGGAGCAATAATGATTGTATTGCTCAGCGATACGAAGTTCCAAACCAAGCTGGTTGTTTCCTTCTCTCTGTCAATGAAATTCTTATCGGTCGCAATCTTGCCATATGTAAAAGGAGTTTCCATAGTCTTATTTATACATCCCAGGTCGTCTGAGTTTATTTTCTTCTTTAATCTGTTGGATCATTTCTGAGTTGGGTGGGACAATCTCATAAGTTGAACTATAAAGTTTTCTATGCTTGTAATGCTCATTGAGTCTTTGGGTAACTTCATCCATAGTGATCTCACCCTCAATTTGTTGTCGAGCAAGTTGAATCAGAAACTCAGACACACTAAGTCCATCTACATTCTGCAAGTCTATTGCTACACCCCAATTGTTGGCTCTTTCTCTAACAGCCTTATCAGGATGATTCTTATATTCCTCAAATAATCCCATATTTTTCTTATAAAGTTACTAAAAATATGGGAAATAGCCAAGATCTAAATATAGAAAATTGATGAAGGTGAGATTTGAATATACAATGAGAAAAATGCTAATTTAATTCCGTTGAAAGCAAAATAGTTCTCAATATACACCTTCTATAAAAGGATTTTATTAACTTTGTAAGATAAATAGCCTATTATGGACAAGGATATAAATAGACTCAAGGTTGTTCTTGCAGAGAAGAAAAGAACAAATAAATGGCTGGCTGAACAATTAGGATGTGCGCCTACAACTGTGTCAAAGTGGTGTACAAATGCTTGTCAGCCAACAATGGAAACATACATTAAAATAGCCAAACTCCTTGATGTTAAACTAACTCAATTGGTAAATATAGAATAATTGATATGTACAAGATAACCTGGGATAAGGAAACTGGAGGTGTGAGATTGCACTCTCGCATCGTGGAGGGGACGCTTGGCACCTCTCCTCGTCCTGTCTTCTGGGAAGAATTGGATTTGCTTAAATTAAACGAATTAGGATGGGTTTATCCTCATTGCAAGGAGCCTCTCTTATGGGCAATAAATAAGCAATACTGGTATAGAGGTGAATTGGTTTTTGAGGCCAAAGGTGCCAATATATACGATGACGCGACAGTTGTTTTTCAGGATGGTAAGGAAAAACTCAAACTTAAGCCTGTCAATGTCAAGAAGATGCTGGAGCGATGTAAGGAGTATATGTTCCTTCTCGAAAGCGAAGCCATAGAGTTTATTCACGAGACCTACGAACAATATGCTGGAGCTCAAAAAAGTATTCAAGCAGTAGCTGCAAATAGACTCGATTATGATGCACTTGCAGCTAGGGCTGAGAAGCGTACCAAGACCAAAATGGCAATTGTTAAGGAGAATTGTGATTCGTTTGACATCGTACCATTAGAAGAGGCTGAAAAGCAAGGTAGAAAAATCTTTCAGACAACTAAAATCGACCGCTTTTTGGCTTCCTTCTCTGGTGGTAAGGACTCACAAGTTATCCTTGATTTATGTACTCGTGCTATTCCTTCTACAGATTTTGAGGTGATATATAGTGATACAGGGTACGAGCTACCATCTTCATTGAAACTCTACGAAGAGGTTCAAGAGTACTATAAAGCACTCTATCCAGACCTAAAATTCTCGGTGGCCAGAAATCACGAGAGTGTATTGAATTATTGGGATAAGATCGGCACTCCTAGTGATACTCACCGTTGGTGCTGTTCGGTAATGAAAACTGCGCCATTATATCGAATGCTTAAAATAGAGGGAACGAATAAGCAGGCGAAAGTATTAACATTTGATGGAGTAAGAGCAGAAGAAAGTACAAAACGAGGTGCATATGTTCGTTTTGGTAGGGGTAAACACACGACGATATACAATGCACATCCAATATTAAATTGGAATGCAGTAGAAATATATTTATACCTCTTTAGGTATAATCTTCCGATTAATGAGGCTTATCGATATGGAAAGGCTCGTGTCGGATGTATTATATGTCCATTCTCATCTTCGTGGGATGATATGATAGCAACCAAAAAATATGGCGAAGAACTTAAGCCTTTTGCTGGAAGATTGATTGAATGGTCTAAGAAGAATAGGATTGGAGACGTAAAAGAATTTATAAAAGAGCGTCGTTGGAAAATCAAAGCTATTGGAAACACACCATTAACCAATACTTTAGTCTCTTTTTCAGATGCTAATCACACATTTGTGGCAAATGTTGTTAATTCTAGGTATTCCGTATATACATGGCTGCCTAGTTTGTGTGAGTATGTTGTGGAGAGCAAAGAAGGACGAGATTTAGGTACATTAAAATTTGATGGAAAGATATATAACTTTAGTGTTGAGTATATCTCCGCTAAAAATCAATACACATTTATAGTAGAGAATCCATCAACACAATTAAGCTACTTGATGCGTAGGGTTATTTACAAAAGTGCATATTGCGTGAATTGTGAAGTATGTGAGGTGGATTGCCCTACAGGAGCTCTTTCTATTGTGCCAGAAGTTAAAATAGATAAAACTAAATGTATTCATTGCCACAAATGCTTAACCTCTCACGATTTAGGGTGCATTTCAGCAGATTGTGTAAGAATGATTAAAAATATGAACAACAATGAAAATACCAAAATCCAAGGCTATAAGACCTTTGGATTTAGAGAAGAATGGTTGCAGGAATATCTGGTGGATCCAGAGTATTTCTGGCAAAGCAATTCTTTGGGTACAGCCCAGCTAGACGGTTTTAAGGCGTGGCTAAAAGATGCCGAAATCAATGATGCAAAGAATCAATTGACAAAGTTTGGTGAATTAATTCAACAGATACATATAGACGATGTCAATTTGACTTGGGAATTGATATTAATAAATCTTTCATACAATTCATTTATTGTTAATTGGTTCCTTAACAATATTAAGATTGGTCAGGAGTACGATAGAAAAGTACTAGAGGGACTGATTAACGAGCAAGGTTTTTCATCAAAAGGAAAAACTGTTGCCAATGCAGTTGCAGCGTTAGTGCAAACATTTGACTACTCACCTATAGGAGATACATTAAATCTTCGTATGCCATCAGAGGATGGCAAACATAACACACGAGGCAGTTATGAGAGTGTAACCAATGCCGGCTTGGCTTATTGCCTTTACAAATATGCCGAGAAGAAAGGAATACGTTCTTTGCGCGTATCTGATTTTTACAGTGAAGAATGTACTAGCGGACCTTATAAGGTATTAGGAATAAGTAAGGCGGTATTCACCAATGCTCTTAAATCCTTAAATTCTTCTGCCAATAGAGTCCTCATTGCTGAACTGTCTATGGGACTTGATAGCATTACATTAAGAGAAGATTTAGATGCGATTTCGTGTTTACAGTCATTAATAGAGTAATGATATGAGTTTACAAACATCTTATTATAGGAATGTCATTTTATCCATTCACCGTGGGTGGAAGAATGGCTTATATTCTAATGCGAAGCCATTATTCCTCTTAACGATAATTAAAGGTATTGAGGACGGTGCCATATTAGGTAATAGAATTCCATATAGTAAGGAGATAAAATTGTCTTATAAACTCTTGTGCCAGAAATACGAACCTAACACTATTGTTACGCCTTTCTTTAAACCATACTATCATTTTATTAAGGATGATTTTTACAACATTAAATGGAAGACAGTAACGAAACCTCCACACAAATGGCATACACCTTCAGGTAAGTTTTTGACTGAAAATGTTGATTATGCATATTTAGATGATACATTGTGGGAACTGCTTCAAGATAAGGAGAAAAGAGAAGAGTATAAAGAAGCGATTATAACACACTACCTAAAAGCTGAATAACAGAAACCGATATATAGCTATGAGATACAGCGACATTGTACAACTTAGATCAATGCGTCCTGCCTACAATATTCAAGAGGAGGGCATAGGTGAATGGAAAACATTTATTGCAAATGATCAGTTCAACGACATTCTTAACCGAATGATTAAGGCGGTTCGCAACAACGATGCAGACCACCATAAGTCAATATGGATTGCTGGTACCTATGGTACTGGTAAGAGTCACGCAGGTGCTGTTCTCAAACACCTTTTCTGTGATCCAATAGAAGAGATTCAAGAGTATATCGAGGATGAGTACAAGAAGGACAAATATACTTTGATTCGTTCGTCGATTTTGTCGGTGCGCCAGCATAAGCGTCTTTTCCCCGTCAATCTATATGGTCAGCAGAGCATCGCTCACGAAGAGGATTTGTCTTTGCAGCTGCAAAAAGAGATTAGAAATGCGTTGAACAAAGCGGACATCAATATTACCGTTAAGACCGATTTTGATGTTATGGTTCAGCATATTGATGAGCAGCCTGCTATTTGGCAATCACTGATTGATAATAACACTGTCTTGAGTAGTGTCGCCCCAGATTTGAAGAAGTTGAGGCAGTTATTGTGCAACTACGATACAGAAGTATTGGACCGTGTTCGCAATGCTCAAAGAATCGCTGGTATCGACATTCGCTTGCAGAGCAACAATATTCAACAGTGGATATTAGAGGTTCAGGACAAACTCAAAGAACAAGGTGTATATGATGGTCTCCTCATTATATGGGATGAGTTTACCGAGATTATGACATCTAGTATCGGTGTTCGTCTACTTGTTCGCCTCCAAGAGATTGCCGAGGCGATGATGAATAATGAGAATGACTCATACTTCTTGTTTATTTCGCACCCTTCTGCACTGAATTCGATAAAAGAAGAAGAGCGTGAAAAAACAAAAGGTCGCTATCACTATGTAGCTTACAATATGGAACCAGTTTCGGCATTCAAGATTATGTCAAAGAAGTTCAAGATTGTGAATGATACGGTTTATAATCAGCGTAAAGAACGATTCTTTGTTCTACACAATGATTTGCTAAATACATTCTCATCGTCGTCAACCAACACAAGTGAGACAATTGAGAATATTCAGAATCTCTTTCCTCTTCATCCTTCGACAGCCAACCTCGCAACATATTATGCACGAGAGGCGGGCTCTTCAAGCCGAAGCGTATTTGAGTTCTTGGCTTGCGATGCTGTTAAGGAGTTTCTTGATTGTGAAGAAAATTATGCAAATGAGCGAACAATTACTGCGGACTACTTATGGGACTATGTGAAGGAATATTTTGAGAGCGACACAACCAAGTTTGGTGCTGTAACAGAACGATACAACAGCCACCATCTTGCTGTTGAGGCTGCTGGAGATAATTACTCGAAAGTATTCAAAGGAATATTGTTGCTTAATGCATTGAACAATATTGCTAATAGTGATACTGTTACACCTAGTCAAGAGAATATTGAAAACTTATTCGTTGGAACAGAAGTAGCGGATGAATTACCTGATATTCTTGATTTCCTCAACGACAAGAGTATTATTCAGCGTCAGCCTAATGGCAATTTCTCAATTCTTTTCACTGCGCTTCCTGGCGAGGAAATACAAAAGATTAAAGGGGAGTTAATATCAAGTAATTACCTTTACACGGATCAAGTCATTAGATTTGGTGATGCTGCATACGCAAGCTTTGATAAGAGTTTTAAACAAATTGGTAGACCTCTTTCTTTCCAGTTCTTCTCGAAGCAGGCAAATGAATATACTTTGTTGAGTAAGATTGAGAATACTCAGAAGCAAACCAAAACATATGAAATATTCCTTGCAATTCTTGTAGGCCGCAACCAAGAGGAAGTTATTGCCCTCAAAGATATTGCAGAAAGGAATAGCCAAGAAGATAGATTCCGTAATACAACATTTGTTGTTATGGAAACATTCTTCGAGGATAAGAACTACGAGCGTTTTATAGAGTATCAAGCAAATGCCCAATGTGCTCAGCGTCGTAGTTTGCATAATCAGCAAAAGACTTATTCGAAAAACGCATCAGACATGATTGAGGCATGGGCTACAAGAATGAAGGGTGGCAATGCTACTTTCTATTTGCGTGGCGAGTATATGACGACTGTTGGTAGCAAAATGGCTTCAACAATAAATAACTCGATTGCTCCTAGTGTTTTTGAAGCAGGTCCAGAATCTTTGGAGATTGTTCGAATTAAGCACTCTACCACATATTGGAAAAAAGCTTCGGTTAAAGCTACAGTCGATGCAGTACTGTCATTTAATACAAAACAAGATATTGTTGCTGCGTGTGGCGGACCTGCGCGACATGTAGAATTCCTACTGCAAGATAGTGTTGATGACAATCTTGATTGGAAGAGTGATGTTGATCCTAACCATCCGTTAAAGAGGGTTTGTGATTACATTGATGAGTGGCTATCTGGTCGTCATACAAATAAGAACCAGACTTTTAATTTAGGGGAGAAGTTGATTGGCCTTACTGAAGCACCGTTCGGATTATTCCAAGGATATGCTCCAATGGCAATGGTCGCATTTGCTATGCGTAGATATGTAAACCAGATATTTGACACGAATGGCAAACAGCGTACAGCCCAACATCTTGTTGATGATGTAGTCGAATTGTTTAAGGCATGGGAAAGCGGTCGTAGTTCAAATAAGTTGAACTTCTTGTTTGAAAGTAAAGAGGCTGGTAAATTAAGCAAGCATTTGATTGCGATGTTTTCGCTTAAGAAACTCAAAGGCTACTCAGATATCAGCTCTTTGAAAGATGCAAGATGGGCAATTCAAAATGAATATGCAAAGGAGAAGGGCTACCCATTGTGGTCATTAAAATATTGTAGTAGTGATTACAATACAGAAGATATACGTCTGCTAATTGACAATGTTATCAAAGTTGTGGGCGATTCTGAAAGTATGAAGAATCCCGCACTCCTTAATGATACGATAAATGGCTATGAGGCACAACGATTTGAGTGGGGAAATCTTCTGGTTGAGAATAATGGCGGCAATTATAGAGATGGATTTATAAACTTCTTGAAAAGTGTTGAGAATGTAAAGATTCAAGACCACGAAATCGATGATGCAATAGTGTATCTTAAAGGACACCTTGCAGAAGTTGGACTTTGGAAAGAAGCAGAGGTCAAAGATTGCCTAAAAGATTGGAGACTGTCTCTTCAAACCACTCCAACTAATGGTGGACAGGGCGGTAGTGCGAGTAGTGCTTCAAGTGGCAACCAATCTGGAATGGGTGGTTCCTCTAATGTATCTATACCTCCCGTATCAAATGTAGCTCATAAGAGGAGTCAACTTAAAGAGGCGTTAAAATTTATGCCTGCCAACGAAGCAAAAGACCTACTTAACGACATTATAGAGTCTGAGGATACAGTACTTGATATACTCCTAAAATACTTGAAATAAATGTATAAAGAGGTTAAAAACTTTGAAGAACTAAAGAGTCTCGTCTTGGAGGACAAAGAGTCTATCGGTCTCGGTGTCGATATGAGAAATCGATATCCGATTCGATTTGTTTTGTTCGACAACTTTCGGGATTGTAGCCTATTTGTCGATTTCGTTCAAGAAGAGATTGGTGCGACTGTACAGAGTGTAGATAAATGGATTGACCCTAATTATCCAGATTTAATGATTACTCACACAGAGTTGGCGCAACGAATCAAGGATCATATTAAGAAGATGAATGGAGCAGACTGTGTTATTGCCCCATTCTCGGAGTTGGCACGCTTCTATGAGAATGATGTAAATAAAACCTTTGATGCCCTGCTAAAAACTATCAAAGCGATTGAGGCAAGTCCGAAAGCCATTGGGAAACACCAAAGAGTATTTGTTCCGATAGTGGGACTGGAAGGTAAAATGGAATCCTTTAGTAAGGATACACAAAGTACCATTTGGCGACTAAAAAGCGAGGAAAAGGATTTAACCTATCGTCTAATCATAACTGATAAGGAAACTTATGACGTGCAGGGTTTGAGCAATCACTATACAGTTGTTAATTCTATGCAAGAGTGGTTGAATATATGGAAGGATGTTAATAAACAGGTGACACCCAACATTATTTGCACCTCACATAGCCTTTTTGCAAATGCGATATTTGCACAGCCTGATAACGCTTTTAGTTTCGTTGTTTGTAACGATGCTTATGATTTCTTAACCAAAGGATTACAACTCCAATTTGGAGGAATAGAGAAACGAGTAACTGATAATAATAATTGGAAGATATTAGCAAACGAGATAGATATCACTCACGGATTTAAATTTAGTAAGTATGTCCACAGTTACTTTTCTGTGAATAGTATAGAGAACTATGTTTCATTTATAAAATTGTGGTTTGATTATCCCGACCAATACCATCGTTGGTTGCTTACTCGCTATTACAAACAGCACAAAGATGAAACAGACCTCATCTGTAGAATATTAGATAATATCACTTCGCTCACTGGAAATGATTTAATAGAACAAATTACTAATTATCTCTGGAAAAATCGAACGAATGAGGGAAAATAATGATGGCAGCACTGGTGTTCAATGACTTATGAGGACTTTTGATGAAAGCCTCGCTGATGCAAAAGTGCAAGGAAATGAAAGGTAATGAGGGCGGACGGTTTTCAAATCATTACCCGATAATGAGGTAAGTTTATAGGTCGTTGGAGTTTATTTCTACTCTCTGCTACATTCTGCATAACAGTGTACAACTCGCTGATAACTAATTTTGTAACCAAAAAGAATTGGATTATGCGAAGTACATTTA
>SUXN01000003.1:34689-108896 GCA_015060965.1 Bacteroidales bacterium | reverse complement strand
ATTTTACGGGATTTGTCTAATTTTGTCCGCCTTTTGTCTTCGGCGTTCTGCGGAGAGAGAGGGATTCGAACCCCCGGTACCTCTCAGTACGTCGGTTTTCAAGACCGGTGCAATCGACCACTCTGCCACCTCTCCAAAGGTTTTTGTGTCAAGGAATGTGGTCTTTCCGTTTTTGACGTTGCAAAAGTATATCAAAAAAGTGAACCGTGCAAGAGAATGGCGGAAAAATTTGAAAATAATTTTATTTTTACTGTTTTTTTGCTTCTTATTCTTGTTTATTGATTGCCTAATTCTGTAATTTGGGGTATGAAAAAGTCTCTGTTGCCTCTTTTCTGTTTCTTGCTTGCTATGCAACTTGTGGGTTGCTCGGCGGGCAAGGTCGCTGTTGTAGAACGGCCTATGGTCATAGCGCATCGGGGTGGTGCGTCGTTGGGGCCCGAAAACAGCCTCATGGCAATAGAAAGTGCAATAGCTCTCGGCGTCGATGCGGTGGAAGTCGATGTGAGACTCTCTGCCGATGGGCATGTTGTTGCCATGCACGACAAGGGCGTCAACCGCACGACTGACGGCAAGGGACGTGTCAATGGACTTTCTTTGGCACAACTGAAGAAATTCTCTCTGCTTGATGCTGTAGGTAATAAGACGGATGAGCGCATTCCTGCACTGGATGAGGTCCTTGAACTTGTAGCAGGACGTTGCCGTGTGCTCATTGAGATAAAAGACAATGATAGCCGTGGAATAGAGCCGGCTGTAGTGGATGCTGTTGCGAGACATTCTGCTTGGGATTGGGTTGCTGTGCAGTCTTTCAGTGACAAGGTTCTTGAGCGGTTCAATGTACTTGGTGTCCCTTTTCCTTTGGAGAAACTGTTTGTATTCAAGCTGCCTCTTGTACCTTATATATTTGACGGTACTCTGCGTAGGCTCTCTATGGATAAGTATGATTATGTCTCTTCGTTCAATGTCCATAAGTGCTTCGCTCGTGATGGCCTCGTAGAGCGGTTGCATAGTGCTGGGAAAAGTGTGAAGATATGGACTTTTGGCAAGGACGATGCGTCGAGGCCTGTAAACGCCGATGGGGTTATCGTTGATTCTCCACAACTGTGGTTGCCGTAGTACCGTTGGCTTTTGAGTGGTAGTTCTTTTCGTGTGACTATCTTTTTTGTTAACTTTGCACATGAAATGGCAATTCCTTGGCAATGACAGAGGTTCTTTTGATACTCTTTGGCCTGTCGGCATGTGCGGGTTTTGTGCAGCGTGTGTCGGGGTTCGGCTTCGGGATATTCATAATGATGTTCCTGCCGTATATCATGCCCTCTTATAATGAGGCTGTGGCGCTTTCGGGCATTCTCTCGGGATGCACTGCGTTGCTTATTGTGGTGCGCAATTGGCGTTATATCCAATGGCGGGCGATTCCTGTTGTGTTCCTGTTCAATATTCTTGTTTCCTATTTTGTCATAATATATATGGGTGCTGTCGATGGCATTGTCCTGCGGCGTTGTCTTGGAGTGGCTCTGATGCTTGTATCGCTCTATTTTATTTTCCTTGAGGGTAGGGCGAGAATGTTTTTCAACTCCCGTTGGTCTCAGGCGACGGTGGGCGCGTTGAGCGGCTTCATGGGCTCCATGTTCGCGATGCCGGGCCCTCCTGTGGTGCTTTACGGTGTAAACGTTATAAAGGACAAGCGTGCATATATGGCAACCATGCAGACTTTCTGGCTGCTGTTCAATGTGGTGTATCTTTTCTTCAGGTCGGGGCGTGGCTATTACACCGCCGACACTCCTCTTTATTGGTGTGCCGGAATTGCAGGTGTATTCCTCGGAATACATTTTGGCGCAAAGTTTTTCAGTATAATTAATAAGGATATGTTAAAGAAAGTTATATATGTATTTATGCTTTTTAGTGGCCTTGTGGCGCTTCTGAAGTAGAAATTTGTTGAAATAATTCAAAAAATGAAATGAATGCAAAAAATATACCGCTTTTTATAATGTGGTATATTTCTTTTTTTATTATCTTCGCAGACAGAAACGTGAAAGCGTTTATTGAGAGATCAAGCGAACATTCTAAATATAGGTAAAAACTATGGAAAAGAAACTGAATTTTAAAGATGGCTTGTGGAGCAAAGAGATCAACGTTGGTAACTTTGTTCACGAGAACATTACTCCTTATGAGGGAGACGCTTCTTTCTTGGCTGGTCCTACAGAAAGAACAAAGAAAGTGTGGAATGTATGCCTCAAGGCTCTTGAGGAGGAACGCGCCAACAACGGTGTCCGCTCTTTGGACAATGTGACTGTTTCTACAATCACATCTCACAAGGCCGGTTACATCGACAAGGAGAACGAGCTTATCGTAGGTCTCCAGACCGACGAGCTGCTGAGACGTGCTATCAAGCCTTTCGGTGGTATCAAGGTTGTTGAGAAGGCATGCCGCGAGAACGGTGTTGAGGTTGACGAGAAGGTAAAGGATATCTTCTACCACTACCGCAAGACTCACAACGACGGTGTATTCGATGCTTACACAGAGGAGATCCGTATGTTCCGTTCTTTGGGCTTCTTGACCGGTCTGCCCGATAACTATGCACGTGGCCGTATAATCGGTGACTACCGTCGTCTTGCACTTTATGGTATCGACCGTCTTATCGAGGCAAAGAAGGCTGACCTTAAGGGTCTTCTCAGCCCAATGACCGAGCACACAATCCGTCTCCGCGAGGAGGTTGCTGAGCAGATCAAGGCTCTCAACGAGATAAAGGTTATGGGTGAGTATTATGGCCTCGACCTCTCTCGTCCTGCTACAAGCGCTCAGGAGGCAGTTCAGTGGACATATATGGCATATCTTGCTGCCGTTAAGGAGCAGGACGGTGCTGCGATGTCACTCGGTAACGTATCATCATTCCTCGATATCTACATCCAGTACGATCTCGACAACGGCAACATCGACGAGTCATTCGCACAGGAGCTCATCGACCAGTTCGTTATCAAGCTCCGTATGGTTCGCCACTTGCGTATGCAGTCTTACAACGACCTCTTCGCCGGTGACCCGACATGGGTAACAGAGGCAATCGGTGGCCGTTTCAACGATGGCCGTACTAAGGTTACAAAGACTTCATTCCGCTTCTTGCAGACTCTTTACAACCTCGGTCCCTCACCGGAGCCTAACATGACAGTTCTGTGGAGCCCCGAGCTTCCAGAGGGCTTCAAGGAGTTCTGCGCAAAGGTTTCTATCGACACATCTTCAATCCAGTACGAGAACGATACATTGATGCGTGAGGTTCGCGAGTGCGACGACTACGGTATCGCTTGCTGCGTATCTTACCAGGCTATCGGCCGTCAGATCCAGTTCTTCGGTGCACGTTGTAACTTCGCAAAGGCTCTGTTGCTTGCTATCAACGGCGGTCGTTGCGAGAATACAGGTACTGTTGTAGTAAAGGATATCCCTGTTCTTTCAGGTGACGTTCTTGACTATGAGGAGGTTCTTGCAAACTACAAGAAGGTGCTCATCGAGATTGCACGTGTATACAACGACTCAATGAACATCATCCACTACATGCACGACAAGTACTACTACGAGAAGGCTCAGATGGCGTTCATCGATACCGATCCTTCAATCAACCTTGCATATGGTGTTGCAGGTCTCTCTATCGCAATCGACTCTCTGTCAGCTATCAAGTACGGTAAGGTTACTGTTAAGCGCAACGAGCTCGGCCTCACCGAGTCTTTCGACATCGAGAACGAGTTCCCATGCTTCGGTAACGATGACGACCGTGTTGACCACCTCGGTATCGACTTGGTATACTTCTTCACAGAGGAGCTCAAGAAACACCCTGTATACAAGAATGCCCAGCCTACATTGTCATTGCTGACAATTACTTCTAACGTAATGTACGGTAAGAAGACCGGTGCTACACCTGACGGTCGTGCCAAGGGTGTAGCGTTCGCTCCAGGTGCAAACCCAATGCACGGACGTGACAAGAACGGTGCTGTTGCATCACTCAGCTCAGTGGCAAAGCTCCGCTACCGTGACTCACAGGATGGTATCAGTAACACATTCTCAATCATTCCAAAGTCTCTTGGTGTTGACACAGAGACACGTATCGAGAACCTTGTTACATTGATGGACGGTTACTTCACAAAGGGTGCTCACCACCTGAACGTGAACGTACTGAACCGCGAGATGCTTATGGATGCTATGGAGCACCCCGAGAAGTACCCACAGTTGACAATCCGTGTATCGGGTTACGCTGTGAACTTCATCAAGTTGAGCCGCGAGCATCAGTTGGAGGTTATCTCTCGTTCGTTCCACGAGCGCATGTAATGACAGATAATGTTTAATAAAAATAGGCTGGCTCACAAGGTCGGCCTATTTTTAACCCATAACCCATAATATATGACTATCAGAGTACATTCATACGAATCATTGGGTACCTTTGACGGTCCCGGACTCCGTCTTGTGGTCTTTCTGCAGGGCTGTAACTTCCGTTGTCTCTATTGTGCCAACCCCGATACCATCGACCCGAAGGGCGAGAGTAAAGAGACCGACATCGAGCATATTGTGCAGATGGCCATGAACGAAAAGCCCTTCTTCGGCAAGCGCGGCGGTGTCACCTTCAGCGGTGGCGAGCCCACATTCCAGGCCAAGGCACTGGTGCCTCTGGTGAAGCGCCTCAAGGAGCAGGGTATACATGTTTGTATCGACACCAACGGCAGCATCTGGAACAGCGATGTAGAGGAACTTTTCTCTATTGCCGACCTGGTCATGCTCGACATAAAGCAGTTCAATCCGGAGCGTCACTCAATCCTTACCGAGCGTCAGAACAAGCAGACCCTTGCCACTGCAAAGTGGTTGCAGGAGCATGGCCGTCCGTTCTGGATACGTTACGTCCTTGTACAGGGCTACAGCGCATTCGAGGAGGATATCCGTGCCCTTGGCGAGCACTTCAAGGATTACGACATGATAAAGCGCGTCGAGGTGTTGCCTTACCACACATTGGGTGCGCACAAATACGAGCCTCTTGGCATGGAGTACAAGCTCAAAGGCGTGAAGGAGAATACTCCCGAGCAGCTTGAGGAAGCAAGAGCACTCTTTGAGGAGTATTTCGATTGTGTCTTCGTAAACTGATTCAAGCCGATGTTCGCCGAAAAAGAGAAGATGGCCACCGGTGAGCTGTACGATGCCAACAACGCACCCGAACTGCTGGCCGAGCGCAATGCCTGCAAGGTGCTTTGTCAGCAGTACAATTGTATGCCTTACGAGGCAACAGCCGGGCGTGTGGCGCTATTGCGCAGGATAATAGGCTCTGCCGGTTCAAACTTTGTCATCGAGCCCTCATTCTGGTGCGACTATGGTTACAACATCACTCTTGGCGAGAACTTCTATGCCAACCACAATCTTGTAATCCTTGACGCCGCCCCTGTTGTGTTCGGTGACAATGTCTTTATTGGCCCTGGCTGCTGTTTCACCACCGCCGGGCACCCGCTTGAGGTGGAGTTGCGTAACAAGGGACTTGAATATGCACGCCCCATAACAATAGGCAATAATGTGTGGATTGGCGCAGGCGTCACTGTGCTCCCGGGAGTTACAATAGGTGACAATGTTACCATTGGTGCCCGCAGTGTCGTCAATAGGGATATACCGCCGGGCTGTGTGGCAGTAGGAGTACCGTGCAGGCCAATTAAAAAAGATATATGACAACCATGAGCTGTAGCATGCTACAGCTCATGGTTGTCATATGGGTTAAGGGTTATGGGTTAAGGGTTATGGGTTAAGGGTTATGGGTTAAGGGAGGTAACGTTTAACTATTAACGAGACCCCTCCGCCCTAAAGGGCACCTGATTGCGCCCCTGTTTTAGGGGAGCTGTCGGTTTACCGACTGAGGGGTTATGCCAGGTGAGGAATACATAAAAAAACTATTGTCTCCCTGTGTTAGGGAGACGAGCAACGAAGTTGCGGAGAGGGTCTCGTTACACGGTTACATGTTAATCGTTTGACTTGCGCCCATTAAGGACCCTAAGTCCCTTATAAACTGGCGCGCCCGTGGTAGGGTTATAGGTGAAGGACTGTATAAACCCAGGAATTCAAGTTTTAATGAACTATGTGTATTGAAAAATATCCGCAGTGTTTGTGTATTTTGGTGTTTTTCATTATATCTTTGCAGTATAAGTATTTGTTATACATTTTATATGAACCTTTCTGTACTCATAAAGCAGTATTTCTCATCAGTAAGCGATGATATTACAATAGATGTTTTTGATGAAAAGAACATCTACGATGTATATCAACGTGTTGTTGGTGTACTTACACAGTATATTGATATAGAAACGACTGTCTTGCAAGCAATGAGCTATTGTTTTTATGAGATTTTGGATAATGTACTCACGCATTCCGGAAAAGAATTAGGCACTGTTCTCACTCACTACGATTCTGCTAATCATATTTTAAGTTTCCTGGTAGCAGACGATGGTATTGGTGTACGAGCTTCATTGTCGGAGAACGAAGAATATTCTAATATTTCAGAGCCCGATGCTTTGAAGATGTGTATTAAAGACTCCATAACAGATGGTAAAGGTATGGGCTTCGGATTGTACTCAACATCATTACTCGCAAGAGATGCGGGTTTGATTTTTGAAGTCCGTTCCGGTAAACACACTATGCAAGTACAAGATGGTGTGGAAGAAACAAAAGATAGTGACTTTTGGCAGGGCACAATAGTCTATCTCCAGCTTCATACAAACAAGGAGATTAATCCGGCTGATGTTGTTGCCAACCGTGCGAACGTGGCTACACAGTATAATGAAGCATTTTTGAACGACAACGAATTGACAGAACTATGGTAATATTTAATTTTAGAGAATATGGTGAGAATTTAGGTACACGTCCTTTGGGTAAACGTGTGCGTGAATCGTTGCAACCATTGATTGAGCAGAATGAATGCGTTGTGCTCGACTTTACCGGTGTAAATGTCGTAAGCAATTCATTCGCTGACGAATGTATTGCAAAGTTGTTGCTTGTAATGTCGCTCGCAGAGCTGAAAAGCCGTACAACTTTCCGTGGACTGAATCCAATTGCTTCGGAAAGCGTACTGACAGCACTCCGCCGCAGACATCTTACAATGGCATAGTTTATGTGTTTAATGGGAAATTATATATGGTTTTAGCCCCTCTCATTGCAAGACTGAGGAGCTAAAAACATAACTTTAAATCTTAATCCCACCTTGCGGGTTTAAACAGCGCTCATTAAAGACAAGCAAGGTGCTCCCTTAATAAACTCCTCCACCGCAAGCGGGCCACCGGGTTGCTCCACTTTTAAAACTCCTCCGTCACTGCGCTTCGCTTGTGCCACCGGGCTGCTCCACTTTTCAAGGGGAGCTGTCACAAAGTGACTGAGGGGTTAAACAGAGGAGGACTCAGCTGTCACGAAGTGACTGAGGAGTAGAAAAGAAACAGAGATAAAACACAATCTCTAATACAGAACGAGGCTGCTAAAAACTTTTAGCAGCCTCGTTCCTTTTTATAATGTTGTTACTTTATCTTCTTCCAATATACTGTCTTGCCGATGCCCCAGATGTTGCCGTAGACCTCAAGGGTCTTCGCATCCTTGAACTCGATGTCTACATCGTATATCTTGCCGCTTGACGGGTCGTAGATATCTGCGTCGCCCCATTCCTTGTCTTCTGCATCGTACTTGAGGCCTTTGATGATGACTACCTTGTCAAGGTCTACATTACGCAGGTTCTTGTCCTTGTTCTTTACGTCCTTGCGCTTGTTGCCGTTCTTGTCCAACGCGTTTGCAACCCAGAATACCTGTGCTGTGTATGTGCCGTCGGCAGCCTTTGAAATCCTGATTTTGCTGTCACCTTCTTTCTTTACATAGAGGTACTCGCCAATGATGTTGTCACCCTTTGAATTCATGTTCTGTGCAAACGATGGTACTGAAAACAGTACTGTGCACAATAGTGTAAAGATAATCTTTTTCATTTTGTACATTGATTGTTGTTAAAACTGTACAAAGATAGCGCAAAAACTGCACAAGACATATGCTCTTGTGTAGTAAATTATTTAAAATTGCACATTTTTAAACAATTGTGCAATTTTTGGATTGTCTTTGGTGAAAAAATCCCTTATTCTTGGATGTATTTGTACCCTAAAGATTGTATTGTCTCAATGATTTTTTCCGGGTCTACATTCTTGCCTTGGATGTAAGCCGCTCCCTCGGTAAGCTCTACGCGTACCGATTCCACTCCTTCCACTTTTGCAAGGTTCTTCTCGACGTTTGCCTTGCAGTGGTTGCACATCATACCGTCAATCCTGTACTTCTGTTCCTTGTTGGTGTTGCAGCTGCAGTGTTCGTCGTGGCAGCAGTCCTTCTTGCCTCTGTATTGCAGTATGAAGGCTGTAGCAAGCAGAATGACAAAGAGTATGCTCGATGCTGTCTGCCACCAGGGGGCGCCTTCTGCACCGCAGCATCCTGTCTGGTGAATGTGTATTGCGCTTGTGAACCATTCTGTCGGCAATAGGTAATCGATTATGAGCCCGAAGCCCATTGCACCTATGATTATTGTCAGCAGATAGGTGATGAGGGTCTTGCGTCCGAGAATCTTGTTTATCACAAGAATGGCTGCCATGTTTGTTGCCGGGCCTGCCATAAGAAGCACCAATGCTGCACCGGGTGACAGTCCCTTGAGGATGAGGGCTGCTGCAATGGGGATGGAGCCTGTGGCGCACAGGTACATGGGGATTGAGAGCACAAGGATTATAAGCATATTAAGGATGGGGTAGTCGTTGAAGCGCGCAAAGAAGTTGTCGGGAACGGCAATGGTGATTACCGCCGCGATGACAAGACCTATGACAATCCATTTGCCTATGTCCTGCAACATGTCGATGAAACCGTAGCGCAGGGTTCCTACGCACTTCTGCCAGAAACTCTTTTCCTTCCTCTCTTCGTTGCTGTCAACACCGGTGTTGTCATCCTCGGGGCTTATCCTGTTGATGATGCAGCCTCCTGCAATGGCTGTAACGAATGCCACCAACGGGCGTGCTATCGCAAAGGGGATTCCCAATACCGATGCTGTGGCAAGAATGGAGTCCACACCTGTCTGTGGAGTGGATATAAGGAACGATACCGTTGCTCCTTTTGATGCTCCCTCACGGCGCAGTGAGGTTGCAGTGGGTATCACGCCGCATGAACACAATGGCAGCGGAACACCGAACACCGCAGCCCAGAATACAGAGCGGAAATAGTTCCCGGAGAGCTTGTCGGCATAGATCTTGCGGGGAACGAACTCGTGGAGTATTCCGGCTATGAGAAAGCCGAACAACAGGTAGGGGCTCATTTCGTTGAGCAGGTCAATGAGAGGGTATATGTATTCTTTCATAATGTTATATTATAATCTTTGCATCACAGTTAACTGTGATGCAAAGATAAGTCTTTTTAAGGAATTCCTCCCTCGTTAAAACTTGCCAAAATGAATAGGCTCATTCCCTATTTCTGTTATTTTCCACTATCAACAGATTCACTGCTGCCTGCTCGTCGCCCATGGCTGCTGCCTTGGCAAAGGCCTTTTCGGCAGCATGGCGGTGGTGGCGGCGGTAGTCAATGACTCCTTGCAGGTTAAGTACGCGAGGGTCGTTCCTGTATTGCTTCAGTTCTGCGAGCAGTTTGCCATAGTCGGGGTTAGGGTTGTTGATGAGCTCGTCGATTATGGTGTTGAGTGCGGTAGCCACGCTGTCGGGTCTGTTGCTGTAGAACACTCCTGTACAGCAGGCCATACGCTGTTGTGGGAATGTCTCTTCGCTCAGCTTGCTGTAGAGGCTGCCTCCCTTGTAGGTTTTCAGCATTGACTCTCTCTTTACGGGGTTGGCTTCGCGCTTCAATGCTGCCACGAGACTATCACCGCTTTCACTGTCCATCTTCCTGATATGGGCGTACATTAGATTCCAGTTGCTGCCGCCGTTGGCTGTCTCAAAGATGGAGTCGGGTAGATGGTGGTGCTTGCGAATATGGTCGCGCATGGCAATGGCACGGGCCTCTCCTAACTTTGCCTGTTCATTGCCCTCGGGCGATGTGTAGCCTACAATCTGTATCGCCTGCAGGGTGGTGGTGCTGTCGGCAAGCACCTCATCAATGATTCCCATGAGTTCCTCGATGTTCTGTGCATTCTGTAGATATTCGGGATTGAGCTTGCTGCTGTTTGTGGTGTAGCGCACCACACTTGGGGTGATGTTCATGTTGCCGGCATTCCCTTGCGTCAATGGGGCGTAATGTCTCATGCTGTGTACGTGAGGATGTTCTGTTGCAAGGTGGTCGGCATAGCTCTGTGAGGGTTTTGCCCTGTGGCAACTCATTGGCGGGCATTGAGGCATGCACATGGTAACAGTGTCACAGAGGAATTCTGTTGTCTCTCCGTTGTTGTATTCGCAGTATGTTACGGCATAAACGGTGTCGCTGATACACTCCTCGGGCATCGTGAGGGTACAGCGATGGCTGCCCTCGCTGTGAAGTTCGGGCTGTGTGCCGTATCTCTTTACATATCTTTTGGCATAACGCTTGCCTTGAAGATGCCTGGTGGCTGAACTGATGCAGGTGTCGGGGGTGCAGATGTGGGTGACAACGAGCAGTCCCTCGTCCTTGGGCATCTTCGGGGTGTCGTAGTCGAATGTGAAATACCAGCAGCTGTCGCTGTGCATTACATCATAATTCTCGGGGCTCATCTGTGCTCTGGCGATGAGTGTTGTGGCAATGAGCATTATGCTCAAAATAAATCTGCGTTTCATAAAGGTACGGTTTGTTGGTTTATACCTTTATAAAACGCAGATGATACCTGTTCTGTTCTCTGCCGGCTTCAGAGCTTGCCGATAATTTCCGGCAGGTGGGTCAGTGTGTCGATGATGGCTGTAGGGGCATAGCCGGGTTCAACGGGTTCTTCGGCCCAGCATACTTTTTTCAGCCACACGGTATTGCATCCGAGTGTGGCTGACGGGTAAATGTCTTTACGGTATGAGTCGCCTATGACAACAATCTCTTCGGGTTCAAGCTCCAACGCCTTTACTCCGAGGGCAAACAGCGCAGGGTCGGGCTTGCGAAGTCCTACGACTGATGACTCTACAATCTCTTTGAAATAACCGCTCAAGGCGAACTCCTTGAGCACCACAGGCATGTTGCCGTAAAAATTTGTCACAAGAACCATGGGGTAGCGTGTTGACAGCTCTTCGACAACTGCACGTGTCTTTTCAAGTGTATCGGTAACCCTCTTGTAGCAGTTAAGTGCAACCTCGGCCTCTTTCTCCTTGCTGAGCGTGGGGTGTGGGGCATTGGCACGCAGGTATCCGAACTGCAATGCCATTTTTTTAATAAGGAGTGTACGGAATGTGTCGGTAGGCTCAATAATAGGGGCTTTGGCCAATGATCGCTCACCGTGAACGTATGCGTCGCGGTAGGTGCTTTTCTCCACGCCGATACCGGCTGTCTGGTACTCTTCCCAGATAAGCTCACCCCAATGGATGCCGTCGGTGTCTATCGTTCCGCCGTAATCGAATATTATACCTTTAATTGAACTCATGGCCTTCTTCAATCATTTTTGTCAGTCTGCCGCAAAGGCTTTCGTGCCTGTACTGCATATAAAGGAACAGTGCCATAAGCACCACAAGCTCAAAAATCAGATATATCCATAACTCGCCAATGAGCATTGCAAAGCAGAGCATGATGGCGCGTGAGTTGAAGGTTAGTATGTTGGTGTACTTCATGAGCGGCAGGCTGCCCTTTCGGAACTGCTCGCGTAACTCACGGGGAATTTCGGTTCCGTAACGTTTGTGTACCGCAGCGATGAACTTCTGGAACTTAGGGGACATGCGCTCCTGGTTCTGAACGTATGCCACGTATGCGTTCAGGAATATCTTCCAGAAGAAATTGCCTCTCCACGGGGTGTTGTCATACTCCTTTTTCTGGGCAATGGAGTTGTGGAACTCGTTGCCGTTCTTCTCGTTGGTGAAGTAGAGGTGTATGTTGCGGTAGTAGTCGGCCAGCTGGCACTGTGAGCCGTGTACCCAGAACCCGCAGAACGATACAAGAATCCAGATAACCACTCCCCAGTTGTATTCGGGGGCAAAGGGGATGGGCTGGAATGTCTCGCGTGCGGCTATGGCAAAATATATGCAGAAGAACCAGCAGTCACCTGCAAAACCGTCGAGGATGCGTCCCCAGCGTGTCTTCTGTCCTGTGATGCGGGCCAGCTGTCCGTCGGTGCTGTCATAGAGGTTGGCCCACATGAGTAACAAGATTCCAAGGATGTTCCAGCGGAGGCTCTCCTGAAAGAAACATACTCCTGCTGCAATGCCCAGGAAAATGGAAATTATGGTAATTACATTGGGGTGAACGCCACGGTTGCGGAAGAACAGCGCACAGCTGAATCCCAACGGGCGGTAGAACCACAGGTCGAGGAACTCCTCCGTATCGACCGACTTTATTGATGTACGGTACATCTCTTTATCCTCTTCTTTCATCTTTCTCTTTTTTATAGTTCAGTATGTATGTAGCTATCTCTTTTGCCGCTTCGTTGCGGACTGCCGAGAAACTGGGGAAGTCGTTGAAATCTATTATGAAAATCTCTCCATTGCTGTTCACAATACAGTCGCCACCGTATATGTCGAGACCTATGGCCTCTGCAGCCGAAAATACAAGCTCTTTAAGCCGTTCGCTGTCGAATGGGTGGTGCTCTGTTTTCCCGTTGATCCTTTCAAGGCCGAACTTGCTCTTTTCGGGGTCGGGGTAGCAGTAGTGGAAATACCTGCGTCCTATTCCGTAGAACTTTATGATATCTCCGGGAATGTGTCCGCAGTGTATACAACAGTCTATGCCTCTTTCCTGCATTGCGCGGAATGCCCTGACTGCATCCTGTGGGGTGTTTGCAAAGCATACATCGTCCTTGTGTCTGCTCCAGCCTTCGCTGTGTTTTATCCAGGCAGGGTAGGGCAACTCCTTGAGTTCTTCCTCTTTTGTTATCTGTTTGAACGGCGGCTGTGGAATTGCTGCCTTTTCAAGGATTTCCATAAAACAGCTGCGTGAGCAGTTATGCACGGCACCGGGGCTGTTGATGACGGCAATCCCTTGCCTTTCTGCTTCCTGAAGAATTTCAAGTGTCTTTTTGCTACGCGACATATGACAGATGATGTCTGCATCCCGCAGTTGCACGGTGTCTTCCGTGGCAATTGTTTCAGCGCCTGTCGCACGCAATTCAACGGCAATCTGTTCAAGGATTGCCGCATCGTTCGCCTGCATATTGGGCGAGTCTGCCGTATCGCGTGCAATGGTAGCTACAATCATCTTTCTGAAAGGAATTTCTCGGCCTTTGCAATGTCCTCGGCGTGGTCGATGTCTATTATCTTTGAGAACGGATAGGCTTTCAGTTTCATTCCGCTCTGTACCAGTCGTCGCTGGAAATTACGCATACGCTCGATGCCTTCGCTCATACACTCGTCGAGTATGTCAAGCGATTCGGGTGAGAGCCCGTATATGCCGCCTGAGATATAACGTGAATTCTCTGTTGCCCTGTCGCAGAATGCTGTTATGTTCAGCTCTGTGTCGGTGTCAACGTATAGTGGCTTTTCATCGTCAATGTAATCGGTGACGGCCATTATACCGTCGCCGTCGCTCTCATTGAACGCCTTGATGTACGCGGCAAACTCATCCTCATGGAACAGTGTATCTACTGTGGTGAGGCAGAACCTGTCACCGCGCAGCAGATGACTCAGCGCATGAAGGCTGTGCATGGAGCTGGGCGTGCTTCTCACAACAATGTTTATCGGGAACTCCCCCTGCAACTTTTTGATGTGCGCGAGTGTATCGGGCTGTTGCTCGTTGACGATGATGTTGATGGAGTCGGCTCCCTGGCGTGCAAAAATCCTCACAAGGCGCTCTATCAACGGAACACCTTGCAGTTCTATGAGTGGCTTGGGGGCTTTTACTCCCTCGTTTGCCAACCGTGAGCCCTCGCCGGCTGCAATTATCGCGAACTTCATCTTTTATTCGTTGTCGGGCAACTGAAGGTTCAGGCGGTTGCTGTCGTCACGCTTCTCGAAGTACATCTTGCGCAACGGGTTACGGCGTGCTCCGAAATAGAGCTTGCGGTTACGCAGAATATCTATTGCCGCATATATGGCCTGACGGAATGAGTTCTCGTCGGCTTCGCCCTTGCCTGCGATGTCGAATGCCACTCCGTGGGCAGGTGAGGTGCGTACAACCTTAAGGCCTGCAGTGAAATTGACGCCGTCGTTCATCGCGAGTGTCTTCAGTGGTGTCAGGCCCTGGTCGTGGTACATGGCAAGGATTGCATCGAATGAAGCATACTTGCCGCTGCCCATGAAACCGTCTGCCGCGAACGGACCGTAGCAGAAAATACCGCTATCGTTCATCTTGCGTATTGTGGGGGCTATGACATCAATCTCTTCCTTGCCAAGCAGGCCGTTGTCGCCGGCATGCGGGTTGAGTGAGAGCACAGCAATCTTTGGGGCATCGATGTTGAAGTCTTCCTTCATGCTCCTGTCGAGCAGAGTAATCTTTTCCTCAAGAAGCTCCGGTGTTATAGCTGCCGGAATGTCGCGCAGTGCCATGTGTGATGTGGCAACGGCAACGCGCATTTCTCCGCTACACAGAATCATCAGTGCCTTGTCCTCGCCACCGCAACGCTCCTGCAGGTACTCGGTGTGTCCCGGAAAGTTGAACTGCTCGCTCTGTATTGCGCTCTTGTTGATCGGTGCTGTGACAATGACATCGATAACGCCCTCCTGGCAATCCTTGACGGCTCTCTCCAATGCCTCGAAAGCGGCTGCCCCTGCCTCGGGAGTGCTTGTGCCGAGTTCAATATGTACCTCGTCGCTGTTGCAGTTGATGATGTTCAACTTGCCGTTCTGTGCCTCTTCGGCCCTCTCGACGGTGTTGTACTGGATATCCATCTCAAGTGCCTTGCGGTGGTATGCTGCCACCTTGGGCGAACCGTATACTATTGGGGTACATATCTCGAACATCTCGGCATTCTCGAATGTCTTGAAGATTATCTCGTAGCCGATACCGTTGATGTCGCCCTGTGTTATTCCGACGCGTATCTTCTGTTTTTCGCTCATATCAATTATATCTTTTATTTTTTCTCTTCAATGCTGAACTCCTCAAGTCGGGTGCTCTCCTCAATGAATTTGTCTGCAGGGAGCTTGAGGGTGAACAGTGATGCCTCAAGTTTGCGCATCATTGAACCCTTTTTCCTGTTGGGGGCATAGAGGAATGCCTCGACTACAATTACCCTGTTGTTTATCTCGTCTACAACTGAGTGCGACACGAACGGGCCTCCCATGATGTCGTTCTCCATCTCCCAAAGACCGCGGACAACCTGAACGTAACGGTCACGGTATGCACCCTCGGTGATATCTACCGACCAGTCAACTGTCTTTATGTATTGGTCCATTCTCTTGGCGCGGATGTTCCTCTTCATCACAGAGTCGCGCATGTGTATGTAGTTTTCTCTTGAGAAATTGTCAACTGATGTATAGGGGTAGCTGTATACCATAAAACTCTGGATCTCGGCCTTAGGGTCATTGAAATCGGAGAGCCATACGAAGTTCTCTCCCTTCATATGACCGTTGAGGTATGCCGGCACCATAAGTTCGCAACCGAACATCTCCCTGACGATATCCATGGCTTTCTCGTTATAGCTTCCGGCGAGCACGTTCATCTGTCTCTCTATCTCAACCCTTGTCAGGAAGTCAACTATTACCTGTGAATTCTCGGTAACGAATTTCTCGAATTCCTGCATGCTCGGAGACTGTATGCCCATGTAGATCTGAGGCTTCGCAAATACGTCTCTTGTGAACTTGAAAGAGCTCTGGGTGTATCGGTTTTCGTTTATATCCACAAAGATGATGTTACGGAATGCCTTTGTAGAGCCCTTGAAGTGGGTCTTGGTTACTCTTGAGATTCTGAATGAACGTTCCGACTGTGGCAAACCCGGTATGTCCGTGTCAAGTGCATATAGCAAGGCGCGGCCGGCCGGAGCCTCCCATACCTGGTCGTCGCATACTACCAACACCTCGTATGGATTACCGATAGAGTGCTTCGATGCGTGCTTACATCCTGTAAGGGTGAGGATTATCAGTACAAATAGAATAAGCTTTTTCATTGTAAATATCATTTGTTGTTATTGTTCTGTTTTAATGTGGAAAGCATGCCGCATGCAGCAAAGATATCCTCTCCACGTGATGCCCTGATTGTTGTGAACAGTCCGTTCTTGGTGAGGTAATCCCTCAATTGAGTCATTCCCTCTTCGTCTACACCTTCAAGGGGTACACCGGGAATCGCGTGGTAGCGGATGAGGTTTATACGGCAGTCGATACCGTTGAGCAGACTCAAAAGCTTGCGTGCATAGAACATTGTCTCGTTTATTCCTTTGAAGACGATGTACTCGAATGTGAGCCTGCGCTGGTGGCTGAAATCATATTCGCGGAGCAGGTCAAGCATTTCCACAATGGAATATCCCTTTTCGGCAGGCATAATCTCCTGACGCTTCTCGGGGATGGGGTGGTGAAGACTCACTGCGATGTGGTAATCTCCCGAGTCGAGCAGGCGCTTGAGGCCCTTTCGTACGCCCACAGTCGATACTGTCAGGCGGTGAGGGCTCCAGCCGAGTCCGTAACTGCTTGTGAGTACCTCAATGGCGGGTAACAGGTTGTCGAGATTGTCGCACGGCTCTCCCATTCCCATAAAGACAATGTTGGTGAGTTTCTCAAACTCGGGCAGTGCAAGTATCTGGTTGAGGATTTCGTTGGTGGTGAGGTTTGCGGTGTACTTCTGCTTGCCTGTCATGCAGAACAGACAGTTCATCTTGCAACCCACCTGCGACGATACACAAAGTGTGGCACGTTCACCGTCGGGGATATATACGGCCTCTACAAAACGGTTGTCGTTTACCCTGTATAGATATTTGATTGTGCCGTCAACGGAATATGCAGCCTCGGCAGGGTCGCTGTAACCCACTTCGAAAAGTCCGCTCAATTTCTCTCTGTTCTTGAGGGATATGTTCGACATGCTTTCTATTGAACGCACTCTCTTGTTGTATACCCAATCGGCAATCTGTTTTGCCGTGAAAGCAGGCATTCCTGCCTCTTTTACAGCCTCCTTGAGTGCGTCAAGGGTCATTCCCAGAAGTTTCCTTTTATTCTCCTCCATCCTGTCTCGCTCTTGTTGTTCTTTGAATGTAATACGTGGAAAATAGTTTTTTCTACGCGAAGATAATGCAAAAATATGGTATTTCCTGTCTTTGATAACAAATAAAAATGTATATTTATATATATAGTGGAAAAACCCGCTTCCGAATGTTTGATTACGGCTCTTTTTTATTATTTTCGCGATAAACTTGGAAAAATATGGAAAAATATACGATAGAACTGTTTTTGCCCCTTGTCACCGATGTTTTTGAGCGGTCGCAGGTAGAGCGTTTCCTCTCCCTTCCTCAGGTGAAGAAGGTGTGGCTCCTGAGTACATCAACTGTGGACGGGGAACTGCCTGAGAAGGTTTCCTTGATGCAGGCGGATTCCTTGCAGAAAAGTACACTCTTCAAAGGTATTGCGGAGTGTGCGACAGCAGATTTTGTACTCTTTTTTGCAAAAGGGAATGTAGATGTCGATGTCGAGAAACTCTGTGCTTTTGTCGAGGCTCTCCCTGCTGATGCTTCTATGGGCTATTCAAATTACTTCAAGAGTGTTGACGGTGCCTTGGTCGAGGCTCCCACAATAGATTATCAGGCAGGTTCTCTGCGCAATGACTTTGATTTCGGCTCTCTTCTGCTTTTCAGGACAGCAACCCTCAAACAGTATCTTGCAGCATCTCTGGATGATTATGAATATGCAGGACTCTATCAGTTGAGGCTTGCCATGAGCAGGGCCGGGAAAATATATCATTATGACGGATATGTATATACAGAACCCGAACTTGATACCCGAAAGAGCGGTGAGAAACAGTTCGATTATGTAAACCCGGCTCAACGTAGCGTGCAAGTGGAAATGGAGCAGGTGTGCACGCATCACCTCAAGGCTATTGGCGGCTGGCTGCCACCTTGCAAGTATAGTGGAATAGACCTTTCCAACGGAACTTTCCCAGTGGAGGCCTCGGTTGTTATTCCGGTACTGAACCGTCGTTCAACGATTGCCGATGCTATAAACTCCGTTCTTAAACAGCAGACATCCTTCGCGTTCAATATACTCGTTGTGGACAATCATTCTACAGACGGTACGGGCGAAATAATAGATTCTTTTGAGGATGACAGGGTGGTGCACATCATTCCCGAGAGTACCTCTCTCGGTATCGGAGGTTGTTGGAATCTTGCGGTAAACAGCGCGCAGTGCGGACGCTTTGCCGTACAGCTCGACAGCGACGACCTTTACAGTGACGGGAATACCCTGCAACATGTTGTGGACGAATTCTACAAGCAGCAGTGTGCAATGCTTGTGGGCAGTTACTGTATATGTGATTTTGACCTCAATACGCTCCCTCCGGGTGTTATCGACCACCGCGAGTGGACCGAGGAGAACGGACGTAACAATGCATTGCGTATCAATGGTCTCGGTGCTCCGCGCGCATTCTATACTCCCGTGATACGTGAGGTGGGCTTTCCGAATGTGAGTTACGGCGAGGATTATGCTGTGGGGCTTGCAATATCACGTTGCTACCGCATCGGACGCATCTACGATGTCCTTTATCTGTGCCGCCGTTGGGGTGGAAACTCCGATGCCGCTCTCTCTCATGAGAAGGTGAATGCCCATAATACATACAAGGATTCACTGCGTACAGCAGAGCTTGAGGCGCGTCTTGAATTGATGGAATCGATGCGCACACCGGATGCCGATGAATTGGCAGGTTTCTTCGACAGTCAGTTGGCGCAGTGGCCCGATGCTGCAGAACGCTATAAGGCTCTTGGGAATGTGGAGGTCCGCGATCTTGACAACGGTATTGTGTTGCAACACAATACTGCCCGTGTGGTATCTACGGCAGCAAAAATAGATAAAGATTCGCTTGCTGCCCGCAAGTGCTTCCTCTGTGCCGGTAACAGGCCTGTGGAACAGATGGCAGAAAATGCTATGGGCTCGTTGGAACTCCTTGTGAACCCGTTCCCGATACTTCCGCATCATTTTACTTTGCCGATGAAGGAGCATGCTCCACAACTGCTTTTGCCGATGTATGCCGATATGTTGCATCTTGCCCACAAGTGGCAAGGTATGGCACTTTTCTACAATGGCGCAAAGTGCGGTGCTTCGGCTCCCGACCATGCGCATCTGCAGGCTGCTCCGCTTGAGAAGATACCTCTTTTCGGTGATTCCTGGAGCGAGACAGTTGCCGATGGGCTTGAACCGTTGCTTGTAGGTGAAGACGGTGCTATATATAACGTTTCGACGTACATTGTGCCTTTGTTCAGGATTGAGTCACGTAATGTGTCGCGCTCCATGGAACTTCTCGAACGTCTTGTTGCTGCAATGCCTCTTGTAGGCGACGAACCGGAGCCGCGCATGAACGTCTTTGTCTACTATGCTCCGGGCGAGGGGTATGTGACAACGGTTGTGCCACGTTCAAATCATCGTCCTATCTGCTACGGCACCGGAGGTGGGCTACAACGTATGGTAAGCCCGGGCGCTCTTGATATGGCCGGTCTTATGATAACTCCACGTAAAGAGGATTTCTGTGCCATTGATGCCGGTGAGGCGTTGGCGATGTTGCAGGAAGTGGCGTTGTCGGCAGAAGATTTTGCTGTTGTTGTAGAAAATCTGATAGAGGAGTGATGAGGCGTATTGATGTCGGAATCTTGCGTGCGGCGGAGATAAAGTTCGATTTTATCGGTGATTTTTGCTCCGGTGCGCCGTTTTCAGCCAAAGAAAATGTTGTCTCTGTAGTTGACGGTAAACTCTTCTTCAACAGTTGCAGATATGATAACCTGTGCTTTGTCCCAAAAGGCGATGGCTCACGTTTTCTTTTATACGATGTTGTCATAGGTGTCAATTTCCATTGGCAACGCAAGGAGAATCAGCTCTTTACCGGTGAATTGCATTTTATCGTTGAAGACGGCGAGGTGCGTGCCGTAAACCGTTTGCCGGTTGAGGATTATCTTGTGAGTGTCATATCAAGTGAGATGTCGGCAACATCTTCTTTGGAACTTTTGAAGGCGCATACGATAATCTCACGCAGTTGGCTCTATGCGCAGTTGCAACGGAGTGAAAAGGTGCAGCAAAGCGTGTTGGGATGGGAGAACGAGGATGAGATAATCCGTTGGTATGCACGTGAAGACCATACTCTGTTCGACTTCTGTGCCGATGACCATTGCCAACGTTATCAGGGTGTAACACGTGCGGCTAATCCTAATGTGGAACGTGCGGTAAGGGAGACAAACGATATTGTCCTAAAGTATGACGGTGAGGTCTGTGATGCCCGTTTCAGCAAATGTTGTGGCGGTGTCACAGAGCGTTTTTCGGCCTGTTGGGAAAACGAGGATTATGATTATCTCAGGGCGCTGCGTGATTGTGGAGATGATGAACCTTTACCCGATCTTACGAACGAAGCGTCAGCCCGTGAATGGATTGAGAGCGAACCCCTGGCTTTTTGTTCCAATGCAGACAAAGGGGTGCTGTCACAGGTACTCAACGGGTATGACCAGGAGACCAACGATTTCTACCGTTGGAGGGTGGAGTATACTCAAGAAGGACTCTCTCAACTGATAAAGCTCCGCTCCGGTGTCGATTTCGGTATTATAATTGACTTGCAACCGGTTGAGCGTGCAGCCTCGGGACGTCTTGTCAAACTGCGTGTTGTGGGCTCAAAACGAACGGTTACAGTCGGCAAGGAACTTGAAATCCGCCGTTGGTTATCAGAGTCGCATCTATACAGCTCGGCTTTTGTGGTCGACAAGGTGGAAAAAGAGGGTGTTCCCTGCTTTGTTCTCAAGGGAGCAGGATGGGGGCACGGAGTGGGGCTTTGCCAGATCGGGGCGGCTGTCATGGGTGAAAAAGGTTATACATTTGAGCAAATTCTCAAACACTATTATCCTGGTGCAGTGTTGGAAAAGATATGATTTCCCTTGATTTTTTGTTTGGAATGTTTGGTGATGTAATGCTCTTGATATCAGGACTTTATTGCGGTAAGAGGTAACGCTTCTTGCCGCTCTTTTTGTGTTTGTCCTAAATTGGATTTTTTTTGACCAAAAAAAAGTGTTTTCTTTGCAATATTTTTGTTAAAAGCAAGTTATAATAATAACTTAATAAATATCAGGAATGGCTGTTGTTGATGGAATGAATGCCTTTGAGCGTGCGGTCAAACGTATTTTTGATTTCGTATGCTCTTTTTTGGGGATAGTCGTGCTGTCGCCTGTATTCCTGATTGTGTATGTTGCGCTCCGAATCCAGAATGACGGCAGCGTCATTTTCAAACAGGAACGGATAGGCTATAAGGGTAAGGCTTTCAATATCTACAAGTTCCGTACAATGTGCGTGGATTCGGAACCTAATGGAAAACCGCAATTGGCGGCGAAGGGTGACGAACGGCTTACGAAGGTGGGCAAATTCTTGAGGGAACATCATCTCGATGAGTTGCCGCAACTGTTCAATGTGCTCAAGGGCGATATGTCGTTTGTGGGTCCACGTCCCGAGCGACAGTATTTTATTGACCAGATACGCAAGGTGAACCCCGATTATGACTATCTTTTCCTGATGCGTCCCGGGGTAACATCCATGGCTACAATACATAACGGCTATACCGATACTTTAGACAAGATGCTGGTCCGTTTGCAGATGGACCTTGAGTATCTGCAGAAACGCTCGTTGTGGCTGGATTTGAAATTGATATTTACTACTGTTTTTTATATAGTTAACGGAAAAAAGTTTTGATGATGACAAAAAAAATAGTTTTTCTCATTGTGTTGTTTCTCTCTTTCCAGTGGGTGGCGGCACAATCTATCTCTGATGAGCAGGTTATCAAGATTGTGATGACCGAGAAGGAGAAGGGTAGTGATGAAAAGACAATTGCACAGAAACTTCTTAGGCAGGGTGTTACTCCTGCGCAGTTGCGCCGTATCAAGGCCAAGTATGATCAGGAGCAGGAGGGACTTGGTGCTTTGGATGTGACAGCCATAAAGAGAAACCGTCAGGCGGTCGACAAGAATGCTCCTGTAAACGACCGTAAAGGAGAGAATTTTATGCTCCGTGACGAGAAGGCCAAGTATAATAATCTGCAGAAACGCGAGATGTTGCAGTCAGAGATGACGTTTCTTGATATCGATTCTGTGGTGTATTACAATAACCTGCTCAAGGAAAAAGAGGTTGTGTATGGACGTAACCTGTTCAACAACGAGCTTCTTACATTTGAGCCGGCAATGAATATACCTACTCCTGCCGATTATGTTCTTGGTGCAGGCGACCAGGTGATAATTGATATCTGGGGTGCTTCGCAGCAGAGTATTGACGGTGAGATATCACCCGATGGCTTTGTTGTTGTCGAGGAGATAGGTCCTATCAAATTGGCGGGCCTTACTGTTGCCGAGGCCAACGAATATGTCAAGGATATGCTCGGTGGTGACTACAGCGGATCTTCAATTACCCTGTCTGTAGGTACTACACGCAGTGTCAAGGTTGAGGTTGTAGGTGACGTCGTTACACCAGGTTCTTATACCCTGAGCGCTTTCTCAACACTCTTCAATGCCCTTTATACCGCAGGCGGTATAAGCGATATGGGTACCTTGCGTGAGATAAACGTGTTCCGAAGCGGAAAGTCCGTTGCCAAGATTGACGTATATGACTACATCATCAATGGAAACAATGACGGTAATATAAGGCTGCAGGATAATGACCTTATTGTTGTAGGTCCTTATGATGCTATAGTAAGTGTAGGCGGTAAGGTGAAGCGTCCTATGAAATATGAAATGAAGGATGACGAGACACTTTCCAAACTCCTTACTTTCGCAGGAAACTTTACCGGTGATGCCTTTACAAAGAATGTGAGGGTAATCCGCAAGAGTGGCCGTGAGTATTCGGTACATACTGTGGAGAAAGATGCTTTCGCATCATTCAAGCTTTTTGATGGTGACTCTATCTTCGTGGATTCCATAATACCGCGCTTCTCGAATATGGTAGAGGTTAAGGGTGCTGTTTTCCATCCCGGAATGTACGAGACTGGTGGTAATATAAATACAGTTCTTGACCTCATTGATGCTGCCGACGGTTTGCGCGAGGATGCTTTTACCGCACGCGCCGTGATGCATCGTCGTAAGCCGGATCGCCGTCTTGAGGTGCTGGCCGTGAATATTGAGGGTATTATGGACGGAACGGTACCTGATGTTGAGCTCCGTAAAGAAGATGTCCTTTTCATTCCGTCGGTAAATGACATGCGTGGTGAAGAGACTCTCCGAATCAACGGAGAAGTGAATTACCCCGGTGTGTACGAGTATGCCGAAAATACTACTATCGAGGATTTTGTCCTTCAGGCAGGCGGCTTGACCAATGCTGCATCAATGGTGAAGGTAGACGTTTTCCGTCGCATCTATGATGCAAAGGCTTTGGCTGAGCAGGATACCATAACAAAGAACTTCAGTTTTGCCATAAAGGACGGTTTTGTGGTTGAGGGTGAGCCGGGCTTCCTGCTTGAACCTTTCGATGAGGTTCATGTGCGTAAGAGTCCTGTAAACTCCGTTACGATGAACGTTACCGTCGAGGGAGCCGTGAACTTTGCCGGTGACTATGCCATGTACAGCCGCAACTACCGTCTCAGCGACCTGATAAACGCTGCCGGCGGTCTTTCGGAATTTGCATTCCCCGAGGGCGCACGTCTCTATCGCAAGATGACGGACGAAGAGCGTGCACAGCGCGAGAGCGTGATGAAACTTTCTCAGATACAGATGTATGAGGAAAGTATGCGCTCCGAGAGTGATTATGATATTACACTTGCCGATTCGTTGATGAACCTCAAGCTTGAGCTGGGTGATGTCTATGCCGTTGCGATAAACCTTGAGATGGCAATTGAGAATCCGGGCGGTGTCGAGGATATCGTGTTGCGTGAGAGTGATGTTCTGACTGTTCCGCAATATACCAGCACTATCAAAATCAGTGGTGAGGTCCGTTATCCCATTACCCTCAATTACAAGAAGGGTGAGAAACTGAGCTATTATATCAAACGTGCCGGTGGTTACACTGATAGAGCAAAGAAGAGCGGTGTATATGCAATATATATGAACGGCGGTGTAAGCGAGATTTCCAAACGTTCAAGCGGTGATATAAAGCCCGGCTGTGAGATTGTGGTGCCGACAAAGAGTGCTGCAAAGAAACTCTCTACTGCTGAGATTGTGGCTATCGGCTCATCTACAGCTTCAATTGCCACAATGATTGTGACAATGGTCAATTTGATGAAATAAAATTGTTTTATAGTCATATGGATTGCTCTCTCTGGCATACAATAAGAAAAATCGTAGTTGTCGGTCTGCTTCTGATGCAGGTCGACGGCTTTGCGCAGAGCGGGGTTGACATAAACCAGTTTGTGCAGCTGAATACTGTCCTGTCCGACGGTGACAACGCACCTTTCTGGCTCACTGCCAACAGACAGGGCCTCTCTTCGCTCAATACATCAAGCGGCTATGTGCGCTATGGTATGGATATTGATGGGAAGCTGGGAGATGGCAATAACTGGAGATACACGGCTGCAGCAGATGTCGTGGCTGGATATAATCAGCAGAATGCCGTGTCGTTGCACGAATTGTATGCAGGAATCTCATGGCGTTGGCTATGTGTGAATGTCGGTCTCAAAGAAAGGAGCGCTGAAATGCGCTCTCAGGGTATATTGGCGGGTGATGGACAATTCAAGAACCTTTATGGGCGTGCTCTTTCGGAATTGGGTTCGGGCGGCCTGCTATATAGCGGTAACAGTGCGCCCGTACCGCAGGTATGCATTGAGGTTCCGGAGTATGTAGACATTCCGGGTACGGGTTCATGGCTTAAACTACGTGGACATATAGCATACGGAATATTCCTTGACCATAATTTTCAGAAAGACTTTACTTCATCAAATCCATCGGCCAAATATGCCAAGAACGTAATGTATCATAGCAAGGCGCTCTTCATGAAGATCGGTAATGCCGAAAAGTTCCCTCTCGAGGTGGAAGGCGGTCTTGAGATGAGGGCTCAGTTCGGAGGTGATTTCTATACCCACGCGAAAGGCAAGTATATGAGTATGCCCCGCGGTATAAAGGATTATTTCAAAGCATTCATTCCTCTTAGCGGTGACGAGACTACTCCCACTCCGGAGCAGGCGAATATTTCGGGTAACCAGATAGGCAACTGGCATCTGGCATTTACTCTTAATACAAAACCTGTTGATATCAGACTGTATGGCGAGCATCTCTTTGAGGATTTCTCACAGCTCTTCTTCTTTGAGTACCAGACGAACCGCGAAGGAAAGCGCAAGATAACCTATTATCCCTGGAAAGATATACAGATAGGTGTTTCCGTTACGAACAAGACCGGTTATCTCAAGTTCATTTCTACCGTGCAGTATGAGTACACCTCCATGTATGACCAGAGCGGCGCCGGATATAACGACCCCAATGATTACTTCAGTGAGCAGATGGACGGTGCCGACGATTATTACAACCACTCGATATACCCGGGATGGCATAACTACGGCATGGGAATTGGAAATCCTCTGGCATTTTCGCCATTGTACAACAGCAATGGCACGTTGGTGTTCCGTGGAAACCGATTCAAGGCGCATAACGTAGGAGTTAACGGCACATTTGCCCATGATGGACAGTTCAAGTACAGGTTACTGTATACATACAGCGAGAACTGGGGAACCTATTTCAATCCTTTTAACGAGAAGAAATATACGACATCTTTGCTTGCAGACATAGTATTCACTCCAAGCGAGAAATGGGCTCTTTCTTTCTCTTTGGCATATGACAAGAGCAATTATATCGGAGAGAACTGGGGCGCAATGTTGTCACTTGCAAGGTTTGGACTCTTTTAAAGATTAAGGTATGAGAAGTAAACTGTTGATATTGCTTATGTCGCTTTGTCTTCTCTCTTGCGAGAAGGTTTATATAAACGGTGACCTTGACGGAATGTGGAGACTGCAAACCGTAGAGACAACCGACACGACTATACACCCACAGAATATATACTACTCCTTCCAACGTCATCTGGTGATGTTAGGAGAACATTTTGAAACGGGCTTTCCAAACTATTATCTGGCGGAGTTTGACCGTGAAGGTGATATGTTGGTCATGAGCAACTTCTATAAGTGGCCTGTAAATCAGGGCGTCTGTGACAAGGAAGAACTGAAGAAATATTTCATCTTCAGTGATACTGTAAAATTCATTGTCGAGGTGTTGGATGAAGAGGTGTTGGTGATGCGTGACGGCAACAGAGTGTATAATTTAAAAAAATGGTAGAATCCTTTGCTGGGTTTGTGTTGCAGAAACAATAAGTTAATACGAAATATTACAGGAGCTCGGCTCCTTTGATTCATTGATGGATATGGACGGACAGAAAAAGAAATTATTGAACGAGACGGATCTGTTGAAGATGCTGGGACAGTTGTTTGCAAAGTGGAAATTTATTTCCATTGTGACAGTCTGTTCTGCGATATTTGGTGTCGTGATGGCCCTGAGTACTGTAAAAAGTTATACCACAGAGGTTGTTGTCGCTCCGGAGTCTTCATCTTCGGCATTGTCGTCATCAGGTATCGGCTCATTGGCAAGTATGGTAGGCATCGATTTCGGTATGGCTGACGGCTCTGATGCCATATACCCGATGCTTTATCCTGATATAGTCAGTTCTTTGCCGTTTATGACGGCGCTGTTCGATGTCAAGGTCAGGAATGTCGACGAGACTGTTGATACCACATACTATACCTACTTGAAACATTATCAGGAGAGGACTTGGCTCGATGCAGTGAAAGAGTTCCCCAAGAAGACGATGTCGTGGTTGAGAAGCCTTGCCACATCCTCTAAGCCCAACGTCTATGGCAGCGGTTTCAATCCTTATATGCTATCCAAGGACCAGATGGCAATGGTAGAGAAGATGAACAAGGCCATTGGTGTCTTTGTGGACAAGAAGACAAATGTCCTCACTATTTCCTTTACTGACAGAGACGCTCGTGTAGCTGCAATCATGGCGGAGACCATTACCGAGCGTCTGCAAAAAGAGGTTACCGAGTACAGGACAAAGAAGGCTGTCGATGATTGCGTTTATATCGAGGGACTTTATCTTGAGGCAAAGGACAGTCTTGAGGTTGCGCAGAAACGTTATGCCGATTTTGTGGACAGCCATAAGAATGTTACAAAGGAGATAGTGCTTGTCGAGAAAGAGCGCCTTATGGCTGACAAGGAACTGAAGACTACGATATTCGCGCAGTGGGCACAGCAGTTGTTGTTGGCAAAGGCCAAGGTACAGGAGAAGACACCTGTGTTCGTGACTCTCAAGCCTGCGGCAATATCTGTACGTGCATCGTCTATGGGCAGGGCTATGATGGTTGTTCTATATGCATTCCTTGGTGGTCTGTTCGCGTCGGCTTATGTCCTTTTCAAAGAACCGTTCATTGAATCCTGGAACAGAATCAGGCGTAAGGAAGAGGAATGATATATATACTGGTCTTTATACTGCTGCTCATACCGGTCATAAGATATGATTGGTTGGCCAAGAGTGGAGGCGAGAGCGGATGGTACTACTTCAATCTTGTGGTATTGATTCTACTTGCCGGCTTGCGTTACAGGGTGGGCGGTGATACATTGATGTATATGGCAATGTATAACGACATACCTACAATGGCCGAACTCAAGTATTTTGACTTTGAAGAGGCACTGTACAATCCTCTATGGTATTTATACAACTCATTTTTCAAGAGTATCAGCGATGATTTCACTCTTTTCCAGATTGGTCAGGCAATACTGGTGAATTGTGTATTCTTCTGGTTCTTCAGGAAATATTCTCCGCAATACTATTTCTCGGCTATACTGCTCTATTATGTGGGATACTACTGCTACTTCAATATGGAAATCATGCGCGAAATCCTTTGTGTATGTATTCTTATGTTGATGACCCCGTTGCTTCTCGCCAAACGTTGGATACTCTATTATGCCGGATGCATAATTGCTATAAACATGCACTATTCGGCAGCTGTGATGCTGTTCATTCCGTTGCTTTGTTACATGTTCAAGAAATCTTCCTGGTCATTGTCGCTGCTGATTCTTGTGGGAATTACAGTATTGATGAATGTCGTGAATGTCCTGTTATTGCTGGTAAAAGTAATTGCTCAGGATGAGAGGTTTGTGGAGCTTGTCGAAAAGTATATGGAAAATAGCGGTAATTTAGTGGGAATGCTTTTTCAACTGCTTGCAGCTCTGCCTGTTGTGGGCATGATGTATATACGCAATAAATGTGAACTGGATTATCGTGATAGATTTGCATCATTGGCTATGGGAGCAATATTCGCTTACGCTTTTGCGATGGGCTTCTTTGCGTTTGCACGCCTTGCGAACTACTTCATTCCTTTTGTGTTGGTATTCACTGTGCACACAATATATTATTTCATATCAAACTGCAGGTTGCGCAGCGCGCAGGTGTCGACTCTTGTTATGGGAGTGTCGGTATTCCTCATCTCGTTCAACTACGGATTTTACTATCTGCGCGATATGTCCACATATTACCCCAATACACGTTTCAATATAATCTTCACTCCATACCATTCTGTGTTTGATCCGGAGATAGATGAGCAGCGTGAAAGGTTCTTGGAGAATTATCGTGATGTGACATTTTTGTTTTAATGCCTAATACGCGGAAACTGTGAATATAAAGAAATATAAACAGGTAATAGAGAATTTTTTCTCTCTTTCGGTGCTGAACGCGGTGAATATCGTGCTCCAGCTCATTACGTTGCCTTACATTCTGAATATTGTGGGTAAGTCTAACTACGGCATATATTCATACGTGTTTATGGTGGTACAGTATATAATACTGTTCAGCACATACGGGTTCAACTATTCGGCAACGAAGATGATTTCCCAACATCGTGAAGACAACGTAGCGGTGACCCGTATATACAATGCTGTTATAGGATGTAAGATGTTGATTGCCATTCTTCTTGTCATTGCTGTTGTGCTTTGTTCCGGTTGGGTGTTCGAAGAGGAGATCGGATTTGTTATGTTCCTGCTCGGTACGGGAATGATTGTAGGCGATATCCTGAATCCGGTATGGCTTTTCCAGGGTATGGAGAAGATGAAATTCATGACTTTGGTCAACTCCTCGTCGAAGATAATCTTTACAGTGCTTGTGTTCTTTGTTGTCCGCAGTGTCGATGACTTCTATCTGCTGATACTGCTCAATTCCTGCGGTTATCTGTTGGCTGGTATATTGAGCGTGTTTCTTGCCTATAAGCAGTTCCATGTGCGACTGGGAATACCACGTTTCGGTGATATGATAGCGCAGTTCAAGGACGGAGGGGCCATGTTCGGGTCCACATTCGGTATGAACCTTTACCGTAACGCCCATGTCTTGATCCTCAAACATTTTGCTTCAAACGAGGCTGTCGGCCTTTTTTCGGCGGCCGAGAAAGTCATACACGGCTTCCAATCTGTGATTCTACCGGCAGCACAGGCTTTGTTCCCTCATATGTCTTTGAAATTCAAGGATAAAAGTACAAAAGAACGCCTCTCTTTGATGAAGAAGGTGATGTTGCCTCTTGTGGGGCTGTCGTTTGCAGCGGCACTATTCGTATACATATTTGCTCCGTGGATTTCGGATATCCTTTGCGGTAAAGATTTCAGGGAGTGTATTCCTCTTATACGCATAATGTCGCTTGTAATAATTTTTGGAGAGGTGAATTATATAGCAGGAATAGTAGGGCTTGTCAATATGGACAGGCAGAACTATTTCTTCCGTTCTGTGCTTGTAACGGGAGTATGCAGTTGTCTCATAACGTTGGCGTTGGTGCACAGCTGTGGCGAATATGCGGGTGCAATATCTTTGGCAGCTTCCGAGGCTTTGCTTATGGTTATGTGCCTGTATGGTTTGTTCAAAAATAAAAGAGTGAAATGACAGCTATAATACTTGTAAATTGGAATGGTGCCGACGACACCATAGCTTGCTTGAGGTCATTGCAGAAGGCCGCAGGGGATTTCATTGTAGTCATCGCAGACAATGCTTCGGATGATGACTCTCTGCAACGTATCGGTACATTTATAAAGGAAAATGATGATGAGGGGCATTTCTACTTGCTACCGCTTGACAACAACTATGGCTTCGCTGTGGGCAACAACAAGGCGCTGGGCTTTGCAGCGCGTTTCTCGCCCGACAGCTATATGCTGTTGAACAATGATACAGAGGTGGAGCCTGATTTCCTGACCCGCCTTGTGGCGTTCTCTGCAGCTAACCCACAGTACCGTGCCCTTACTCCGCGCATAAACTACTTTGACGACAAGAATGTCATTTGGGAGTGCGGTGGAGACATAAAGACCGGACGTCGTGTGGTCAAATATGCAAACATGGATGCCAATGTGCTTGATGGTGTGGAATATTTCCCGATAACATCAATATCGGGCTGTGCCCTTTTCTTCTATCCCGAACTGTTGGATACAGACGGCAATTTGTTCACCGACCGTTATTTCTTCGGCGAAGAGGACTTTGAGTTCTCAATGCGCATGAAAAAGAAAGGTGTTGCAATGGCATGTGTGCCCACATCCTGCATATACCATAAGGTAGGCCGCTCGCGCAACAAGATGAAGGCAATTGCCAATGTGGGCAAATACTATATGTACTATCTGAACAGGCTGATAACCTTAAGGCTTCATCTGTCGCCATGGAAGTTCAAGCTTGTGAAAATGATGTATATGCCCAACTGCTTCCGCTATTTTTATAGCGTAAACCATTCTTTTGGGACTTCATGGGGGCTTATGACAAGGCTGTCAAGAGAGGTGGAGAGCAAATATGGGGTAAGCAGGGAGGATTTCCGTGCCCTGATGATTGATAATGATTATTTCGATAAATAAAACACTCCGTGGATATCAGCAGATTATATCATACAGTACGATACCTTAAACCCGAGCAGTTCTATTTCAGAGCCATATATAAGGTAAAAGGAGTATGTCGCAAACTCTTTGGCATAAGGCCTTGCTACGCCCGTTACAGTCCCGGGCATCCTCTGTTGTTCAAGGCTCCATGGATAGAGAAGCCTCGTTCTTATAAAGGCAGTAATGTCTTTGAGTTCCTAAATGTGTGCGACATATTCGGTGGGGAGTGGGACTGCAACAGACAGGGCGAGTTATGGCGATACAACCTGAACTACATGGACTTTCTGCTTCAGCCCTCAATGGGTGCAGCGGAGGGTTATGCGTGGATAGAGCGTTTCATTGAAGCAATGCCTGCAAATAAGGTTGCAAACGACCCTTATCCGATATCCTTGCGTGGAATCAACTGGATAAAGTTTGTTTCTCTACATCATGAGAGTCTGTCCGCTGAACAGTTGCAAAAGATTGATACGGCCCTTTATTCGCAGTATCTTATTCTGGCAGGTAGGGTAGAAAGGCATCTTCTGGCAAACCATTATCTTGAGAACGGTTTCTCCTTGCTGTTTGCTGCATACTATTTTAATGACAAGAAATTCTTCAGACTTGCGGAGAAGGTTATAAGCTCCCAGTTGGAAGAGCAGATACTCTCCGACGGCGCGCATTTTGAGCTTAGCCCAATGTACCACTGCATAATACTTGAGCGGTTGCTCGATTGCTACAGTATTGTCAATGATGAACGCCATAAGGCTTTATCGTCTTTGATGCTCGATAAGGCAACGCCTATGTTAGGGTGGCTTGAGACTGCAGTGATGAGCGACGGTAACATCCCGTTGTTGAATGACTCTGCATTGGGCATTGCTCCGTTGCCGGCAGAACTTTTTACATATGCAAAGAAACTCGGTATAAAGTGGAGCGCAATGCCTTTGGGTGCGAGCGGTTACCGCAAGTTCAACGGCGACATTTACGATGCATTTGTGGATGTTGCGGCATTGGGACCTTCATATAATCTTGGACACAGCCATGCTGATACTTTCACTTTTGTGATGAATGTGAGCGGCAAACCGTTCATCGTCGATACAGGTGTCTCTACATATTCGGCAGGAGAACGCAGGAGCTATGAACGTTCTACGCGTGCCCACAACACGGTTACGGTAGATGGTGCCGACAGCAGCCATGTGTGGGGGGCATTCCGTTGTGCCCGGCGTGCGGCGGTGAAGATAGTGAGTGAAGACCGATGTTCGATATATGCAAAACACAATGGCTACAGTCCGTTGTCTGTTGAGGTTTACCGCAAATTCATTGGCCGTGAAGAGGATTTTGAGATTGTTGATGAAGTGCATGGTAATAAGGGAAATCTGGAGGCTATATCCACGTTGTTGCTTTCACCACAGGTCGACATCATTTCAATGGACCCTTCCAGAATAAGGACTTCTTTGGGGGATATATGCTTGAACGGTTGTGTGTCTTTGTCTGTGGAACAGGTGGATGTTGCCTTTTCATATAATATATTGAGAAAGACGAACCGCATATCGGTTCTGTTCAAAGAGAAATTGTCAATTACAATTGTTGTTAATCAAGATTGATGTTATGAAGATATTATTGTGTTCTCCATATATCCCGAAGTTTAAAGACAACGGGGGCGGAATTGTAAAATGGGCAAAGAATATAATGGGATATTATGAAACGTATAAGGGTGATGTCGATATAGAAGTGATGCCTTTTGACCGTTCTATTTATGTTCATGACAACTTGAATTCCTTTGTCCGTATGTATAATGGAGCCAAAGATTATTTAGGTCTTATAGGAAAGACATACCGTCGTATAAAGAATGAACATTTTGATGTGTTGCATCTGTGCTCGAGTGCGCAGTGGAGTGTAATACGTGATTATATCGTCATGAAAATGGCACGCCATAAAGGTGTGGCCGGTGTCATCCATTTCCATTGCGGCCGTATCCCCAAACTTGCCGAGGAAGGTGGCTTGAAGTGGCGTGTCCTTAAAAGGGTGGTGGCAAACGCCAGCGCTGTGATAGTGCTTGATGACGAGTCGCGCAAGGTATTGCTTTCGTATGGATTCGACAATGTCCACAAGGTGGCTAACCCGATGGGCCATGAACTCATGGACGAGATTGCTTCAATAGGGGCCGGTGTGGAACGGGTCTCGCGTCGCGTGCTGTTTGTCGGGCATGTGCTTCCGAGCAAGGGCGTTTTTGAACTTGTCAGTGCCTGTGCCGGAATAAAGGATGTGGAACTGCGTATTGTCGGTCGTGTTGAGGAACGTGTAAAGGAAGAACTGATACGTATTGCTCCGGCTGATTCCGGCAAATGGCTGCATCTGCTTGGAGAGAAAACCCACGAAGAGGTGTTGCATGAGATGCTGTCGTGTGACCTGTTTGTTCTTCCTTCTTATACCGAGGGCTTCCCGAATGTCATAATAGAAGCAATGGCTTGCGGGGCACCGATAATAGCAACCGGTGTAGGGGCAATCCCGGAGATTCTTGATAGCGATAGTGCTTCCAAGGCCGGTGTCCTTGTGCCTGTAAATGATGCTGAAGCATTGCGCAATGCAATTTCCACGCTTATGGATGATGAGGACACCAAAAGGATGTTGTCTGAAAATGCCGTAGATAAAGTAAATTCATCGTACTCGGTTCCTTCTGTGTGGAAAAATCTGGTATGTGTATGGAAAAAATCAGTGAACTGATTCTGTCCTTAAAGCATATACACATTGATTCTATCCAAAAAATGTCCGATAAATGATAAATAAATATATATGCTTTGCCAACAGAATATTTATTCGTAAGTTTGTATAACACTTTCTAAACAGATATTACAATGAAACAGATAATACAGGACTTGAAGTCCGGCAAGACAATTCTTGAAGAAGTTCCGGTACCGAATGTTAAAGCAGGCTGTGTCTTGATTAAGACAACCCGAACCCTTGTTTCTCTTGGAACAGAACGTATGTTGGTCGAATTCGGTAAGGCAAACCTGATAGACAAGGCCCGGCAGCAGCCCGACAAGGTAAAGCAGGTGCTGGATAAGCTCAAGACCGATGGGGTTATGCCGACTCTCGAGGCTGTCTTTAATAAACTGGGACAACCGTTGCCTTTGGGGTATTGCAACGTGGGACGTGTAGTGGCGGTTGGAAAGGGTGTGACGGAATTCGTGGTAGGTGACAGGGTCGCGTCTAATGGTAACCATGCGGAGTTCGTGTGTGTGCCAAAGAATCTTGTGGCGAAGGTCCCAGACAATGTCTCGGACGAGGAGGCAGCATTCACTGTTATCGGTTCTATCGGATTGGAGGGCATACGATTGTTCAAGCCTGAGCTCGGTGAGACGGTTGTCGTTACCGGATTAGGACTGATAGGACTGGTCGTTTCCCAATTGTTGATAGCCAATGGATGCAGGGTCATCGGCATTGATTTTGACCAGGAGAAGGTCGACGTGGCTAAGTCCAAGGGTGTGCTGGCGATTAATCCCGGCAAGGGGGACAATCCTGTGAAGTTTGTTGAGGATATTACAAACAGCGTAGGTGCCGATGGAGTAATCATTACCGCTTCGGCCAAGAGTGATGAGGTTATGCATCAGGCTTGTGAGATGTGCCGTAAGCGTGGAAGGATAATTCTCGTGGGTGTTGTCGGATTGAATCTGCGTCGTGATGATTTCTATAAGAAGGAATTGACTTTCCAGGTTTCGTGCTCGTATGGAGCAGGACGTTATGATGAGGATTATGAGAATAAAGGACATGATTATCCGTTGCCGTATGTGCGTTGGACTGAGAAACGTAATTTTGAAACGATTCTACAGGCAATTTCATCAGGTGGGCTTGATGTCAGGTCTTTAATAACTGAGGAGGTTGAACTGTGCGATTATATGGACATCTACGGTGATATGCGTAAACATGGGTCTATTGCATCCATAATAAAGTTCTCCGAAGAGAGTGCCATTGAACGCGTTGTGGCGATTGAAGGAAATGATTTCAAGCCGGGCAAAGGTAAAATAGGTATTATCGGCGCCGGTAATTTTACATCAAGTACGGTTATTCCTGCATTGAAAAATGCGAAAGCGAGAATAAAATATATAGCAAGCGCCGGTGGATTGAATGCAAAGATGCTGGCCAAGAAGGTCGGGGCGGAATGCGCGACGTCGGACTATCACGAGATTCTCAAGGACCCGGAGGTGGATATGGTAATTGTGACAACACGGCACAATCTGCATGCGAGAATGGTGTTGGAGACTTTGAAGGCCGGGAAGAGTGTCTTTGTAGAGAAGCCTTTGTGTCTTAACAGCGAGGAACTTGAGGAAATTAAGTCTGCTTGTGATGCTGCTCCCGAAGGGGTTACTCTTACAGTCGGTTTCAACAGACGTTTTTCTCCTTTTGCCACCAAACTGAAACAGTTGGTGGGTGATGGCCCAAAGAATATCGTGGCGACAATGAATGCTGGTTTTATTCCTGCTGATATGTGGGTCCATGATCTTGAGATAGGCGGTGGCCGCATAATCGGCGAGGCTTGTCATTTTATTGATTTGTGCTCATATATTGCAGGTTGCAAGGTTGTTTCTGTGTGTATGAATGCCATGGGTGTAAACCCTGAGGAGAATACAGATAATGCAACGATTCTGCTTAAATATGAGAATGGAACAAATGCTGTAATCAACTATTTTGCAAATGGCTCGAAGTCGTATGCGAAGGAACGCATAGAGGTCTACAGCCAAGAGCGTGTGTTTGTCATTGATAATTGGAGAAAACTCCAGGCCTTTGGTGTGAAAGGCTTTTCTAAGAAGTCCGGGACAATGAACAAGGGGCATAAGGACGAGTTTGCCTTATTGAATGAGCGCATGTTGGTCGGCGGTGCTCCTCTTATACCGGTAGAAAGTATTGTCAATACCACAAAAGCGTCATTTGCAGCCATTGAGTCTCTGAAGAATGGCTGTTGGGTGGAATTATAATGCTGAAAGGTGCGCAGAAATGCGCACCTTTTTATGATTGTCTGGGCGGTTCGGGTGTAAAGGGTGTTGCGTTTGCAAGGGTTCCGCTCTTTGATTGTCAGCAGATTTGCTCTTTATTTCCTTTATTGCGTGCATTCTCCCCAAAAAATATTAATTTTGCAGAAATTTAAGGCAGACGCTCCGTCATAGGGTGTGTGGATGTCGTTATTTTTGTTTTTTAATGAAAGTACTGATTGTTTCATTCTATTATGAGCCGGAACTGGGCGCAGCTCCCAGCCGCATCACAAACCTCGCCAAGGGCCTCAAGGCCTCGGGTGCGGATGTTGATGTGCTTACCTGTCTGCCCAATTATCCCAAAGGTAAGGTGTTCGACGGTTATCGCGGACGCTTCTCCATGAAAGAGACAATCGACGGTATAAACGTGTACCGCTATTGGACATATGCAACGGTGTCCAAGAACCCCTTCAAGCGTGTGCTGGCTATGACCTCTTATGCGGTTACCATGTGGAGCTTCGCTTTCAAGCGTAAGCTCATAAAGAGCTACGACCGCATCATCGTTCAGTCTCCGCCGATAATGGTGTCAGCATCAGCGGTTATGCTGTTCTCCAAATTGTTCGGTAAGAATGTGGTGCTGAATGTCTCTGACCTATGGCCGGGTTCGGCAGTGGAGTTGGGCTTTGTGCGTGAGGGTAGTCTCACTTTCAGAATCCTTTCATCTCTGGAGCGTTTCATCTACAGGAACTCGACATCCATCATGGGACAGTCCAGGGAAATCCTTGAGCACATAGACGGGATGTTCCCTGATAAACGTAAATTTCTGTATCTGAACCTGCAACCGCAGACTGCGGCTCCCGTAGAATTCAAGAAACGCAATGACAAGATAAAGATTGTATATGCAGGTCTTTTCGGCGTAGCACAGGATATGCTTTCTCTTTTGAAGTCAATAGATTTTGTTGCTTTGGGTGTAGAGATGCACCTTTATGGTGGCGGTAACCAGATTGATGAAATCCTCAAATACATTAGTGGCGGTGACAAGAATATCTGGTATCACGGCTACGTGTCAAAGCAGCAGATGAACGAGGAGTTGCAGCAATATGACCTCTCGATAATTCCGCTTGCAACCCATATATACGGAGCTGTCCCCTCAAAAATATATGACCTGCTTCCAGCCGGTATACCGGTGCTTTTCAGCGGTGGCGGCGAGGGTGCGCGTATTGTAACCGAGAATGGCTTCGGACTTGTGTCAAAGCACGGCGATTATGTTTCACTCGAAAAGAATATCAAAGTATTTGTTGATATGCCGGCTGAGGAGTATTCAAAGTATGCCGACAATTGTCTGAAAGCTGCAGTGGGCGAATATTCGTTTGCAAAGCAGATGGAATCTTTCTGTAAGTTCCTGGGCGAATGATGTAATATGATATCCGATTGTGTAGGATGTCTTCCGGCTGCAATTTCCTTTAACATTCCTTTTATAAAGATTATTAAACGCCTCCTAATTTTAATGTTGATATTTTTGTTACTTGTAGTTTATTTTATAACTTTGTGCGTTTTATAGAATAATTTGGACAAAAAACTGAAAAATCATATATGAAGGCGTGTTTTATGGGATTGGGTTATATCGGCCTTCCCACTGCTATAATTGCTGCAAAATATGGCATAGAGGTGGTTGGTGTCGATGTAAACCAGGAGGTCGTTGATACAACAAATTCAGGAAAACTACATATTGTTGAAGAAGGCTTGGAGGAACTTCTCAAGGAGGTTATTGCTTCGGGAAAATTCAAGGCTTATGCCCGTCCTCAGGAAGCTGATGCATATTTTATCGTCGTACCGACCCCGTTCAAGGGAAACCATAAACCCGATATCTCTTTTGTGGAGGCTGCAACCAAGATGGTGCTTCCGTTGCTCAAGGAAGGTGATCTCTTCGTCATAGAGTCCACATCGCCTGTCGGCACAACAGAGAAGATGGCCGAGCTTATATTTGAGAGCCGTCCTGAACTTAAAGGTAAAATACATATCGCTTACTGCCCAGAGCGTGTCCTGCCGGGCAATATCATTTACGAACTTGTAAACAATGACCGTGTGATAGGCGGTATTGATGAGGCTTCAACCGAAAAGGCAAAGGAGTTCTATTCATATTTTGTGAAAGGCCAGTTGCATTCTACAAACTGCCGTACAGCCGAGATGTGCAAGCTTACCGAGAATGCATCGCGTGACGTTCAGATTGCCTTTGCCAATGAGTTGTCATTGATATGTGACAAGGCGGGAATCAATGTGTGGGAGCTTATTGAACTTGCAAATAGGCATCCACGTGTGAATATCCTTCAGCCGGGTTGCGGTGTGGGTGGTCATTGCATTGCTGTTGATCCTTATTTCATCTCTTCGGCATACCCATCGGAGTCACGTATAATATCCGAGGCACGTCAGGTAAACAACTACAAGGCAAAGTGGTGCGCCGAGAAGGTACGTCGTGCTATGGTCGATTATGAACTGAATAATCATCGTGTTCCTGTTGTTGCCCTTATGGGCCTGGCGTTCAAGCCTAACATCGATGACCTGCGCGAGTCTCCGGCAAAGTCCATTGCTTCTCGCGTGTTGCAGTCAAGCAATAACGGGAACGTGATGGTGGTAGAACCCAATATTGAAGAGCATAATGTCTTCAAACTCACAAACTACAAGACGGCCTATGAACATGCCGACATTGTGGTATTCCTTGTGAACCACAACGAGTTTGCCGAGCTGAATTACCGTACAGACGTTGAGGTTCTTGATTTCTGTGGAGTGTTCAAGAAATAAATGATAAATAAAGACATATAAAATGGCGGCTGGATTCAGCCGCCATTTTATATGTCTTTATTTACTCCGATGTTATTCCTCAAGCTCGCAGCCATAGAACATGAAGTCCTTCTCGGCAACATCCTTTGGGAATGTGTAGTAGGTCATCTCAGCGCTTGAGCATACCTCGCCGTTGTACCTTATCTCGGCTTCAATGAACACGAACACGCGCTTTAACTCCTTTACACGTCCGCGTATCTCAATCTTCACGTTCTCGCCTGTAGGTATGGGCTTCCTGTACTTGATGTTGAGGTTCGTGGTCATGCCCGATGTCTGGAACTTGCGGGCGATAATCCAACCGCCGATCTCGTCCATCAATGTTGCCTGGATACCGCCGTGCAGGGTGTCCATCCAGCCCTGATAGTTGTGTCCTGGTGTCCATATCGATACTATGTCATCGCCGTCCTCGTGGAACTCCATCTTCAGTCCGTATGGGTTTGACGGTGCGCATGCAAAACAGTTGTAGCCCTTGTCGGTAAGGTCTATCCAAGGATTCTTTATCTTTTTCATGTTGCGTATAATATTTCTGCAAAATTAGCATATTAAACCGTTATGCTCCGTTTTTTTTATTCTATTTAAACTTTCTTAATACTTGAAGGGTGATTTTGAACACTCAGTTTCCTGCTTTTTATTAATTTTGCCGGTGATAAAAACATAAAAAGATGAAAAGAATATTTTTTACATTCGTGGTGGCCGTAATGGCCTCTGTCGCTGCCAATGCGCAGTTGCTTTATAAGATATCGGGTAATGGACTCAATACACCTTCTTATATAGTGGGAACATATCATCTTGCTCCTGCTTCGTATGTCGATTCAATCCCCGGGGCACGTGCTGCCCTTGAGACGGCAGAGCAGGTGTGTGGCGAGTTGTCTATGGCCGAGATGAGCTCTATCGAGGGTACACAGAAGGTTATGGCTGCAATGATGTTGCCCGACGGTCAGTCGCTCAAGGATGTCCTCTCGGAGGAGGAGTTTGCAAAGTTGGATGCCTTTATGACTGATGTCATGGGTGTCGGTCTTAGCAACCCTATGGTTGGTGCGCAGCTCGGCAAGATGACTCCTATGGCAATTGCTACCCAGCTGCAGCTGTTGCAGTATATGAAGATGACTCCGGGATTCAACCCCAACGCTCTTATCGACAGCTATTTCCAGACAGAGGCTTCAAAGAACGGCAAGCCGGTGATTGGCTTCGAGACAATGGATTTCCAGATATCTGTGCTTTATAAGGGCCGTAGTATCGAGCGTCAGAAGGTACAGCTCATGTGTATGATTGACAACCGTGAGTATGAACTTATGATGATGAAGACCCTTGCTGAGGCTTACTTTGCACAGGACATTGCCAAGCTTCTTGAGGTTACAGAGGAGAAGCTCGGTAACAAGTGCGACAGCACTCCCGAGGAGGATGAGGCTCTTATCTACGGCCGCAATGCCGATTGGGCCGAGAAGATGCCTGCAATCATGGGTGACAAGTCTACGCTGTTTGTCGTAGGTGCCGCGCACTTGCCGGGCGAGCGGGGCGTGCTTGAGCTCTTGAAAAAGAAAGGCTATGCTGTTGAGGCGGTAAAGTAATTGACTGTAACAAAAAAGCGGCTCTGGTATACTCCAGAGCCGCTTTTTTGTTACCTGCTTTCTGTGGTTATGGTCATTTGTTGCTATATTTATTGCTAAGGACATCGCAATATGTTGTTAACGATATTTGTTATCGTCTTTTCTGATTTTCACAAATAGTTGCAATTGATGTCTTTGGGGTGTGGAAGTAATTTTGTAACCGAAAAACAAGGATTATATGGTTACATTTTTACGCTCATTTTTTCTTTTGTCTGCACTCCTGTTCTCGTTGCCGTCGGTGGCAGGGAATGTGAAGCTGCGCGGTACGGTAACAGCCAAGGGTGAGGGCGCAGTTCCTTATGCCACAATAGGTGTGCAGGGTAGTCCACTCGGCACGTACGCAGGTGTTGACGGCTGTTATGAGCTTGAACTGCCCGAAGGGCGTTACCTGCTTGTGGTTACGGCTGTCGGCTTCGAGACATTCCAAAAGGAGATTGTCGTGGGCAAGAATCATCCTTATATACATGATGTGGAGCTTGAACAGACGGACCTGTTGCTCGATGATGTTGTGGTTACGGAGTCGGCATCGGGCGTGTCACGCCTGAAGCGCTCGGCCTACAATGTCGTGGCGCTCGATACAAAGGATTACCTCAATACCTCGAAGAACCTGAGTGATATCCTTGCAAAATCGCCCGGTGTGAAGCTGCGCGAGTCGGGTGGCGTGGGTTCTGATATGAACATCATGCTCGACGGTTTCAGCGGAAAACACGTGAAAGTGTTTGTCGACGGTGTTCCGCAAGAGGGCGTAGGCGCTTCGTTCGGCCTCAACAACATCCCTGTCAACTATGCAAAGCGCATCGAGGTATACCGAGGTGTGGTGCCCGTACAGTTCGGTACAGACGCAATGGGCGGTGTGGTGAACATCGTTACGGGCAAGGCACGTCAGGGCTGGGCTGTTGATGCGTCATACTCTTACGGCTCATTCAATACCCACAAGTCTTACTTCAACTTCAGCAAGGTACATGGGAACGGCTTTACATATGAGGTGAACGCCTTTCAGAACTATTCCGACAATAATTATAAGGTGAATGCTCCTGTCGAGGATTTTGTGACGGGCAGCATCGAGAAGAAGAAACTCTACCGCGTGGAGCGGTTCAATGATACATACCACAACGAGGCTGTGGCCCTTAAAGCCGGCTTTGTCGACAGGCCGTGGGCCGACCGCCTGATATTCGGACTTACATACTCGCAGATGTACAAGGATGTGCAGACGGGTGTGCGTCAAGAGATTGTATACGGCAAGAAACACCGCAAAGGCTCTTCGCTGATGCCGTCGCTTGAGTATTCAAAGAGCAACCTTCTTGCCGATGGTCTTGACCTTTCGCTCACTGCCAACTACAACCGTAATACCACAACAAACGTAGATACGGCCTCATGCAAATATAACTGGCGCGGCGAGACAAGAGTGCTGAACTCTCCGGGTGAGCAGTCACACCAGCATATGCGTTCCCACAACGACAACTGGAATGCTACTGCAACCGTCAACTATCGTCCGGGCAAGAGCCATGCTCACCTGTTTACGGCACATCTCCTTTTCAATGCTTTCAGGCGTTCGAATACCTCGTTGTTGCTGCCGCAGAGGGTTGAGGACCCAATTGACAAGGTTACACGCAAAGGGGTGGCGGGCTTCTCTTACCGCCTTATGCCGTCGGAGAAGTGGAACGCGACGGTTTTTGCAAAGCATTACAGCCTGTATGTGGGCGGTCCTATGGCTACCACAAGCAATGCTGATGATTATGCCCGAACCAACCGTAGCCTCAATGCTTTCGGTTATGGTGCGGCAGGAACATACTTTATCATGCCGGGCCTGCAAGCAAAGCTCTCGTACGAAAAGGCTTACCGCTTGCCCACAATCGATGAGATGTTCGGTGACGAGGACCTTGAGATGGGTGATATAGGCATCGAGCCCGAGAACAGCCACAATGTGAACTTCAACCTGAGCTACAGCGGCAAGTTCGCCTCTCACGGGGTGTATGTCGAGGGTGGCGTGGTGTACCGCGATACACGTGATTACATCCAGCGCAACATCGTGGACCTGAGTGGCGGCAAGGCTGCTGCAACATATATAAACTATGGCAAGGTGCTCACCAAAGGTTACAATATCACAGTGCGCTACACGCTCGACAAATGGCTCTCAGTGGGCGGCAACTTCACTGATATGAAGGTCATTGACAATATGAAGAGCGCCGTGGGCAGCTCGGTACCGAACTTAGGCTATGGCGAGGAGATGCCGAATCTTCCCTCTCTGTTCGCAGACTTCGATGCCTCGTTCTATTGGCACGGACTCTTTGGAAAGGGTAACCTCCTTACCCTGACATACGACGGCCGTTATGTCCGCGAGTTCAGCTACTATTCGGCAAAGATAGGTGCCAACAAAGGCGATTATATGGTCCCCGACCAGCTGTCGCATGATATAACCCTCTCGTACAGCATAGGCGACGGGCGTTACAACGTATCACTCGAGTGCCGTAACATAACCGATGAACGGCTGTACGACAACTTCAGCCTGCAAAAGGCCGGCCGTGCCTTCTATGCCAAGGTGCGCGTGAGATTAGGAAACAGATAACATTAAATAACTGGATTATGAAAAGACTACTTACTAAAAATCTTCTTTTTGCCGCAGCTGCGGCAATGGTGTTCGCTTCTTGCTCAAGTGATGATGACAACGGTGCGGTAACGCCGCCTGCGAATGATGTCAAGCCGTATGTCATTGCGGCTACAGTTACGATGTCAAACAACAGCACTCCGGTGCTGCTTACAGCCTCCTCGCTTGATGAGGGTGTAGTGTCACCTGTCAATCAGGGAACGGTAACGGATGCCGCTTCGTATTGGGTATTCCATGGTACAGACTATCTCTATGGCCTGGCCTACAATCAGGGCAATGCCGGCCTGACACGTTCTTTTGTCATGGGCGACGACTACAGTATCATCGCACGCGACAAGGAGTATGCCGTGAACCGCTTCACGACATACGGAATATATGACAAGTATATCATTACAACATCTACAGGCAATGGCTCTGCCGAGTGGGCCGATGCCGACGGTTATATCCCCAAGATGTTCCTTGTCTCTTACCTGAATACCGAGGCCGAGACTTACCGTTCCAATGTGGCCGACAAGAAGTATCTTGCCGAGAATTTCCTCGGTAACGGCGAGTATGTCACTCTGGCAGGGTTCCAGCAGCGTGGAAAGCAGCTTTTTGCTGCGGCAGTGCCAATGGGCTTGAGCCAGTATGGTGCGGCGGCCGACAATGGCAAGTGGGTGAAGTACCCCGACCTTGTAAAGACCGAGGACGGCGGCAGCAACAGCAGCTCATACAAGAAAGGCGAGTTGCAGTGGACACAATATCCCGACGAGTGCCATATTGCCATTTTCGATGATGAGACGCTCACTTCAAAAAAGATAATCACAACCGACAGGATCAGCTATGCCTGTGGACGTAACAAGTCACAGTATTACCAGATGATTTGGGCTACAGAGAACGGTGACATCTATGTGCTTTCTCCGTCGTACGCAAAGACAATGGCCGACAGCCGTCAGCAGACAACGCTACCGGCAGGTGCGGTACGTATCAAGGCCGGTGAGGATGACTTTGACAGCAGCTACTATGTGGATATCGAGGCGCTGTCGGGCGGCCGCTCGTTCCTGCGCTCGTGGTACGTGGGCAACGGTCATATGCTGCTGCAGATGTATGACGCTCCGTTTACTCCCGGAGGCAAGGCGCCTACAGCCTTGAGTCTTGCCATTCTTGATGTGAACAAGGGAACGCTTGAGTTTGTTGAGGGACTGCCCGAGACACTGACGGCATTCGGCAAAGCTCCTTTCATGGAGAACGGCTTTGCGTACATGCCTGTCACCACAACCGACGGCTATCCTGCAATATACAGGATTGACCCCTCTACAGCAACAGCCGCAAAGGGTGCTGTCATAGAGGTCACTTCGCTTGACGGTGTGGGTAAATTGTTGCCGTGATAAGTACTTTGTCAAAATTTTTTCTACCTTTGTATCTGCAATGGTAAAAATTGGAAATAATGAATAATTTCTTCAAAAAACTGCACCTTTGGGTCTCAGTGCCTTTCGGTATTGTAATAACCATAACCTGTTTCACCGGTGCATTGCTGGTGTTCGAGAGTGATATCGTTGCCCTTTATAACAAGGACCTTACTACAGTTGTTCCTGTGGGTGAACCGTTGCCTGTGAGTGCCGTAGTGGAAAAGGTCGAGGCTGGGCTTGCCGATGGAGTGGAGGTGACGGGAGTCGTTGTCTCCGGTGACCCGGCCGAGGCATATAAGGTGAATATCTCCAAGCCGAGCCGCACAGCGGTGTATGTAGACCAGTATACAGGTGAGGTAAAGGGTAAGGCTGGGCGTCTGCCGTTCTTCAATACAGTGCGCCGTCTGCACCGCTGGCTCATGGATACACGTCCGGCTGATGGCGGTATCTATTGGGGTAAGATGATTGTGGGTGCTAGCACTCTGGCTTTTGTGGGTATACTCATCACAGGTATTGTCATCTGGTGGCCGCGTAACCGCAAGATGCTGAAGAACCGTCTGAAGATTGTCATGAGAAAAGGCCAGAACCGTTTCTGGTACGACCTTCACGTGGCAGGCGGCTTCTATGTGGCACTGCTGTTGCTTGCCATGGCGCTGACAGGCCTTACATGGTCATACGAGTGGTACCGCGACGGCTTCTATTCAATGTTCGGCGAGGCGACAACACAGACTGCTAAAGGCAAGGATGGCGGCAGGGCCGTAAAGTCCGGGAGAATTGCTGTTGAGAACGGTGCGGCTACAATGCTGAGCCTTCCAACAGATACAGCAGCCGTGCAGCCTGATGCAGTGACTGCTGCAACGGTGCAAGCCGACGCCGTGACATCTGCAACAGTGCAGGCCGATGCCGTTACGGCTGCTACAATGCTCAGTGCTGAGGAAGAATCGGTGTACTACAGTTGGCAGAAGGCTCTTGAGGCTGTTCAGGCTAAGTATGCCTCTTATAAGACAATAACCCTTACCGACGGTACAGCTTCTGTAGCGTTGGGTGGACTGGGTAACCAGCGTGCCAACGACAAGTACAGTTTCAATACCTCAACGGGCGAAATAACATCTTCTAATCTCTATGCCGATACTCCTGTCCGCAGCAAGGCCAGCGGTTGGGTAAGGACAATCCATGTAGGTACCTGGGGCGGAATGGTGACAAAGATACTTTATTTCCTTGCTGCGCTTTTGGGCGCGACACTGCCTCTGACGGGTTATTATTTCTGGATTAGGAGGTTGTATAATAAGAAGAAAAGGAAAAACTGAAAGTGACTGAAAAGAGGATTGCTGTGCAAGCATTGTGCTCTTTTACCCCCTCAGTCACGAAGTGACAGCTCCCCCTGATTGCAATCAGAGGGAGCGTCTTTTTTCTTATATCCGTTGAATCCGTTGGGTTCAACGGAACAGCTTCTAAATATTCAATCTGCTTTCTACCATTTCCCAGTCGACAATATCCCAGAGCTTCTTCACGTGCTCGGCACGGCGGTTCTGGTAGTCAAGATAGTAGGCGTGCTCCCACACGTCGATGCCGTACAGCGGTGTCATCCTGTGGCGTATCGGGGTGTCTCCGTTGGCGCAGCTCACTATGCTGAGCTTGCCGCTCTCTTCCTGCGCAAGCCACACCCATCCGCTGCCGAAAAGGGATGCCGCGGCTTCCTCCATCTTTTTCTTCAGGGTCTCGAAATTGCCGAAGTCAAAATGTATGAACTCCTTGAGGTTGTGTCCCGGGAGGTTGCTGCCGTGAGGGTAGGGTGTGAACTGCTCAAAGTAGAGCGAGTGGTTGAGTACCTGTCCTGCATTGTTCAGCAGTGGCCCCGGGGGTGCTTGGGAGATTATCTCGCGCAGGGTCATCCCCTCGAACTCTGTGTCGGCGACAAACTTGTTCAGGTTATCGACGTATGTCTGCAGGTGCTTGCCGTAATGCACCTCCACTGTTGCTTGGCTTATCACCGGGCTTAATGCGCCTGCCGGGTAGATGAGTACCGGCATCTGGAACCCGGTACGCGTGGTCTTTACTAATTCACTCATTGTTGTACTTGTTGGTTTATTATACTAACAAGCTTTCTGCGGTGATGTTCGTGTATATCGCGATTTTTCGCTATCTTCACCTTTGGCGCACATACTTCTGCCAAGCGGTAAAAATCAAGGCAAGCTTTGTTTTTTGCTCGTTTATTAGTATCTTCGCGGGAAATACTAAATTGGCATTTTATGCCGCTATACCCCAATGATAAACTACGAAGAAGAACTGAACGGAGCGCAACTCGATGCGGTGCGCTATCTTGACGGCCCTCAGCTGGTGATTGCCGGTGCGGGCTCGGGCAAGACACGCGTGCTCACATACAAGATTGCCTATCTGCTGGAGAACGGCTTTGAACCTTGGTCTATCCTGGCCCTCACCTTTACCAACAAGGCGGCGGGTGAGATGAAGGAGCGCATTGCTGCGCGTGTGGGCGAGAGGGCAGCTTCAATGCTCTGGATGGGAACGTTCCACTCGGTATTCTCAAAGATTCTGCGTCGCGAGGCGCATCACATAGGGTATACGCCGCAGTTCACTATATATGACCAGGCCGATTCGCGCAGCCTCGTCAAGAGTATCATCAAGGAGATGCAGCTCGATGACAAGGTCTACAAACCCAACAATGTAGCGGAGCGTATATCGTCGGCAAAGAGCAGCCTTATCTCTCCGTCGGACTATGAAAACGACCAGGGACTGCGCCGCGATGACCTGCACGCGAAAATCCCCTCAACCTACGAAATATACAAACGTTATGCCGAGAGGTGCCGCCTTGCCAATGCAATGGACTTTGACGACCTGCTGGTGAATACCTACAGGCTCTTCAGGGATATGCCCGAGGTGCTCGACCGGTATGTAGACCGCTTCCGTTATGTGCTTGTCGATGAGTTCCAGGATACCAACTATGTGCAGGGATGCATTGTGTGGCAGCTCACACAAGCCCGCAGGGCGATATGTGTCGTGGGCGATGATGCGCAGAGCATCTACTCGTTCCGCGGTGCGAACATCGGCAATATCCTGGGCTTTACCGAGCGTTATGCCGGGGCAAGGATATTCAAGCTTGAGCAGAACTACCGTTCGACAAAGATGATTGTGAATGCTGCCAACAGCCTTATCGCAAGGAACTGCGAGCAGATAAAGAAAACTGTCTACTCCGACCGTGGCGAGGGTACTCCGCTGATGCTTTATTCGGCATACTCCGACTTTGAGGAGGGTGAGATTGTGGCAAACAAGATTGCCGAACTGCGCCGTACCGAGGGGCTGCAATACAGCGACTTCGCCATTCTATACCGCACTAATGCGCAGTCACGTATATTCGAGGAGGCGTTCAGGAAACGTTCGTTCCCTTACCGCATTTTCGGTGGCCTGTCGTTCTACCAACGTAAGGAGATAAAGGATATAATCGCCTACTTCCGTCTTATATGCAACAGCAACGACGAGGAGGCTTTCAAACGTATAATAAACTTCCCGGCCCGTGGCATCGGCGACAAGACCTTGCAGAAGGTTAAGGATGCGGCCATGGAGCGTGGCGTGAGCTTCTGGAGTGTCATTGCCGACCCTATGCAGCCACCGTTGGATGTCTCAAAGGGAACGTTTACCAAGCTGCAGCTCTTCGCTGCGATGATTGAGCGCTTTGCCGGCTATGCGCAGAACAAGGATGCCATAGAGACGGCACGCCTTGTGTTGCAGGAGAGCCGTATGCTTGCCGAGTTCAACAGCGACAACAGTGTTGAGGGCAAGGCACGTCAGGAGAATGTGCAGGAGCTGATGAGCGGTATTGCAGATTTTGTTGATGTGCGCCGTGAGGAGGGTAATGCCAACGACAAACTCGTCGATTTCCTCTCCGAGGTGTCACTTATGTCCGACCTCGACTCCAAAGAGGAGGATGACGGCAACCGTGTCACTCTCATGACAATACACTCGGCCAAGGGACTGGAGTTCAGCACGGTGTTCATCGTGGGCCTCGAGGAGGAGCTCTTCCCCAACCAGTGTGCGCAGAACTCATTGCGTGAGCTCGAGGAGGAACGCCGTCTCTTCTATGTGGCGATAACACGTGCAAAGGACCACTGCGTGCTCTCCTTTGCCAAGAGCCGATACAAATACGGGCAGTTCAACTTCTGTGAGCCGAGCCGTTTCATCAAAGAAATCGATACACGTTACATTGCCATGCAGGGTGGTGTGCGTCAGCCGTCGCAGCAGCAACAACCACGCACGGGCGGAATGTTCAGCCGCACGAACAGTATGGCGGCATCGCAGCGCGTCGCTTTGGACCGCCGCCAGTCATACGACTATGGCCCGGGGCAGAACGCATCACAGGCAAGCAATCCTGCTTCGTCGCATGGGAACGGACAGCAGGGCAAGCGCGTGATAAACGCATCGGCCTTTATGCAGAAACCAGCCAACCTGCGCCGTGTGTCGGACGTGGAGCGCGACTTCTATGCCCCAAAGACCAACCCGGCAGCGCTCAGTGTGGGTATGATTGTACAGCACGACCGCTTTGGAGTGGGCGAGGTACATGCGACAGAGGGCACGGGAGAGAACGCAAAGGCTACAATAAAATTCCAGAATGCAGGAGTGAAGACTCTGCTGCTTAAATTTGCAAAACTAAAGATAATAGGATAATGGATAAGGAAATGATAAATAAGGTGCCGTCACCCTGTTATGTGATGGAAGAGGCGTTGTTGCGCAGGAACCTCGCGCTCATAAGCCGTGTGGCACGTGAGGCAGGCGTGGAGATAATCCTCGCCTTCAAGGCTTTTGCCCTGTGGAAGAGCTTCCCTATCTTCCGCGAGTACATAAACTCCGTCACGGCAAGCTCCATCCATGAGGCACGTCTTGCCTTCGAGGAGTTCGGCAGCAGGGCACATGCCTTCTCGCCTGCATATACTGCCGAGGAGTTCGGCGAGATGATGCGTTGCAGCAGCCATATATCATTCAACTCACTGTCGCAGTTCGAGCGTTTCTATCCTGCAACAAAGGATGCCGGGCATGATATATCTTGCGGAATACGTATCAATCCAGAGTATTCCGAGATTGAGACAGAGCTCTACAACCCGTGCGCTCCCGGCAGCCGCTTCGGCGTGACTGCCGACCTGTTGCCCGAGACTCTGCCTGCAGGCATCGAGGGTTTCCATTGCCATTGCCACTGCGAGTCGAGCTCGTATGCGCTGGAGAATACCTTAGTGCATATTGAGGAGAAATTCGGCAAGTGGCTGCCGAAAATAAAATGGCTCAACTTAGGCGGCGGTCACCTGATGACACGCAAGGACTATGATGTAGAACATCTTATCGGCTTGCTCAAGGGCTTGCGTAGCCGTTACCCTAACCTGCAGGTGATACTGGAGCCGGGCTCAGCCTTCGCATGGCAGACAGGCTCACTGGTATCGGAAGTTGTGGATATCGTGGAGAGCCGTGGCATACGTACCGCTATCCTCAATGTGAGCTTTACCTGTCACATGCCCGACTGTCTTGAGATGCCATACCAGCCTACAGTCACCGGTGCCGAGTCACTCGATGCCGATGCAGTAAAGGGCGCTCCGTTCGAGGAGAATATCTACCGCCTGGGCGGTAACAGCTGCCTCAGCGGTGACTATATGGGCAGCTGGAAGTTCCCGCAGCCATTGAAGGTGGGTGACAAGGTGGTGTTCGAGGATATGATACATTATACCACGGTAAAGACAAATATGTTCAACGGTATATCCCACCCAAGCATCGCTCTCCTGCACCGGAATGGTGAACTGGAGGTGTATAAGGTGTTCCGTTACGAGGATTACAGGGATAGAATGTGTTAAAGGTGACGTTTTGCTTGTTGCCTAAAGAAAACATCAGTGCTCCTCTTATTTGCAATTAAGAGGAGCACTAATCTTTTCCTTTCTGACGTTTGCTGAAGATTGAAGGTAATTCAGTGAATGGATTTGTGTCATTCGTTCATGCTCAGTATTTATTTAACGTGAATTCGATATAAGTTCAACCTAATTGCGAACCTGTCATCCCCCGACAGAGCGCAGCGACGAGGGATCTCAAAAATATAGCGAAATATGAGATCCTTGTCTCTTGCGATTATTGTAACGCTCGTGAGTAATATAGAATGAATCCTTGTTACATTCGCTTATTATAATAATTTACATTCGTTCAGAAACGAAGTTCGTCACCCGAAGGGGCTAAAGGCAATGACAAATATGAGATCATTCAGTATAATATGTTATATCGAATCCACGTTGTTTAGTGTGGATAACACAAGACAAGCTAAATAGAGTTGTTATTCCTTGGCTTATTTTACCCTTAATCAGTTGTCTTATATTTTTGTTGTCGTTCTGTCACTTACTTTTCATGACTGAAAAGTAAGCAAAAGGTCCCGGCACTGGCAAAAACAGTCATTTTGCATTTTGCTCTCACAAGTCGCAAGCGACATTCCTCGGTCACGCAAAATTTGCCTCAAACAACTTTTCGTTCAAACATCGGGGGCAAAAGAACTCGCTTTTCACGCATAAACAGCAACACGTAATGCACCGCTCAAACAGCATTTGCCCTATCTCCGCTGTTTGAACGGTTGTTTGTTGTGTTTTTGATAGTGCCGGTGTCTTTTTGGAATTACCTCTGCTGTTCATTATACAATAAAGACTATACAAATTTATATAGTTTTGTGCAAGAGCTATTTGGATGCTTTGTGTGTATTTATCATAAACCCCTCCGTGGAATTCCACGAAGGGGCTGATTTGTGGCCTATAATGACGGCATGTCAATATAATCTTTGTTGGGGCGCGTTGGTGCTTGGTTGATGTGTTATTCTAGTCTAAAAAGTTATGATAATATGTTTGAAAATAGTATTCTTTTATTGCAGTATAATACGGTTTATTTCACAAATGTATCAATATAACCTTAAATTTGGTCGTATTGATACATTTCTTTGTATTATTCTAATCTAAAAGAATTTATTGTTATTCTACAAGTTGTTTTCCAATATTGAAACAATTTCTCGAAGTTGCTCTATAACAGTAACCTCTTTTCTATATAGGCCTTTAATGTTTATATCGCAAGTTTCACAAAATTCTATGTCCTTGTTATTTTTATGCCCTTTTTCACAGATAAATTTCTCTTGGTCCTTGCTTAAAAGCCCACCCTTGACCATTTGAATTTGACCTGTATTAGGTAGTGTGTCTATCATTTTTATTATCTCTTTTATTAAGAGCAAATCTTCTTCTTTATAAAAATCACTTTTTGTATTCATCAAAGCAATACCTAAATGAATATCCTTTTTTGTAATATCTAAGATATGCTTGGGAGAGAATATATTACAATTTCTTATCAGTGTTCCAATTTCTTTACTATGCTCTAAATAAGATGAATATACAATATCTACTATATCCGATTTCGGTAGTAAAGTTAAATACCTTTCAATAAATGTTTTTTCTGTAAGTTCTGTGTATACGTCTTTTTTATACCTATTTATTAAATTCTCAACAATGTCTTTCTGTGGATGTTCATAAAGAAATTCCTCCCAACTTGGTTTGATTGAAGCCCCCGAATTTATAGACTTTATAATATGTCGTCTTTTAAGTTCAAAATCTATAAATTCTTGTGAAACTAATCCCGTTTTCTCTATCTGTTTTGTATCCTTGTCATGGTATTTTATAACGCATGCAGTACCCGAAGCAGAAACCATAAACATTGATTTTCCACTTCCTGATACTTCATCAAAATCAATACTAAATCCGACTATTGCATTTGCTCCTAAGTTCTTTGCTTTGTTTTTTAGTTCTTTTGTTGCCTCATTGTATATCAGTTCCAATTTACTTTTATAAGAACCTGAAAATCCTCCAAAAAAATCTGTTAATGAAGCGGCAAAATCCGAAAAAATATTTGTGCCGACAACAACATTCGTACAAATCGTGTCAAGATATCTTTCGATAGGGCAGCCTTCTATGTTGTTAGTTACAGTAACTATAAAATCGTTTGTTCTCATGTTTTATAATGTTATTGTTTAATTATTAGTTGCTTTACAATAATAGCGTGAGTAGGTTATCACGCTCCGAAAGTACTACCACATACTTGCATATACAGATAAACACCACCCACGCCAATGCGTAGGCGTAGTGTCTATTGCCTTGTATATGCATTTTGAAAGTGGTAGTTTCTCGGCGCAAATGACAATAGCAAAACGCTATATTCCAAATGTCTTGTAAATGGATAAACCCAATTACCTTGCAAATATAATTATAAAATCTGTTTTCTTTTAATATTATGATTAAATTTGATTGATACAAAGCACGATTGCCATCGGCGTAGCCGGTGGCAATCGTGTTTTAAAATTAAATTAAGGATTTATCGTTTACTCATTGGTACAATTACCTTTTGCTAAATTGCATTTACTGCATAGCACTTGTAGATTTTCTAAGACTGTTTCACCTCCTTTAGACCACGGGATTATATGGTCAAAATGAATATTATGAATACCATCATTACATTCAATTCCACATAATCGACAGCGATTTCCATCTCTCATTAGCACTTGCACTTTCAAACGATTGCTTGGCTCTCTTTTTGTAGTGTGTTTTGTTATGACTTCTTCTGAATTTTGAGACTTTTGTTCAATATATTCTTCTCTATAGTTATTATCATTATTTATAAATTCAGCAAATCTTATTAAAGTTCTATTCCAACTTCCAAATCTTCTTGTATAAGTATTTAAACTATATCTTGAAAGTTTATTTTTAACATCAGTTGCCGTTGGTTGTCGTCCTAATTTAATCCACATTGATTCGATTTCAAGCAATAAATCATTGTCTGAAATTGTTTTTCCTATTCCTAATTTATGTGGTGTAGGTTCTAATAAGGCATAATGTAGCACGCAATTCCAACCACCAAATTGTTTAGCTTTATCTATACAAAATTTCCCGTATTTTTTATATTCACAATAAGATATTGTCGTTTGATTTAATTTCTTAGCGACTTCTTTTACATCATTAATAAAATCTTCATTTGATATGATATGTCTATATGTCGTACCTTTTAATTTTGCTTTTTTCAATGCTTTTTCCCAAGAGCCAAAACGCCGTCTTATTGTCTGAATACTATATTTACCATATCTTTTATATTCGCTAGGTGATAGATAATCGTTATTATATTTTTTTGCTACTAATTGTAAGTCTACTATTATGTCGTTTTCTGAAATATTGCGATGTCTAAGATTTAGTTCGTACATTATTAAATTATATTTTATAACATTACTCGTATTTATTAGCAAAGTTGCTAATTTTGATAAAGGAAATTATCAATTTAATTAACTATTTAAGCAAGTTCTCCAATTCGCTCCTGCTGTTGAACTGGTATATTTTACCTTTTATCTTTATAAAGCCCTCTACAGCCTCATCGCCCATAGGCTCAAAAAGAATTATTGCTATTTTGCAAATTTAGTAAAAACTATATTAATTCAAAGGGATATTAATTGTTATATTGTTGGTAGTGATATGATTGGAGTTTTATTCCGTCTTTGGCTTTCATAGGTCAGTGTTTGTTTTTATCTCCTCACCGCTTTGCGGAGCTCCTCTTATTTGCAAATAAGAGGAGCACTAATCTTTTCCTTTCTGACGTTTGCTGAAAATGGAGGCGGTAGTTATTTTTTTTGTCTCTACCTTATATAATAACGGCCCACCTTGGATTGGTGAGCCGTTATCTCTTTTGTCTTTATTCCTGACTTATGAAGTATCTGTAAAGTAAATATGCGCCGGTGCCTATGGGAATTAAAGAATATGATACAAGGTGAATGGCGTAACCTGCTTTTTCGCCATACGCTTCTTTCATCCTCTCGAGTTTGCTGAACATTTCGGGTTTGATAATCCTTGCAATTACTGTAAATACTCCGTACAAAACGCAGATTATGCCTAAAACTAAGTCTGTCATGGTGTTTGTGTGTTATATGTTGGTTTGTGATTATCGATGTATAAATGTATGGATATATGGTTTTATGATTGTATTAATCTTCGTCAAAATATCCAGGTTCGTAGTCTGAATGGAAATTGATGTTTCCTTTTCCGCGGATATTTAATATCGGCATCTTCTCATCGAAAACCTTTTCCTCTTTGATAGTGAATGTTATATCTCCTGTGAAATTCCTGATGATTGCAAACGCGTAGGGCAACTCTTCCAAGTCTTTTGCAAGTTTGGGATTGTGTTTCAGGACCTCTTCAAGTAAGAAACAGCCGATTATATAAGAGTCGCTGCAGAACTGTGAGATAACTTCTCCCTTCTTGTTGTATATTGATGATTTTACAACATCGCATCCCGTTGCTGTGATGCTGTTAGGACATCCTATCTTGTGCAGCTCCCCTTTGTTCTCGGTACATGCAATTATGTCGATGTTGTCGTTGTCATCATCGTTCATGATGTAAATGATATCTGTGATTACAATGTCTTTCCCCTCAACATGCATTGAGTATGTTGCAATGGGCTTTTCATTGTTTGTCATTATCAATGAACTTATCAGTGAAAATAAAAATGTTTTGAACATATCGTATGGGTTTATCTTTTGCAAAGATAGGAACAAACGAGCGAGATAGGCAAAGTTCACTTTGACATTTCACTGCGAGTGCAGCCTATTTTCGCAGTTTACCGCAAAGATAGGAATAATAGAGCGAGAAATACGAAGTTTGCTTGAATGTTTTTTATCCCGAGCCGCATCCGATATTCGAGGTTTACCTCAAATATATTAATAAGGTATAATAATAGTAACTTTTACTGTCTTTCGATTAGAGGGGCTGCCAATATTTATTGATTTCGCAGATAGAGAACCATAGCTCTTCGCCCTCTTGAATGAAGAAAATGCTTGGTGTCTCTGGTGAGAATGTCGAGTAGTCCCTATGGGAATCCTCGCCCCAAGCCTGATTGCCGTCGAAGATGATTATTCCATAAGGTTCAGGCGTGTGTGTTATCTCAATCAGCAACAACCTGCGTCTCTTGTTGATTTTCTTAATGACGCCTCTTGCCTTCATTTCGGGATTATTGGCTGTTCTGTATATGTTTTCTTCTTTCTCTGTCGAGAAACCGTAAGGATATTTATAGTATACTTCTGCTCCTTTCTTAAAACCATCATCACTGAGTTTTCTGATGGCATCTGCATTCGCAACTCTTTTATTCCCCCGCCTTGTAGACAACCGCCTTAAAAACATTCGCACTTTACTTACATTGGATGATGACTTGATGTCTTTAATATTGGGGCGTTCTGTCCCGTGGAGATGATGATAGAAAGCGAGAAGAATATAATCGGACATCTCGTCAGGATGGGAGATTCCAGATGATGCAAAGTATAAACTGAGTCTTGAATCCTTCCATAAACCCCAATCATTGCGAAGTTTCATTCCGAGCCCGTGGTGCAATCCGGCCATATAATCTTCATAGGATAGAGTCTTTAATGTGTCCTTTTGTTCGTTTGTTAATAATGTGTCAAGGACATTGACAGCGTCATTTACATCACGAGGTATATAAATACCGTTGATTTTTGCAGAAGATGCTTGGATTTGCCTGGTAGTTTTGAATTTCTCCTGCGCATTGATGCATGTACCGATTATAATGCAGAGTGTCAGGATGACGAATCTTTTCATATTGCTTGTGTCAGCTGTTTTTATGCGAATATAAGGAAAATATGGCAAATCAATGTCTGTACATTCTTAAATCCCTCAGAATTTTACGTTGCCCCCCCCCCCTTGTGACCCTGAGCTGCAGTATACATTGAAAACAAAAAAAAGAGAGAAACTTTTGTTTCTCTCTTCCGTACCCAGACCCGGGATCGAACCGGGATGGGTTGCCCCACTGGTGTTTGAGACCAGCGCGTCTACCGATTCCGCCATCTGGGCAATTGCTTAATTGCGGTGCAAAGGTAGTGCTTTTTTTCATGTGTGCAAAGAAAATTGTACTTTTTTTGAAAAAAAGTTGCTTTTACTTGCCTGTTCCATTAAAAAGAAGTAATTTTGCGAGCCGATTATTATCAGCCCTAACTATGGGCATACGATACTTTAGGTCTCTGAGTTTGCCAAGGATGCAATCTAGCCAATTGGTCGGGCAGGCGTGAAGAGGGTTTCTGGGAAGCTCCAATTCCGTAGGGCTTAACGGAGAAGTGTCGCAAATTGATGGAATTATTAACTTTTTAAACGAATTAAAGTGGATACTTTAAGCTACAAAACAATTTCGGTCAACAAGGCTAACGCACAGAAAGAGTGGGTTGTTGTTGATGCTACAGACCAGGTTCTTGGTCGTCTTGGTACAAAGGTTGCCAAGCTTTTGAGAGGTAAGTACAAACCAAGCTTCACACCTAACGCTGATTGTGGTGACAACGTAATCATCATCAACGCAAGCAAGGTTAGAATGACTGGTAACAAGTGGAATGATCGCGTATACTTGAGATTCTCAGGTTATCCCGGTGGTCAGAAGCAGTTCACTCCTGCTTATGTTGCTGCAGGTTACAAGGGTTATGAGCGTCTTATCAAGCACGTTGTAAGAGGTATGCTCCCAAAGAACCGTCTTGGCAACCACATCCTTGACAACCTCTACATTTATGATGGTCCAGAGCACAACCACGCAGCTCAGACTCCAAAAACAATTGATATTAACTCTTATAAATAATACAGCAGATGGAAATGGTAAACGCATTAGGCAGACGCAAGAGCGCTGTTGCCCGTATTTTCGTTACTGAGGGTACAGGTAAAATTACTATCAACAAGAAGGATCTGCAGGATTATTTCCCATCAAGCATTCTCCAGTACGTGGTTAAGCAGCCACTGATGACTTTGAATGTTGCTGAGAAGTATGACATCAAGGTAAACTTGGACGGTGGCGGTTTCACAGGCCAGTCACAGGCATTGCGTCTCGCAATCGCTCGTGCTTTGGTTAAGATCAACGCCGACGACAAGAAGGCTTTGCGTGCAGAGGGCTTCATGACTCGCGATGCTCGTGAGGTTGAGCGTAAGAAACCGGGCCAGCCAAAGGCACGTCGCAGATTCCAGTTCAGTAAACGTTAATATTCGGTCTCGAAATATACGTTTAGTATCTAAACCACTCGGGACTTCACCTTTCCTTTGGTGGGCTACCCGGGAGGTTGGTTAAAGGATTTAATTAAAAAGAAGGTAAACGAATTAAAATTTAAAAAAATGTCTAGAATTACATTTGACACATTGCTTGAGGCCGGTGCACATTTCGGTCACTTGAAGCGTAAATGGAATCCCGCTATGGCTCCTTACATCTTTATGGAGCGCAATGGTATCCACATCATCGATTTGCACAAGACTGCAGCTATGACTGAGACTGCAGCAGAGGCTTTGAAGCAGATCGCAAAGAGCGGTAAGAAGGTACTTTTTGTTTCTACAAAGAAGCAGTTGAAAGATATCGTTGCCGAGAAGGCACAGTCAGTAGGTATGCCCTACGTTATCGAGCGCTGGCCAGGCGGTATGTTGACAAACTTCCCCACAATCCGTAAGGCTGTGAAGAAGATGGCAACTATCGACAAGCTCACACAGGACGGTACATATTCAAACCTTTCAAAGCGTGAGATCCTCCAGATCTCTCGTCAGCGTGCTAAGCTCGACAAGAACCTCGGTTCTATCGCTGACCTTACACGTCTTCCTTCAGCAATCTTCGTGGTTGACGTAATGAAGGAGCACATTGCTGTTCACGAGGCTAACCGTCTTGGTATCCCCGTATTCGCAATCGTTGATACAAACTCTAACCCTAACGACATCGACTTCGTAATCCCAGCTAACGACGATGCAACAAAGTCAGTAGAGGTTATCCTCGACGCTTGCTGCGCAGCTATCGCTGAGGGTCTCGAGGAGCGCAAGGTTGAGAAGGTAGATGCACCTGAGGCTGAGGGTGAGGAGAATGCAGAGAAGAGAGCACCTCGTCGTCGCACAACTAAGGCACGCGTTGCTAAGGTTGCCGAGGAGTCTGCTGAGTAATTCTCTATTATTTATTAATCTTAAAAACAGAAAATACTATGGCTGTAACAATGGCTGATATTGCCAAGCTCCGTCAGATGACAGGTGCTGGTATGATGGACTGCAAGAACGCTTTGACCGAGGGTGAGGGCGATTTTGACAAGGCTATCGAGATTATCCGTAAGAAGGGTCAGTTGGTAGCTGCTAAGCGTAGCGACCGTGAGGCTTCTGAGGGTTGTGTTCTTGTAAAGGCAGAGAATGGCTTCGCTGCAATCATCGCTCTCAAGTGCGAGACTGACTTCGTTGCTCAGGGTGCTGACTTTGTTAAGTTGACACAGGATATCCTTGACGCTGCAGTTGCTGCAAAGTGTGCAACTATCGAGGAAGTAAAGGCTCTCCCAATGGGTGAGGGTACTGTTCAGGACGCTATCGTAGCTCGTTCAGGTATCACTGGCGAGAAGATGGAGCTCGACGGTTACAAGACTCTTGCTGCTGAGAACGTATACACATACAACCACCAGAAGAAGAACATGCTCTGTACAATGGTTGCATTGTCACAGGCTAACGAGGATGCTGGTCACGAGATCGCTATGCAGATTGCTGCTTCTGCACCTCTTGCACTCACAAGCGAGGATCTTGATCCTGCTTTGGTTGCTAAGGAGCGCGTTGTAGCTGAGGAGAAGGCTCGTGAGGAGGGTAAGCCTGAGAATATGATCGCTCGCATCGCTGACGGTCGTATCCAGAAGTACTACAAGGAGGTTTGCTTGCTCCAGCAGGGCTACTGCCAGAACGAGAAGATTTCTGTTGCTGATTTCTTGAAGGGCTTCGACAAGGAGCTTACAGCTACAGGCTTCCAGCGTTTCACACTCCGTGCTGAGTAATTGAAACTTATATAAATGAAAACCGGTCCACTTTACAGTGAACCGGTTTTTTGTTTCCTGATTGTTTGTAGCAATAACATGGTACTTGTCATATCGAAGAAGCTCAGCGACTGAGATATCTCAGTGTCGTTTTTTAAGATCCCTCGTCGCTACGCTCTGTCGGAACCGTAGGTCGCCGCCCGCAGGGGCTAAAGGCAATGACAGATTCGCGAAAAAAAGTTTTTGCGGGTCTACATCCATGGGTCAACTGCTATATTATCACCTTGTTTATTGTCCGTTGAGGAATAATTCGTACAGTTCATCAATCTCCGGTTCCAGTTGCAGTAACATCTCCTTATCCTGTTCCTGAACGGCCTTTATGAGGTTGCTTGCCAATGCAAATAAACGTGGAACCCTAATCCAATCTCTTATCTTTCCTCCTTTTCCTTCAGCTTTCTTGCCGTCGGCAAAATATGTAAAGGTTACCCCGCCAAGTAAACACAAATCATTCTTTGCAGGAGTGCTTACTGCTGCAAGCCAAAGTGCTTTCAGCTTGCCGGCCATTTCATCGGGAATTGCAAGGCTTATGCTCTTTGTGCCAGGCGCCTTGTAGCTTCTCTTGACTTTCTTGCGGTCTTTGAACCAGACGGTGTTTCCTTTTTCTATTCTTTTGGTTGTAGCATCGCGAACAATGCCCCATAATATTCCGTCAATCTCGGTGAAGACAAGCGAGTGTGTCTCGGCATCGTATGTCAGCGAAGCCTCTGTCATTAGCTCAATGTCGCGTAGAACACCCCATTCGGCGTTATTGGGATTCAGCAAGCGCCATAATTCCTGTTCGTAGAACACCATTAACAACCCATCTTCTTTGGTTCGTTCCCTGTAAGGCTCAAGCCTGTCCTGTGCCTGTGTTGTCATCCCTGTCAACAGTAGAAGAATGCATAGTAGTCTTTTCATATCATTTTAATTTAACCGTTCTATTTATATGACGCTTGAAAATTGAAAACATTACAAATATATCGTTTTTTTTTGATAAAAGATGTCTTGTTTCTTTCTTAATGTTTCTTGCTATTCATGGTTTTGTCATTGCCTTTAGCCCCTTCGGGCGGCGAACTTCGTTTCTGAGCGAAGCGAAGAATCTCTATCATCTGCGTTTTTGGGGATCCTTTGACAATGCCGCCTTTTCGCGACCCGCACGGCATGAGCATTACCCATGCTACGTGCGGCCATTCGCTGTCGGCATTAACTTCGTTGAACCAGCTTTCGCTCGCAGTGAGATTAAAGTAAACTTGTATCTCGCTTGCTTAATCGCAGCTTTATCTAAACCTGCGGCATTCGTCGCTTTGCTCGCTCGGGATGACAAGTACGCGGTTTAGATGCTTCGCTTTGCTCCAGCATGACAGACGTGAGGTTTAGAGATTCCGCGTCGCTTTGCTCCAGCATGACAGGTGCGCGGTTTAGAGATCCCTCGTCGCTTTGCTTGCTCGGGATGACAAGTACGCGGTTTAGATGCTTCGCTTCGCTCCAGCATGACAGGTGCGCGGTTAGAGATCCCTCGTCGCTTTTGGGCGGACACGCTGGTACCGTCCCTACAATCGTTATGAATAAGTGCGCGGTTTAAATGCTTTACTCAAACGACAATTCCAACTGTTTGGGTTCTTCGCCTAAGAGGTTGAACGACATTCTGTGATAGGGTGTAGTGCCGTACTGACGTATGGCTGCACGATGCTTTGCGGTGGGGTAGCCTTTATTGCTCTGCCAGTCGTACATGGGGTACTCCCGGGCTATGCGCATCATGTAGTCGTCGCGGTAGGTCTTTGCAAGGATTGAGGCAGCGGCAATGCTCATATATGTTGCATCGCCCTTGACAACGGTGTTGTGTGTGATGCCAGGGTAGGGGTTGAACTTGTTGCCGTCGATAAGCAGGTGCTCGGGGCGTACCTTCAGTCCGTCAACGGCGCGATGCATGGCAAGTATTGATGCCCTGAGGATATTTATCCTGTCAATCTCTTCTGCGGTGACAATGCCTACCGCCCATGCTACTGCCTCGCGCTCGATAATCTCGCGCAGCTGGTAGCGCTGTGCCTCGGTGAGCTGCTTGGAGTCGTTGAGCAGCTCGTTGGTGAAGTCGGGCGGCAGTATTACTGCTGCTGCATATACGTCGCCTGCAAGGCAACCACGGCCGGCCTCGTCGCATCCGGCTTCTATGACTCCTTCTGTCTGGTATGGCTTCAGCATTATGCGAACATTTTGACGGCTCTTTCGATGCCTTTGATGAGTGTATCTACTTCCTCTTTTGTGTTGTAAGCGGCGAACGATGCGCGCACTGTACCTGGAATGCCCAACAGTTCCATGAGGGGCTGTGCACAGTGGTGTCCTGTGCGTACAGCGATACCCAGGTGGTCGAGTATTGTGCCGAGGTCGGCCGGGTGAATGTCGCCCACAAGGAACGACACGGCAGCACCGTCGGGCTCGCCGAAGATGCGCATTCCCTCAATCCCTCTCAACTGCTCAACGGCATATCGTGTAAGCTCGTGCTCGTGTGCTGCGATATTCTCAATTCCTTTGCTCTCAACCCACTCGAGTGCCTTGCCAAGGGCTATGATGCCTGTGTAGTCGGGTGTTCCGGCCTCGAACTTGTAAGGTAACTCGTTGAAGGTGGTCTTCTCAAAGTGTACACTCTTTATCATCTCGCCGCCGCCGTGGTAGGGTTGCATGGCATCGAGCCACTTCTCCTTGCCGTAGAGCACACCGATGCCTGTGGGGGCATATACCTTGTGCCCGCTGAAAGCAAAGAAGTCGGCATCAAGCTCCTGCATATTGACCTTTATATGCGGGGTGCTCTGTGCACCGTCCACCAACACCGGTACCCCGTGGCTGTGGGCAATGTCGATAATCTCCTTTACTGGGTTGGTTATACCCAACACGTTCGATACGTGTGCCACGCTCACCAGCTTCGTGCGCTCGCTGAAGAGTCCTTTGTATGCCTCTATGTCCAACCTGCAGTCTGCTGTAAGGGGTATGATGCGCAGGCTAATGCCTATGCGGTCGCGGAGCAGCTGCCAGGGCACGATGTTGCTGTGATGCTCTACCGATGAGATGATGACCTCGTCGCCGCTCTTGAGGAATGTGCCGCCGAAAGATGACGCTACAAGGTTGATGCTCTCTGTCGTGCCACGGGTGAAGATTATCTCGTGACGGTTTGCTGCACCGATGAACTCTTTTACCTTAGTGCGTGCCTGTTCCATGGCCTCAGTGGCCACCTGTGAGAGGTGGTGTACGCCACGGTGCACGTTGGCATTGATGGTACAGTATACCTCGCTTATGGCATCGATGACGCACTGCGGTTTCTGTGTGGTCGCAGCGTTGTCAAGGTAAACAAGCGGCTTGCCGTGTACCTTTTGCCCCAGGATGGGGAACTCCTTGCGTATCTCGTCAGTATTGAGCATCTTTAAAACTGAAATCTGTTAAAGTCTCTTTTACTTATTTACATAGTGAGCATCCCTTGCAATGGTTGAGCTCTCTGCGCAAGCGCTTCTCCACAAGCATGTGCAGTCTGTCGCGCAGTGCCTCAATACCGATATGCTCTATCACTTCGCCAGCAAAGGCGTACATCAGCAGGTGACGTGCCTCGTCGGCCGGGATGCCGCGCTGCTGCATGTAGAAGAGGGCATTCTCGTCGAGCTGTCCCACTGTAGAGCCGTGGCTGCACTTCACGTCGTCGGCATATATCTCCAGCTGTGGCTGGGCATACATGTGAGCGTCGTTGGTGAGGCACAGGTTGCGGTTTGTCTGCTGTGAGTTGGTGTGCTGCGCGTCGGGGCGTATGAGCATCTTGCCGGCAAACACTCCTGTAGAGTGCTCGTCGAGGATATACTTGTACAGCTCGTTGCTGTTGCAGTTGCCTGTTTTGTGGTCAACCAACGTGTGGTTGTCGATGTGCTGCTCCTTGTCGCCGATGGCAAGACCGCAGATGTTCGTTTCGGCACCGTGGCCCTCGAGCGACACGTTTATGTAGTTGCGCGTGAAGCCGTTGGTGAGGGTTATGTTGCTGTGGTTGAAGTTGCTGTCGGCATCCTGACGCACGAAGAGGTGTCCCAGGCGTGTGTTGCTGTGCGATGTCTCCTCAAGCTCGTAGAGGTTGAACTGTGCACCGCGTCCAAGGAACACTTCCATCACCTGTGTGGAGAGTGTCTGTTTCTCCATCGACGAGTGGTCGCATATGAGCAGGCTCGCGCTGCTGTTCTCCTCAAGGATTACCAGCAGGCGGCGGTTGGAGAGCATCTCCACATTTGCCTGCAGAAGGGTTACTACCTGTATTGTCTCATCGATGACGCAGTTCTTTGGAACGTAAAGCACCATACCGTCCTGGGCGAACATTGTGTTGAACTGTGCAATGTTGTCACCGTTCACGGCAAGGGCATCGTAGTATGGCTGCAACAGGGTAGGGTACTTCTCGGCTGTCTCGTTGAGGCTTGCGAGGATGACTCCTTCTGGGAGTTCCTTGCCGCCTGCAGAGTTGCGGAACGTGTCATTGATGATGAAGGCCTGATGGGTCTTCAGGTTGGGCACATCGCAGGTGAATATGCTCTGCATATCTGTCTTTACCTCAACACGGCCAAGATTCATTCCGAAATCGGTGGCGAACCTCTTTGCCACGTTGCTGTGCAACCAGTTCTCTTCCTTGATACCCGGGAAACCCATGCTCCTGAACTGCACGGCGGCTCTGCCGCGTGCCGCATTTAGCAAGGTAGCACAAGGCTCCTCAATCAACTCTCTGTTGTGGTCGAATATCTCAATATACTCCTGTTCGTGGCTCATTGCTGGTTCTCGTTTTTAATCCAGTCATATCCGCGCTCCTCAAGCTCCATGACGAGTTCGGGGCCCGCGGTCTTTACAATCTTTCCGTTGTAGAGTACGTGTACGATGTCGGGCTTGATGTAGTCGAGCAGGCGCTGGTAGTGTGTGATGACAAGGCTTGATGTGTCCTCACGCTTGAGCTTGTTTACACCTTCTGCCACAATACGCAGTGCATCGATGTCAAGTCCGGAGTCGGTCTCGTCAAGGATGCTGAGTGTGGGCTCAAGCATTGCCATCTGGAATATCTCGTTGCGCTTCTTCTCACCGCCGCTGAAGCCTTCGTTCACCGAACGGTTGGCAAGCTTGCTGTCAAGGTTCACCAAGGCACGCTTCTCGCGCATCATCTTCAGGAACTCTGTAGCATTCATGGGCTCCTGTCCCAGATACTGACGCTTGGCGTTGATGGCTGCACGCATGAAGTTGGTGATGCTTACGCCGGGAATCTCAACGGGGTACTGGAACGAGAGGAACAGGCCCTCGTGACTGCGCTCCTCGGGGCGCAGCTCCAGAAGGTTCTTACCCTTATAATATATCTCACCCTCGGTCACTGTGTATGCAGGGTGTCCCACAAGCACGTTGCTCAAGGTACTCTTGCCCGAGCCGTTGGGGCCCATTATGGCGTGTACCTCGCCGGCCTTTACGGTGAGGTTTATTCCTTTCAATATCTCCTTGCCGTCAATGGTGGCATGGAGGTTCTTTATCTCTAACAAATTCTCCATAATCTTCTTACTTTATCAGCCTACAGCGCCTTCAAGTGAAACGCTGAGCAGTTTCTGTGCTTCTATGGCAAACTCCATAGGCAGTTTGTTGATTACCTCTTTGGCATATCCGTTGACGATGAGTCCGATGGCCTCCTCGGTGCCTATTCCTCGCTGGTTGCAGTAGAACAGCTGGTCCTCGGATATCTTTGAGGTGGTAGCCTCATGCTCGATGACCGCACTGTTGTTGTGTATGTCCATGTAGGGGAATGTGTGGGCTCCGCACTTGTCGCCCAGCAGCAACGAGTCGCACTGGCTGTAGTTGCGGGCGCCGTCGGCATTCTTGCTCACACGTACCAGTCCTCGGTATGAGTTCTGGCTTTTGCCGGCCGAGATGCCTTTGCTTATGATTGTGCTGCGGGTGTTCTTGCCAAGATGAATCATCTTAGTACCGGTGTCGGCCTGTTGGAAATTGTTTGTAAGTGCCACTGAGTAGAACTCACCCTGCGAGTTGTCGCCACGCAGTATGCAGCTGGGGTATTTCCATGTTATTGCCGAGCCTGTCTCCACCTGTGTCCATGAAAGCTTGCTGTTTGCTCCACGGCAGTCGCCACGCTTTGTCACGAAGTTGTATACGCCACCCTTGCCCTCGGCGTCACCGGGGTACCAGTTCTGTACGGTGCTGTATTTGACTTCGGCATTGTTGTTCACTACAATCTCAACAATTGCCGCGTGGAGCTGGTTCTCGTCGCGCATGGGGGCTGTGCAGCCCTCAAGGTACGATACGTAGCTGTCGTCATCGGCAACGATGAGTGTGCGTTCGAACTGACCGGTGTTGGCTGCGTTTATCCTGAAGTATGTCGACAGTTCGCGGGGGCAGCGGACGCCTTTTGGTATAAAGACAAACGAACCGTCACTGAACACTGCTGAGTTCAGCGCGGCATAGAAGTTGTCGCGGTAGTTCACCACCGTTCCAAGGTATTGGCGTACAAGCTCGGGGTGCTCCTGCACAGCCTCGCTCATAGAGCAGAAGATGATTCCTTTCTCCTTTAGTTCCTCCTTGAAAGTGGTCTTTACCGACACCGAATCCATTACTGCATCCACGGCAGTGCCGCTCAATGCCAGACGCTCCTCGAGCGGGATACCCAGTTTCTCGAAGGTCTTCATCAGTTCCGGGTCAATCTCCTTGTTTTTGTTCTCCTTGCTCTTCTGCAAAGGGTCGGCATAATAGGAGATTGCCTGGTAGTCGATGGGCGGTATATTCAGGTGTGCCCAGGTGGGCATCTTCAAGGTGAGCCAGTATCTGTAGGCCTCAAGGCGGAATTCAAGTAGCCAATCGGGCTCATTCTTCTTTTTTGAGATAAGCCTGATTGTCTCCTCGTTCAGTCCTCGTTCTATTATTTCAGTCTTTATTTTGCTGACAAATCCGAATTCGTATGCTTTATCCGCTATCTTTTTTAGTATGTTGTTCTTCATCTCTTTTTCTCCGCACTTCTAAAAAAGTCTCGTAATTGTTTTCTTGTATATGTCAGTCACTACCTTGTTGTATAACACCGATTGCTCCTGTGTTGTTTTGCCGGTAATGCTGTTGTCGGGTGCAACAAGTGAGGTCAGGTCAATTATTGCTGTAACTATCAGGAGTGTCACAAAAGCCGACAGGAGTGCTCCTGCAATCCTGTTGAAGATGTTAAGCCCCAGTAGTTTCAATATCCAGGATACAACATATACAGCCAGGCTTATAGCAATTATGGAAAGTACCATAATCACTATAAACGCTGTTACTGATATTGCTGTTTCGTCCCAATCGAGATATCTCTTGAGCAGTTCACTTGTGCTTGACATCAGTACTGTTGCGTTGAAGAGGCCGAAGAGTGCTCCCATAGGGAATGATATCTTCTGCAGGAATCCTGCCCTGAAGCCTCCGAATGCAGCGCACAGTACAGCTGCAATATATATAATGTCAAGGACATTCATAAACAGGTCTCTTTTTATAGCTTCTGCTTAACTTCAACCTCAACGAATGTCTCGATGATATCGCCAACCTTGATGTCGTCCTGTGAGGTAAGGCTGATACCGCACTCGAAGTTGGTACCCACCTCCTTGACATCCTCCTTGTAACGCTTGAGCGCTGCAAGTGAACCGGTGTGGATAACGATACCGTCGCGGATGAGGCGTGCACGGTCGGTGCGCTTTACCTTACCCTCGCGGACCATACATCCTGCAACTGTACCAACCTTGCTGATGTGGAATGTCTCGCGTACCTCGATGGTTGCTGTAATCTCCTCCTTCACGATTGGAGCAAGCATACCCTCCATTGCGGCCTTGACCTCCTCGATAGCATCGTAGATGATAGAATAGATGCGGATGTCGACACCTTCGTTCTCGGCAACCTTACGTGCTGTAACTGAAGGACGTACCTGGAAGCCCACGATGATGGCATCAGATGCTGCTGCAAGGCTCACGTCGCTCTCCGAAATCTGACCTACGGCCTTGTGGATTACATTCACCTGGATTGTCTCGGTAGAGAGCTTGATGAGTGAGTCGCTGAGAGCCTCGATAGAACCGTCCACGTCACCCTTGACAATGATGTTGAGGGTCTGGAAGTTTCCGAGGGCGATACGGCGTCCCACCTCGTCGAGTGTAAGCATCTTCTGTGTACGCAGACCCTGCTCACGCTGCAACTGTTCGCGCTTGCCGGTAATCTCGCGTGCCTCGCGCTCGCTGTCTACAACGTTGAATGTGTCACCTGCTGCAGGAGCGCCGTTGAGACCCAGGATAAGCGCGGGCTCTGCCGGGCGAATCTCCTTGATGCGCTGGTTACGTTCGTTGAAGATAGCCTTTACCTTACCCCACTGTGTACCGGCAACAACAATGTCACCGACCTTGAGTGTACCGTTCTGTACAAGCACTGTGGCAACGTAACCACGGCCCTTGTCAAGGGTTGATTCGATTACTGAACCGGTTGCCTTGCGGTTGGGGTTTGCCTTGAGGTCAAGGAGCTCGGCCTCGAGAAGAACCTTCTCCATAAGCTCCTCTACACCCATACCTTTCTTTGCAGAAATCTCCTGTGACTGGTACTTTCCGCCCCAATCCTCGACAAGCATGTTCAGGTTCGCAAGCTCCTCCTTGATCTTGTTCGGATCGGCAGTGGGCTTGTCGCACTTGTTGAATGCGAATACAATAGGTACACCGGCAGCCATGGCATGGTTGATGGCCTCCTTGGTCTGGGGCATCACGCTGTCGTCGGCCGCGATGATGATGATTACGATATCGGTGATCTTGGCACCACGTGCACGCATCGCTGTAAACGCCTCGTGACCCGGGGTGTCAAGGAATGTGATGCGCTTGCCGCTCTCCATCTTTACGTTGTATGCACCGATGTGCTGTGTGATACCGCCGGCCTCACCTGCAATAACGTTGGCCTTGCGGATATAGTCGAGCAGAGAGGTCTTACCGTGGTCAACGTGACCCATCACGGTGATGATTGGTGCGCGTGGCTCCAGATCCTCCTCGCTGTCTGTTGTCTCCTCAATGGCGTTGGCAACCTCAGCACTTACATATTCGGTGGTGAAGCCGAACTCCTCGGCTACGATGTTGATTGTCTCGGCGTCAAGACGCTGGTTTATTGACACCATCATACCGATGCTCATACATGTGGCGATGACCTGTGTTACAGAGACATTCATCATGCTTGCAAGCTCATTCGCTGTAACGAACTCAGTGAGCTGCAGTACCTTGCTCTGCTCCATCTCCTCGCTCATCTGCTGCATTCTCTGCTCGGCAGCCATATCGCGCTTTTCCTTGCGGTACTTAGCCGACTTGTTGCCCTTGCCGCGGTTGGTGAGGCGATCGAGTGTCTCCTTTATCTGCTTTGATACATCTTCCTCGTTCACGTCGCTCTTGTCGAAGCGCTTGTGCTGGCGGTCGCGGTCCTTGCGGCTGCCCTGTGACGGGTTGTTGTTATTTCCCTTGTTGCGGTTTGCACTCCAATCCTTATTGTTGTTGTCACTGCCGCTCTCCTTTACGTCGTTGATGTCAACACGCTGGCTGTTGATGCGCTGGCGTTTCTTCTTCTTGTCACCGCCCTCGCTGTTGCCGCCGTTCTGCTGACGCTGTGCCTCGCGCTGGGCTTTACGCTGCTCCTCGCGCTGCTTGTCCTTCTCCTCGCGCTCCTTTCTCTTCTCCTCCTTGCTCTTCTTCTTGGGGCGGGTAGACTGGTTGATTGCAGAGAGGTCAATCTGACCGATGATGTTGAGCTTTGGAGCAGCAACCTCCTCAACCTGTGTAAGCTGTGGCTGTGGCTCCTCTTTCTTAGGCTCTACCTTTGCAGGCTCCTCTTTCTTGGGCTCCTCTACAACAGGCTTCGGCTCCTCCTTGGCAACGGGCTTGACCTCCTCCTTCTTTGGCTCGACCTTTTTCTTGTTGAGTGCGTCAAGGTCAATCCTGCGTGTTACCTTGATAAGAGGTTCTTCCTTCTTCGGTGTCTCTTTTACCTCAGGCTCTACCTTCGGTGTCTCGACAATAACTGCAGGGGCAGGCTTGGGCTCCTCTTTTTTGGGCTCCTCGACGGTGATGCTCTTAGGCTTCTCCTTGTTCTGTCGCTCCTTCAGGAAATTGTCGGACTGTATGCGGGCTTTCTTGTCGGCGCTGAACTTCTCGATGAGCATATTGTAACCCTCCTCGGGTACAACAGCATTAGGGTCTTCCTTTATCTCGAATCCCTTCTTCTGCAGATACTCCACGATTGTGTTCAAGCCAAGATTAAGCTCCTTCTGTACTTTATTTAATCTTATCTTCATTAGTACTCTCCTCTTTTTAGTTTATTCTTCGTTGTCGTCATACTCCTCGTCCTCGAATTCTGCCTTCAGAACCTCAATGACGTGGTCAACAGTGTCCTCCTCAAGGTCGGCTTTCTCAATGAGAACCTCTCTTGGGGCGTTAAGTACTGCCTTTGCTGTGTCAAGGCCAATATTCTTGATTGCTTCGATTACCCACTCCTCGATCTCGTCGCTGAACTCCTCGAGGTAGATGTCATCCTCCTGCTGTGCGTCGATCTCACGGTATACGTTGATTGTGTAGTCGGTGATCATACTTGCAAGTTTGATGTTGAGACCGTCCTTACCGATAGCAAGTGATACCTCCTCTTTCTTGAGGTTCACGTCTGCAACACGCTTCTCCTCGTCAAGAGTGATCTCCTGAATCTTAGCAGGGCTCAATGCACGCTTGATGAAGAGCTCGATGTTGGATGTGTAAGGGATAACGTCGATGTTCTCGTTACGCAACTCTCGTACGATGCCGTGGATACGTGAACCCTTCACACCGACGCAGGCACCTACCGGGTCAATGCGCTCGTCGTATGTCTCCACTGCAATCTTGGCGCGCTTGCCTGGGATGCGGGCAATCTTCTTGATAGTGATGAGTCCGTCGTTGATCTCGGGTACCTCAAGCTCGAAGAGGCGCTGCAGGAACATAGGTGATGTACGGCTGAGGATAATCTTCGGGTTGTTGTTCTGGTTGTCGACATTAGCAACAACGGCGCGTACGTTGTCACCCTTGCGGTAGAAGTCGCTTGGAATCTGCTCGCTCTTTGGCAGTATAAGCTCATTACCCTCGCTGTCTACAAGAAGCAGCTCCTTCTTCCATATCTGGTAAACCTCGGCGCTTACGATCTGTCCTACTTTCTCGATGTACTTGTTGTAGAGACTGTCCTTCTCAAGCTCCAGGATCTTTGAAGCAAGTGTCTGGCGCAGGTTGAGGATTGCGCGGCGGCCAAACTCTGCGAAGTTCACGATCTCGCTGACCTCCTCACCCTCCTCGAAGGTGTCGTCGATGAGCTGTGCCTCGCTCAGTGAAATCTCGAAGTTGCTGTCCTTTACCTCGTTGTCAGCTACGACAACACGGCGGCGCTGGATCTCGAAGTCACCGCGGTCGGGGTTGACGATTACAGAGTAGTTCTCGTCTGTTCCGAACATGTTTACAAGTACCTTGCGGAAGCTCTCCTCGAGTACGCTGATCATTGTAGTGCGGTCGATGTTCTTCGACTCCTTGAATTCTTGAAATGTATCAAGAAGGCTGATTGTTTCGTCTTTCTTTGCCATTTTATTTGAAATTTATAATATACTTCGTGTATTTGATGCTGTCGTAGGTAAAATGCATATCTTCCTCGACAAGCTGTGGGCGCTTGGAGCCCTCGATCTTAACTTTCTTGCTGATGGTGACAGTGAACTCCTCGGCTGTTGCCTCCTTGAGTATTCCCTTGTGCTTCTTGCCGTCCTTGCCCAATACCTCAACCTCCAGTCCAATATGGTTCTGGTATTGCTGCAGTACTTTGAACGGCTGGCCCAGACCTGCTGAACCAACTTCAAGCTCGTAATCCTCTGTCTCGCGGCTCAGACCGCTCTCGATGTGGCGGCTCAACTCGGCGCAGTCTTCAATCCACACACCTTCGGCGTGGTCAATCTCTACTGTTATCTTGTCGTCCTTGCTGATAACGACATCTACCAAAAAATACTCCTTGTCGGCAAGCCACTCGTTTGTCAAATCGATTACTTGTTGTCTGTCAATCATATCGCTTTTCAATGTTAGATTGTATGGTGTGATTCTCTGTTAGCGGATTATATAAAAAAGAGGGGCTTGTCAGCCCCTCATCATCATCTTACACTGCAAAATTACTAATAATAACTATCCTGTGCAAATGTTTCACTCTTTTTTCTATAAAGGTATTTGCCTTTTTTTGTATAATAACCGTCTACCTCATAATTATCTCCCATTTGTGGTATGTGAAAGAGGAAAAATACCTATCTTCGCCTGCAAAATGTTCTATTATGAAAGTAAACAGGAGTTCAAGGTCAAACCTCAGGTTCTTATACGGCAGTGTGTTCTTCTTTGCCGTTCTCATATTCACTATGGTGCTTTTTGTCTATTATGCAATGGGTGAAGCTTCAAAAAACGTGGAGTCAAAAATGTTCGTGTACAATATCCTTGTGACCGCAGATGGCGGTGGCGCCGGATGCGATGTCCTGCTTGATGACAGCCTTGTATTCTCATCGCCTGCGCTCTATGAAGATACGTTGTTGAGAGTGAACCGTTATTATGAGAATGATACGGTTGTAGAAAACGGAAAACAGATTATCCGTGAGATAACTTATTTTTCATCCGAATCAATACTTCGTGTCATAGGCGGAGTTTCCGGTGATACATTGTCTAAGAGAGTCGGTAACAACTCTAATATTGAGATATCCATTAATGGCGATGGGGTAGAGGCTGTCCTGACGGAGTAGCTTCCTTGTGTCAATGCCGGTGACCGAGAAACGGACTATGGCGTAACACAGTGCGTTGCATTCCTCTTTTATTCAAATTTTCAACAATCAAACCGGGTAACTGTTTTGGTTACCCGGTTTGTTTGTTATTCTTTTGTTTCCTTTACTTCTTTTGCTTTGGGAGTGAGTATTTCATTGTACTTCTCTTTGTCCCCCAATATCTTGTAGCTTTCGAGAATGTCTGTGTCTTCGCGAAGATTGTAGATTATGCCACCTTTATCGCCATAATAGCGTCTCACTATCTCGTCGGCTATAAGTGTCTTCACATCCTTGCTGAAGTGCTCGAGTGAGTGGTCGAGGTTGGCCTGTAGCTTCTTTTCAAGTGACTCTATCTCTTCTTTTACAATCTCCTTGAAGCCTTCAAGTTCAACCAGTTTCTTGAGGTCGGTAAGAGCCTTTACACTCATAAGGTCATAGCTGAAGTTCTTTGCCTTGATGAACTGCTTGAACTCTTCATAAGTCTTGTCGCTGATGGTGAAGGTTGATGCAGGTTCAATACTTTCGTTCTTGAGACAGAACTCTGTCGCAAAATCAAAAACGGTCATATCTTGCAGAAGGTGGAAGATTAGTGTAGAAAGTTCCTCTCCTTTTGGTTCGATGTCGGGGCGTATGCCTCCGCCGTCGCGTACCTCACGTCCTGCGGCGGTGTGGAAGACGTTGGTGAGGCTGTCGGGGACACGTGTGGTCTTTCCATCTTCAATCATGTGTGAGTAGTCGAGTGCCTGTACACAGCGTCCGCTCGGGATATAGTATTTTGCAGTAGTGAGTTTAAGGTGTCCTCCGCCGCTAACAGGGCGTGTGCTCTGCACCAGTCCCTTGCCGAATGTGCGTGAGCCGATGATTACCGCGCGGTCGAGGTCCTGTAGTGCTCCGGCAACAATCTCCGATGCCGAAGCTGTCTGTCCGTCTACGAGCACTACGATTGGTGACTCTGTGTCAATGGGTTCACGTCGGGTCTCGAATGTCTCGTTGGATTGTTTTATCTTTCCCTTTGTGGTGACGATGACTTTGCCCTTTGGAACGAAAAGGTTTACAATCTCGATGGCTTCGTCCAACAGGCCGCCTCCGTTGCTTCTGAGGTCGATGATGAACGACTTTGCGCCTTTTTTCTTCAGGTCCACAACTGCGTGGCGCATCTCCTTGGCGCAATTCTCGGTAAAACTTTCAAGTGCGATGTATCCGATGTCCTCCTTCTGCATTCCGTAGTAACTTATTGCAGGCAAGGCAATGCTCTCACGCTCGAGCTTGAATGTGAGTTTCTCCTTCTTTCCAGGTCGCTCAACAACAACGGTGAGCTTTGTGCCCGGCTCACCACGGAGCATGTCGCTAACGCTGTCAACACTCAGCCCTTCGGTCTTTTTGCCGTCAATGGAGATGATTGCATCTCCTGCCCTCACTCCAGCTTTGAATGCCGGCATGTTCTCATAAGGTCCGGTAAATACAGTGGTGTTCTTGTCCTTGTGGAAACGAATGGTTGAACCTACTCCGGCATACTTTCCGGTGGTCATCATCTTCAGTTCCTCGTCCTTGTCCTCGGGGTAGTAGACCGTATATGGGTCAAGGTTGCGAAGCATCGCTTCAATGCCTTTGTTTATCATCTTGTCGGGCATTATGCTGTCCACATAGAACAGGTTCAGGTCCTTGACTATGGCATTGAAAACCGCCAACTGGCGTGCCAGACGGAACTTGTGCCTGTCATCGGCAAAACTGTTCGCAGGTGTTGTAAAGAGCAGTGCCAACAACAGCGCTGCAAATCGGTATGTTGCTTTCATATACTAAGGCCGTTTTTTTTGTTTATCGTCTGCGAAGATACTCTTTTGCTCTCTTAAAACGGCATTTTATCATTGCTTTTTACTATTTTTAATATGATATTGCCTCTGTTTGTGCCTTTTTTTATCATTGTACCGAAAAAAAGCAATAAAAATTTGCACAGAATAAAAAGATGTACTACTTTTGCAACGTCAAACGACAAAGGAGTCAAAATTCTTCAGTAGCTCAGTCGGTTAGAGCACCTGACTGTTAATCAGGGGGTCGTAGGTTCAAGTCCTACCTGAAGAGC
>SUXN01000003.1:0-34679 GCA_015060965.1 Bacteroidales bacterium | reverse complement strand
ATTCTTCAGTAGCTCAGTCGGTTAGAGCACCTGACTGTTAATCAGGGGGTCGTAGGTTCAAGTCCTACCTGAAGAGCAAGCGGGCAGTGGCCTCGCTTTTTTAATGAGAAACTCCAAATATATTCTTCAGTAGCTCAGTCGGTTAGAGCACCTGACTGTTAATCAGGGGGTCGTAGGTTCAAGTCCTACCTGAAGAGCAAAGCGGAAAACGAAAGTTTTCCGCTTTTTGTTTGTATGATGGGCATGTTATGGCTCAACGTAAAAAGTTGAGGGATTTGATTTGGCTCAATGTAACCGGTTTTTCTATAATCATTACACCTATTAAAATGGTGATTGCGGTCAAAAGACCGCAATCACTCCTGAATACTCAATAATTTGATAGTCCTATTATTATACCTGCCGACATAGACTTGAACTCAGGGCCGTAGTCCGTATCCAGTGTATTCGTGGGGGAGTATTTGAAATAGAATTCAATAGGATTGATGATGAGGCCTGCCTTGAAATCAACGGTTACCGGCTTCTGGTGTATGTTGCTGCTTGTCTCCTTGAAGCCCTCTTTCTCCTTGCCGCTGCCTATGGTGTATCTTGTCTTTATCGATGCGTGGGTGTTGAAATTCACGATAGGGCCGGCCTCTATTGCAACATGTCTGCTCAAGCCCTGACGTAGCATCAGTTCAAGCGTCATCGAGAATACCTTGACGCGTGAAAAGTTGATATCTGCACCGTCGGGGTAGGGGGCAACGGTCAGTTTGTTGTCTTCCTTGAGGAACCTGCGGTCTCCCTTCATACGGTAGTTGCGCCAGTCGACACCGAACCCTAAAGAGACGAATGTCCTGTTGAAAGGCCTGTACTCCCAATTGAAAATGTTGTTCAGAATGAACTCCCATCCTGCATTTCCGAACTCCACATCCATGCCCGGTGCCTGTGAATGTGCCGATACGAGTCCCATACCGAACTCAAGGTCGCTCAGCAGATTGAATGAGAAACGTGACTGTGGCCTGTATATGCTCCTCTTCTCTTTACTTGCATTCTTGAACGGAATGTTGAAGTCCCAGCTGGAGCTTGTCTGCTGATAAATTGTCCGGTTCTCTTTTGTATCGCTTTTCTGTTCTATTGATAGCTTGTAGCCGTCGACTCCTTCTTTAAGGACAAGAACGCTGCTTTTCTGTGGCGATTTTGTCAGTACAATCCTGTCGGCATCCTCAAAGAGAGCGCCTTTCTCAAGGTTGTAATCCACTCTTCCTGTCTGTGTCGTATTGGTCTCTGACGACCCGTTTGTAAAGTGTGTAATCTTAATGTTGTACACTTGTCCGTCATGCTTGCCTTTGGCCTCGATTACAAAGCCTTCTCTGCACTCGGTTATCATAACTCTCTGTGGGTCAACAATCTCAAGTGAGGCGTTACCGTTGTTCTTGGCATACTGCTTGGCAAGAGTGTTGATGTCGCTTTTCTCTGTCTGCGCCTGGACGGAAACAGCTCCGGCAAGCATAATCATCGCAAATAGAAATCTTTTCATGGTATATTCTGTTTTTGTTTGTTATCCCAATATCAGTAAGTCGCAACTCTTTTCATTTCTGGAACATTTTTTTCAGTTCGGCAAGGGTGGGGTATCCCTCCATGTAAACTACCGTTACCTCGCATGGTTCATCTTCGCGCAAGGAACTGTTACGGTAGAATATATACCTGTATCTGCCCTTTTTGTTGGGTTTGAACTGGTAAAAGCCGTAGTAGAGCCTGCCGTTGATGTAACCGCACTCTTTGTCTATGGCTTTATCCTCGTTGCCCTCGATGACCTCTTCAATGTATCTGAAATGCCTGCGGTCCTGTGTGGTGGCAGTGCTGAAGAGTGTAAGCTTGTATGGCTTGAGGCTGTTCCCCTCGGTGCATGTGCTCTCCTGGTGCTTCATGCTTCTGCCTTTGAAGATGTGCGACGCCTCCACGCTCTGCGCTTCAGCAGCAAATGCAAAGATGCATGCAATTATGGTGATTATCAGTTGTTTCATTTCTTTGTTTCAATCGTTTGGTATGTTGAACATTGAGCCCATTTGCTCTTCTACGGAATTGCCTCGGGTGGTGTTGCCTATCATTGCCATGGTCCTGTGCATCTTGTCAAGTACAAGTTCCTTGTCGGTGTAAATTGTACCGTTGATATTAGCAATGTAAAGTTCTCCTGTTTCGCTTTTGGTACCGGTGAAAAGTCTGTTGCCGGTAAAACCTATGCCTGCAACGATGGCAACCATTGCGGCCGCAGTCATCCAGCGTGTGATGAATCTTCTGTCTGTTTCCTTATTCGGAGCGTTATCCCTTTTCTCTACAGCGCGTGCAGTATAAAGATATCCCATCACAGCCTTGATCTCGTCGAATTCAGGTGTGTCGCTCTCCTCGGTGGCAAGGAAGGAGGCTAATGCCTTCTCTTCTTCTGCGGTTGCTGTTGCGTCGAAATATTTCTCTGCAATATGCAGCCATTTGGCAATATTGTTCTTTTTATCGGTTTTCATGCTCAGCCTCCTTTCTGTAACACTCTCTTATCTTCTTGCGGGCACGTGACAGGTTCATCCTCACAGCGTTCTCAGTGGTCGACAGTCTCTCAGCTATCTCTTCTATGGTGTAGCCCTCAATCTCTTTAAGTTCTATAATTTCTTTCTGCAGTGGGGTAAGTTCGCTTTCGATAATCTTCTTTACCTGTTTGTATCTCTCTTCCTGTACATTCTGGTTGCTCTCTTCGCAACGGTCGTGTTCTTCGTCAATGGGGACTGTCTCTATCTTCCGCTTGCGTACGTTGTCAATGCAGATGTTGCGCAGGGTGGTTGTGGTGAGTGCTTCGGCCTCGGCGCTGCTGTTTATGTTGCCGCGCCGAGGCCACAATCGGCAGAAAGCATCCTGCAGGGCATCGGCTGCATCGTCCTCGTCGGGGAGGATGTGCATCGCTATGCGGAGGAATTTCTTCCGCAGTGCCGTGAAGGTGTTTGTCAGTATCTTGTCGCTCATCTTTTGTGTCCTCTACCATGTAAACGTGAAAACATCGGAAATATAACAGCTTTTTCCAATTTTTTCAAAAATAAGCTGATATTTCCTTATATATAATAGGAACAGCAGGCAACTTTTTAAAAAAGTTGCCTGCTGTTTCGTTATTCACTGTCTGTGATCAGAAGTGTATGTAAGCTCTGTTCTCCTTTGGATAGAGCTTGTTGAGTGTGTTCTCAAGTGCGCCCATTGAGTAGTTGGGGTTGAGCTGTGACTCGATGCTGTTCTTCTCGGCTGTTGCATTGAATGTACCGTTCTTGGCATTCTTTGCTGTAACCTCGATTACATATACACCGTTTGTGCCCTTGAAAGGAGCGCTTGTCTCGCCAACGTTCATCTTTGCTGCAACAGCGCCGATGACTGTCTCGTCCTGCATTGTAGGAGAGATGTTTGTTGGCTTCTTGAACTCAACTTTGTCTACATTGTATGTAGATACCTTGCTGTTGTTCTTGAGGTCGTTTACCTTCTTGCCGTCCATCTCTGCAATAGCCTGAGCGATAACCTTTTCGCCCTGAAGCTCTGACTTGATGTAGTCCTTGAGTGTGAGTCCGTTGTAGATCTCTGTCTCAAGAGCCTTGTCACCCTTCTCGTTGATATTCTCGAGTGCGATAGCCATGAAGCAGTCGTCCTCGCCACACTTCCTGATGTCTGAAATCTGGCCGAGTTTTGTTGCCTCGTTGTATATCCAGTCGATGAACTCACCGGTCTTCGGAACGCGTGCGATGCTTGCAGCACCTGTTGTAACCTGCTTCTCGGGGAGAACGAAGTATGTACCCTCCTGCTTTGCCTTTTCCTCAAGCTCTGCGAGGTTCTTGCATGAACCTACGAACTTGCAGAACTTGTCGTACTCCTGGTTGTATGTCTCATTGCTGAATACCTTCTCGCGACGGAGAACGAGTGTGTTGTATGCTGCAACCTCGCCCTTCTTCTCGATTACCTGAAAAATCATCTTGCCGTTGAAGCTCTGTACAGAAAGATCTGTCACAAGGTACTGGCCTACAGGTGCATTGTAGATGTCCTTCTGGCTGTCGATATCATCGAAGAGACCGATAACATCATTTGCGTTTGAAGTGCAGATTGTCAATGAATCGAATGTTGCCTGATAGTTGCTTGCAACTGCCTTGAAATCAGCACCACCGTTGAGCAGGTTTGCAAGGCTGTCGGCCTTTGCCTCCAAATCACCTACTGAAGCATCGATTGTGATGGCGCGAACCAGGAGTGTGTCAGGAACCAATGCCTTCTCGATGTTCATGTATACATCGTATGTGTTGATCTGCTTATTACCGTTGTTGATAGTGTTGTCTACCGGACCATAAACCTCATTTACCTCGAGTGTGTCAACATACTTTGCTGCAGAAGCGTCGATGAGCTCCTTTGTGAGGAGGATGTTGGTGTGGGGTACCATGCTGCGTGAGAAACGTACAAGCTTCTGATAGTTGTCATAGCCGGCCTTCAATGTGTCAGCATATGAAATCATATCGTTCTTGAGATTCTCAAGGTCAGTGCTGCTTGGAACAACTCTTGTAACCACGTACTTGATGTCACGTGTCTCCTCGGCGTTCTTGAAGATAGGACTGAATTCCTTGTTCTCCTTGTAGTAGTTTGCAATTTCCTCGTCACTTACAGCAATGCTGTCACCGTTCATTCTGTTGTAGGGGTAAAGAGCTACGTTAAGGGTGTAAACGTTGTTGTTGAGGTCGAAATTCTTCTGTGCAACAGCCGGGTTTGCAATTGTGCTGTTTGCAACCAATGCGTTGATCTTGTTGCGAAGAATCTCAAGTGTAACCTCTCTCTCCATATACTTCCAGCAGTTGTAGAATGTTGCGACATTCTGGTCAACCATGCCGGCTGCCTTCTGCTCCTCATATGCCTGTGTCAACTGTGCAAGGAAATCCATGTTGAAGTTTGCACTTGAGTTGAGTGGGTTCTGTGGAGAAACGGTCTGTCTGATGAACATGCTCTTGCCGTTTGCCAGAACGTGGTTCATCTCCTCGGCTGTAATTGTGATGCCGAGTTCCTCTGCGTACTGATTGTAAAGGGCGCTGTTAGATGCAAGTTCCCAAATGACAGCCTTTCTGTTCTCCTCAGGCACGTCAAAGCCTGATACTCTGCAGAAACAATCGAACTCGTTGTAGATCTGCTGGTACTCCATTGCATCAAGTTCCTTTTCGCCTACAGAACCGACTGATGTGTCTACTGAGTGTGAATCAAAAAGCTTTACTGCGTCGCCTGCAATGAATGCAAACAAAGCAATACCTACAAAGATAACCAAAAGTGGTCCTTTGTTTCGTAGATTTTGTAGTGTAGCCATAAATTAAATATTGTTTTTTTGTTTTTTAATTTTTTCGCATTAAACGTCGCAAAGTTAGTAAAATGCTTTGGATTTATTATTATAAATACCTAAAAAACTTGCAATAAAAAAGGGCAAAACAGTGCATTAACCGCATTATTTTGCCCATCTTATCTTTGCGCAGTTCCGGATGTCCCGCAAAAATGTTGAAACGATTTTCTTGAATTGTTAATTTGTGACTGTCAATTTAACCAATTCAATCTTTGTGCTTCTTAATTTGATAGCTCTAATCCTGAATTTCCCAACGGTTATTGTCTCGTTCATTTGCGGGAAACGCTTGTGGTGAACCAGTATCAGGCCACCGAGTGTCTGATATTCGTCCGATTCGGGAAGGTCTATTCCGAACATCTCGTTTATGCGTTCAATTTCAAGTCGTCCTGACAGGATATACTCGTTGTTGCCGATGGATTTGGCAACAAGGTTCTGATTGTCGTGCTCGTCCTCGATCTCTCCGATAATCTCCTCCAGAAGGTCCTCAAGCGAGATTATTCCCGATGTGCCGCCGAATTCGTCGACTACCACTGCAAGTGATTTCTTCTGTTGCATGAGAGTGCGCATCAGTTTCTGTGCCGATAGTGTTTCTGGAACGTAAGGCATCTTGCAAATCTTCTGCTGCCATTTCTTGTTTAGTCGGAAAAGCTCCGATGAGTGTATGTATCCGATGATGTTGTCTATGTTTTCCTTGTAGACTACAATCTTGGAGTGTCCCGATTCTATGAAAGCCGATTTGAGTTCCTCAAGAGGAGTGTTTATCTCAACGGCTTCAATCTCAGTGCGGGGTACAAAACAGTCTCTTACCTTGATGCTGGAGAAATCGAGTGCATTCTGGAATATACGTACATCGTTGTCAATCTCCTGCTCTTCATCAGCGTTGTCTAAAGAGCTTTGTATCAGGTTGTTCAGCTCGGTTTTGGAGAATGTGGTATCCATTGCCTCGTCCTTTATCTTTATGTTGAAAAGACGGAGTATAAGACATGAACATAATGTTGTGAACCTGGAAAATGGATACAGGATGATGTATATCGGGTATGTAAATAGAGCAAAACGTTTGAGTGCGCTGTTGGGGTCAATCCTGAAGAGCGCTTTTGGTACGAATTCTCCTGTAAAAATGATTACGATTGTTGAAATCAGTGTTTCCAGGAACAAGCGTACACCCTCGTTGTCGGCAAGTCCTGAAAGGACTGTCGCATTGAGTAGTTTTGCCATAAGTATACCATATATGACAAGCACGATATTGTTGCCGACGAGCAGGCTGGAAATGAAATTGTTGCTGTTCTCGTAGTATTTGTTGATTACATTCGATGTCATCGAGCTTTCGTTGCGGTCGATGCCGTGCAGGAGCTTGTTTGACGATACAAAAGCAATCTCCATACCCGAAAAGAGTGCGGAGAACAATATAACTACGATAAGCAGAAGTATGGTTGTTGTCATTTTTATTCCTCTTCTTTTATTGCATAAATGCCCTTGGTGTTCTTGATTTCCCAAACGGTCATACTTTGGTTGGAAGAGAAGCCGATACCTTCGGTCACCTGGTCTTCCTGCTCAATCTTGATGTATGCGTCGGAGTATATCAACTCCTTTTCCTGATCCCAATACATGAGATCTGTAAAGAAACGTTCGTCTTTGGGGTTCCTTATGTCCACGTTACCAATGAGTTTCCACAGTTTCTGTTCGCTGTAATAATATGCGGTATCGCATTTGATTGTTGCCTCAATGTTGAGATCATGATCGTATTTCTCCAGATATACGCCTTTTTCGAAAGCCCAATAAGGCGGTTGGCGCTTGTCGAAGATGAACCACTCCTCTGCGTCAATCTTGTAGCTTATGCGCCCCGAATCGCTTATGAGTGTGCTTACACCGTAAGTGCTCATTACCGCCAATGAGTCGCGGCATTCTATTGCCGGGGCATTAAACTGTTTTTCCTGACACGAGGTCAGGAAAATCAGTACAACAACCGCCACATTGGCGGTTGTTGTACTTGTCTGTTCTATCAGTTTTTTAGCGAATCTTTGTAGTCTCATTTATCCAACCGCCGATTTTTACGCTTCTGCCGGCCTCGTAACCTCTCATGAAGAGGTCCTCAACCTTTGGAGTGTGCTTGCTGTAGATAGCGATGAGTTTGTCAGCCTCTCTCTTTGATGATGGGTCAACAGCCTTTGCACGGTCAAGACGGTCAAGGCAGAGGTAGTATGTACATGCGTTCATCACGTCATCCTCGCTCCATTTGTTGGCAGCACCGTAGCACTGTGCGATAAGGATGTGTGGCTGGCCATACTTGTTGTTGAAGCCGAGTGCCTTGTTTGCATAAGCGCGTGCTTTGCCGTAGTTGTTCAAGCTGAAATGGATGAGACCCACCTTGTAGCAGAGCTCTGCCTTTGTTGTGATAGATGTCTCAAGCTCGATAGCCTGGTCAAAGAACTCGAGGGCTCTGTCAATCTCGCCCTTCTTGTAGTAGCGGTAACCGCAACCCATCGCAGCCTTGGCAGTAGGCTCAATGGCAAGAGCGTACTCCGCTGCAGTGAGGTATGTGTCCTCGTTTGTACACTTAAGCATACTCATGACAGAGAGGACCTTGTTCAGGTACTCGATATTGTCTTTGTTTGCCTCGAGTGTAGGAGCATAGATCTTGCTCAAGTCCTCGCAAGAAGCTGCACCACTGTTGATGAAGTAAGCATCTATGTTGCTCTTTGAGATACGTGATGCGTCAATCATCTTGCCATAGCCGATAGCATTGAGGCTATCCCTTGGGTTGCCCTCCTCCTGATACTTCTTCTCGCTGCGTTCGATGCTTGCGTGGTACTTGTCAAGTACCTCTACGATGTAGATAGAAGCGTTGAGGTAGTCCTCGATGATCTGCTCACCGTGGCTCTTGTCCTGCTTGTACTTGAGAGCAGAATACTTCATGAAACGCTCTGTTACAGCATACTCAGACTGACCCTTCTCCATCTCAACTGACTTGGCGAGCATAGAGTAGATTGTGTCAACCGGAGCGTTGTTGTAATACTGGATGTAAGACAAAGCCTTCTTTCCGAGTATGTTGCCTGCTGACAATTTTGACTTTGTGATCTCCTGGAGCTTGTCGAGGTACTTGATCTGCTGGTCATATACATTCATGAGTTCCTTAACATACTCACTCTTCTTTGCGGGGTCACTCTCCTTCTTGATGAGCTCGTTGAGGAGCTTGACACCATTGGTGTATGTGTCTACACGTGCAACGGGGAACTCGTTGAAGATAGTCTTCCAAGCTGTGTAGGCTGTAGCGTAGTCCTTGTTGTTAAGGTTGACATTTACGATAGTAATTGTCTCGATACATCTCAAACTGTCCTCACCCTGACCGAAACGGAAGTCATTGGTGATACCATTCTGTGCGCTTGCACTTGTTGCTACAAGTACAAGAAGTGCAAAAATAATTTTCTTCATCATTTTTCCTTTTTACTTATAGTTTTGTCTTTTATTATCTCACTTTGAGTTTCATGAACCAGTTCTCGTTGAATGTGATTCCGAGGTTTATCCTCAAATAGTTCTCGGCAATCATTCCCGCTGATTTAGGCTCCATGTGTATGAACTGTCCCGACACATGCAGTGTGGCGTGGCTGTTCCTGTTATTGTTGTTGAAGAACGGCAATGAGATACCGGCGCTCACGCCGTACTCCTCGCATCCTTTCTGGCCTTTGATTTCAGTATAAGGTCCTGCGTAATATCCACCGGCCCTGTAGCTCATCATCTTGAATATGTTGTTCGACAGTCTTGATGGAGTGTATTCCGCACCCACAGAAACCTTGTTCCTGTCTATACCCTTTTCAATTCCGAAGAATGAAGATGAACTCCATTGCTGCAATGTGTAGTCTGCTCCGAATTTCCACTCACCCTTATAGCCGTACACGAAACCGATTCCGTATGTATGAGGCAACTTGAAACTGTTCTCGATTTTGTCGGTGACACTTGATGAGGATGTTACATCTGTGATCTTTGCCTTGGCGTTCATGTCATGGCCGAGCGAGTATGTCGCACCAACGGTGAGGTCATGTTTCTTGCCGAGCTTTGTGGTGTATTGTGCACCGAAATCAAGCTTATAGCTCTTCATTGACACATCATATGTTCTTGAACGGTCGGTGCTGTTGGTGAAGTTTATTCCAACCTCATGGGTTATGTCACCATATACGTAAGAACCCATGACACCAACTGACAGCCATTTGAATGGTTTCCAACCGAGTCCTATGAAAGGCTGGTATACACCTCCGGTACCTGTGTAGCTGTTTACGCTGGCCTCATTTGTGCCGTCGTTCGATGTGTTGCTGAATGAGTAGCCTACGGTAGAGTAGGGAAGAAAACCTGCAGACATGCCAAGGTTCTTGCATATCCTGAACTGTACTGCCACGTAATCGAAGCTCGCATTCTTTGCATTGATACGCTTGTTACCCTCCTTGAAGTTCACGTTCTGGAGTGAGAAACCTGCCTCGAAAAGCATTGTCAGTGTATCGGCTTGCGAGAACGATGCCGGGTTCAGTATGTTTATGTACTTGCTGCTGTATAGTCCGTAGCCCAAACCTCCCATCTGGCGGTTTACGCCCAAACTCTGGTCTGACAACAAGCCGATACCATAGCGCGAGTATGGCGAGTTGCTTCCGTTGTCGGCGTTGGCTCCGGCAAACGAGAGCATTATGATTAGCAGTGCAAATATCTTTTTATTCATTGCTGTGTTCTTGTAATATTCTGTTCAGTCCTTTCGCGACCAAGTATTTATCTGCAAAGATGCGACTTTTTATGTGATTAATCAATGTTTTTTCGTCTCCGCCCGTTAAAAAAACAAAAACATTGCCATATTTTTCCTTAAAATCCTCAATATACCCTTCAATCTCGTGACAGATGCCACTTATTACTCCGCTGCGGATTGCGGTTTCAGTGTTGTAGCCGATGTAAGGCACTTCTCCGTCCTTCTCAATGTTCGGCAGGCAGGCCGTGTAGTCATGCAGCGCTTTCAGACGCATCTTTATTCCTGGCGCGATGTTGCCTCCGAGGTAATTGCCGTTATGGTCGACAAAGTCGAAAGTTATGGCACTGCCGCTGTCTATTATCAGAAGGTTGTTCCCCGGTGCTCTGTCCCATGCGCCTACTGCTGCTGCAAGCCTGTCGCTGCCCAATGTCTCGGGAGTACGGTATTTTATCGTCAATGGAGTACTTGTCCTGCTGTCGAACCATATTATGGGACAGTCAAGTACTTCAAATTCAGCCTTGATTGCATCACTGAGGCCAATTACAGACGATACTATTGCTTTTTTTATATTGAATTCATTGTTCCATTCCTTGAGGATCCCGAATGAATCGTTTGCTCTCCGTGAATGCAGGACAATCTGGTTCCCGCTGAAGAGATAGTACTTTGCGCTGTTGTTTCCTATGTCAATTATGAGATTCAAGGTGTTGGCTTTTGAAAATCCTTGCAAAGATACTGCAAATTAATTTTGTTACAAAATATATGCCTTGTTTATTGCTGTATATTCCGCGGTTATGCATAAATTGCAACGAGTCCTGTATAAATATAAATTATTATGCGTAATCTTGAATCTTGTGATATTGTATACTTGCCGCTTACGGCAGATAATCGTATATTTGCATACTTTTTTGTAATCATAAAACAATTTCAAAGTCATTTATAAAGTGAAAAGGTTTTCAATCCTATTGTTCCTGTTCATGATGCTGGCAGCATTGCCTTTGCGAGCGGAAGGACCACGTTTCTCGCTTCTTACCTGCTCTCCAGGCGACGAGGCCTATTCTCTGTTCGGGCACACAGCATTGCGTTATTGTGATGAGGCGAACGAGGTCGATGAGGTCTACAATTACGGTTATTTCAGTTTTGACTCACCGAATTTCGTGTGGCGTTTCATCCTTGGACAGACCGATTATCTTGTGGCTTCAGTCCCGTACCGCATTTTCATTATAGAGTATGCCGAGCGTGGTTCATCTGTTGTGGAACAGGTGCTCAACCTTAATCCGCAGCAGGTAGAGAGGCTCCACGCGCTTCTTGAGGTGAATTGTCATCCTCTCAATAGGATATACCGCTACAACTATTTCTATAACAACTGCACGACTAAGGCACGTGACAAGTTCATTGAGGCTATTGGAGAGGGTAGTGCCCTTGTCTATGAAAACGAGACTGAATGGTTGCCTACCTTGCGTGAGACATTGCGCACATATACCGCCGCCCACCCCTGGTATTCATTCGGGATAGATCTGCTTATGGGGTCCGATGTCGACAAGGATGCCACCCGTGAGGAACTGCAGTTCGCGCCGATGAACCTGATGGATGATCTCGCCGTTGCATGCATTGTGGATGCAGACGGCAACCGTTTGCCGGCTGTGGAATCTACAAATCTGTTGCTTGAGGAGAACAAGCCGTTGGTACAACGCGGTAATTTCACCCCTTTCAATGCTGCATTGGTGTTGCTGATATTCACTTTTGTGGTAATGCTCTGCGAACTGCGCAGCAGGAAGACCTTCTGGGGATATGACCTGCTGCTTATGACTGTACAGGGCCTTGCCGGGGCGTTGTTGCTCTTTATGGCACTCTGCTCCGAACACCCGGCTGTGGATGCGAACTATGTTATACTGCTGCTCAATCCAATCGCGCTTTTGCTGATGCCTGTGGCTATCTATAGGATTATAAAGCATCTGTCGCCTGTTGTGATGTGGGTGCAGGTTGTCTTCGTATCTCTTTTCTTCCTGTCGGCTATAGCCGGTCTGCAGTGCTATCCTGCTCCTCTCTACTTCTGTGCAGTAGCTATCCTTGTACGTTCATTGTTCCACATATATAAAGACAGAATATGCGAATTAAATATTGTATGATACTGATGCTGTTGGGCCTTCTTCCCTCTTTCGCCCAGCAGAATATGAAATCGCCTAAACTCTACATAAACATAACTGTAGACCAGTTGCGTACCGATTTTCTCTATGAGTTCAGCGGACTTTACGGGGAAGATGGCTTCAAGCGTCTGCTTGGTGGCGGTAAGGTGTATCCTAATGCTTATTATGCGTTCGAGAACATCGACCGTGCGTCGGCTGTGGCAACACTTGCAACAGGAACATCGCCGTATGTGAACGGCATCGTGGGCGAGCGTTGGCTCGACCGTTCTTCGTTGCGCATAGTGAACTGTGTCGAAGACCATAAATATCAGGGTGTGTATACCAACGCTCCGATGTCTCCTGTAAGGCTCAAGGCAATCACTGTTACCGATGAGATGAAACGTGCGACACGCGGCAATGCCATAGTGTGCTCCATTGCTCCCGACGAGGATGTAGCAGTGCTTGCAGGCGGTCATGCTGCCGATGAGGTGCTGTGGAAGAACAACATCACAGGTTATTGGTGCAGTTCGAGCTATTATGGTCTCTATCCTTCGTGGGCTGCCGACAAGAACAAAGAGGTACATGGCCGTTCAAGCAAGTGGGAGCCTCTGCTGGAGGTAGAGAAGTACAACAATTTCGGTGAGGAGACTCCCGATGCTTTCAGCTACTCTTTCAATGGCTTGAAGAATATACGTGAGTACAAGACCACGGCTTGTGTCAATGACGAGATAAACGAGATGGCAAAGGCCTACCTTGAGTCCTCTCTTGCCGGGCAGGATGATATAGCTGATTGCCTCTCTCTGACATATTATGCCGGTAACTACAACGGGCAGTCAATGGAAGAACGCCCCATTGAGATACAGGATATGTATGTGCGCCTTGACAGGAATATCGCCGACTTGCTCAACTATGTGGACAGGCGCATTGGCCTCGAGAATGTAGTTGTGTCGATAGCTTCTACCGGGTATGTGATAGAGAACAGCGAGGATGGTGCAAAATACCGTCTCCCTTCGGGTACGATATATATGGACCGTATTGAAGGATTGTTGAATGTGTATCTGGGCGCACAGTTCGGAAAGGGTGATTATGTGGAGGGTGTCTATGGCCCCCAGCTCTACCTCAACCGCAAGGCGATAGAGAGGATGAAACTGGATAAGCTGGATGTCGTTTCGCATACAGTAGAGTTCCTCAAGTCGGTAGAAGGTGTTGAGGATGTCTTTACAATATATCGTCTGGGCGGTATGCTGAGCCCCGAGATGCAGTACGTGAAGAACGGTTATAACCCGTCAAGTTCGGGTGATGTCTGGTTGCGTCTCATGCCGGGTTGGAAGATCGCTACCGATGTGGCCTCGGAGTCCAACATGACATACCGCACCCCTGTGATGTTCCCTATCATAATATACGGTTGTGGAGTAAAGCCTGAGGTGATTGAGAATATGACTCCTGCAAATATACTGGCGGCAGAGATGGCACGTATATTGCATATCCGCCGTCCGAACGACAACAGCCTGAGGGTTTTCTGATAGGATATACATCCTGTACAGATACAGAGAATCCCCAGATGGCATTGCCATCTGGGGATTCCGTTGTTATAACGATTGTCTGTTCGCTTAATAGCTCTTCTCGATATCCCAGACAAATGCTCTGATTCCCAACTGCTTTGACTCCTCGTCAAGGGCCTTTACACCTTTAAGGATGTTGTCTACAGCCTTGTCTTCAACAATTGTTATTATGGAGCCGCACATTGAAGGCCAGGCATGTGTACCATAGTGAGGGTCTCCGCTTACGCTACCGCGTCCCTGCATCTGGTCGAAGAATGAGAAACCGCGACAGTTGTTGTGTGTCAGCAGGTCAATCACAGCCTCCTTATGTGAAATGTCAAAAGTGATGAATACGCTTTTCATGATTTTTATTTTTGTGTTTTCCATAGGGGTGTGCCCCTATGGAAAACTGTTGTTATTACTTATCCTTGTGCTTCAACTGCTCATCCTGCTTGTGCTCTCTCCAGTACTCGTTGAGCTCACGCTGCTTCTTGATGCTCTTGCGCTTACGCTTTACACCTACAGCGGCAAAGATACTGTACATGGCTGGCACGTAGATCATTGTCATGATGGTGGAGATTGTAAGACCACCGATAACGGCAATACCGAGCGGACGCCACATTTCGGCACCTACACCCTGGCTCACGGCCATAGGAATCATACCGAGGATTGTGGTACAGGTTGTCATGAGCACCGGACGGAGACGGCTCTTTGCCGCACCCACGCAGGCAGCGATGATACCCAATCCACGCTCACGCAACAGCATGATGTAGTCGATGAGCACGATACCGTTCTTCACAACCATACCGATAAGCATGATACCACCGAGCATTGACATGATATTCAGGTTAGAACCGGTGATGAAGAGTCCGAGAAGCACACCGCTGAGTGCGAACACAACCGAGAACATGAGGATGAACGGATAGGTCAGTGACTCGAACTGTGATGCCATCACGATGAATACAAGTACAAGGATGATGACGGCAAGCTGGCCGAGGTCGCGGTTCGACTCCATCTGGTCCTCATAAGAACCGGCAACCTCAATTGCGATTCCCGATGGAATATCCATCTTCTCAATGATGCTCTCACCGTATGATACACCGTCACTGAGTGCGGCACCCGCAGCCATAACGGCATCTACTGTCACGATACGCTCGCGGTCCTTACGCTCAATGGTAGGAGGCATGTCGTTCATCACAACCTTACCAACCTCTCTCAGGCTGATAGGGCCGTTCTTGCCCATCAACTTTATGTTCTCGATATCGGCAATGCTTTGGCGTGACTCGGGGTTGTAACGTACCTTAACATCGTACTCGTCACCGTCCTCACGGTAGTATGTTGCCAAGGCACCGTTGTAGCGGTTACGGATATATGTTGCGGCAGTGCTCAAATTGAGACCGTGCATAGCCAGTTTCTCACGGTCGAACTCCACACGGTACTGTGGCTGGTAGTCGCTTCGGCTGATGTTGACCTGTGTGATAAGGTCGCTCTTCTTCAGCTCGCCGGCAAGCTCCTTTGCCATACGGTCAGTCTCGTTGAAGTCGTAACCGTAGATCTCGAATGTGGCCATACTCTGTCCGCCCATACTGCCACTCTGTCCGGTAGAGATATTTGATTTTGCAATCTCTGGGAACTGCTTCACGTCGGCACGCATCTGGTCGCAGATCTCGTCGATAGAGAGGTCGCGCTGGTCAGACGGCACGAATGACATGTTGAAGCTGATGATGTGTGTACCGTTGTCGCTGAGTGAAGCGAAGGTGTTGTTCTCACCGGCCTGACCTACAGTGAAGTTGCAGGCCTTGATATCCTTACCGTAACGCTCTCTCCAGATGTTAGTCAGCTTGAGTGCAAGGTCTCTTGAAATGTCAATGCGTGTGCCTACAGGCAACTCAATCTTTGCACTTGCACGGGCGCTGTCGTTTGCGGGGAAGAACTCGCTCTTGATGCCCTTTGCACAAAGAAGACTTATAGCGAAGAGACCGAAACAGCCTGCGAGCACAGTCCAACGGTGACGTACCGCCCAGTTGATGATGGCTGCGTAGCCGTTGTCGATACCGTCAAGCACCTTCTGGATAGGTTTGTATATCATGATGAAGAGCTTGCTCTGCTTCTTCTGCAACTTGAGCATCTTCGCACACATCATAGGTGTCAGTGTCAATGATGCCACAAGAGAGATAAGCATGATGATACACATCATCCAACCGAGCTGCTTGAAGAGTACACCGGCCATACCTGTAACCATTGTCAGCGGGAAGAATACGGCGAACATTGTCAATGTTGATGCCATAACCGATACACCCACCTCGTTTGTACCGTGGATGGCTGCGTTCTGCGGGCTTGAACCACGCTCGATGTGTGTTGTCACATTCTCAAGTACCACAATGGCATCATCCACAACGGAACCGATAGCGATACTCAAACAAGAGAGTGAAATCATGTTGATTGAACCGCCTGTCGCATACAGGTATACAAATGATGCGATGAGCGAGAACGGAATTGTGATGGCTACTATGACTGTCGCTCTCCAGCGTCCGAGGAAGATGAATACCACGAGTACCACGAATACAAGCGCATCCATGATTGTACCCGAAAGGGTGTCCACGGTCTGAAGAATGTTTTCTGATGTATCAACGATGATGTCGATCTTTACGTCCGAAGGCAAACGCTTCTGCAGGTCGGGCAATGCGTCTCGTACTGCCTGTGAGATAGCCACAGAGTTACCTCCTGACTGCTTCTGTACGATAATCATCGCACCCTGCTGGCCGTCGGTGTATGTCTCCTGTGCGCGCTCCTGCACGTTGTCATGTATTGTGGCAACGTCCTTGAGGAAGATGTTCACGCCGTTGAAGTTGCCTACGACAATGTCATACATCTCGCGTGGGTCGCTGAACTCGCCCTCAACTCGCAGTGCGTATGTGTTGTTACCGATATCGAATGTACCGCCCGGGATGTTGCGGTTCTCGGCGCCGATGGCTGCACTGACAGACTCCACTGGGATGTTGTATGCCTCCATCTTTGCAGGGTCCATATATACGTTGATCTCACGCTCGGGAGCACCTGAAATGGATACGGTACCTACACCGTCGATACGTGCAAGTGGGTTCACTACGTTGTCGTCAAGGATCTTATACAGCGCAGCCTGGCTCTCCTCGGCCTTTACCGAAAGCATCATGATAGGAATCATGTCGGTAGAGAACTTGAAGATGATAGGGTTATTGGCATCATCGGGGAGTGATGATGCAACCATGTCAAGCTTGTCGCGTACATCGTTTGTGAGGTCGTCGATGTCATATCCGAACTCGAACTCAAGTGTGATTACCGATACGTTCTCGCGTGAGTCGCTGGTAATGTGCTTGAGGTGCTCAACAGAGTTGAGTGTGTTCTCCAACGGGCGTGATACGTTGTTCTCGATATCCTCGGCACTCGCACCGTTGTAATATGTAAACACCATGATGGTGTTTGTCTCAATGTCCGGCATCAGGTCGATGGGGAGCTTTGAGAATGAAAAGAGACCAAAGAGAGCAATCGCCAAGAAACAGAGCGATGTCATGATCGGCTTCTTTACAGCACTTTCATATATACTCATATTACTAAATTTTTCTGTTGTTTAACCGTGTCTTATTCAATAACCTCAACCTCAGTGCCATCTGCGATGTTTGTCTGGCCTGCAATGACAACCTTGCTGCCGTTCTCGATACCTGAAATGAGTTCGTAACGGTCGCCAAGGCGCTGGCCCAACTCAACCTTGTTGTTCTTTACTTTGCCGTCTGCGTATGTGAATACATAGTAATCGCCGCTACCTGCCTGTTTTATGACAGCAACGTCAGGTACTACGACGCGGCTCTTTGTACCGAAGTTCACTGTAGCACGTCCGTACATACCAGGGCGTACGCGGGTATCCTTGTTGTCGAGTTTGATCTCAACGGGGAATGTGTGTGATGCTGCGTTGATGGTGGGGTAGATGATGTCGATCTTGCCTGCGAACTCCTCCTCACCGTAAGGATTGAACTGGAGCTTCACGTCAAGGTTCTTGTTTGTCTCGGCATAACGTGACTCACTGATGTTGATCTTCATCTTTACTGGAGAGATCTGCTCAACAACGAGAATAGGCTGGCCACCGTACATGTCGCCGTTGTCATAGTTGCGTGCTGTGACAACACCGTCAATGGGGCTTACGAGCACAGTGTTCTCCAAACGGTTGGCAAGGCTCTTTCTGTTTACCTCGAGCTGTGTCTTTGCATTATCATACTCGGCCTTTGATGCGCCACCTATTTTGTAGAGTTCCTCTACACGCTTGAAATCGATGGTCTGGTTCTCAACCTGGAGCTTGAGCTGGTCAAGGCTACTGGCATCAAGATGAACGAGTGTCTGGCCCTTTCTTACTCTGTCACCGATCTCGACAAGGATCTTCTCGATACGCAATGGCGCATTGGGGATGATGTTGTTCTTTACCTCGGCCTCAACAGTAGTACTGTATTCCTCGCTCTGCATAACCTCCTCGGTGCTAACAGTCGCAATCTTTACCTTAGGCTTCTCGGTTTGCTGTGCTGCTGTTGCATTGTCAGCAGTCTCGGTGCTCTCTGAACTGCCGCAAGAACTCATGAGAGCTACTGCGAGCATTGCAATGAATGTCAGATTCTTTTTCATAGATATATGTTTTTATTATTCTTTACCTAAAACTTTGTTCAATTCAGCTTTTGCTACGAGGTAGTCGTAGATTGTGTTGTTGTATGACAACTTTACGTTTGTGAGCGATACCTGTGAGTTTGTGAGCTCAAGGATAGTGCCCTTGCCAACGTCATAACGCTTCTGGCTTATCTCAAGGCCCTTCTGTGCAAGTTCAACGGCTGTCTTGTTGCTCTGGAGCTGCTCGGCGCTCTTTGTCATGTTGTCGATGTAGCTCTGTGCCTGCATGTTAAGCATGCGTTCTGTGTTGATTCTTGTCTCAGCAAGCTGGTACTGCTGTATCTTGTTGCTCTTGAGGCTTGTCTGGTTGCTGGCCTTGAAGAGGGGTATGCTCAATGAGAGTGTGAGTGACGATGCGTTGCTCCAGTTGAAGTTATGTACCTCCCAGTTTGTATTTGACATAGACTGGTACTGGTAGCTTCCTGCAAGAGCAAGTGTAGGCAGGTAAGATGTCTTGAGGAGCTTACGCTGCTTGTTGAGCAGTTCGCCCTGCATGTCAATCTGGCGCAATGAGGAGTTGTTGGCAAGGTCAATCTCGCTGTCAGCCGCCTCTGCCATTTCGTTCTCGTGGTTCTTGAGGTTGTCGTCTATTATAAGGTCTACATCTGCTGTGATACCCATGAGTACCTTCAGCTGCAACTTTGCTATCTCAACGGCATTCTTGCCACTTACAACCGATGGCCATGCGCTGTTCTTCTGTACCTCGGCGCTGATCTTGTCATACTCGCTTACGCGGCCCTGCTCATACATCGCGTTCACGATGTTGAAGTTTGTCTCTGCAAGCTTGTAGTTCTCATTGAGTACATTGTATGAGTCCTGTGCGAGCATAAGCTGGTAGTATGCTTTTGTAACCTGGTTCACAAGGTCAATCTTTGAACCGCGGCCTTTCTCTACGGCAAGTTCCAGGTCGCTCTTTGTGAGGCTCATGGTCTTGTATACAGCGGGAGCATACAGCGGCAGAGATACCTGCAAAGCACCGTTCCAGGTGTTTGAGTCATCCATACCCATCTTGAAACTACCCATGCTGGTCTTGATCTCGGCAACCTTGATGTTGTAGGTCACTGTACCGTTGAGGCTTACTGTAGGCAAAAGGTTCTGCCACGCTTCTGTCTTTGAAACCTCTTTCAACTCAATCTCTTTCTCTGCAACCTTCATTGTCGGGTTCTCGCTCAAGGCAAGCTCAATGGCCTTGTCGAGTGTGAGGTGCATTGTAGGTGTGGTCTCCTGTGCTTGTGCTGTAACTGCAATGAGTGCCAGCAACGCTACCACTGTTCTAAATCGCATTTTCAGGTTCATAGTTGTTATTAATGATTTCGTTATTCTCTTTCTGTGAATTATTCAGGTACTCTTCGATGATTTCCTGCCCTTTGATTGTCGATATACCGCGCAGATAGAACAGGATAAGCGCTCGTCCCAATTCGTTTGGGGTATATTTGCTCAATTCATTCTCCTCATTCTTCAGGTTGGCTGTGAATATCGTTTCAAGGTCGCGGCGCAGGATGAAAATCAGAACATCAAAGTTCGCGTCCTCGCGGAAAAGCCCCTGCTTACGTCCCATTTCCACCCAAGCCAGGAATTTCTTGTCATTGGCATGGTCCTTCTCCTGATGCAGCTTCCTGATGTTGGGGTAACGTTCAAGGTCCTTGAAGAACTTTATGTTCACTCTCTTCAGGCTCTCAAAGTAGAGGGAGTAAATGGAAAGGATGATGTCAAGCACATGCTCGGCCTTACGGATTCTTTCCTTAGCCTCCTTGCGAATCCAACTGTTGTGCAGCTTCAACGTTTCGAGCAACAACTGCTCCTTGTCGGCGAACTGCTCGTAGATGGTACGTTTGGATATGGAAAGCTCCGATGCGATGTCATCCATCTTTACATCTTTTATACCTCTTGATGTGAAAAGCTCAAGTGCTTTCCCGATGATTATGTTACGCACATCGTCCTTTGTGTGCTCTTCTTTTACTTTTACATGTTCCATTTCGTTTGCAAAGATACTGCGAAAACTTTTTGTGACAAAAAAGTTTTCTATATAATTGCGGAAAATTTTCGCTAATTAATATTTTTTAGTGAGTGTAAACGGAATATAGCCGTGAATGTGAAAAATGTCGCCGTGAAAATGCGCACGTGGGTATTGTACGGTCGGTTTTCGCTTAGCAGTCCGGTGGCTGGAATTCAAAAAGAAGCGGCACGCTTTCAAAAGCGTGCCGCAGTCTTATATCAGTCTTCGAGCAGATGTTTAAGGAACTCGTTCATCTCTTCGTCGAATCCTTCGAGCAGGCCTTCGCTCAGGATGAGAGTGTCATCATCCACAATGAGCAGGTCAACGATAGGCTGGTTGTCGTCATCGACGAGCACGAAAGAGTAGGGCTTTGCAATATTGAGGTTGTCGAATGAACCTGCTTCGTGCATCTTGCTCAGGATGCTGCGGAGCTCTTTTTCGAATACTTCCTCATCATGTACCCCTTCCCACTCTATAATATGTACGCGCGCGAGTTCCTTGTCGTCATCGTCCATAATGGTGATGTCGCCGTTCTCGCCGTTTACCTTGATGAAGAAATCGGTTACTCTTGTCTCTTCTGCAGTGACAAAGTTCTTCGCCATCTTTGCGATGCTGTCCTGCAGACGTGTCTGTGTTTCTCTGCTCAGTGACATAATGCTTCTTTTTAAATGTTTCTGCCGCAGCAGTTCTTGAATTTCTTTCCGCTTCCGCATGGGCACGGGTCGTTGCGTCCTACAGTCTTGTTTACACGGATAGGTTCGCGTTTTACATTCTCGCGTGTGTCGTGTTGCGCTGCAGCCTGCTGGTTGGGATCGTTAAGGTCGACCTTGCTCTCGTTGTACTGCTGCTTGGGTCTGTTGGCCTTCGGGTCGGGTGCTACGTTCACATTGCCCTCCTGCTGTGTCTGTACGTCAAGCTGTCCTCGGGTGAGGATGGATACGGTCTGGTCGTTTATCTTGTTTATCATCTTGTCGAACAGGGTTACCGACTCCAGTTTGAATATCAACAGAGGGTCTTTCTGCTCGTAGCTTGCGTTCTGTACCGAGTGCTTCAATTCGTCGAGGTCGCGCAGGTTCTCTTTCCATGCGTTGTCGATGGTGTGGAGCAGTATGGCCTTCTCGAAGCTCTTGATAATCTCCTTGCCCTTTGACTCGTATGCCAGCTTGGCATTCACGGGGATGTGGTATTTGTGGCGGCCGTCGGTGATGGGAACAATTATGCTCTTGTCCATCATCTCGGGGCGCTCCTTGTTGAGGAACTCAAAGAACGGGTAAGCCTGTGCTGCCATGCGCTCGGTGCGCTGCTTGAAGCTTGCCATAGCCGCCTCGAAACATATCTCTGCCTTCTCTTCTGTATCCTTGCTGTTGAAATCCTGCTCGTTGAGTGGCAATTCGATTGCCATTTGGCGCAGAATCTCCATCTTCGCGTCCTCGTACAGATAGTTCTCTACAATATTGTAGCAACGGTCCCATATCATGTTCACGATGTCCATACCGATGCGCTCTCCCATGAGTGCGTGACGGCGCTTGGTGTATACTACCGTACGCTGTTTGTTCATCACGTCATCATACTCGAGCAGGCGCTTACGTATACCGAAGTTGTTCTCCTCTACTTTCTTCTGTGCACGCTCGATTGATTTTGAAATCATTGAGTGCTCGAGCATGTCGCCCTCCTTGAAACCAAGGCGGTCAAGTGTCTTTGCTATGCGGTCGGAACCGAACAGGCGCATGAGGTTGTCCTCGAGAGATACGTAGAATACGGATGAACCCGGGTCACCCTGACGTCCTGCACGTCCGCGCAGCTGACGGTCGACACGGCGTGACTCGTGACGCTCGGTACCGATGATTGCAAGACCGCCTGCATCGCGCACCTCCTTGCTGAGCTTGATATCGGTACCACGGCCGGCCATATTGGTGGCGATGGTGACAGTTCCCGAGAGACCTGCCTTTGCGACAATGTCGGCCTCCTTCTGGTGCAGCTTCGCGTTGAGCACGTTGTGTGGTATCTTGCGTATTGTGAGCAGACGGCTCAAAAGCTCCGAGATTTCCACTGATGTGGTACCCACGAGCACCGGGCGTCCCTCTTTTACCAGTTTCTCAATCTCCTCGATTACCGCATTGTACTTCTCGCGCTTTGTCCTGTAGATGCGGTCGTTCATGTCATCACGGGCTATCGGACGGTTTGTCGGGATGACAACCACGTCAAGCTTGTAGATATCCCAGAACTCGCCAGCCTCTGTCTCGGCTGTACCGGTCATTCCGGCGAGCTTGTGGTACATACGGAAATAGTTCTGCAGTGTAATGGTAGCGAATGTCTGCGATGCGGCCTCTACCTTTACGCGCTCCTTGGCCTCGATAGCCTGATGCAGACCGTCGGAGTAACGGCGGCCTTCCATGATACGGCCTGTCTGCTCGTCGACAATCTTCACCTGTCCGTCCTCGGTAACGACGTACTCTACATCGCGGTCGAACATTGTATAAGCCTTGAGCAGCTGGTTTATGGTATGTACACGCTCCGATTTCACTGCATAGTCTGTAAGCATCTGCTCCTTTTTGGTGCTCTTCTCCTCGCTTGAGAGGGTCTGGTCGTTCTCGAGCTCCGACATTGCGGTTGCAATATCAGGGAGTACAAAGAAGTTCGGGTCTGATGTGCTGCCCGAAATGAGCTCGATACCCTTGTCGGTGAGGTCCACGCTGTTCATCTTCTCCTCGATGACGAAGTATAGTGGCTCTACAGCCTCGGGCATACGTCTGTTGTTCTGCTCCATGTAGTACTCCTCTGTCTTGAGCATGCCCATCTTCACGCCCTGCTCGCTGAGCAGTTTGATGAGCGGCTTGTTCTTGGGGAGTGCCTTGTGGCTACGGAACAGCGCAAGATAACCGTCGGCAACGGTGTCCTTGTCGCTTGAATATATTTTCTCTCTTGCCTCGGCAAGGAGCTGTGTGGCAAGTTTCTTCTGTGCCTCGACAAGGCGCTCAACCAACGGGCGGTACTCCTCGAACATCTGGTCCTCGTTGCGTGGAACCGGGCCTGAGATGATGAGCGGTGTACGTGCGTCGTCAATGAGCACTGAGTCCACCTCATCGACAATGGCATAGTTGTGCTGACGCTGTACCATATCGCTTGGCTGTACTGCCATGTTGTCACGGAGATAGTCGAAGCCGAACTCGTTGTTTGTACCGAATGTGATGTCGGCAAGGTAGGCCTTGCGGCGGGCATCAGAGTTGGGCTGGTGCTTGTCGATGCAGTCCACGCTAAGGCCATGGAACATGTAGAGCGGTCCCATCCACTCCGAGTCACGTTTGGCAAGGTAGTCGTTGACTGTTACCACATGGACACCATTGCCTGTGAGGGCGTTCAGGAACACGGGAAGGGTCGCTACAAGTGTCTTACCCTCACCGGTTGCCATCTCGGCAATCTTTCCCTTGTGGAGCACTGTACCGCCGAACAGCTGTACATCGTAGTGTATCATGTTCCAAACGGTGTCATTGCCGCCGGCCTGCCAGTGGTTCTTGTATATTGCCTTGTCACCGTCGATTGTCACGAAATCGAACTTAACGGCGAGTTCGCGGTCAAAGTCATTTGCTGTTACCTCTACAGTCTCGTTCTCTGTGAAACGGCGTGCGCTATCCTTTACAATGGCAAATGCCTCGGGAAGTGCCTCGTCAAGAGCCTTGTCCAGTGTCTCGAGAACCTCTTTCTCCAGCTTGTCAATCTGATTGAAGATACTCTCTCTCTTCTCGAGTTCAGTGTCTTCGATAGTTGCCTTGAGGGCTGCAATCTTTTCACGCAGAGGGGCTGCGCTGCCCTGTATCTTCTCTTTGAGTGCTGCCGATGCTGCACGCAGTTCGTCGTTGCTCAATGCGGAAATCTTTGGGTATACGGCCTTTACCTTGTTTACCCATGGCTGGATTTCGCGCATATCTCGGCTTGCCTTGTTGCCGAACAGTTTGCTTATAAATTCGTTAAAACCCATTATTGTGTATTATTTATTATTTCCTTTTCGTCGATGTGCGTATATGCGCACTAAATGCAAAGGTAGTTATAAAATATAAATTCTTATAATAAAAAAGAGAAAAACTATTCCCTCCGTCATTAAAATTGCAAAAAGTGTGCCATTGCAACATGGATGTCATAAATGGAATGCGCCGTATGGCATTATGTCATAAAAGATTCTCCATGCTGTTGGTTTTTGTCACATTTTGTTTATCTTCGCAAAAAAATAATGAATTGTTTATGAAAAAGATTTTCTCTTGCCTTGTTGCAGTGTTGATACTCTTTGTGGTGTCTTGTGGCTCAAATGAAAAAGTCTATTATGCGAGTGATTTCGGCATTGTGCCCGGCACCGGCGAGGATATGATAGCCAAGGTGGCGCTTGCCATTGAGACAATCAAGGCCGAGTGCAACGGTGAGCCGGCAGTGCTGCTCTTCGAGGGCGGTGAGTACGATTTCTACCCCGACAGTGCCAATGTGCGCGAGTATTATATCAGCAATCACGACCAGGACAACCCCAAGAAGGTGGCAATCGTTCTCGAGGGGATGAAGAACTTCACTCTCAAGGGTGGTGACAGGGGTATGGATGCGCTCCGTGCCGATTTCATGATGAATGGCCGTATGCTTCCCATTGCCATGGTGGGTTGCGAGAACTGCAAGCTCGACTTTGTCGGCATTGATACGCGCTCGCCACAGATTACCCAGGTAGAGGTACTTGAGAACGATACCGAGAACGGTTATATAACATACCGCATTGCTCCGTACGCAAACTACAGGATTGTCGACGGCAATCTGGTTACATACGGCAGTAACTGGGAATTTGTTCCTCAGGCCGGTATTGCTTTTGACGGTGAGACGAGACATCTTGTTTACCGTACAAGCGACATCGGTGTGGGTGTAAGAGGTGTCGAGGAGGTTGAGCCGCGTGTTATCCGCGCCCCGTGGCGCGATGCCCGTCTTGTGCCGGGTACGGTAATCGCAATGCGCTCCTATGCGCGCCCTACACCGGGAATCTTCGTGTCGGGTTGCAAGGATATCACAATAAAGAGTACCTCTGTGTATTATGCCGAGGGTATGGGACTTCTTGCTCAGGTTACCGAGAATATCACACTTGAGCGTTTCATAGTCGGCAGGCGCAGCAATGAACGCTATTTCTCCACGCAGGCCGATGCAACGCACTTCTCGGGCTGCAAGGGAAAGATTGTCTCAACCGGCGGTATTTACGAGGGCATGATGGACGATGCCATCAACGTGCACGGAACATATCTGCGTGTTGTTGAAAGGTTGGATGACCATACTCTGGTAGGTCGTTATATGCATGGTCAGGCATACGGTTTCTATTGGGGCGGTGCGGGTGACAGCGTGCAGTTCGTGCGTTCCGATGTGATGGAGATTACCGAGGGTAACCGCATTGTGGATATTGTTCCCCATGACAAGGAACAGATAGCCGGTTGCAAGGAATTCAAGATTAAGTTTGTCGCTCCTTTGCCCACTGACATAGCCAATGGCAGTTATGGAATAGAGAACCTTGAGTGGACACCCGAGGTTGTGTTCAGCGATAATGTCATCCGCAACAACCGTGCGCGTGGTACGCTGTTCAGCACTCCCAAGAGCACGCTGGTGGAGCGAAACTTCTTCGACCATACGTCGGGAACGGCAATCCTGCTCTGTGGCGATTGCAACGGCTGGTTCGAGACGGGTGCCTGTCGCGATGTGGTAATACGTGACAACCGCTTTGTGAATTCACTCACAAACATGTTCCAGTTCACAAATGCCATAATATCAATCTATCCCGAGATTCCTGACCTTGCCGGCCAGCAGAAATATTTCCATGGCGGCAATGGCAAAGGTGTTGTCATCGAGAATAATACATTTGAGACCTTTGATGCACCCATTGTATATGCAAAGTCGCTTGACGGCCTTGTGTTCAAGGGGAACAAGGTTGTTCAGAACAATGATTATGAGCCTTTCCATTGGAACAGACACCGTTTCTTGCTTGAGAAGGTTACGAACGTAACGATAGAGGGCAATGATTTTCCTGGTGGCTTTGATCCGGAGAAAGATGTCAAATACAACGATTGATGCAGCTGCTGCATAGATTCAAACAGGATATTTCGGATGTTGAATTGCCGCTGCGTTTCAATAATCCCTTCTACTATTCACCTCATCGGTTGTGCATGATTGCTGCCGATGAGGTGCGTGCAAATATGCTCAGTGGTGAGGCTGTTGCCGCAGAGGCTGCCAAAGGAAAGATGTTCGGTGTGCTGGTGGTGCGTGACAAGGAGGGCAGTATCGGTTACCTTGCGGCTTTCTCGGGGCTTTTCATGGGTTGCAACAATGTAGAAGGCTTTGTGCCACCGGTCTTTGACCTGCAAAATCCCGATGGCTATTTCAAACGTGAAGAGGCTGAGATTTCGGCAATCAACGCTAAGATAAAGGGACTTGAGGCTTCTGCCGAATATATCTCGGCAAAGGACGCTCTTGATGCTGTAAGGCATGCGGCCGATGAAGCCATGGCTGGTATGCGTGCAGGGTTTGCTGCCAACAAGGCCCGACGTGCGCAACTGCGTGCCGGAGGAACGCTGACAGCCGATGATGAGGCCACGCTCATCAAAGCCAGCCAGTTTGAGAAAGCGGAGCTTAAACGCGCGCAACGTGCTTGGCAGGCAAAGGTTCTTGAGAAGGAGACTTTGTTAAAAATATTTACCGACAAGAAGGCCTGCTATGTTGCCGAAAGACGCAGCCGTTCAGCAGCGTTGCAGCAGTGGCTTTTCCGGCAGTTCGTGATGCTTGACGGACGTGGCAGGGAGCGTACACTGCTCGATATTTTCAAGGAGCATCGTGGCTGTATTCCGCCTGCGGGGGCAGGGGAGTGTGCAGGTCCGAAACTGATGCAGTATGCCTATGCCAATTCGCTTCATCCGCTTGCATTGGCGGAGTTCTGGGTGGGTGAGTCACCTGTGGGCGAGGTTCGTCGTGACGGCTGTTTCTATGGTGCATGTAAAAGTAAATGCGAACCGATACTTACGTATATGTTGCAAGGGCTTGATGTTGAGGAGAACGCCCTTGAGCACGGTGGTGATATCAATGCTTTGGAGGTTGTGTATGAAGACGAATGGCTTGTTGCTGTGAACAAACCGAGTGGGGTGCTCTCTGTGCCCGGTATTGTAGGAGGTACATCGGTGCAGCAGTGGCTACGCGAAGAGTATCTTCGTTGTAATGAACTTTTTGTGGTTCATCGCCTCGATATGGCAACGTCGGGCGTGCTTGTCGCGGCAAAATCAATGGAGGTTTACAAGGCTATGCAGGCATTGTTCGCATCAAGAGATGTGAAAAAGGAGTATATAGCTTTGCTTGACGGGGTGCCGTCTGCTAATTCGGGCACAATAAGCCTGCCTCTTGCTGCTGATTATGATGCCCGTCCGCGTCAGAAGGTCGATTACCGCAACGGCAAGGAGGCTGTGACACGTTACGATATTCTTGATGTTGTAGGCTACGATGGCAAACAGTGTGCTCTGGTTCGCTTTGAGCCTCTTACAGGCCGCACGCATCAGCTTCGTGTTCATTCTGCCTACAAGGACGGGCTCGACGTGCCCATCGTAGGCGATGCGCTTTATGGCAGGCTTGCCGACAGGCTCATGCTGCACGCCGCATCGCTTGAGTTCCGTCATCCTATGACGGGTGAAAAAGTTTCTATTACTGCAAAAGTCCCTTTTTGAGTGGGTGCTGCGGGCTATTGGCTTCGGGGTCTTTATGGTCTGCAGGGTCTATGGGGTCCTTAAGGTTGCCACTCCCTAAAGACTCTAAGGATTTTAAAGACCTTAAGGACCCTAAGGTACTCAAGGAACTCAAAGGAATTCAAGGCTATACTTAATTTTTTTTTATTAATTTTAGTTATTGTATTTTTTATAGTTATATATTTGCAAAATAATTGATATAATGGCTATTTGTGTGGCTTTTGGAATATTCTATAATTTAACTTAATAATTAACCTTTTATGAAAATCAAATCACTGATTCTTTCGGCGTTGTCTGCACTATTCATTTGTGCGGGTGCAAATGCCCAGAGTGACTACTATGTAGTCCATGGTGCTGACGAGAACGTGACCCATGGTACACACTACCCGATAGCGGTAGGTATCGTAGGTACACACAGTGCTCAGCAGCAGGTAAACAATATTGCTTCGGCACCACGTTGTGCGGCGTACTTTGACAAGACTGACAATGTCTTTGAAGTAAAGCGTGGTGAGACTGTCACTCCTCTCATCACCATCAACGGTTCATGGATGCACGGTTATGTATTCGTTGACTGGGATAACAGCAAACAGTTCGAAGTGAATCTCCAGGGTGAGGGCCCTTACACAAAGGGTGAGGGCAACGAGCTTATGTGCTGGTCGCTCTATGGCAAGAATACCAACGGCGATACAGGCTGGAACAGTGCCGGAATCTATCAGGCAAACGGCGATGTGCTTGCTCCGGGTTCATTCAATGTGCCTACTGATGTTGAGGACGGTGCTGTGTTCCGTATGCGTTACGCAGTAATGTGGAACTGTATTGACCCGTCTGGTAACTATGCTAACTTCATCAGTGACGGTGGTTCTATCATAGACGTTATGCTCAAGGTGAGCGGTGATGCCGGTGACATTGAGGTAAGCTATCCTATTGACGAGTACGATGAACCACGCGTGGGTACAACTCCTGATGAGGCTTCCTGGAATGCGCTTCCCGATGGTTTGAACGCTACATGGGCTTCGCGCGACGTTCACTACAAACTCCACGAGGTTCCTGAGGTTACCCAGAAGGACGAGGCTACCGTCAACGCATGGAAGGGCGAACGCGCCAACATCCAGGCTGTCCTCTACAGCAAGAGTGACCAGGGCACAATGACTGTGCGCATGACAGAGTGGAAGAAAGACGGTGCCTCTACAGGTATCAACGGCGGTGACGCACGCTTTGTAAACTATGTAATCACCGATGATTATGTAGCTTGTGGAAATCACCCGATGACATTGCCACAGTGGCTTGTTGCCGATGTCATTGACCAGGATAAGCCACATGCAGTCCCTGCAATGGAGACACGTCCCGTTTGGTGTACAATCGAGGTTCCCCGCGACGCCGAGGCCGGTGAGTATACAACAGCACTTGAGGTTGTTGATGCCGACGGCAATGTGGTGAAGAGCCTTGCTCTGAACATTGTTGTCGATTCTCACTCACTGCCGACAGTTGCCGACCAGAAATTCCACCTCGACTTCTGGCAGCAGCCATATTCGGTTAGCCGTTACTATCAGGTAGAGCGTTGGAGCGATGAGCACCTCGAGGCTCTGCGTCCTTACCTTGCGGCTTTGGGCCGTGCCGGTCAGCGCGTGGTGACTGCAATCCTCTTCTACGAGCCATGGGGCGAGCAGACACATGACCTGTTTGATCCTATGATAGAGACTATCAGGCTTGCCGACGGTACATGGGAATATGATTATGCTGTTTTCGATGCATACGTTGAGCTTTGCGCAGAGTATGGTATCGACAAGCAGATAAACTGCTTCAGCATGTTGCCATGGGACATGAGCTTCCGTTACTTTGATGATGAGGCCGGTGAATATAAGGTTCTTTCAACAAATTACTCATCTACAGAGTATAAGAATCTGTGGACAAACTTCCTTACGTCATTCAAGGCTCACTTGATTGAGAAAGGTTGGTTCGAGAAGACCTGCATCGCTGTTGATGAACGTGGCGAGGATGCTATGCTAAAGGCATACGACATTGCGAATGGGCTGGGCTTCAAGATGGCTTTGGCGGGTAACTACCACAGTTCACTTTGCAGTATATTGCATGACAAGTGCGTCCAGCTTGGTCAGGAGCACCTCTTTACAGCAGATCAGCTTGCAAGCCGCAAGGCTAAAGGTCAGGTGACCACTTTCTACACAAGCTGCGCAAACAGCGAGCCAAATATCTACAGTAATTCATTCCCTGCAGAGGCTGTATATCTGCCAATCTATGCTGCAGCAATGAACCTTGACGGTTATCTGCACTGGGCATGGATCAACTGGGATGAGCATCCTCTCACCGATACACGTTTCCGCAAGTTCGGTGCAGGCGATACTTATTGCTACTATCCGGGTAACCGTTCAAGCGTACGCTTCGAGCGCCTTATCGAGGGTATACACCAATACGAGAAGATCCAGATTCTGCGCGAGGAGTATAAGAACGATGCCGAGAAACTTGCTGCATTGAATGCTCTCCTCGGACGCTTTACAGGATCAATCGCTGGTGAGGAGTGTGCAGCAGTTGTGAATGACCTTGAGGATTTCCTCAACGGCAAGGAGGTAGAGATTCCCGAGGCAAAGGATGTTACGACAGGTTATTATCACCTCGTGAGCAAGGCTACTGCACGTACCGAGCACCTCTACAACAATGCTCTTCTCAACGGCAATAGCATGCGTTTTACACTCCAGTCAAATTCTATGGTAAATACCAACAATGGTATCTGGTACATTGAGGTAAAGGACAACAATAAGCTCGGTATCAAGAATGGTGACGGTAACAATATTGTTGCCGGTGCAAACTGGGGAGGTTCTATTGCTGGTTCATACAGTGAACTTACCATCGGTTCCACAAATGATGTGGGCGAGTACCGCTACTATTACTTCACCGAGGCACTGAACTGTACCAACGGTGGCGCTAACTTCAAGTTGAGTGGTGTTGACTTCCTCACTACATGGACCGACGGCGGCCCATCTGCTGATGATAACCAGTGGCGTTTTGAGCGCGTAGATATGGAGGGAATGAGCGTTTTCGAGGTTGTCATCGAGAATAACCCTGATGTATATGTTACATATACCAACGGCGCAACAGTGGAGAACGCTTTCAACGGTGGTTTCTTCATCACTTCAACCCCTATTACAAGCGACAAACTCTCTGTTTCGATGGTAGGAAACATACTCAACGGTGCCGACATTACAGTCGATGGCAACACCATCAAGGTCACAAACATCGATGCAGCGGCAGTTCCTGTAAAGCAGGACCTCTACAATACAAGTAAAGGTGACGGTGTCATTCCGCCATACCGTATCCCCGGTATCACAACAGCAAGCAACGGCCGTCTTATCACAGCTGCCGCACGTCTCGTATGCGGAACAGACCCCGGTTACGGTCAGGTAGACGTGGTATGCCGTACAAGTGACGACAATGGTGAGACTTGGAGCGACATGATTGATGTAGCTGTGGGTACAGGCAAGACTTCTGCCACAGTAAACTACTTTGATACAGCTTTCGGTGACCCTGCAATCGTGGCAGACCGTACAAGTGACGAGGTACTTGTCATTGCAGTTGCCGGATGTACAGTTTACGGCAATGCGAATACAACACGCCAGAATCCTAATATGATTGCTACAATCCACAGTAAGGACAACGGCGAGACATGGGAAAAGCCAGTTGATGTAACCGAGCAGATTTATAGTCTTTTCGATGAGGGAAACCCTATTCAGGCAGCTTTTGTCGGCGGTGGTAAGGTGTTCCAGAGCCGTATAGTCAAGAAGGATAAGTATTACCGTCTGTACGCAGCCATGTGTGCACGTCCTAACGGTAACCGTGTAATCTATTCCGATGACTTCGGCCGCACATGGCAGGCTCTCGGCGGTGCATCGGCTCTGCCTGTCCCAGGTGGTGACGAGCCCAAGTGCGAGGAGATGCCCGACGGCCGTGTAATCGTGTCAAGCCGTGTAGGCGGTGGACGTATCTACAACATCTACACCTACAGCAACACCCTTGAGGGTGAGGGCGAGTGGAGTACATCAGTAAAGAGTACATTCGCAGGCTCAGGCCTCACACCCGGCGGTAACTCAACAAACGGTGAAATCCTCATCGTTCCTGTAAAGCGTAACAGCGACAACAAGGAGATGTACCTTGCGCTCCAGTCACTGCCTACAGGTAGCGGCCGTACAAACGTGGGTATCTTCTATAAGGAGTTGACCGATATGACCGACCTCAACAGCGTTGCAAACTTCGCTATCGATTGGAACGGCTTCTATCAGGTTAGCAACACTGCATCGGCTTACAGTTCAATGGACCTCCAGGCCGACAACAGAATCGGTTTCATCTACGAGGAGACACTGACAGGCTTCGGTAAACGCAATAACCCTGTATCAACCAGTTTCCCGACAGGTGCAGGTCAGCATAACTTCGACGGCTTCGACAATCTTTATGTTGCATATGACCTCGAGTACATCACAGGCGGTGAATACAGCATCAAACGCGATGTAGACCGTCGTGCGTTCCTTCAGGATTACTTTACAGCAGTTGTTGAGGAAGCAGCCGTGTCAGAGACATTGCAGGCAAACGTGGCAGCAGCCCTTTCTGCATTGAGCGAGGAGCCTACGACAGCCGAGGTTGACGCAATCTATGCACTCCTTGCAGGTGAGGAGCCTGCGGACAAGTGGGACGGCAAGATGCTTACCTTCACCAACGTTCAGCAGAGCGGTAAGGAGTATGTGCTTTACATCGACGACAGCAACAAACTGAATGTCAGCACCTCTACAGCCGAGGAACTCGGTGAGGCAGCGCAGTTCGTATGTAAGAAAGAGGAGAGCGGCAAGTACAGCTTCTACAACGAGGCAAAGAAGCTTTATATGATTTGGCGTGCCGGCAAAAATTACGGCTATAACGACAACGCCGGTACTCTCGACACATATAACGCTACATACTGCGACTGGAGCATCAATGATGCCGGCACAACAGTTGCCGACACATATTACATTGTAAGCAAACGTGCTGATGGTACAACCGACGGTTCTATTGTCATTATGTCTGCCACTGGCGCTTTTGACTCCTTTTCAAATGCTATCGGCTATGCAAGCAACTACAGTAATCTCTTTCGCATCAGCGTAACAGATATCGATACCGGCATTGATGAGGTGAAAGGTGAAAACGTAAATGTGAAAACTGTTTATGACCTACAAGGAAGGAAGGTAGAAAAGCCGACCAAAGGAATTTATATTATCAATGGCAAAAAGGTCTTGATCAAGTAACTTTACAGAATGATCAACTATAATCAAAGAACTCCAAGTTTAGACAATGCCGGCAGCATCTTGTCAAGCGAAGTATAGCCTTAGGTTATACCGCTTGGGTTGCGGAAAGACGGCATTGTCAAAACGGAAATGTAAAAACTGTCTACGACCTCCAGGGCCGTAAGGTAGAAAATCCTTCAAAGGGTATCTACATCATCAATGGCAAGAAAGTGCTGATTAAGTGAGAGCAATGATTACTGAGTTTACTTGATTAAGCATTGCCGAGCGCAAGGCAGTTGCGCGAAGCTAAGGTTCTTGTAAAGTAACAAAGTATTGGTAATACAATAATTACCATTGATGATTGACACAAATTCCTCCAACGACACCGTCGCTGGAGGAATTTGTGTTTTTCAATACGTTTTATTCTGTCAAACTCTTCCACCGCGAGCGGTCCCCCGGGCTGCTCCACTTTTAAAACTCCTCCGTCACTGCGCTTCGCTTGTGCCACCGGGCTGCTCCACTTTTCAAGGGGAGCTGTCACGAAGTGACTGAGGGGTTAAACAGAGGAGGACTAAACGGTCGGTTTACCGACTGCGAGGGGTAAACAGAGGATACTGTCATCCCGACAGAGCAAAGCGACGAGGGATCTCAAAAACCACGAAGAAAGAGATTTTTTCGGGCAAAGCCCTCAACAACACGTCTCACATACGTTATTGACTTTAGCCCCTACGGGCGTCGACCGCTGGTTCGCTAAAGCTCATCGAAAAACCTCTTTTGATTTTTTCATTAAGGTATGGTCGGAATGACACAACCACTGGACTTGTCATGCTAGAGTAGAGCATCTAAAAACAGAGGACCTGTCATCCCCACGACTGCAAGGAGGAGAGATCTCTCGTCGCTACGCTCGCTCGAGATGACAAACACGCTAAATTACAGTACTAATTGTTATATCGAACTCACGTTAATTACCATTGATGATTGACACAAATTCCTCCAGCGACGGTGTCGCAGGAGGAATTTGTGTTGTATGGGACCATTTAATGTCAATTATTGTGGAACTGCATGTGAAGACAATCTTTTTTTACCAAAATTATGGATAGTCCCTATAAGTTTATGCAGACGAAAGAAAATTATCATCATTATCTTTTCGTCTGCATTTCTTTTTGTACCTTTGTTCCATCAAGAGTTATCACATTGAAGCATAACAATGAAGAACTCAGAAATACGAACGGTTGCTATCTCGTTACCCAATTT
>SUXN01000034.1 GCA_015060965.1 Bacteroidales bacterium | reverse complement strand
CTTTTCATGCCTTACGACATTTCATTGCAATAGTATTTTCGCTCTGTTACTCTCTTTTCCTAAATCACTCAACTTTTGCTTAGCCCCCAGACTTTGCCGGTGAGCCCCGAAAGTTCCTACAAATCTCATTAAACAATACACATTAAACAATACACATTAAACAATATACATTAAACAATATACATTAAACAATATTCCCACAAAAAAACAGCAGCGACCTTGTGAAGTGAACCCCAAAGTTTGGACAAAAAACTTTGGGGTTCACTTCACAAGGTCGCTGCTGTTTTAATTATCGAGTGCGTTTATTACTCAGCCTTTGGCTTGCGAACGCACTTTCTCTTTGGTTTCTCCTCAGCAACAGGAGTCTCCTCAGCAGCCTTCTTGGCAGCCTTCTTCTCCTTTGTCGCGAGCTTAGTCTTGAGCTGCTCAACCTCAGCCTCCAGCTGTACGATCTCAACCTCCTGGTTGTCAATCACCTGCTGCAAAGCACCGAGCTCCTCGTTATCCATATCGGGATACTGAGCACGTACACGTGCGAGGAAGTCACCCAAGATATTCATATAGTTTGTGAATGCGTCGTATGGTGACTCGTAGATGCAACGCTCTGTGATGATACCGTTCTGCTTTGTTGTCATGAAGCGGAGGTTCTCGGCTGCCTGCAGGTAGTCGAAGTCCTGTTTGAGCTTCTTGTCATCGGTGAGCATGATACGGTCTGCAACGCTGTAGAGCTTGTTGAAAGCCTCACGCTGCAAGGTGTTTCCCAACCATGAACTTGCGTCGCGCTCCTCGTCCATCCAAGAGAGTGGATAAGGTACCTCGAGTGGACCTACTGACTTGTGGTTGTCGATAACCTCGGATGGAGTAGCGAAAATCATACCCTTGGCAGCTGCACAGGCAGGAAGAGCCTTCATGAAGTCAAGGATGTGTGATGACAGAGGCTGTGCCATACCGATAGCCGAGAGGTTCATGAAGATGTTGATGACATTCTCCTCCTCGGGGAACTGTGAAATCCAGTCGATGTATGTCTCGGCAAAGAGAGGATACTCACTCCACTCGGGGTTAGAGAAACGGAGTGAAATATCGTCTGACAGCTTGTAGTCACGGAGCAACAGCTTCAGGTTAGAAGCAAGTGCGCAGTTGTATACGAAGTGTGGGCTCTTCCATGCGAGGATGTGCTTTGCACCCTCTGAAAGCATACCCTTGAAGCCCATCTGTGATGCCATCTCACCAATCTCGTCTGAATAGATGAGACCTGAGTTGCGCAACACCTTCGGTTTTTTGCCGAAGAGTTCCTTGATCTTGCGGTTCTGACGCATAACCTCCTCCATGAACACCTCTTTTGATGCCAATGAAGAGAGACCGTGTGAATAAGGCTCGCAGAGGAACTCACAGCTGCCTGTCTTGTTGATCTCGTGGAGCAACTCGATTACCTGTGGAGCATAGAGCTCAAGCATCTCGAGGCCTACGCCTGATACTGAAAATGCCACTTTGAATGCACCGTTGCTCTCCTTGATCATCTCAAGCATAGTCTGGAGAGCAGGGACATATGACTTCTCGGCAAGCTCGATAGTCATACTCTCGTTTGCATAGTCATCATAGTAGTAGTGGTCACTACCGATATCGAAGAAACGATAGCGCTTCAACTGTCTGATCTGATGCAACTCGAAATAGAAACAAATTGTTTTCATATTATTTCTTTATTTTAATTATTACCAACCCAATACTTTTTCATACATTTTACGCAGTCTCAATGCAACATCCTCCCATGTTATGCTGTCAACCTCTTTGCGGCCCTCAACCTTGAGGTATTCATAGAGAGCCTCGTTGTTACAGATTGAATAGATAGCATCGGCCATTGCGCTGATATCCCAATAGTCGGTCTTGATACACTTGTCGAGAATCTCGGCACAACCTGACTGCTTTGAGATGATTGAAGGCACGTCGCACTGCATAGCCTCAAGCGGAGAGATACCGAACGGCTCACTTACCGAAGGCATGATGTACACATCACTTGCCTTGAGGCACTCGTAAACCTGACGGCCACGCATGAAGCCCGGGAAGTGGAAGCGGTCGGAGATACCGCGCTGTGCTACAAGACGTATCATGTCGTTCATCATGTCACCGCTACCGGCCATACAGAAACGGATGTTCTTTGTCTTCTTGAGAACCTGCGCTGCAGCCTCAACGAAGTACTCGGGACCCTTCTGCATTGTGATACGGCCAAGGAAAGTAACGACTTTCTCGCCCGGTATCTTCTTGGGAACGATGTCAAGGATATCCTGTGACAGCGGAGTAACCGCATTGTGCAGTGTAGAAACCTTTTCAGGATTCTGGTGGTACTTGTGGATGACGGTCTGGCGTGTCAGCTCGCTCACACAGAAGATGTGGTCGGCATGGTCCATACCGTTCTTCTCGATTGCATAGACAGTAGGGTTAACGTTACCGCGACTACGGTCGAAGTCGGTAGCATGCACGTGGATAACGAGCTTCTTGCCCGACACCTGCTTTGCGTGGATACCTGCGGGGTATGTCAACCAGTCGTGAGAGTGGATGATGTCGAACTCCTCGGTACGTGCAACTACACCTGCTATAATCGAGTAGTTGTTGATTTCATCGTGAAGATTGTCGGGATAACCTCCTGCGAACTCCATACAACCGAGGTCGTTGGTGTTCATGTAGCTGAAGTCGCTGTATATGTGCTCTCTGTAACGGTAGTACTCCTCGGGAGTCATAACGTTGCCGATGCGTGAGTTTACATAGTCATGGTTGACGTCTTTCCACACGATGGGCACAGAGTTCATAGCAACTATTCTAAGGAAGCTGTTATCCTCGTCGCCGTATGGTTTGGGGATACAAAACTTAATCTCCACATCGCCCTGCTGAACGAAGCCTTTAGTAAGTCCGTAACTTGCAGTGCCGAGTCCTCCTGAGATATGAGGAGGAAACTCCCAACCGAACATTAATACTTTCATATCTTATCCCTCCATTTTAGATTCGTACTGTTTTAGTATCTGGCTTGTCCTGAGGATAGCCGCCACGTTCATTGCGAATGCCACTGCACCGCGTCCCTTGAATGGCGGGTTACCGTCGAACACCTCGGGGATTGAACCCACACAGTGCTGTACAATCTCATCCTCATAGCCGATCATCTGGCGCTGAACGAACGATACGCCGCTCATCTTGTAGATCTTGAGGTATGCCTCGTAGTAGAAGCCACCCAACCAAGGCCAAGCTGTTCCCTGATGATATGCATAGTCGCGCTGTATCTGTGGACCTACATAGTTGGGGTTGTAGCCCACGCTCTTTGGAGAGAGTGAACGCAAACCGCGTGGAGTCAGCAACTCCTTGGTCACTGTGTCAAGAACTTTCTTCTTCTGCTTCGAGTCAAGCGGAGAGTAGTCGAGGGCAACAGCGAAAATCATGTTGGGACGTACGCTCCAGTCAACATAGTCACCGTCGACATAGTCGTACAGATAACCGTGCTCGTTGAGGAACACCTCAGTGAATGCCTTGCCTGCAAGAGGGATAAGGCGCTGGAGCGAGTTCTTCACATCCTCGTTGTTTGTGAGCACAGCCATCTCCTCAATGAACTTGAGGGCGTTGTACCACAATGCATTGATCTCGACCACATAACCTGTACGTGGAACAACCGGACGGCCGTTGGCTGTAGAGTTCATCCATGTAACCGCCTTGTCACGGCCGTATGTTGCGAGCAGGCCGTTCTGTGTGACACGCAGGTTGCTGTGTCTGTTGTTGCGTATGAAGTCATAGATGCGCATCAGCAGGTCGGCATACTGGTCGCGGCAAGCCTCGATGCTGCACTCCTTGGCATACTGCTGGATTGCCCATATAGCCCACAGGAGGACATCGGGATGCTCCATCTCATAAATCTTGCACTCGCTCTCCTTGTCATTGATGAAGTCATCGATGGCAATGCGTGCAGTCTTCATCACGCGCTCATACTCCTCGACATTACCCTGTGAGAGTGTAAGACCGGGCAATGAAACGAAGAGGTCACGTGCACGGCACTTGAACCAAGGATAACCGGCAAGGATGTATGTGTGCTTGCCCTGCACGTTGAAGAACTGGTTACCGGCACACTTCATACAGTTCATGAAGTCATCACGCAAGAAGCGGATTTCCTCCTCATGTTCGAAGGCAGCCTTCATTGTGCGTGAGGTGATAGGTGAAACACCGCCCGAGAAGACAATGCTCTCGCCCGCCTTCATCTTTACCTCGAAATAACCGGGAACGTACAAGTCCTCGTTGAAATCGTAACCGCGTTCAAGCTCCTTGACATACTCTATGCCACGGTACCAGTCGGGACGGTAAACGAACTCGTTCTTCTTGTTGAGCTGCATGTAAAGGTCGGGGTAGTCGGCATACATGCGCATGCTGATACCGTTCTCAACCTCCTTGTAGCTGCGATCGGCGATATTGTTCTCGTGTGTGTACTCACGCACGCTGCGGAATGCACAGAACGGACGCAGACGCAAAGTAACTGCCGTGTTCGCCTTCAAGAGGGTGTAACGAATAAGGATTCTGTTCTCGTGATGTACAAAGGCTTTCTCTTTCTTAAGCCAAACGCCACCCACATTGTAGATTGTGGTCGGCACGCGCTCCCAGGCAAACTCGCGAATGTACTTGTTGCCTCGAGGGCTGAAGTTGTCACCATTATACTTGTGCAGACCCAAGTTGAACTCCGCACCGTGCAACACTACAGTCTCATCGAGCGACGACAGCAACACGTGGTTCTCGTCATCGAGTTCGGGGATGGGGACAACCAACAGACCGTGATACTTACGTGTGTTACAGTCTACAATTGTAGAGCAGTGGTAAGCACCCGAGCGGTTAGTTCTCAGAATCTCCTTTTGCAACGACTCTTCCAAGTTCGTCATCAGCGTTTTTTCGAATCGCAAATAACTCATCTCGTACGAATTTATGTATTAAAAAAATAAAGTTCTATAACCCCCCAAATATAACAAATATTAAAATCAGCAACAAGCAACAAGAGGTAATTTTTTAAAAATTAATGAAAAACGACGGAAAAATCACTCATTGAAGAGCGAAATGGTCACTTTGAAGCCGATTTTATGGAAAGAAACCTTCTCGAAACCTGCAAAAAGGCCAACATTGATATACGGGGTCTCAACGCCATAACCGCACTCCCAATAGGGACAAAGATGCGAAATGAAAAGCATGCCGGCATAAAGAGTCTCATTTTTTATGAAACTGACACGCGGTGCAATACGTTGCAGCAAGAGCAGCGGAGATTCATAGCTGGCATTCAGGCGGACATACTTTTTAGCCGCATTGTACCACTCCCTGTCGAGCAGTTGGAAAACACCGCTTATCTCATCCTCCTTATCAAGCGCAAGGAGGTTATCCTTGAGGAAGGCATAATCGACAAAGAAGATATCCTTTGTATGGAAGTAACCGCCGGTACCGGCACGCAGATAGAGCGAAGCGCCCGGTGAAAGATGATACTTGTGCTGCACATCAAGCTCGGCGCGGGTATACACACCATGAGAGCCGAAAAGACCGCTGACACCATGCTCCACGTCAAGCGAGAAGCGGGGAGCCAACGAACCCACATTAACCTTGCGCCCGTTGGATATATAATAGAACATACCGGGTTGCCAAGTGATGCGCGCATGGGGTGCAAACTGACGGTAGCGACGCTTTGGAGCATCGGCACCTGCGGCATCACCCACAGCATCGCCATAAAGGGAGCGTTTGTAGAAATTCGCACCAAGCATCACCTCAAGGCCATTTACGGGCTCAATGGAGGCATCGAGTTTCAGATGAAAATCGCGATAATAGAGCAACGGCAGTTTATCGAAACGCAATGAATCGAGCGGACTGTCCTTTATAAGGTCAAGGAATGCGCTGCTGTAGACACTGCTTCCGCGCCCCACATCCAACGAAAGCCGTCCGCGGTGCATAGGCGCGAACGGGAGCACACTGCGCACACCCCAATAGAACTCCTTATGCTTGAAACTGTAGCCCACCATAGGCCTTACTGTAAAAACCTGCCCGGCACGCATGCGGAGTCTGAAATTGAGAGAAAACCTGTAGGCCAGACCGCGGCTCGAGCTGTAAGAGAGGCACGAAGGATTCACAAGCGGAGAGAAGCGCAGGTCGCTCTCACCCCATGCTACGGTGTGGCTGCTGAAAGCCTCATCACCCACCCTCCACAACAGGCGCCTTATACGGAACTCATCGTCGACGACAGCAAGAGAAGAGTTCGTGGAAGCGCTCTTGCGTAAAGCAGCTTTCGAGGCATAGAAAAGCGAGTCGGACACACACAGAGGACGCAAACGCATACTGTCCATAGGCACATCTTTTATGGCACACAGATGGGCCGTCCCAATATGCCTTGCCGTTATATCGTACCTGTCACGTGGGGTTTTCGCATCACTATGCCGAACCACATTAGTACAGCTGAATACGCCATTGGCCATTATATCCATCCTGTTACCAAGGAAATCATAATTGATGGAAAGGTCTATGGAATCCACCAGACACCTATGACCCGAGCGTTGCCCCATAAAGAGTGTCACCACAAAGCGACACTGCTCGTCCCACCCCTCCAGAACCACACGCAACGGGAGTTCATCGGCATCACTCACAAGAATGCTTCCTTTGCTGAAAAGCTGTATATTGTCGTAACGCGAAGCGAATTCAACAAGAGTCTCTCCCGGGGCAACATGTGACTTGCTGAAAGCGTAATCGTAATATTTGATGTTAGCAGAGTAGAACGGTGAGAGGTATTCGCCGTTGAAGAGTCTCTCGCCGTAAAACATCGGGGTCATAAAGGAGAGCACCCTATCCATCTCACCTTTTCCACGTCTATGGGTCGTTTGCAAAGAGAGAAGCTGCATCTCGGGCAACTTACCGTAAAGTGAACTGAAGTTATAGAGATACTCCGAAAGGTAGCTGTTCTCATCCTTGTCGAAGCGGGTCATGTCGGGGAAGTGGTTGACAAAGAGATTCTTCTTCTCCACCTCCACCTTTTGCCTGATATAAACGACACCTTCGGCACCACTTACATCATCCACTGCCACCCCATGTGAGAGACGCTCGACAAGCGCGGTGGCAACAGAATCACATTCCGCTGCCGACAAGGAGAGCGGAAGCAACGATGCAAGTATGTAAAGCAAAAAGAACCTCATTGCAATTAGCCCAACAAAGGCGACTAAAATTCAATTTCGGCCGCCTCTGTTGTCTGTATGTCAAAAAACAATTGTGATGAACAGAATTTATTCATCAATGCATTTATCTAACCGCAGCCCTTACCTTGAGCAAACGGTCGAGCAGCCCCTCGAGAAGGTCAAGACGCAGCATGTTGGCACCGTCACTCTTTGCGACCTCGGGATTCTCGTGTGTCTCGATGAAGAGTCCGTCGGCACCAACAGCAATGGCAGCCTTGGCAATGGTCTCAATCATCTGCGGCATACCGCCGGTGACACCGGCAGTCTGGTTTGGCTGCTGCAACGAGTGCGTTATATCCATAACCACAGGATAGCCGAATGTACGCATCTGCGGAATACCACGGAAGTCGACCACAAGATCCTGATAGCCGAATGTGGTACCGCGTTCGGTGAGCATGACATTGCCTGCACCGCCCTCGGATACAACCTTCTCTGCAGCGAACTTCATTGCCTCGGGAGAGAGGAACTGTCCTTTCTTGATATTCACGATTCGGCCGGTCTTTGCTGCCGCGACAAGCAGATCGGTCTGACGGCAGAGGAACGCCGGAATCTGGAGTATATCGACATACTCCGCAGCCATCTCGGCCTCTTCGGCAGAGTGGATATCAGTAACGACAGGAATGTTGAATGTCTCACGCACCCTGCGCAGAACACGCAACGCGTTCTCGTCACCGATACCGGTGAACGAATCGAGACGTGAGCGGTTGGCCTTGCGGTACGACCCCTTGAAAACATAAGGGATATTCCTGTCGGCTGTCATGGCGACAATACGCTCTGCTATTCTCATAGCCATCTCCTCACCCTCGATGACACAAGGGCCTGCAAGAAGAAAGAAATTCTCAGTAGATGTCAATTCTCTGATAGTCATAATCTTTTATTTATTTTTGAAGGAATTATCAAATTAAGGGTTTCGGGCTCCACCACCACGTGAAGCGGAAATGAGGGTTTGAACGGACGCCCGTCGATACCGATACCAGCACCGCCTACATCCTCAATGAGGATATCAGTTGAACGGAAAGGCTCCACCAGCTTGAAATTGAGTATCCTGCGGCGCATGAGCATGTGCAGTCCCTCGAGGACACCCAGGAACTTGGGCATCCTGATGGCCGAGACATCGAGCCATCCGTTATAAGGCACTGCGCTCGGAGTCATACCGTAGCCGCGCGAATTGCCGACAAAAAGCATCATGAGCTTTTTGTCCACCGTCTGGCAGTTCAGCCTGAACCTCATGCGGAAATTCTGCCTGCGGAAGAGAAGGTGAAAAGCGCCCAACACACGATACGCGACCTTTGCGAAGAATGTCCTTTTCTTGTTCGCCAGTTCCACAATATATGCCGACACACCAATGTTGAGCACATTCAGAAAATAGCGTTTCTTCTCCTCACCGTCCTCACTGTATATACAACATCCCACATCCACCTTGCGCAGACGACGTGTCATGATGCTGTCAATGGCCGCCTTGTAATCATCGACAGCCATCCCCCAATAGCCGGCATAATCATTGGCAATACCGTATGGGATTATACCCATAGCCACCGTGTCACGATTCGGGGATGACATTACACCATTGATGGCATCCTGCAAGGCTCCGTCACCACCGGCAATGACGATTGTCCCATAGCCATTATCGGCAAACATACGTGCCTGACGCTCTATGGAATCAAAGTTCTCCGATTGTATGAAATCATACTCGACACCCTTCTCGGCAAGATATTCGCGTATCTCGTGCCACATCTTCATAGGGCGCAGAGCACCTACTTTAGGTGCATATATTATACCCCAACGATGCCTGTTCCTGCTCACATTATCAATCATAAAGCATCTTCTTTATCTGTTCAACCAACTGCCCGCGCTCAAGCGAAGCATCAACCCATCTTATATCCACACCACGTTTTTCCATTCCACGGAACCATGTCATCTGACGTTTGGCGAACTGGTGTATTGCTATTTCCAGCCCCCGTACCATGTCATCATAACCCATCGCCCCCGTAAGATAAAGTGTCAGATATTTGTATTCCAGACCATAATATATGAGTTGTTCCGGATCAAGGCCGTCATCGAGCAAGGCACGCACCTCTTCGACCATACCCTCTTTAAGGCGTTCGCGCAAACGGCGGCTTATTCTCTCGCGACGCACCTCGCGGTCGACAGAGACACCCACCACAAGAGCGTTTATCTGCGGGAAAGAGCGCTCTTCAACAGGCCGCGAAAGGTAATACTCCTCTATCTCAATGGCGCGGATTGCACGTTTCTTGCTGTCGGTATCCGTATTGTTATGCAGGCTCTTGTACCCTGCAAGGATTGCCGTAAGCTCCTCAAGGCTTTTCTCCTCAAGACTTGCACGCAAGGCCGGATTCTCGGGAACCGGCAGCAGACGGTAACCACGCAACACGGACTCCACATAGAGGCCACTTCCGCCGCACATCACAGGATATGCACCACGTGCCTTTATATCTTCATAGGCCTTGAGAAAATCGTGCTGGAACTCAAAGAGATTGTATTTCTCGCCGGCATCGACAATATCAAGCAGATGCGAAGGCACTGTAACATCCCCACGGGTATATTCCGCAAGATCCTTACCAGTACCTATATCCATGCCACGATACACCTGACGGCTGTCGGCGCTTATTATCTCGGCTCCATCAATGGAGAGCGCGAGGTCCACCGCCAACGAAGTCTTGCCGCAGGCCGTCGGGCCCACAACCGCCAACATATCATATTTTTCTTTACGTTCCTGCATAGCAAAATGCACATATACAATGCGCCATATTACAACGCGAAGTTAATGCAAGTTCGGCGCAATAGCAAAATAAGTAGGCTAAATTTTGTAATGACTTTCCTTTTAGGACAAAAACAGGAGATCAACGGTTGCTATCTGCACTGACATATTATATAATTATATACAAGAAGCGGGGCCGCCTCAAAGGCGGCCCCGCAATCAGTTATAGGCTAAAGATCACTTTACAATCTTGAATGAGCGGATAGCCTTACCCTCCTTGAGGATAACGACTACATATACACCGCTGTTTGCATCGGCGATAGAAACCTCGCGGAGCTCGCCTGCGCGAACCTCGAAGGCATCGTTGGCAACGACCTTACCGTCCGCTGCGAACACAGCTACTTCAAAGAGACCATCCTCGGCGAAGAGTACGTTTGCTGTACCCTCGAAAGGCTTAGGATAAACCATGTAGCCACCGTCAGCGTTCACGTCATCAATAGAAGTAATCACGATGTAGTCAGAGATAGTCTTTGTAACAGAACCCCAAGAGTTTGTAGCAACAAGAGTTACCGGATATTTGCCTACAGCACCGGTGTATGTAGCATTCGCTGTGGTAGCTGTAGATGCATTCAGACGGGCACCGTCAACCAGCCACTTAGAAGACTCATACTTGATTGGGAAGGTTCCTGTCAGCATTGGTACACCAAGAGTTGTTGTCAACTGGTTCTGCTTGTAGTCTGTAGTTCTACCATTCTCCTCCTTACCGGTTGTCATGTAACCGCCGGGGACAACTGCTGAATTCTTACCGGTATTGGGGAAGTAGATGTAACCCTCGCTGTCGGTTTTCTGTTCCTCGAATGTAAAATAACCCTCAAGGTTTGCAGGTGCTGAAGAATAACCTCTCATTGCCTCCTGAACCTCTGCCTCTGTAAGCGCCTTGCTCCATATCTGGACCTCATCAACCCAACCTGTCAAGCTTGCAAGGTTAGTCATCGAACCACCGACATAGAATTTTGCACCGTTCCAGTTATACGGACCCTTACCGCGTGAAGTTCCGCTGGCAATCAACTTGCCATTGAGATAAAGCGCCAACTCCTTACCCGATTTGACAGCACAAACGTGGTACCATACACCAGGCATCAGGCTGTAACCCTCAGAAAGGATATCGACATCATTGTTGTGCTCATAGTTCGGTGTACCCGCACGAGGTGCATCAGTTGATAGAGACAACTCATTTTCAGCATTATCACGACCGATATTATTATTCTTTGCATAACCGGCTGGACGTATAGCTGTCCACATCTCACCCCAAACGTTATCAGTCCAAGAACCATTGTTGCAATTACGGTTAACCTTTGTCATGAGCAGGGTACCCAATGACGCATGCTCAAACTTCTCTACCTTGAACCAGAGCGCGAATGAAGTATTTGTATACTCGCTCATGATAGCGGCATCAACAGTGAACTGGTAAGGCTCGCTCATGTAAAGAGACTGTGACACTGTACAAGGAGCACCTGCAAATGTTGTACCATCGGTAATCTCGGCTGTAAAGTCAACATCCTGGCCACCATCTACCTCTGTCTTGTCAGCCTCGATACTACCGATATATGGCAGACGACCTGTTTCTTCAGGAGTAACAAGAATGAGTGAACGGTTCATCAATGTCTCGCCATTCGTTGTCACCTCAACATCATAGCTACCCACCGCAGGGAGAGATACTTTCATTGTGAGAACACCATCAGCGCTTGCTACCATCTCATTTGTCATTGCATTATAAATCTTGATGTCGGCAACAGGATGGTTCGGATCCTCGAAACCGATTGTGAACTCCTCGTTCGGCTTGATGACATCCTTATCTACTGTAAGGGTCTCAATCATTGTCAAAGGCTCCTCAATCTCCTCACTCCATACAATGTTACCCATTGCACGGCCATCCTTACCTACGGCGCGAACACCGATCTGAAGTGTCTCTACCTGTGGAATAAGAGTTGCATCAACTACGTAAGCAGCCCAAGAAGTAGTAGTTGTAAGAAGAGTCTCAACATCACCCTGCTTTACATAAATCTCATAGTACCATGCACCTACCTCCTCGTTATAAACAGGGCAACCCTCGTACTCGGCAGCACGTGTTGCAGGAGTAGGCATATTGAATACAACCTTGATATCGGCACGGTTGTAGTAACGCTTCATAACCTCGGCATGAGTGATTGTCGGAGTCTCAGGCTGCTCATTGAAACCGGCAGGAACAAACGCGAACTCACCCAAGAGAACCTCATATGCAGCATCGGTATCCTTTACAGAAAGACCTACGCAACCGATAACGTCACCGGCAACAAGACCGGCCTCAGAAGCCTTGATTACAACCTCGTTCCACTCACCGGCCTTTATGTCGCCAGTAACAGGAACATATACGAAACTGCTCTCGCCGTTCTCCTTGGCAACCATCAGCTCAAAGCCGGCAGCCGCAGCCTTTGGCTTGAACACGAGACGGAACTCGTCATCAGCAGCAGCCACGTTCCACTTTGTAGCGAACATACGTACATCGGAACGCTTTGTGGCACCGTGCAATTTCAAGCAAGAACCTGCGAACCACGCATCATCATATGTAAAGTCAAGAGAGACAGCATCTGCAGGAACAGTCTTGCCGTCACCGTTGTCAATCCACCAGCGCCATGTAGGAAGCAAGTCCTGCATACCATAGTTGTACCACTTGTGGCTCCATGTAGTAACACCATCCTTGTTGAAGAAACGGCCGTTACCGAGGTTGAAACGTGTCACGAACGGAAGCTCATCGAGTGTCGAGCGCTCGATAACAGCTGTAGCATAACCGTGCCAATCCTGGAGGTCGCTGAAAGAAGAAGTTACGTTTGCATCTGTCAGAGCAGGCATATTGAGGACGTTACGGTTACCGCCAGAGAACAGCATCTCCTGTTTCTTCTGGTATTCATTCTGCACAGCATAGTCGCTCTGGCCGCCCTCTGTAGAAGAGATATAAAGCTGATTGCGGTCATGAGCACCCCAAACAACGATGCTGACAGGCTGACGCATCAAAGCGCTCCAACCGGCATTACCGTTCTTTCCATAACCACGGCCCTGCATATCAAAGCCGGCATAGACATCAAACGTTGAACGGCCATGACTCTTGGCTGTATTCACACTCTCCTCAAGAGCAGACTCACTCCAGTTGTAGTTAAGGAAGTATACATCAGTTACCGGTTGGCCTGTCGCCGCATGATGGAACCAATTGTTGTTATTGGTCGTAAGCCTACAGCCATTATCACTCAACTGACCGGTATTTGTAACAAATGCATACCAGTCCACATGGAAAGGATGATTGAGTTCCTTTGCAATCTTGTGACACTCGGCCAGGAACGGGATGAAACGGCTGTACACAGTATAGCCCCAATAACCCTCAGGATTGAAACAGAGACCGTCAATACCGTAATATTTCAGGAACTGGATGAGTTTGCGGGAGTACTTGTACTGATCACCGTAAGAGTTTGTACCCGGAGTAGCAAGTTCATAGAGTGTCTTACCGGGCTCATCCATCTGGTTTACACCGGTACCCCAATCGATGAAGTAAGTACAACCGGTCTTTACACCGTTCTTGTGCGCAACGTCATTGAATGCGCCGGGAACTCGCCAGAAGCCATTGGTCCAGTTTGAGTGGATATCAAGGTACTGCCACATGTTGAAATTATCAGCATCGAAGTTATAACGTGGCAAAGCACCCCACTTCTTGCTCATTTCACCGGTAGGAGCCATCCAACAGAAATTCTTATTGTTTTCATCATTAAGATTATCGTTGGCATGGTCACCCGGACGGAAACGGTCCTTCAAAGGAACACGGGAGATCCAGAAGTTCTCATCAACATAACTGGCATCACCATTCCATGGTTTGCCAGGTTCCCACTTATCCAAGGCACTCACTATGCTCTCGGGCCTACCATCCTTCACATACATCTCGTGTGAGGGGAAACTCTGCGCCATCGCACCTGCCGATAACAGAGCAATAGCGAATGATAACAAATGTCTTTTTTTCATATTATAAAATTTAAAAAATAGATATCAACAATATCCAGGAAAGAGCACAATATACCCTACCCATTCTCCGGCGCTAATATAATAGAATATTTTTAAAAAAATATTTTTATTTAAGAAAAAAGGCGATTTATCTATAAAATTCAATGGATAAAAAGAACCGAGAATTGGCACCAGACTCCAATTTGCAAAAAACTGCCATATATTAGGTTAAAAAAATTAAAAAAGCAAAACAGTGCACACTAATCGGCGCCTTTATCAGTTATAAATGAGTAAAGCAAATTCAGAATGTACGAAAATCTTTTACGTCTGCCATACTTCCAGGGTATGAGCAAGGACGAGATAACAGCTATACTTGACAAGGTAACCATCGAGTTCTTCAACCACTACGATGGCGAGACTATATGCAGCCGTGGGGACGAGTGCGACAAGTTCATCATTGTCACAAAGGGTGAGGTGTCGGCAAGCGTGACAGCTCCCGACGGGTCATACTCGCTCACCGAAGATATTCAGGCACCACTTGCCGTGGAACCCTACTCGCTGTTCGGGCACGACACCACCTACAAGCGGAACTACACCGCAAAAGGCAACTGCACCACCCTGGTCATTGACAAAAGATACCTGTTCAGCGAATTCACAAAATACCAGATATTCACAATAAACCTGCTGAACCTCATAAGCCGCAGGGCACAGATGCAGAGCTACGCAATATGGAACTACACTCCTTCAAGCATAAAAGGACGCATAATACAGTTCATCGGTATGCGATGCAACGACATCAACGGCACAAAACGGGTACAGATAAAGATGGAACGTCTTGCATCAATACTGTGCGAGACACGACTGAATGTTTCCAAAGCCCTAAACGAACTGCAGGACGAAGGTTACATAGAGCTTCACCGAAAGGAGATCATCGTACCTTCACTCAAAAGACTCATCAACGAGATAAAAGAGTAAAAGAAAAGCCACAACAGCTTTACAGCAACATGAAATAACGGTATCTTTTGGCTTCAGATGTGAAAAAAGCCGAAAAATCTTTGGCACAAACAAAGAAACACACTATCTTTGCACTCGGAAATGGGGCATTCTGCCTGATATTCCAATACAAAGGTCGGTTCCGTAGCTCAGCTGGATAGAGCAACGCCCTTCTAAGGCGTGGGTCAAGCGTTCGAATCGCTTCGGAATCACGAATGATTGCAGCGGAATCACAAAGGGGAAAGTAAGTTATTTATCTTACTTTCCTTTTTTTATATGCTTAAAACGAGGTAATTAAAGGAATATCAATAGTTTATTTGTTAGATAGTCGTAACTTAAATTTATTTTTTGTTTAACTATTGAGCAGACAGAGAAAGACAAAAAAAGACTGAAAAAGACAAAAAATGCAAACCAAGTGCAAACCAACCTGCCTAAAATGCAAACCAAGTTTGCCAACTTTCACGAAAATTCAGCCATAATCGTAGAGCCAATGCATTTTTAAGAATAATTAACAGTTCCCTTGTCATTTCTCACCTGTTCGCAAAAAAAATTACGACTATGGCAACAAATGTAAGAGTGGTCTTTGACCGAAGAAAGAGAGTTGAAGCAACAGGTAAGGGCAATGTTGAAATCATAATTCAACTATCCCGACTTGCGGTAAAGAAAATCATCGTGGACTCAATGACTCCCGAAGAATGGGAAGTTTACAAAGATGCCCCATTCTTAAAGAGGGAAATCACAAACTATCAGAAGATAGTAAGTGCTATGGAACTTCTTGGCGAAGATATGACAGTTGATAATTTCAACAAGCATATCGGAGTAGAGACAAGAACAGCAGAAAAGGTCAAGGAAGAAAAATCCAATAATGGCTCTAACAACAATTTTATAGAGTTCATGCAAAAGGCCATTGAAGTTGAGAAAAGCAGAGAAAGCACAAAACGGCAAAAATATGTTGCCGTAGATGCCCTAAAAAGGTGGGGAGGAATAATTACTATGGCCGACCTCACCGTTAAGAAGCTGAAGGAGTTTGATTTGTGGTTGAGAGAAGACGGAACAAGGACAGATGTAGCGGTTTACAACTATCATAAAAGGGTAAAACTATACGTTAGACTTGCTTATGAAAGAGGACTTATAGATAAAGACCCCTACGACATTGTAAAGTTCCCTCGCGGTAAATGCAAAGAGCGCAGGCCTCTATCGGAAATTGAACTGAAGAAAATGCGAGAAATTGAACTTCCCCAAAGAGAAGCCCGTGTACGCGACCTCTTCATCTTTGCATCATATACAGGACTTGCCTTTTGTGATACGCAGGACTTTGATTTCTTTACGATGACGGAGCAAATAGACGACCTATTTTATATTGACGGCTCTCGACTGAAAACAGGTACTAATTTTTTCACCCCCATACTACCACCTGCAATGGAAGTATTGAAAAGGTACAATTTCAGGCTCCCCAAAATAAGCAACCAAAAAGCGAATGATAGCCTGCATATGATTGAGGTGCGATTGGGGCTGAATAAGCCTGTAACATTCCACGTTGCCCGGCACTCATTCGCGACATTAAGCCTATCGCACGACATACCTATTGAAAAGGTCGCGCGTATGTTAGGCCATAAAGATGTAAAGACAACACAAATCTATGCAAAGGTGCTGAAATCTACCATAGCCAACCACGCAAACGACCTTTCAAGAGCAATCATCTGACCTTATAAAACACCCCTTTCAATAACTGCGACATTCCATTTTCAGTGAATGTTGCAGTTATTTTTTCACACAAATACCTCTGCCCTTTTATATAGAACAGAGCACGAGGGTTAGGTATATCATCTGCAAGGAAGGAGAAAGTATATTTGACATTTTCTTCAAGGGTATAGAATTGCTGTTTGTTATAGCCATTCGTAAGACGAAGCGACATATCTTTAATATGATAGGTACGCTCACCGACGACTGTAATGTAATCAATAATCGGACACGGCATAAGGTATGTTGTAAGTGCATTTCCCGTCCAAAAACCAAGATATATCTTATCGAAGAATTCCGTCTTTCTCTCCCTCTCCCCGGCAAGCAGATTATTTACAACAGGCATCTGTTGCCCTGACGGGTTCCAGCCGTTATTGTCATTCGTGCGCTCATAGTTCTCTTCAGAAGCAGACGCATCAAACTCCGGCAGGTCGAGATATATACTCCAATTATAGCCCTCTACATTATCCAGCCATACAGGTACGCATTTCAGCTCAATGGTTTCGCCATTCTCATTACTGCTTTTTCTCTCTCTGAAAACATTTATAGGCATAACCACATACTCCTGCTGCCACCAAGTAAAGTCGCCTGTACGCTTCCGACAATAAAAGCACCTTGCCACAAAATAGGTATCAACATCTTTTACATAGAAAATGTAGTTCATTGCACGCACGCTACCGCTCCCCTCATACCAATAACCGCCTCTATCGTCCGAGTCGTCCATATATTGATAAAGATAATACTCAAATTCTCCCATATCGGGAAATTCCTTCACGGAACGCCTGTTCTCGTTGATGAACCAATCGCAGACATAACTCTTCCATGCTTGGTGGTCGCAGTCCGCATACCTCAAACCTACCTGTTCGATGTACTTGCAGGCATTATCCTGTGAAACATCGGCAGAATAACTATCTACAACCTTGTCAATACGGCAAGGCTGTATCTTCTCCTGTTCACTGCGAATAAAGCGGAACACTATGCTGTGTGCTTTATGGTCGATACTGAAATCACCCCCAAGCAGATAGCCCAACTGCTCGAAGAACTCCGTAACAGTCCAATGAGGCAGAATAGACTCCCAATAGTAATTTTCCCAAGCATACGGCAAGGCATTGCATATAATGAGGTACTTGTATTGCGACTTTTCTATCTCGGAAATATCAACCTCATATTCAAGTCTAATACATATAAGCCTTATTATATATACAAGGTAAGGTTGATACGACAGCCCTTTCACTTCGCTATCCCATTGCCAATCTGCACTTGTAGAAGCCTTGTACAATTTATTCTGCACATTACCGCTGGAGTTGTTCACCCACGGAAGAGCAACATAATTTTGGCTACGGTCAATACCACGCCAACTATCGTATGGCGATGAAGTAAGAGTCGGAGAATATGAGCCAAGCTGCAATTCATTGATATAAATTTCATCAAACTTTATATCATAATTCTGTACGCTACGACCTTCAAGGAACTGCGTCTTGACCTCGCTGTCCGATATGCTCGTAATGGTAATAATACCCTCACGACGGAATTTCCTGTCTATAATGGTGCAGTCAAAATTCACCTGCTCCCTTTCAACATCCGTGCGATGAATATTGCCGAATATTGCAATGTTCTCACTGCACCCTTTCAGCGGAAAGGTAATAGAGAGCGAATAGGAGTCCGAACCTGTAAAGTGCCTGTTCTCGGCCACGAACTGAAACGAAGAGCCTTTCTTTATGTAGGCTGGCTTGCCATTAACAATTATCTGCATATTATCTTCTTGATTTAGGTGTTTTGTTTCTAATCAGTTTGTCGTACTCGTCCTGCGCCTGCTTGATACCATAATCGCCCTCAATGGTGTTTATCGTAACGAATGGCTCGTCCAAACGCTCATTCAAACGGCGTATTGTAGAGGAAAGTTCCGTGTCGGGCTTCTGCTCCTGCTCGGATCTTTCCACAATAACGCGCACCTCACGCTGTTGCTGTGCTGCAACCATAGGGGCAGTAATAGAACGGGAAACATCATCGGCACGAAGAGAACCAATAGTATTGGTACGCTGTGCATAATCCATTGCGTCAATCATCGGGCGTGCAACTGGTGAAGCCAACAGAGCCTGCGATGCCACCCATTCACCTGCGTGTACCACGCCTGCCACCTCGTCGGGCCTGCCCGGTTTGGTGAAACCGCCCTGCATATATCCTTGCGACTGCGATATTTGCTGTTGCTTCTTAATGGCCGCTATTTGCAGTACTCCTGCTGCTATCGCTGTAGCTGCTGCAATAGGAGCAAGGATAAAACCGACAAGAGGAATGGCTGCTGCCGAACCATACGCCGATATTGCATTCTGTGCAGTCTGCGCCACTGCTTGCACGACCTGCATTGCGAACATCTTCTTGTTCGCCTCGTTCTTCAGCTTCGCTATCTCCTTTTCTTTCTGTTCCTCTAATTTCTTCACCTTATAGGTGTTGCCCTCGGCCATTGATATTTCCTTGTCGTATCTGCTCTCAATGGCTGCTGTCTGCACCTCCAACTCTGCCTGAATGATTGAAGAAAGACTGCTGAAGATAGATGACATTCCCGAAACAAGCGTGTCTATCGTGCCGGTCAGTGCTTCTCCCCCGTCGCTCTCCAGCCATTCGACGCTTTGCAGGATAAAATTCTTGTTCTCTTCTTCTGCAAGCATACCGTATTTCCGGCGAAGAGCCAACTTCGCCTGTTCGTATGCTTCATCAATGCGTAACTTTTCTGCCGCATTGTCGCCTGCTGCAAGAATTTCTGCATCGTAAACCAATTTGAGGTTAGCGAGGTCTTTGTTAAGCAGTGCTTCATTCTCGGCAGGAGAATTGCCGAAATACTCCTTCTTAAGCCTTGCAAGTTCGTTCAAATGTTCACGCTCCAGTCTTTCGCTCTCTCGCTGTCTTGCCTGTTGGTCGGCAATGAGGCGGTCTTGGTAGCGTGCATTTGCCTGCACATATTCATCGCTTCCTTTCTCGAATATCTGTGTCATTCGACGCAGATGTTCAAGTTCGGCCAACTGCACTGCGCTCTGGTACTCGGCAAGCGAAATCTTGCCGTCGATGTACCTCTGCTTCTCTGTTGCAAGCAGTGTGCTGTACCTCTCTTCTTCCTGCTCTTTGGCTGTCTGTATGGCCTCTTTGCTACGTTCTTCGGCAAATCCGTTCTCCTGCTCCTGCCTCTTCCTTACAGCCTCGTAATAATCGGCCTCGATACCCAAACGCTCCAGCGCGGAGAGGTCAGTATGCTGCAACTGCTTGCGGTGGTACTCGATAGCAATCTCCTGCATACGCAAGGTGTATTGCTCATAGTTATTCTCACCCTTTGCGTAAGCAATGCGGTTGAGTGCTTCCTGCCTTTCTCGCCACTCGTTTTCGGCGGCGAACTTGTCTTTGGTATCGCCACCGTTCGGGTCAATAATCAATGGGTCGGGGTTATGGTTGGCAGCATCCTGCAACACCCTTGCCGACACATTGTATTTCTTCTCCAACGTGGAATTTGCAGCTTGCAAAAGAGCAAGTCTTTCATTGAGCCTTGCGAGGTCTGCTTCTGCCTGTTCTCGTGCTTCTGTAGCCTCAATCAATTCGTCCGATTGGTCGTCCGTCTCTACCCATAACTTCACTGCTGCATCAGTGGAATTGCCTGCTTCTGCTGCTGTAAGGTTGTAGATGTCTTTTGCGTCTCGATATGCTCTATCAGCATTACGTTCCCTCTCTCTTGCTGCTGCAAGTGTTGCTTCAGCCTGTTCTATTTGTGGTTCAAGGTCGAGTATCTGCATTTCGTTTTCCTCAATCTTCTGTTGAGCTGCACGTGCCCTTGCCACATCGAGAATAGAATTACATAACAGGTCATACTGCGTTCTCGCGTTGCCTACCATTATGGCCTCTGTGTCAAGATTGCTGAAATATGCCGGGTAAAGTTCCTGCAACTTGGTAGCATATTTCACTCTATCCTCACGGCTTTGGTTTTCATCAGTAGCAGCCTCATAAAGCGCATTGAGCCTTTTTATCTCCTCTCTTGAAAACTCCGCGCTTGCAGCGTCAATATCAACAATGCTTTTCTTGAACCTCTCGTTCTCCTCTCGCAGTTCTTTCTCCCTCTGCTTTGCATCTTTCATCTTGCTGTTCCAAGTGATAAAAAGGCCAATAGCAGTGGTAATAGCAGATATTACAAGACCGATAGCATTCTTCTTCATTGCTGCATCAAACGCTTTTGTCATAGCAGTGGCTTTCTGTATCTGCCCTGTCAATGCGAAATATGCCACCTTCAGCAGAGTAATTGCAGTGCGCCCAGCCGAAGCAATGGCGTTGGCTACCTTTGTAGTGGTGTTCCACATCGCCTGCGCTATTGCACTTGCTTTCACGGCAATGGTATATGAAGCATAAGCTGCTGCAAGAGTCAATATCTCACCCTTGTACTTTATGAAGAAATCAACCATTACACTTAATGCTTTCAGCATAAGTGTGGTCGATGACATAATATGCGACATAACAGGCTGTAACTTCTCGCCAAGTTCAACGGCCATTTCCTTTACACGTTTTCGTGCCTTGTCAAGCCCTGCTTCAACGGTGGTGTTCTGCACATTGAACTCCTTTGTTACCGATGTAGCCTCTTCAAATGCAGCATTCGCCACTACCTGCTGTTGGCGTACCATATCTATGTTGCCTGCAAGAGCCGAAATCACTGCCGAAGCCCTTGCACCCTCTTCGCCCATATCTCGGAAGACGGGAGCAAGCACGTCCATACCGCCTAACTGCTTCATTCTCTCCAAGAGCATAAGCAAGCCTTCGTTTGTCGAGCGTTCCAATGCCGCATTGAACTCTTCGAGGTCAAGGCCTGTTGCCTTTGCTATCTTCTCGGTGTCCTTAAATAGGTTCATCACCAATTTTGACATCGCTGTAGCCGACATTTCCACTGCCTGACCTTGCGAGTCAAGCACAGCAGCGAAGCCCATAATCTGCGGAATGGTAAGGCCTGCTTGCGCTCCCACACCTGCAAGGCGTTGAGCGAATTGTGCGAGATATGGAGCCGATGCAGTACAGTTCTGCGACAATTCATTTATCACGGAGCCGACGGCAAGCAATGAGCGTTCAGTGCCAAGCCGTGCTTCATCGCCGAAGATGTTTGTCAATTTGGAAAGCGTAAGCGTCGCTCCGTCGCCCAAGTCATCAAGTGCCACATTTAATTGGTCTGCGGCACGGACAAAGCCAAGAACATCTTCCTGCGAGGTCTTGCCGAGTCGTCCTGCTTCCTGTGCAAGTTGGTTCAACTCCTCACGAGAGGTACGTGTATCTATCTTCTTGAACTCCTCGTTCAGCCTTTCCACCTCTTCGGCAGTCATTCCCGTAAACTTGCGTACAGATGCCATTTCCGCGTCCATTTCCGCGTATGCGTTCACAGAGGAGCGACCTGCCATTACCAAACCCGTAACTGCTGCTGCACCTGCTGCTATAGTGGTCTGCCAATCGTTCATTTTGCGGTTAAAGCGTTCCCAAAAAGTTTCGCTCTCCCGAAGTTCTCTGTTTACCCGGTCTATCTCTGCCCGGACTGCCTTTATATGTTTGCACTGCCTTTCCCAAGCCTCGCTCCCTCGTTCAAGCGAGTTGAGTTGTTTTTCAAGAGTGCGTAAAGTCTTTTGCAGTTCCTTTGGCGAAGCCTTGTCAAGTCGCTTCATTACTTCAGCCACTTGCTCGGTGGCCGACTCCATTTCACGGATTTGTCTTTGTGTAGTCTTTAGTTCCTTCTTCAGTTTTGAAAGGTCTGCTTTCTTTCCCTCGCTTGCTGCTTTTGCAATCGCATTTTGAAGGTCAAAAGCCCTTGTTTTCAGTTCCTCAAGCACCTGTTTCGGCTCCTTGCCGTTCATCTGGAGGTTTACCGTCGCATTTGTAGTATAGTTGCTCATATAGTTGTTTTTCTGCAAAAATGAGCCTGATTTTCACCGCTGTAAAAGACACTAAAACGACCATTTCGAGCGTGTTTTTTTGATAATCCGCAAAAATTAAGGACTAAAAAAGGTAACACGCCGATAATAAGCATTTTAAGGGTTTGAAAAGGGATTTTTCCCTTTCTTCTGTCTGAAAAGACCCCCCGACCGCCCTGCAACGCAAATCCGAAAACTGCCTTTTTTTCGTATCGCTATATGTACGGTAAAATCGCTCCCGTGAGGCTTGAATTGGGCGACAGGTCAAATCAAACGTAATGGGAACACCTCTCTGCCGTACAATGTGCGGTGTTATTGGCAATGAGTGCGTAAGGCTGTGCGTGGGTGGGAGAAGGTTGCCGCAAGGAGCGAGGGATTTGCCTTTGTCGCTATTCTCTATACCGGTGCTGTAAGCAACAAATGTGGCTTGAGGCTGGAACAACGAAGAGCCTTGTTTGTAGGTATAATGAAGAGCATTGACAAGGGCTGCAATCCTTTAGCGTAAGTGCAGCAGCCTTCGCTCTGGGTGGATTATGCCTTATGCACCATTGGGGCTTGGGGCGGGGGCGCGTGGGGCAAGCCGATAACTAAATGGAGCAATGGGTGGGTGTGCTTTCAGCAAATGCGATGTCAAAGGTACTTGCATAGATTTGCAACCTTGCGAAGCGAGGTTGTAAATCGGTGTGTGTGCCTATCGCTCTTGCCGAAATGAGCACTCCCATACTTTGTGTAGTGTGTTATCGGGTGCGGAGGGTGGATAAAAACAAGTGGCTACGGCAATGTTACCGTAACCACTTGTAGTATATAATGGCGATTACTATAATCGCTATGATAAGATATAGGGGCAGAAGATTAGGAGGCTTGCCAATGGCTGTGTTGTCTCTGTGGACTTGTTCATCAGAGGCTCGCTGACTTTGGTGAAGCACCGTGTCTGCCCTCTGCGTGTGTGCCGAAGTAGCACTCACGCTTTTTGTTTCGGTGCTGACTTTGCCACCGTACACTGTCGCCTTGACGGGGCGAGGGGGTGCTGTGGCTGTGTCGGGCACTATGCCTGCTCCGGGGCACTGTATAGGTGTACCGGGCATTTCAATGACAAGGCTGTCGAACTCTGCGAGGAAACTCGTCCTCATCGAATCCAGCTTGCCGGAATCAATGAGGAAAAGGGTTTGCCTCGAAGTGTTCGTTTCCTCTCTCACTGTTTCGATTGCTTGTTTCTTGGTGTGGCAAGATGTAAGCAATGGAAGCAAAACAGTGGCTACAATAAAGTACAGATGTTTCATAATTATAGGTGTTTATATTCTTCTTTGGCATTAAAGCAGGGGCATTCTCTGTTGGCGAGGTCGCGGTGGCCGCACACTTCTGCATCGGGGAACTGCTGTCGAAGGGCGGTAATCAACTCTACGAGGGCTTTTTTCTGCTCTTTGGTGCGTGTGTCTTTGTATTCTTTCATATCGGCACTGCGCCCACCGATGTAGCAGATCCCGATGCTGTGTGCGTTGTGCCCGGTGCAATGCGCTCCGACATCCTTTATCGGACGGCCTTGCACTACCTCGCCATCGAGATAGACAACGTAGTGATAGCCTATGGTGCGGAAGCCTCTCTCTTTTTTGTGCCACGCTGTGATGTCGGCCACTGTGTTCGGGCGACCTTCGGGGGTGTCCGAGCAATGAATGATGATTTTATTTATCTTCCTCATTGCTGCCTCCTCTCTTGATTAGTTTGCGCTTTACATCATCGACTCTGCCGTCAATGTAACTTTTTACGCCGAACACGCTGCCGGCATAGATTAGGGCTTGGGCGAGTACCCACAGCACGCTGTCGGAAATCTCGCCTGTGGGCGGTACGATGAAGCCTGCAATGTTGAGGGCTACGCCTACGACAATCATAAAGACTGCCGACCATACCATAATGGTGTTCTGTGTCTCTCTTGTCATATTTTCTGTCTTTTGGGGTTAAATGATTATAGTATATCTTTGTTGCTGTTAGGGGGTGGCTCTGCTATCCCGTCTCGTAAGCGTGGTGGCTCTGCTATCGCGAGCTGTTTAAGGGGTGGCTCTGCTATCCCTTTTTTTATTTGCTGAACGACCAACTACAACTTTTCGGGTCGTATATAATGCTGAACTCTGCTATGTTTGTGTATAGCATTTCTATAGGCATACCGCCTATTCGGTTGCGGAAACCGAAGGCTATACCGTATTTCAATTCCACTTTCCTTTCGCTGTTGTTCTCGCCATTCCATAGCGAGATAAGGCGTTTGCCATAGGCAACCTGCTTATGGCCGTGCTTGTCGGTGGATAGTTTGATAAAGTCCATTGGGTGATATGAGTAGCTGGGTTCGCGGTCTGCTCCATGCACTGTGGTGTTAATTGAGATTTCAAAGGTGTTCTTGTCAATTTTCAGAGTGTCTTTGTCGCCCATAAGATGCCACCCTTTGCGTGGCTTGTTCTTCTTCCTGATGCGTTTCCCTGTACTGTCGGTGTAGCGTTTGCGGTTGGCTTTTTTGGTAAGGCGGAACAGGTAAGGCTGCATATTCTTGTCAAGAAGTGGCCCTGCACCTTGTACGGTAAGGAAACGGTCTTTTACCTCGACGGTGATTGTACGAATATCCTGAATTTCAGCAAGTGCAGTAGTTAGAAAGATTATATCGTCTTCTATCTCGATTATCACTTCACCATTCATTTCTGTATCTTCTTGCAGAAACTTTAGTTCTTCTTGAAGAGTGCTGACAGCAGAATTCAATGTGCCATAATTGGTTTGCCAAGACTGTAAGGCTGTCTGTAATTCGGTAATGTTCTTTTTTGCCGTATTGAGGTCGATTACCTGCTGGGCTCGCATTGCACCGGCACGTTCAGTGGTGGCCTGCTGTATGCGTATGCTGTCGGCATTGGTGTAGTGTTCATCTGAACCTACATTATAGGTAGTGGGTGTGAGGTAGATGTGGTTGCGGTCTGATGTGCCTTGCGTCAATGATGTGTATATTGTTGTAAGTGCTTGCAGACGCTCTTGCAGTGCAAGGAAATCGGCCACATCGCCGTTAGATGCTGCTTTTGAAAGTGCATCGACTATCTGCTGGAGTATGCCACCGACCTTTTCGGGAGATATGCTGTTCTGTGCTACTTCGGCACGGAACGCTGAAATTAGTGCTGTGATTGAAGATGTATCTATCATACCTTTGTTGTTTTGCAACAAAAGTATTGTTGATACTGTGGGCGGTAAAAGACAAGAAACGCAGAAAGGTCAATACCGCCTCCGCATTTCTCTGTCATTGAAAATATCCGATAAGATGCCTTGATACTGCCTGCCGAGGTTATCAGCAAAGAACTCTTTTATGTTCATCACTGAAGCATAATATTTACGAGAGAACCAACGGCGGCGACCTCTGACCTTTTCGTGTCCGAGGTCGCCACTGTTGCCCCTCGGTGTTTCCCTGCCTGTACCATAGTCCTGCCAAAGTCCGTATTCGAGGAAGGCCTGCGACAAGCCTACCTCAAAGAACCGCCCGTCGGTACGGACCGGCAAGGCTATGGGTGAACGTAAAAGGGAGTGTGTATCAATGACACCAAGCAGGGTGATTTGTTCCTGCCATATCTTGAGCATAGTATCATTGAACGCCATTACATATTTCTCCCGCTCGTCTTGTGCCTGTTGCTGTTTGTTATTTTCCATTTGCCGTTTAATAAATTAAACTTTCAGCCTTTTTAACTTGCCACCCAGTCATCAAAAGACTATCACCTTTTGGACTGACGTAGGCAAAAAGGCTTCACGATGGGCTATGCCCATTCATTTGCATTGTACCTTAAATCTGTAAATACATCGACTGCTATCTGAAAGTATGCACAAGCGCAGCCGGAGAAGAAATAGCGGTCAATCTCATTGAATGAGATACGAGGGTCAAGATAGATACAATTCTGCTCCAAGCGTGTGCGTTCAAGTATAAGGCTGCTCATAAACTGCCGGAACAGCTCACGCATTGTTTCCATACACTCCTGCCGTGCCTGCATATCGTCAAGGGCGTGGCGCATAGCGAGGAACACGGTCTTGACACGGCGTGTATGGGGAGAATTGTTCAGTTCGGTAAAACCCTGTGCGATGTCCGATACACATACGAAGGCTGTATTGCCCTGCATATTATGCAGAGCTTCTTCAAAGCCTTCAAGTCCGCTGACACGGCTGAAAGTGAAGCCTTCTGCCTGTGCCAGCTTGTTCTTTGCCGACAACTCCTCGAAGTAGGCTGTGGCATTCCAGTTGAAATTGTGATTCTTCATTTCTTCGGATATTTGTTAGTACGAATATAGGATGCGGTTCGGCATAAAACCAATACATTGTTTTTCTGCTCTCACCTTTCACTATATTTTCGTTTAAACTCTTCTGCCTCCTTTGCAAGGGCATCAAGTTCGGTAAGTGCCCTCCAAGTATCGAGGTGCAGCACCTCTTTCTCTTTGGTGATATCGCCTTTGGTTAGCGCACGTATTTGAGCGTTCATCGACTCTTGCAACAGCCGTCCGATAGAGGAAGTTCCGCCAAGCATATTTTGCCGGGTGGATCTTCCTGACGGTTGCAAGAAGTTCGGGAATGAACGGGAGAGATAATCTTTGAGTGATGCGAACCAATAAAAGATTGCGATGCGCTGCACCTTGTCCGGGCGTACACGTTTGCTGGCATAGAGGTGTGTTGCCATTTGGCTTAACAGCTCTTCATTCTGTGTGTGGAGAAAACCTTGATAGAGGTTTTCGCACACGATGAATGTCTCAAAGGGTACTCCTTGAAAGTCGGCGCGTACGGCACGGTGTCTGCCTATACGCTCGAAGCGTACAGGCATTTGGGGGAAGCGGTCAGTCCAAGCGAGTGATGTTACAGCCTCGGCTATTTGCAGGGCCGTAACAAAAAACTCTGTTTTGTTCAGGCGCAGGTAGAACTGCCCTTGCCTTTGGCTGATGACACGAAGCCCCGACCAACGGAAGAGGCAAAGTGTCTTGATTGCTGTACTGTTGTACCCTTCGGACACGAGGGAGAAGAGGTAACGGAGCTGTCTCTGTGATAGTTCGTGCCAACCTCGCGGCACGGTGATGTTGATTGTCTGCATAAAAAATGTGGTTACTTCTGCCGCGAAGGTAGAGTAACCACATTATGGGGTAAAAGACAATAGAATTGTCCATTTGAACCCTATTTCTATAAAAAAACAATAACCCTGAAGTATGCTTCGCAGCAGGGACAGCAGGGTCTTACAGCGCAAAGATAAGAACAAGTTTGAAATAAACAAAGAAATATTACTATACAAGTTTTGTCAATCTTAGACGTTTATATTATCTTCGCAATGTTTATTCCCGGTAGCCCCTGATTCGTCAAGCTATCGGGTTTGGTTTTTAATAACGATGCAGACTTATCTTTGGATAAGACAGCCCCGTTCTTGACTCCATCATTTATGCAAATTCAGTTTGCATAACAGTAATATTCAATGCACTTTCAATTTTTGAAAGGGTCTCAAGAGATAGGTTTTCACAACCTTTGAGAATTTTAGAGACATATTGCTGGCTACAGCCCATACGCTCCGCTAACTGCTTTTGTGTAATATCCTGCTCTTCCATTTTATCGAGCATTCGCATAGCTATCTTCTGCGAATATCTCAACCATTCCTTATTCGCCTTTCTCGCTTGTGCAGCCTCTCTCCAACGGCTCGGTGTTGCCGATTGATGCTGTTCGAGTTTTTTTACAATTTCGCTCATAGCCATATAAATTAAAGTTCACTAATATAATCTATAAATCCTTCGTTATCTACAATACCTTCCGCAATCAAGAAGCGACGAACCTTTTCAATCTTTTCAAGTTCTATCATTGTATGTGGGCGGTCTTGCATCTTCTCTGTAAGTTTAATAGCTCCACCCGTAATGATGTATATACCTTCAGAGAGCCTTATCGCATAAATTCTCAACCACGAAGCGTGTCTGTTTGTTCTGCTTCCCCTTGCTTTCATCTTGTCAAGAAAATCCGCAACAGAACTATTGTTACTGAGAGGACGGAACAACTCTTCAAGATTAGCATCAGGAGATATATCCATAATCACACCTTCAAGAATTTCGCTGTCATCAATGGTATCGGTAATTGCCTGATTGATGTCGGTAATCTTAAAATATGATGTCAAGTCCTGCCAATTCTCTTTGAAGAATTTACGCAACCAAACAACATCATTCCATTGTTCAAACAAACGGAAAAGTTCGTTGTCCAGTTCTCCGTCATATCTTACAGCCCATAGTCTGCCATCCTCTGTTATCTTGTCAAAATTCATACCTGCATATATTTTCACTGCAAATATAATAAACAAATTTATAAAATACAACTTATAGGTTGTGTTTTTTGCTTTAATTTCTAAAACCAATACCCTTTACTCTCTTTTTTATTTTTGAAGGTGGGCGGTGTGAAGAGTGCTGCTGTGGGTGATGTGTGCCACTGTGGGAACTCTTCGGGGTGGGAGTGCAGGGTGTTCACAATATCAAGTAGCGTGGTGCTGTAATCCTTGTTGCTACCTGTAAGCCTATCGACCACGATATTACGCAAGGCACTGATGATGATACTCTGCACCGGAGTAGCCGTTGCCAAGAAATTGATATTTCGCAGTGCGTTCATCTGTGCTGTGGATATATACTCTTCGGAGAGCTGCTGCTCGATGAATGAGGCGCGATGCTTCAGCCCAAGATAGTGCTTCCACCTCTCTTTATGGTAGCCACAAAGAGTA
>SUXN01000033.1 GCA_015060965.1 Bacteroidales bacterium | reverse complement strand
GGTAAGTTGTATAAAAGAATATAAGAGATTGTTTAATGTTTTGTCTGTGTTAAAAAGATATTCCCCCTATAGTTTGCCGGTGAGCCGGGATTGTGGGACTTAATCTTTGATTGTACCGCATAAAAAGAGGAAAACGGGCAGAGATAACCGTTTTCCTCAAAGCTGTAGTGTGCCGAAATCCACAAAACAGCCACTCCTTGTTATACTTGTTATGCCTTTATATTCAGGTCGTTGCTGTAGTACTTGAAAAAGTCGTGGTTCATTATTGCAGAAATCTTTACAAGAAGTGCAGTGTCTATGCTTTCGCGCTTGAAAATGCTATATACATTAGTGCGGTCACAGCAAAGCTGCTTTGCGAACCAGGAAACAGAAAGGCCCTGTTCGTCAAACTTCTCTTTGATGATGCTTCCAATATGAATCATAGATTAATGTTTAAGTTTTGCAGTATATTTATGTAAACTGCACAAAAGTAAAGATTTGCTATATTCTTTCAAACCTTTTTACGTTATTATATTTCTACAACGTGTTGAGGGTTAGGACTATAATAATATTTTTTGATAAATTTGATATGTAAATGACCTGAATGCTCCGCTTTGGAAACGCTCACCGTCAGACATCAAAAATTGCTCTTCTTTTGTTTGTGTGCGCAATTATTTATGATGTGTGCCAATTGCGTAGCCTCCATTTAATTTAGAATATTGCCATAAATGTAAACAGATAAATTCTTTGTTTTGTTCATCTGTCTTTTTAGTTACAAACAACAAGAGGAGAACCGTATTTGATCGGGTTCTCCTCTGTCGATAATGGTTCGTTTATCCGTTCAGTGACGGATAAATGGCTCAATCCTTCTGTATTCCTGCTCGAAGTTGGGAGTGAGAATGCCGCAGCCGATAGCTTCTTCTACCTCTTGCCTGCTCCAGAACCTGCCGCCGTCCAACTCGTCGCTGGGGAGTACCTCGCCGTCGTAGGTTGCGCAGAATACATGTACAAGTTCTTTCTCGCGCTCGCTCTCAAAGATGTACCTCAATAGGAACGCGGGTTGTAGTCCTGTGAGTCCCAACTCCTCGCGCACTTCGCGGTGGAGTGCGTCCGCTATCTCCTCGCCGAAGTCGACGTGACCTCCCACTGCTGTGTCCCATTTGCCAGGCTGTATATCTTTCCACATTGGGCGTTGCTGGAGGTAGATGCGTCCTTGGGAATCGAACAGATGCAGGTGGACTACGGGGTGGAGCGGCTTGCTGCCGTTGTGGCACTCGCCTCGTGTAGCGCTGCCTATGGTGTTGCCCTGATCGTCAACGACAGGGAGAATCTCTTTGCTGTTGTCATGTTTCATAGTGCTAAAATAGTGTTTTTTTCTTTTTGTACGATAAAATTGCAGCAAAATACTCGTTAATGTAGTATATTTGCTGTAAACAGCGAAGATATTCTGCGCTCGCAGTAAAAAATACTGAAGCAAGTTTCGTGTTTTTCGCTTGTTTTTATTTTGGGGGGACCTTTTGCAAGGGCAATAATATAGGAGTTGTCCATTGATACAAATATCTACTGCGATGGTGTCATCCCGACAGAGCGCAGCGACGAGGGATCTCAAAAATATCGCGAAATAAGAGATTCTTCACATTCGTTCAGAATGACAAAACAACGTTTTGTTATCGACGAGTTTTGCAGCAACAGGTCAAACGTAGCATAGCCGTAGGTTATGCCGTTTGGGTTGCGAAAAGCAAAACGAGTCAATGACAGTGCAAATATAGAATGACATGATACGTTTTGGACAACATCTATATTATTACTTTTGCAAGAGATTGTATTATATAAACGATGTGATATTATGAGAATATATTCATTTGATAAGTTACCAGATATCAAGAATGTGGATATTGACGGGGATGTCCGTGGTAAGGATATGCCGGGGTTCTGGGCTTTCATTAAAGATGCCCTCAAGAACAATTTCTTTACACGTCCAATTACCAATATCCTTTATCTGCTGGCATTTGTGGCCGCTATTCTGATGATCATCAACGGCGTAAATCATGCCGCTCCAATAAAGCTTCTGGTAGTTGTACTGTTGCTGAGAGGTGTTCTTGTATATTCTTTTGTCAGGCATTACAACAGTTTCAAGAGAGCCGGTGCATTCCCGGTGGTGACAGCCGAAGGTGTCACCTACATGCTTACAGTCGACAATGAGGGTGAAATGTACCTCAGGATGTCTACAATGAAGTGGGAGGATGTAAGAACACTCCGCGTCTACAAGAACTTTGTCACAGTCTAGGCAAAGAAGGACCGTTCAGAGAAGGATGATGTCGATTTGGTATATATATGGGCCGATAACATTCCTCTCCTCAAGAGGCAGATTCTTTATGTTTGGAAGAATGCGCTGGCTCCGCGCAAGAAAGAATCTCCTGTCGTTGGCCCCTATTCAGTAATGGACAATGCCGAGGTAAGCGAGTATATCATTAAGACTTTCGGTGAATATGAAAACGTGTTCCATGAGATTGTATCTACTGATATACACATCGACGTAGCTTTGATACCGCCGCAGGAAGGACGCAACTACTGTACCTTGTGTACTATCGGTGCAGTAGGTCACAGGATGGATATCCCTTATGAAACACGTGTGCGTAACCGCTTGACGGAGTATGCCGAGTATATGATGTATCTACCTGCCGACTGGAAGTTTGACGAGGAGTCGTTGAAGGACGAAAAGAACTACTGGCCGTTGAGGTTGCTGAAGACTATTGCGAGAATGCCGTTGTGGACAGGCCACTGGATGACGGCCGGCCACACCTTAGGCTCCGAGGATGATGAGCCGTTCTCGGAAGACAAGCCGTTCAATAAAGCCTTGCTGGCATATCCTGCTCCCGATTTCTCTGTGCCTGTCGGTTACTGTAACCTGTCAAGCGGAAAGAGCGTCGTCTATTATCAGGTGATTCCGATAGATCCGGATGATTATGAGTGCATCCAGGAGAATGGTGTCAACGAGTTCCTTGAGGATGTATTGTGTGAGAATGACGATGTTATCGAGGCAATGACTGACAGAATAGAGAAGATGTAACTCTGGGGAATGTTTTGAATGATAAGAATATATTTATAACTATTATGGCAAAAGTAAAGATTTCAACAACTATGGGCGATATTACCGTTCGCCTATACGACGAGACCCCTCTCCACCGCGATAATTTCCTTAAACTCGCCTCCGAGGGGTTCTTTAACGGGACATTGTTCCACCGTGTGATAAAGGATTTTATGGTTCAGGGTGGTGACCCGGAGAGTAAAGGAGCCCCGGCCGGAAAGAATTTGGGAAGCGGTGGCCCCGGTTACAATGTGCCTGCGGAGATTCAGCCATCGACACTTTTTCACAAACGTGGAGCTTTGAGCGCTGCACGTCTTGGCGATGAGGTTAACCCGACAAAAGAGAGTAGCGGCAGCCAATTTTATATTGTTTGGGGAAAGGTCTATAAGGCAGCCGAACTTAAACAGCTTGAGCATCAGATGAAGATGCAGCAGGATCAGAACGTCTTTAATGCGCTTGCAATGGAGCATCGCGAGGAAATTATGAACCTTCGCCGTAACCGCGACCGTGAGGGCCTGATGGAGTTGCAGGACAAGCTTGCCAAGATGGCAATGGAGAAAAGCAAGGAATTGGGAGCACCGGCTTTCACTCCCGATCAGACAGAGGCTTACACCACGGTAGGCGGAACTCCATTCCTCGATGGCGGATACACAGTGTTCGGCGAAGTAGAGGAGGGCTTGGATGTTGTTGAGGCAATACAGAACGTAGAGACCTCTATGGGCGATCGCCCCAAGACCGATGTGGTGATGAACGTTACCGTTGTGGAGTGATATCCAATCAATGGAATTGATAATGCAGCCGTCTGTTGCATACGAAATGAGGCTGACTAAAAAGGCTCCTTTGTTGTTACGCTTACCCGAAAAATACTCATTTACGATTAGTAAATTAATCCACAAAAGTGGCTTTTCCTCTTCGTAGCTCGGCATAGAATGCGGGCACTCTCTGCTCTCGCATTATACAGCGTCGGTTGCGTTTTTTCGGGCCTCGCAAGCCTAAAAATAGCTCTTTTTATCCAACCTCCCTACAAACGTGGGTGACCCAAAAGTGAAATGGGTCACCCACGTTTTACTATTATAATAATGATATATGCATTTTTGTAAGCATATGTGTAACTTTTCTTTACTTGCTCAATGCACCTGCGATGTCCCAACAAGTTGGGCTGTCACAACCCATAGTAAGATACTGCGGCAAGGTGGTTCTTTTTTCTTTATTTTATTGAGGTTAGGACTGGAAGAGGTCATCCAATACAACTTGTTGCTGAACACGGCCCCCATACATAGTGTGTGATACCCCATAGGTGGTAATCATTGTCAGATGTACTGATTGTTTAGGCGATAGCGTGTTTATAAGAGTTTGAATTCTATTCCTTATTTTCGCATCCTCCTCTTTGTCGATAGAATATATATCACCGGCAAATTTCATCTCACATAAATTCACTACATTGTCATTTCTTATTATGAGAAGGTCAATCTGCACTCCTTCTTTATTGTCGCGGCCCTTCACACTCCAAGCAGAAATTGATGAACTTACACCCGAAATTCCCAAGGCCCGTTTAATTTGCCCGATATGTTGCCAGCAGACCTCTTCAAAAGCAACGCCTCGCCACGCTTTCATTATATTCGAGGTCATATTATCGGTCACAAAGTTTATATCTTCGGTATTCGGCTCCACATATTTCAACCAGAATAGAGAGAAATTGTCAATCAGCTTGTAAAATGATACCTTGCCAGGTATGTTATAAGGGCGATAGCGCTGAATGAAATCACTCTCAACAAGCGCGTTAAGAGTATCGGTAAGACCTCCTCCAAGTGGCAGGCCCGTTTCCTTTGCTATCTCTTCCCGGGTAAAACCGACGTGTTTTTTTGCAAGCAGACGAATGATTTTCTTGCAATCTTCAGGATTTGAGAATATTGCGTTGAAAAGGCGATTAAATTCATCCTTGAGCCGCGGGTTCTTACCAAAAAGAATATAGTCTGCATTTCCTTCAAAACTCATTCCTTTTTTGAAGTAACTGAGGTAGTAAGGAATGCCACCGAATACCATATATGATTGTACAATGTCGTAACGCGACATCTCGATGTCTTCATTCCTGAAATAATCTTCGCACTCTTTCAAAGTAAATGGAGAGAGCTTCATTTCACAAGTCAGCCTACCATATAATCCACCTCTGTTACGCGACAGATTGCTTAGAATCCAAGATGTAGCACTGCCGCAAACAACAAGCATTATGTTATCTCGCCCGCTGCACCAACCATTCCAGAAACTCTCAAATGCAGACAGGAAACCCGAACGTGGCGTATCCATCCATGGCAGCTCATCTAAAAACACTATCTGGCGTGAACCGTTGTCCAGTTTAATAAGAAGCTGTTCCAACTGGAAAAAGGCTTCGAACCAAGATTTAGGTTTTGAATATCCTTCCAGTCCGTGGCTCAGCAGGGTGTAATGGAAACTTTCCAGTTGGGTTCTCATAAGATTCTTCTCCCCCTCTTGATCCACCGGTGAAACACCAGTATGCTGGAAAGTTATACGCCCTTTAAATGCCTGCTTAATTAGGAATGTCTTTCCGACACGCCTTCTTCCGTAAACAGCCACAAATTCCGGTCGCTCACTTTCATAGAGTCTTTCCAACTCCTCAATCTCCTTTTTTCTACCTACGATAATGCTCATAATGTATTATATTTTGCCGCAAACATACAAAAAGATAGTCAAACGGCAAAATAAATAGGGTTTTATTCTGCCAAACAGCGCTGCTCGTGTTTATAAACGGCAGATTATATAAACACATATAGGATTAAGCGATTCACACTGACTATCCCTGGAAAAGGTTGACACTTTTTAGAGCGGTTAACTAATGGAGTTTACATTACAACCGAAACGGTTTACACCAGTCTCTTTGGTGAACTGTTTTGGTTTACATCTGACCACAAATCGTGCATTATCTCACTTTTTTACCCGTATAATGCACTTTGAGTGGTCGAGGATCGTAATTTTCAATACATATAGTTTGTTAAGATTTGAATACACCTGAATGTCAAACGTAGGTATGTGTCTGAGTGCATACGGCCCCCAATTATGACAAGGCGGTCATGTCTACAAAAAAAACTCCTGCAACCTTGCGGCTGCAGGAGAATAATATGTAATTATTTTATTTAATTATTTGCTGAGCGCACCAGCGATATCCACTGCGATAGCAACAGTAGCACCTACCATCGGGTTGTTACCGATGCCGAGGAAGCCCATCATCTCCACGTGTGCGGGAACTGATGAAGAACCTGCGAACTGTGCATCAGAGTGCATACGGCCCATTGTGTCGGTCATACCGTAAGAAGCAGGACCTGCAGCCATGTTGTCTGGGTGCAATGTACGGCCTGTACCACCACCTGAAGCTACTGAGAAGTAGTTCTGGCCTGCGAGTACGCGCTCCTTCTTGTATGTACCTGCAACAGGGTGCTGGAAGCGTGTCGGGTTGGTTGAGTTACCTGTGATAGATACGTCAACGCCTTCCTTCCACATGATGGCAACGCCCTCACGAACGTCGTCGGCACCGTAGCAACGTACCTTTGCACGAGGACCGTCGCTGTAAGCGATCTCACGGACAACCTTCAACTCACCTGTGAAGTAGTCGAACTCTGTCTGTACGTATGTGAAGCCGTTGATGCGAGAGATAATCTGTGCAGCGTCCTTACCAAGACCGTTGAGGATACAACGGAGAGGCTCCTTACGAACCTTGTCTGCCTTAGCGGCAATCTTGATGGCACCCTCTGCGGCAGCGAATGACTCGTGACCTGCAAGGAATGCGAAGCACTTTGTCTCCTCGCGGAGAAGACGTGCTGCGAGGTTACCGTGGCCGATACCTACCTTACGGTCATCAGCAACTGAACCTGGGATACAGAATGCCTGCAAACCGAGACCTATTGCCTCAGCTGCGTCAGCAGCGTTTGAGCAACCTTTCTTCAATGCGATGGCGGCACCTACAACGTAAGCCCACTTTGCATTCTCGAAACAGATTGGCTGTGTCTCCTCACAAATCTTGTAAGGGTCGATACCGTACTGTTCGCAAATCTCGTTAGCCTCTTCGATAGAAGCGATACCATTCTCGTTAAGTACAGCGAGGATCTGCTTGATACGACGATCCTGACTTTCAAATTTTACGGGTCTTATCATAGCTTTGTCCTCCTTATTCTTTACGTGGGTCAATATACTTAACTGCACCTGCCTCCTCTGAGAAGCGGCCATAAGACTTTGTCAACTTCTTGACAGCCTCGTTGGCGTCAGTGCCCTTCTTGATCTCATCCATGAGCTGGCCGAGGTTGATGAACTCGTAACCGCAAATCTCGTCGTTCTTGTCGAGAGCGAGGCGTGTGATGTAACCCTCTGCCATCTCGAGGTAACGTGAACCCTTTGCCAATGTACCGTAGAGAGTACCTGTCTGGCTGCGGAGGCCCTTACCCAAGTCCTCAAGACCTGCACCGATGATCAAGCCACCCTCTGAGAAAGCTGACTGGCTGCGGCCGTAAACAATCTGCAGGAAGAGCTCGCGCATTGCAGTGTTGATGGCGTCGCAAACAAGGTCAGTGTTGAGAGCCTCGAGGATTGTCTTGCCAGGAAGAATCTCAGAAGCCATAGCTGCCGAGTGTGTCATACCTGAACAACCGATAGTCTCGACAAGAGCCTCCTGGATGATACCGTTCTTGATGTTCAATGAGAGCTTGCACGCACCCTGCTGAGGAGCGCACCAACCGATACCGTGTGTAAAGCCTGAAATGTCTGCAACCTCCTTTGCCTTGATCCACTTGCCCTCTTCAGGGATTGGAGCAGGACCGTGGTTAGGACCTTTCTTTACAACACACATGTTTTCTACTTCGTGTGAATAAACCATAATTGTTGTATGTTTAAAATGTGAAACATAGTCTCTTTCAATCTGCGAAATTAGTAAAAATAATGTCTTGAACAAAAGTTGACGGGTTTTTTTATTCATAAAAATTCCGTCAGTCATAAAAATATATAAAAGCAGCGGATATTTACCTTGTGAGTGCACGCTTTTGGCATTTTCTTCGTATCTTCGCGGCTGATTATTCTGTAACATAAAATTATATTTAAATAACTATGAAAAGATTTTTTGGCGTTGCGGCCATGCTGATGGCTACTGTTGCATTCTTCTCTTGTGACCCTGCAGAGAGTGAGTACAAGTACGATTATTATTACGACAACATATATACCGTAAACAAGCATAAGGTTCGTCCGGAGTTCGGCGACTCGCTTATCGCCATCTCGAATATGGATAAGTTCGGCCTTGAGACCGGTCAGCGCGCGCATATGGTATTGCGCAATTACTATGACTACTCTACAATGAAGGCTCCCAAATGGGAGATTTCAAGCATTGTGGATGTTATTCCTACATTGCCGCTTCAGGTTCTGGACAGTGCCACTGCTGCAGGGTACAACACCTTGTTTACAAAGCTCAACTATTATGAGCTGATGGACAGATATGTACAGCCTGTATGGGTTTGGGATAATCGTCAGAACATAAACATCTCGTTCCAGGGCCTAAAGGACAATGCGGAGTTCGCGATGACAGTACGTGGCGTGTATGATGGTTGCGTCGAGCTTGATTTGCTTGCCAAGGCAAAGCGTTCGGGTAACGTGACATCATGCAAACTGCTTACTTTCGACCTCTCTAATGTATCCGATTTCTTTAGCGAGGAGGACAAAAGAAGTGTAGCGGGAATTGACTCGCTGAAAACAAGGATATATTTCAAGCGCGAGGAGAATGGTGTTGCCAAGGAGGTAAATATTCTGGGCGGCAAGTTCCCCAATCCTGTAAAGTGATTATGGAGAAGAGAGTTTCCAATGTAAACATAAAGAACCGCAGGGCTTCGTTCGACTATATTGTTACTGAGACCTACACTGCAGGAGTTGTGCTCACAGGTACGGAAATAAAGTCTATAAGGCAATCGAAAGCGAGCCTTACTGATACCTATTGTACCTTTATTAATGATGAACTGTGGGTGAAGAATATGCATATTGCCGAGTACTTCTACGGCTCGTACAATAACCATACTGCGCGTCGTGACCGCAAACTGTTGCTTGAGCGTAAGGAACTGCGCAAACTCAAGCAGGCGGTGAAGAACCCCGGTTTCACCATTGTCCCCATGCGGCTGTTCATAAACGATAAAGGGCTTGCAAAGCTTGTCATAGCCCTCGCACGAGGTAAGCACGAGTATGACAAGCGTGAGTCAATAAAGGAGCGCGATGACAAACGCGAGATGGACCGTATAAAGAGACATTTCTGACAAGGCTTTTACTCTATCCTTTATTGGGGTAGAGTAAAATGCTTTTATATATAATCAATTATGCCGCAATGATGTTGTGGTGATGTAAAGAATATGATGAAACTGACTGATGCTATAAAAGATAGAATACTTGTGCTCGACGGTGCCATGGGTACAATGATACAGCGATATGCCCTTGACGAAGAGGCTTTCCGCGGTACACTGCTTGCCGGACACCCGATGCAGCTCAAAGGTAACAATGACCTGCTGGTACTTACGCGTCCGGATGTTATCCGCGAGATACATTCGAAGTATCTTGCAGCAGGTGCCGATATCATAGAGACTTGTACTTTCAATGCCAATGCAATATCCCAGAGTGAATATGCTTGTGCGCACTTGTGTGCAGATATAAACCGCCGTGCGGCGGAACTTGCACGCGAGGTGGCCGACAGTTTTTCCACAGCTGATAAACCTCGTTATGTGGCGGGTTCGGTGGGGCCCACCGGCCGCACTTGCTCAATGAGCCCCGACGTTGAGAATCCCGCTTTGCGTAATGTCACATTCGATGTACTCGTGGAGGCATATAAGGAGCAGATGACTTCTCTCATTGAGGGTGGGGTAGATGCTTTGCTCTGCGAAACGATATTCGATACACTGAATGCCAAGGCAGCGCTCTGCGCGGCCGAGGAGGCGATGGATGCGGCCGGTCGCGAGGTTCCGGTGATGTTGTCATTCACAATTGCCGACACGCAAGGACGCATCCTATCGGGGCAGACACTCGAGGCTGTGCTGGCTTCAATCACGGGGCACAAGATATTGTCGGTGGGCCTGAACTGCTCGTTCGGAGCAAGGGATATGAAGCCTTTCCTCAAACGATTGAGCGATATTGCGCCTTATTATGTGAGCGTGTACCCGAATGCGGGCTTGCCGAATGCGTTGGGCAAGTATGACCAATCGCCTCAGGAAATGGCAGCCATTGTAAAGGAGTATGTGCAGGAAGGTCTTGTGAACGTTGTCGGCGGTTGTTGCGGAACGACTGACGAGTTCATTGCGCTGTTCCCGCCAATGGTAAACGGTGTACAGCCACGATGCCCAAAGGTGGCTCCACAGGAGATGTGGCTGTCGGGACTTGAGCGTCTGGCGGTTAATCCTGCAATGAATTTCATTAATGTGGGCGAGCGCTGCAATGTCGCGGGCTCACGCAAATTCCTGCGCCTGATAAATGAGAAGAACTACACCGAGGCGCTTACCATTGCACGCAAGCAGGTTGAGGATGGTGCGCAGGTGATAGATATAAATATGGACGACGGCCTGCTCGATGCGCGTGAAGAGATGAGGACTTTCCTGAATATGCTCGCAGGTGAGCCGGACATTGCACGTGTACCGGTGATGGTGGATTCCTCCGATTGGGAGGTTATAAAGGAGGGACTCAAATGTACACAGGGCCGTTCAATAGTCAATTCTATCTCCCTTAAAGAGGGTGAGGAGGTATTCCTGTCGCGTGCCCGTGAGGCCAAGAGATTGGGCGCTGCGATAGTGGTGATGGCATTTGACGAGAAAGGTCAGGCGACGACATATGAACGTAAGATAGAGGTGTGCGGCCGTGCCTACGGCTTGTTGACAAAAGAGGTAGGCTTTGCTCCGCACGATATAATATTTGACCCCAATATCCTTGCAATAGCAACAGGTATTGAGGAACATGCGGCATACGGTCTTGACTTTATACGTGCATGTGCGTGGATAAAGGAGAACCTGCCGGGTGCACATATAAGCGGTGGAGTGAGTAACCTGTCATTCTCTTTCCGTGGCAACAACTATGTGCGTGAGGCATTGCATGCCGTGTTCCTCTATCATGCGATAGCTGCGGGTATGGATATGGGTATTGTGAATCCGCAGGCAGCTGTGCAGTATGAGGATATTCCTGCTCAGCTACGTGAGGTTATGGAGGACGTGGTTCTCAACCGTAATGCCGATGCAACGGAGCGTCTTATAGCTATGGCTGCAGAACTGAAAGATTCGGGTGCAGCAGCTCAGCAGACAGCAACCGAGGCGTGGCGTGACGGCACGGTAGAGGAGCGCTTGAAAGTGGCTCTCGTAAAAGGTATCAGTGACTATCTTGTTCAGGATCTTGATGAGGCTGTCGCAAAGTACGGTAGCGCAGTGGATGTCATAGGCGGTCCGCTGATGGACGGAATGGGATATGTGGGCGAGCTTTTCGGTGCAGGAAAGCTGTTCTTGCCACAGGTGGTGAAGAGCGCGCGTACAATGAAACAGATGGTTGCGGTGCTGCAACCGTTGATTGAGAGTGAGAACAGCGCACGTAACGCGTCTGCAGGCTGTGTGGTTGTTGCTACTGTCAAAGGCGATGTCCATGACATAGGTAAGAATATCGCATCGGTTGTAATGGGATGCAACGGATATGATGTCGTTGACTTGGGTGTGATGGTGCCGGCCGAAAAGATTGTGGCAGAGGCTATTGAGCGCAAGGCTGACATGGTAGCATTGAGCGGTCTTATAACACCCTCACTCGAGGAGATGAGAACAACGGTCAAGGCGATGGAGGCTGCAGGGCTCAGGATTCCGGTCCTTATAGCGGGTGCGACAACCAGCCCGTTGCACACTGCGCTGAAGATTGCACCGGAGTATGGCGCACCGGTGGTACACGTAAAGGATGTGTCGCAGAATGTGGTAGTGGCCGCAGAGCTGCTTGGCGGTGTAGAGCGTCACGATGTGTTTGTTGCAGCTCTTGAAATAGAACAACAGGCTTTGCGTGAGCAGGCCGCATCGAAAGTGGCAGCACCGTTGCGTTCTCTTGAGGAAGCCCGTGGAAACAGGTTGAATCTGTTTGATGCAGAGTGATAGTCAGGAATATTTTGTTGTATTTGTCCTGTTTTTGTTAAAATTGATTAATATAACATTATTGTAACATATCTGCGATAATTTTGCTTCATATTAGAAGTTGCATATCCGATATTTGTATAAGATTGTTATTTGTTTATGGCAAAAGATAATTTGAGAGGATTGACGGCCGAACAGGTTGAGGAGAGCCGCCGGAAGTATGGCAGTAATATTCTTACTCCACCCGAAAGGACATCATTATGGAAACAGTTCCTTGAGAAGTTCGAGGATCCTATTATACGCATTCTGTTGCTTGCGTGGGTGCTCTCGATGATTATATCTTCGGTACATTGCTGGGGACCTGAACAGGAGGGCTTTGCGGCATTCCTTGAACCGTTGGGAATATTCTTCGCGATTATGCTGGCGAGTACCATAGGTTTCTTCTTTGAGGTTAAGGCTGCCCGTGCATTCGAGGTCCTGAACGCTGTCAACGATGATATAATGGTTACCGTCATACGCGACGGTAAGGTGCAGGAGGTCTCACGTAAAGACATTGTTGTCGGTGATATCGTTATGCTGAATACCGGTGATGAGGCTCCTGCTGACGGTGTGCTGCTTGAGGCCCACTCTTTGCAGATAAACGAGTCGACCCTTACCGGTGAGCCCGTAATTTCCAAGACAACGGTTGAGGCTGATTTTGACAGTGAGGCGACATATCCGTCGAACAAAGTACTTCGCAGCACAACTGTAGTTGACGGGCACGGCATTATGTGTGTGGAGCTTGTAGGTGATGCTACAGAATACGGTAAGGTCAACCAGGGAGCACTTATTGACAACAACCTTGAGACTCCTTTGCAGTTGCAGCTGAAGCGTCTTGCCGGTGTGATAAGCAAGATGGGATATACTGTTGCTGCAATCACATTTTTAATGCTTACGGCAAAGGTATTCATTGGCTGTGAGGCTATGGGTACAATGGATATCGTTTCGGCATTGTTGCATAATTTCATGATTGCCGTGACTCTCATTGTAGTGTCGGTACCTGAGGGTTTGCCGATGTCGGTTACATTGAGCCTCGCCTTGAGTATGAACCGTATGCTGAAGACAAACAATCTTGTGCGCAAGATGCATGCATGTGAGACTATGGGTGCAGCAACGGTTATATGTACCGACAAGACCGGAACTTTAACCCAGAATCGTATGCAGGTGCATGAGACCAATTTCCTGTCGCTCAAGGACCAGAAGCTTGGTGATGATGAGACATCTGCACTTGTGAAGGAGGGTATAGCTGTGAACTCCACTGCAAACCTCAATATCGAGGATCGCGAGGTCAAGACAATAGGCAATCCTACCGAGGCCGCTCTGCTGTTGTGGCTTAATGACTGTGGAGTTGATTATATGCCTTTGCGCAACGGGGCGGAGGTTATCAGCCAGCTTACATTCTCTACCGAGCGTAAATATATGGCAACAGTGGTCAAATCTCCGTTGCTTGGAAAGAAAGTGCTTTATGTAAAGGGTGCCCCGGAGATTGTTCTTGCAAATAGTAATCGTGTGGCTACGGCCGGCGGTTTTGCCACGGTTGAAGAGAGTCGCCAGGCAATAGAGGCGAAGCTGTTGGAGTATCAAGGCATGGCAATGCGTACACTCGGCTTTGCCTGTCAGGTGCTCAAAGAGGGTGACAACGAGGCTCCATACGCTGACGGACGCCTTGCGGGGACTGATCTCACATTCCTTGGCTTTGTGGCAATATCGGACCCTGTACGTGCCGATGTGCCCGATGCCGTACAGAGTTGTCTGTCTGCCGGCATCGATGTCAAGATTGTTACCGGTGATACTCCGGGTACAGCGCGTGAGATAGGACGTCAGATAGGGATTGTAAACAGTGACACAGCGGCCGATGCTGTGATAACCGGTCCCGAGTTCGAGGCGCTAACTGATGAAGAGGCCGCAAAACGTGTGATGGGTCTTAAAATAATGTGCCGTGCACGTCCTATGGACAAGCAGCGTCTTGTAAGGCTTTTGCAGGAGCAGGATGCCGTGGTTGCCGTTACCGGTGACGGTACAAATGATGCCCCGGCACTAAAGGCAGCCCAGGTGGGTCTTTCCATGGGTGACGGTACATCAGTTGCCAAAGAGGCAAGTGATATTACAATAATTGACAACTCGTTCACCAGTATTGCGCGTGCAGTGATGTGGGGCCGTTCATTATATAAGAACATACAGCGTTTTCTGCTATTCCAGCTTACAATCAATGTTGCGGCATGCCTTGTTGTGATGATCGGTTCACTCCTTGGTACATCGTCACCATTGACAATTACGCAGATGCTTTGGGTGAACCTTATCATGGATACCTTTGCTGCAGGAGCGTTGGCGTCATTGCCTCCGAGTTGGAGCGTGATGAAAGAACGTCCGCGCAAGAGCGGTGAGAACGGTGACTTCATCATAACAAAGCCTATGGCAAGGAGTATATTCGGGGTAGGACTTATATTTGTGATTATTCAGGTTGCATTGCTGATGTGGCTCAATACAGATGGAGTGCTTTCACGTTATGAGCAGTCGGAGTTCTTCACCTTCTTTGTCATGCTACAGTTCTGGAACATGTTCAACGCAAAGGCTTATATGACCGGATGTTCGGCATTCAAGGGGTTGTTGTCGGACTATACATTCCTGGCTGTATGCGCGCTTATAGTTGTCGGACAGATTTTGATTGTATCTTTCGGTGGAACTATGTTCAATGTAGTTCCTCTTTCTCTCGAAAGCTGGTTACAGATTACAGTTGCTACATCTGTGGTGTTGTGGGTAGGTGAGATTGTACGTCTTTTCCCCAAGAAGCAGTGTGCCTGAATTTTAAAAACATAATATTGACAAAACTGAATGATATATGAAAAGAGTATTTTTGTTTTTTGCTCTACTGATAGCTTTTGTATCGTTTTCTGATGCACAGGAAAATGTAATGGCAATATCTGCCGATACGACTGCGGTAGCAACTCATACCGTGGATGAGGATGCCAGTGCCATGGAACGCTTGGTGAGTTTCTGTCTCAAGAACCTGAACTATGGTACAGTCACTTTCTTTATGGCTGTCGAGAGCTCATTTATCCCATTCCCGTCGGAGGCTGTGGTGCCGCCTGCTGCATGGAAAGCTACCGTTACGGGTGAGATGAATATCTTACTTGTTATCTTTTTCGCGACAATAGGAGCGCTTATCGGTGCATTGCTGAACTACTATCTTGCTTTGTGGCTCGGGCGTCCTATTGTGTATAGGTTTGCCAATAGCCGAATAGGCCACATGTGTCTTCTTGACGATGAAAAGGTGAAGACAGCCGAGGCTTATTTCGACAAACACGGTGCTACATCAACGTTCATTGGCCGTCTTGTGCCGGCGGTGCGTCAGCTTATTTCTATTCCGGCCGGTATTGCCCGTATGGGGCTGATGCGTTTCATTCTGTTTACTACGCTGGGTGCCGGTTTTTGGAATGTAATTCTTGCCCTTCTCGGGTATTATATGTCAAAGATTCCCGGAATGGACAGTGAAGCGGCTGTAATGTCAGCGGTAAAGGAGCATAGTGCTGTGATTGGTTATGTGTTCATAGCATTGGCTGTTGCCTGTGTGGGATATCTTCTTTATAAAGGACTGCGCAAATCGTAAGAATTTCCGATATTATATACAGAGAGAGGAGAAGTCAACAGCTTCTCCTCTCTCTGTATATATTGGCTCAATTTTTCAACGAGTAGTCTATTGTCGTTACCACGCGTATGTTCTTTATGTGCGGGGTGGTCTCATCGCTGCTGATGCTGAACTGTCCCTGATTGGCATTCCTTATGCCGCCAAGCTCGCTCTCTGAGTCCTCGGCGAACTTCTGTGCCACGGCGCGTGCATTGCGTGTGGCCTCTTCAATCATCTCGGGTTTTATCTTGTTGAGGTCGGTGTACTCGAATGTAGCCTGGCCGCCGTAACCGTATTCCGTACCGATATTGACACCCTGTTTCATCAGCTCAATCTGTCTGTTCATCAGTTCTATGATTTTTTCGACCTTTGCCGATGATACGGTGATTACATCGCGCCCCTGATAGCGGTAGGTGATGTTCTCCGGTGTGTAGCTCTGCGCAAGACGGTCGGTGACATTGGGCGTAGACATGATTATCTCGTCGTCGCTTATGCCGTTATCCTTCAGGAATGTCACTATGGCATTGCTGCTCTTGTCAAGCCCGTTGTATAGCTCCTGTATGTCGTTGCTCACGCAATAATAGGGTATGGGCCAAACAACCTTGTTGGCCATCACTTCGCGCTCAGCCAGTCCCTTTACTGTCACGAACTGGTCTTTCTCGGCAATACTCTTGAGCCCTTTTGATATGAAGAATCCCAAAATGGCAAGGCCTATTACCAAAGCGCATCCGAATCCCTCTGAGCTGCCTCTTTTGCAACTGCATGCTTTCTTCTCTTCCTGTTCCATAATGACTTTTTTTAATGAACGTATGGTAAAGTCTATTGTTCTGTCCAATATGCCTGTGAGTCGTGGGTTGACACTCGCTTCTCTACCGGTGGCAGTGTCATATAGTCACCGTATTTCTGTTTCAGGTAAGTGTCATATCCCTTGGGTGCACGGTATTCCTTTCCTTCAAACGGCAGCATGATATGTCCTTCGAATATGGTGCGTGGAAGTATTTCCCTTAAAGCTGTCCTTGATCCGAAACTGCACACCTTGTCGGACTCGTTGTACTTGTATCTTGTGGAGATGCGTTTCATCATGCCAAGAATGAAATGTTCTGTGAATGGCAGCAGGATGGCTTTTGTTACAGCAATCCTCAACTTGCGGGCAAGGCTCTGCTGCTTGCAGAAAATAAAAGTCTTGATATACATGAATTTTATGCACTGCCCGCACAGGAAAGCCTGCCACTTGTGCTTAATGCCGTCAAGCGGAAAGATGTCGACATATACCCCGAATACACTTTGCTTGTAGAAGAATTCCCTTACGATTGTGCCACTGCGGTAGACTTTTGCAAAAGGTACGTGGTAGCGGCGTTCAATGTCATGTGTTACTACCCTGTAGCCGCTGTTGCGTTCGTTGTAAAGTGTGAGGAACCGTTCATAGTCGGGACGGGGCATGTGAATGTCGATGTCGTCGTCCCAAGGGATGTATCCTTTGTGTCTCAAGGCTCCGAGCAGGGTGCCGTAGGCAAGGAAATAACGTAATCCATGTTCCTCGCAGAATTGTACTATGTCATCAAGAATCTCTCTCTGCAGTAGCTTGAGTTCTTCTATCGGGATAACCTTCATTGCCGTTTATGGTTAGAGGTTTATCACTTTCTCGGCGAACTCAAAGTCCTCTGGGTAATCGATGTCGATGCCTTCAATCGGGTCAATGATAGCCATGAACGGGTTGAACCCTACGCGCTGGTGCTCCTCTGTCCAGAGTTCTTTGCGGAAGATGTAGAATGCGCTTGTTTCGACGTAAACAGGCTCAATCTTCTGTGTCTGTGGAATTTTTTTCAGGTCGTAGTTGAGCGGTGTGTCCTTGAACCAGGTGAATGTCTGTATCTTCTGTGCGCTGAACGCAGAGTCATGTTCTCCGCTTGTGACCTTTTCTATTGCATGGGAGATGGTCTCTTCTTTGATGAATGGCGATGTGGTGTGTGCAAGCATATACACGTCGGCGTCAACCTCCTTTGTGAAGGCGTCATAAATCTCTTCGCCCAGTGTCTCGTCACGGTCGAGCCACTCGCTACGTTTGAGGTACTTTATTCCTTCGGGAAGGTACGGGATGATCTCCTCGCTGCTGCAGTAGACATATACCTCGTCAATATTCTTGACCCTTGCGAGTGTCTCAAGGATGTACCACATCAGGGGCTTGCCACCCAGTGGCTTCAGGTTCTTGCCTACAACTCTCTTGCTGTTGAGGCGTATCGGGACAAATGCTACGACTTTCATCCTGCTCGGTTTTTAGAAACAGCTGAATGCGTCAATCACTCCTACCAGCTGGTTATTTGAATTAACGACAATCAGTGAATTAATGTTGTACTGACGCATCATTTTCTCGGCCTGCGAAAGTTTTGCCTCCTCCTTTATAGTTTTGGGGTTACTATTCATCAGGTCTTTTACTGTAAGTTCAAAAAAGCGGTCCTGGTCGCGCTGCATAGTGCGTCGGATGTCGCCGTCTGTGACAACGCCCAGAATGGCACCATCTTCAACAACAACGGCGATTCCCATCTTTGTGCGGCTTATCTGCAAAAGGGTGTCACTGATTTTTGATTCACGTGTCACTATAGGCAGGTTGTCGCTGATCATATAGTCCTTGACTTTGGCAAGTAGACGGCGTCCGAGAGAACCTCCCGGGTGGAACTTTGCAAAATCCTTTGCCTTGAAGTCACGTACGGTCATCAAGGCGCATGCAATGGCGTCTCCCATTGCAAGTGTGGCTGTAGTAGAAGATGTTGGGGCCAGATTCAGCGGGCATGCCTCTCTCTGTACCGAAATATCGAGGTGGCAGTCGGAATATTTTGCCAACAGGGATTCTGGGTTTCCCGACATTGAAATGATGGGGATCTTGCGGTCGGCAAGCATGGGGATAAAGCGTAGGAGCTCGTCTGTCTGTCCTGAGTTTGAGATTGCCAAAACGACATCTCCTTCGCAAATCATTCCAAGGTCGCCATGGAATGCATCGAGTGGATTTACAAAGAATGCCGGAGTACCAGTACTTGCCATGGTTGATGCAATCTTGGCACCGATATGTCCCGATTTTCCAACACCAGTGACGATGAGTCGTCCTTTGCTCTCTATTATCAGCTCAACAGCCTTTTCAAAATTGTGGTCAAGCTTAGGGATAAGGTTCAGTATCGCCTCGGCTTCATCCTGAAAGCATTTTTTCGCTACGCTAATTACGTCTGCCATATTTTGTTGTTTTATTTTTCTGTAGTTTGCTGGTTGCACAATAGTGCAATTTCTTCGCGAAGATACGAATAAACGAGCGAAAAGACAAAGTTTACTTTGTATTTTTACTGTGACGACGCGGAATGAGCGTCGTTTGCGACAACGGGAACTTTAGTTCCCCAAAGGAGTGCGGCTTGCCGCCCCAAAGAAAGTATGTGCACTTCAATAAACGCTGGGACAATTTTTGCCTTAACCAGACGAGAGTCTGCTCTTTTTTCTTATCTTCGCACAACTGAAATACAATTATGAATATTGAACCTATAGCATATTACCGTTCGCCGCAACCTACAAAGTTTGGAGTACCACGTCAGAGCGGCCTCGTTCCGGAACTGCGTGGACGCATTGTCTTTGAACCGGAATACCGCATTGCTGATGCTTTGCGAGGCATTGAGGGGTTCGATTATCTCTGGCTTGTATGGGGTTTCTCGCTAAATAATAGGAAAGAAGGTGACTGGTCGCCATTGGTACGTCCGCCTTTACTTGGTGGCAACACTTATATGGGGGTGTTTGCAACACGTTCTCCTTACAGACCAAATCCGTTGGGCTTGTCCTCTGTGCGTCTGTTAGGGGTGGAGGAGAGTGCCGACGGCCCGGTACTGATTGTTGCAGGGGCGGACCTCGTTGACGGTACGCCAATCTATGATATAAAGCCCTATCTTGCGTACAGTGATTCGCATCCTGATGCGCGTTGCGGCTTCGTAGACAGTAGGCATTGGGAAAGATTGAAAGTCGTTATCCCGGAACGTTTCAAGCCGCTCTTCAATGATAATGAGTTCCGTATATTATATAAGGTATTGGAACTTGACCCTCGTCCGCAGTACCATAATGACCCTGAAAGGGTTTACGGTATGCCATTCGGTAATTATGATATCCGCTTCAAGGTTTCTGGGGATTCTTGCCTTGATGTTGTGGATATCGTAGAAAGAGTAAAAGAAACACCCTCCCGATAAGTGTTTATTCAGAAGGGTGTTTCTTGATTGATATATCAGCTGTACATGAATCGCTTTATGCTGCCTTTCGGTGTCTTGGCGAATGGCTCCTCGCGCAATTCGTAGTTAGAGACGAAGGAATATGCTGGAATCTGTGTATTCAGCGTTGCGATATTCTTCTCCATCAGATGTTTTAATGTTTCGGCCGATACTCCGTCATTCGCCAACTGGTCGGCGTTGGGGACAACGAGCGCGACAAACTTCTCACCGCGCTGAACGATGATTGATTCGGCTACATATGGCAGTACGTTCAGTTTTACCTCGATCTCCTCGGGATATACATTCTGTCCGTTGCTTGCAAGGAGCATACTCTTGCAGCGTCCTACAAGGAAAAGTGTGTTCTCACTGTCCAGGGTGCCAAGGTCTCCGGTGCGGAACCAACCGTCTTCGGTGAACACTTCCTTGTCGGCATCGGGGTTCTTATAGTAGCCCACGAAGCAGTTGTCTCCCTTTACCCAAAGTTCTCCGATTGTCTTCTGTGGGTCGGTAGAGTTTATGCGTGCCTGCATACGTTCTACAACTTCGCCGCATGATTTGAGCTTGTAGTGTCCGAGGTGGCCAAGTGAGATTGTAGGGCCGCATTCTGTCATTCCGTATCCTGTGACAAGCGGCATGTCAAGCTTTGTTATCATCAGCTGTTCCAAGTCGTCGGGGATTGCGGCACCTCCCGTTACAATGACCTCACAGCTACCGCCCAAATATGAAAGGAATATCGTGCGCAGTGCATTGCAGAATTCGGGGTGGTTCGTGTAGTCTTCCAGTCGCGCCTTGCCGGTGCGGCTCTGTACAAATTCTCCTATTGAGTATTCTGCCATCTTGCTCAGTACAAGTGGTACCATCATTATTACGTGTGGCTTTATCTGTTGCAACGCGTTCTTGAGGATAGATGGTGCAGGGGGCATGCCAAGTACAGTAAGGTGCATTCCGGTACACATGCAGGCAATCATGTCGTATAGCAGTCCGAATATGTGTGCGAAAGGCAGTACACTCAGGTAGTTGTCACCTCTTCGGTAAGGGAAATGTACAGGAATCATCTCCACATTGCTGCTTATGTTGCGCACTGTAAGCATCACTCCCTTCGGGTTTCCTGTAGAGCCCGATGTGTAGTTAATGCAGCAGAGCTCATCCATGTCAAGCTTTACATATTCAACGGCATCAGGTGTCAAGCCATTGGGGTAGGCTGCCTTGAAAAGTTCTTCTCTGTTGGCGTGGATTTCGGCAAAGCCATTGCGGCTCGCAAGCAGCTCCATGTTCTTTGTGTCAAAGACTGCAAGCAGCTGTGGCATTGTTTCAAAATCCATTCCTTCGAAAATGGCTTTCTCTGTGAACAGGATCTTGCTGTCCGAATGGTGTGTGAATTTCTGCGCATCTGCAGGGGTAAAACCGTTGAACAGCTGTACGGCAACGTGTCCGCCTGATGTTACGGCCATGAATGTCTTTGCCCAGTTTGCACTGCTTCGTGCATTCAGTGATATTTTGTCGCCATGCTTTATCCCGGCAGCTTTCCATACTAAATGCATCATGGCGATTTCCTCTGCGATTTGTGAATATGTCCATGTGTTGCATTTGTAGTCACTGACAGCCGGATTGCTCCAGCACTCTTTAATTGTTGTCTCGAATTTCTGAATAAAATTTTGCATCTTGGTTTGTTCTTAATTTACATTGTGCGTATGTAAGTTCTGTACAACGCATGGCGTTGGTTGAACTTCCCGATTGCAAAATTATGAAGCAGACAACATGTGACTGAATTTTTGGGACGGGATGCGCGCAGATGGGCAAGAAACGGGTATTTGGGGCGAAATTTTGCAAATCAGGGGCGAATTTTGCGGACTTTTTTGAGTAACAGGAGGTGATAATGTGCATAAAACAGATGGAATGGGTGCTTTTGCACCCATTCCATCTGTCGTTCCTCTTTCAATACAGAATAAGCGGATTTCGCTCTTGTTTAACTGTACAAGAACCTTTTTATACTGCCTTTGGGAGTTTTTGCGAAAGGCTCATCCGCCAGTTCAAAGTCTGAAATTTGGGAGTATGATGGAATTTGCGAGTTCAATGTTTCTATGTTCTTTTCCATTATTACGCGTAGTGTCTTTGCCGAGATACCGTCGTTTGCCAACAGGTCGGCATTAGGGACAACGAGTGCTACGAATCTTTCTCCGCGCTGTACTATAATTGATTCTGAAATATACGGAAGTGCGTTCAGTTTAACCTCAATCTCTTCGGGGTAAACATTCTGCCCGTTGCTTGAAAGCAGCATACTTTTGCAGCGTCCGACGAGGAACAGATTATTCTCCTTATCTATAATACCGAGGTCGCCGGTACGGAACCAGCCGTCGCTTGTGAAGACTTCTCTGTCGGCCTTTGGGTTCTTGTAGTACCCGATAAATGTGTTGTCACCTTTTACCAATAGCTCTCCTACGGTGTTTTGCGGGTCTTCGGAGTTGATGCGTGCCTGCATCCTTTCTACAATCTCACCGCATGACCTCTGTTTGTAATGGCCCAGCCTGGCCAGTGCGATTGCGGGTGCACATTCAGTCATTCCATATCCGGTGACAAGGGGAATATCCAACTTTGTGATAAGCAACTCCTCGATCTCTACGGGGATGGCTGCTCCACCGGTCATGATGACTTCACATCTGCCTCCGAGGTATGATAGTGCTATAGTACGCAGTGCCTGGCAGAATTCAGGATGATGGCTGTAATCCTTCAGACGTGTCTTGCCTGTGCGGCTGTTGACGAACTCTCCGATTGAGAATTCTATCATCTTGTTCAATACAAGCGGTACCATCATGATTACACGCGGCCGTACCTGCTGCATGGCATCCTTGAGTATAGTAGGGGCCGGTGGCATGCCGAGCACTGTTATATGCATTCCTGAACAGAGACAAGTGACAAGGTCGAACAGCAGGCCGAAGATGTGTGCAAAGGGTAGCATGCTCAAATAGTTCTCTCCCCTTAAATAAGGGAAATGTTTGGGTATTGTGTCTACATTGCTGCTGATGTTGCGTGCGGTGAGCATCACACCCTTGGGATTTCCTGTTGAACCGGATGTGTAGTTTATGCAACATAAATCATCCATTTCTGTCTTTGTGTAGCTAACGCAATCCGGGGAGAATCCGTCGGGGTAGGCCTCCGCAAACAGTTGGTGGCGTTGCCGGTAGATGCTCTCGAAATTTCCACGGCTTGCGAGCAGTTCAAGACTTCTTGTGTCTATGACTGCAATCAGTTGTGGCATACTCTCGAAATCCATTCCTTCGAAAATGGCTTTCTCTGTAAACAGGATCCTGCTGTCAGAATGATGAGTGAACTTCTGAGCATCTGCAGGAGTAAAACCGTTAAACAGCTGCACGGCTACCTGTCCGCCGGATGTTATGGCCATGAATACTTTTGCCCAGTTGGCGCAGCTTCTGGCATTGAGTGAGATCTTGTCACCTTGCCTGATGCCGGCAGCCCTCCAGACAAGGTGCATCGTTGTTATCTCTTCTGCAATTTGTGAATAGGTCCACGTCTCTCCGCGGTAGTCGGTGAGCGCAGCATTGTTCCAGTTTTCTTTTATGCTGTTCTCGAACTTCTCAATAAAATTCCGCATATATTATATGGTTATTATCTGCTGTTTCTCTTTTATTCAAGGCAAAAGTATTTAAAATTGTATACAAATTGCACAAATAGTCTTTATTTGTGCAATTAATTACGTGTATTTAACTTGACGAAGTCCGAAATTTATATAATGAGTACTAAATTGCTGTTTATTTCTCATTGGCGTATAAAACAAGCGGGCGACCCAAAAGGTCGCCCGCTCTATTTTCAGTTTGTATCGAATCGCTTTATTATGCCTCCTCAACAGCAGCCTGTGCAGCAGCCAAACGTGCGATGGGCACGCGGAATGGAGAACATGAAACGTAGTTCAAACCTACTCTGTGGCAGAACTTCACAGACTCTGGCTCACCACCGTGCTCACCGCAGATACCGCACTTGAGCTCTGGGTTAACCGCACGGCCCTTAGATGTTGCCATCTCAACAAGCTGGCCGACACCGGTCTGGTCGAGAACCTGGAATGGGTCGTTCTTCAAGATCTTCTTGCGCAGATAGATTGGCAAGAATGAGTTGACGTCGTCACGAGAGTAACCGAAGGTCATCTGTGTCAAGTCGTTTGTACCGAATGAGAAGAACTGAGCCTGCTGAGCAATCTGGTCAGCTGTCAAAGCGGCACGTGGAATCTCAATCATTGTACCGATTGTGTACTCTACAGAGTCGCCCTCAGCTGCAAACAATGCGTTTGCTGCCTCAACGATAGTGTTCTTCTGCTCCTCGAACTCGTTGATGATACCTACCAGAGGAACCATGATCTCAGGATAGATAACCTTGCCCTCCTTCTTCAGCTCGAGAGCTGCACCGAGGATAGCGGTTGTCTGCATTCTTGTGATCTCTGGATATGTGTTACCCAAACGGCAACCACGGTGACCCAACATCGGGTTGAACTCCTCAAGAGACTTAACGCGGCGCTGAACAGCCTCAACAGTCTTGCCCATAGCCTCAGCGAGCATCTGCTGGCCCTTGGCATCGTGTGGTACGAACTCATGGAGTGGTGGATCAAGCAGACGTACGGTCACGTGCAAGCCCTCCATTGCCTTGAAGATACCGATGAAGTCGGCCTTCTGGTATGGCAACAACTTTGCAAGAGCAACCTCGCGCTCCTTTGTTGTCTCGGCAAGAATCATCTCGCGCATAGCCTTGATCTTCTCGCCCTCGAAGAACATGTGCTCTGTACGGCAGAGACCGATACCGATAGCACCGAAGTCACGTGCAACCTGTGCATCGTGTGGAGTATCAGCGTTTGTGCGTACGCCCAAGCGCGCGTACTTGTCACAAATATCCATAAGCTCTGCAAAGTCACCGCTGAGCTCAGGAGCCTTAGTCTCAACCTTACCCTCGATAACCTGACCTGTAGAACCGTTCAATGAGATGTAGTCACCCTCGCTGAATGTGATGCCGTCAACTGTCAATGTGCGCTTCTTGTAGTCGATAACCAATGTACCGGCACCGGATACACAGCACTTACCCATACCACGTGCAACAACGGCAGCGTGAGATGTCATACCACCGCGAGCGGTGAGGATACCCTGAGCTGCGGCCATACCTGCGAGGTCCTCTGGTGATGTCTCGATACGTACGAGTACTACCTTCTCGCCATCCTCGTTCCACTTCTCAGCGTCATCTGCGAAGAATACGATGCGGCCTGTAGCAGCACCTGGAGATGCGGGAAGACCGTTGGCGATAACCTTTGCCTTTGCAAGAGCTGCAGTGTCGAATACTGGGTGCAAGAGCTCGTTGAGCTTCTCCGGCTCCATGCGCTTCAAGACTGTCTTGTCGTCGATGATACCATCGCGGTAGAAGTCCATAGCAATCTTCACCATCGCAGCACCTGTGCGCTTGCCGTTACGTGTCTGCAAGAACCAGAGCTTGCCTTCCTGTACGGTGAACTCCATATCCTGCATATCCTTGTAGTGGTCCTCAAGGCGTGTCTGGATAGCGTCGAGCTCCTTGTAGATTTCTGGCATAGCCTCCTCCATTGAAGGATACTTTGAAGCACGCTCCTCCTCGCTGATGTTCTGCAATGCAGCCCAACGCTGAGAACCGATCTTTGTAATCTGCTGTGGTGTGCGGATACCTGCAACAACGTCCTCACCCTGTGCATTGATAAGGTACTCACCGTTGAAGAGGTTCTCACCTGTAGCGGCGTCACGAGAGAAGCATACACCTGTTGCTGATGTGTCACCCATGTTACCGAATACCATAGCCTGAACTGAAACCGCTGTTCCCCACTCATCGGGAATTTTCTCCATACGACGGTAAAGGATAGCGCGCTCGTTGTTCCAAGACTCGAACACTGCGCAAACAGCACCCCACAACTGCTCGTAAGCATCAGTTGGGAAGTCCTTGCCAGTCTGAGCCTTTACGGCAGCCTTGAACTTTGCAACAAGGTCCTTGAGAGCCTCAACGCTGAGGTCCTTGTCAAGAACCACGCCCTGCTCCTCTTTAACTTTCTCGATGATAGCCTCGAATGGATCGATCTCCTCCTTGCTTGTCGGCTTCATACCGAGAACAACGTCGCCGTACATCTGTACGAAACGGCGGTATGAGTCCCAAGCGAACTTCTCGTTGCCTGTCTTCTTTGCAAGACCCTCTACAACGATGTCGTTAAGACCGAGGTTGAGGATTGTGTCCATCATACCAGGCATTGATGCACGGGCACCTGAACGCACTGATACCAACAATGGGTTGGTAGGGTCGCCGAATGTAGAATTCATCAAGTTCTCGATGTTGTTCACAGCGGCCTTTACCTCTGCCTGGAGAAGCTCGATTACCTTCTCTCTGCCAAGGCTGTAGTACTCGCCACAAACCTCGGTTGTGATGGTAAATCCTGGAGGAACGGGGATACCGATGAGGTTCATCTCCGCCAAGTTTGCACCTTTACCTCCTAACAAGTTTCTCATTGACGCGTTACCTTCAGCAAGACCATTACCAAAGGTATAGACTCTTTTGTCTGCCATAAATTTTTGAGTTTATTGTTTGTTGATAAATAAAAAATTGTTTTAACTGAGTCACATTGTCGGCGCCTTTGTTTAGGCAGTCCAACTAATTTGCAAATATAACAAAAATGTTTGTAATCCGAAATTTCTGCAAGAAAATATCACATAATAAAATGAAAAAAATAAGTTATTTGTCCAAAAACGCATTTTATCGGGATTTTAGGTGTATATTCGCAATGATTTTATAAATTGCGATACTTTACACTTGCTGTAGATGTGTTGGCGGGCGGTGTTTTTTTGGCTGCTGCCGTGTCGCGTTTTTTTTTGTTTGCAATAAATCAATCAATTATAATGGCAAGAAAAAAGAAAGTGCTCCCATTGTTCGAGGGAGTTAAGATTACCGGAGTGGCTGCCGAAGGAAAGGCGCTTGCAAGGGTGGAGGATCTTGTGGTTTTTGTGCCCTATGTGGTTCCGGGTGATGTTGTCGACCTTCAGGTAAAACGTAAAAAACACAGCTATGCCGAGGCTGAGGCTGTGAAGTTCCATGAATATTCAACAGAGCGTGCCGTGCCGTTCTGTAAGCATTACGGAGTGTGCGGAGGTTGCAAATGGCAGTGTCTCGCGTATGAACATCAGCTCAAATACAAGCAGCAGCAGGTTGTGGATGCGCTTACCCGTATCGGCAAGGTTGAGCTGCCTGAGGTGATGCCTATCCTGGGCTCTGAAAATACACGCGAATATCGCAATAAACTTGAGTTTACTTTCAGCAATAAACGCTGGCTCACATGGGAAGAGGTGGCCGAGAATGTCGAATATGACAATATGAATGCATTGGGCTTTCACATTCCCGGTGCTTTTGACAAGGTTCTCGATATCCAGGAATGTGCTCTGATGCAGGGTCTGAACAATCGTTTGCGTAATGGTATAAGGGATTTTGCCAATGCCGAGGGTATTCCTTTCTATGATTTGCGTTCACATTCCGGTGTGCTCCGTGGCATGATGTTGCGTACGTCGACAACCGGTGAGGTTATGCTTCTCATTCAGGCTCGTGTGGAGAGTGACGGTGATAAGAAGTGTTTGGAAAAAACTTTACAATATGTGGCAGATGGTTTCCCTGAAGTTACATCTTTGCTGTATGTGATAAACAATAAGTGTAACGATACTTTCGGCGATCTTGAGGTTGTTACGTATAAGGGTACGGATGTTATCTATGAGGAGATGGAGGGCTTGCGTTTCAAGGTTGGTCCAAAGTCATTCTATCAGACCAACAGTGAGCAGGCGTATAATCTATATAAGGTTGCCCGTGAGTTCGCGGCTCTTACCGGTGATGAGGTTGTCTATGACCTTTATACCGGTACGGGTACTATCGCGAACTTCGTTGCAGCCAAAGCGAAGAAGGTTGTCGGTATCGAATATGTGGAGGATGCCATTGTTGATGCCCGTGTGAATGCGGAATTGAATGGTTTTGATAACCTTACTTTCTTTGCCGGTGATATGAAGGATATCCTTACCCGTGATTTTATCAACGAACATGGTCATCCGGATGTTATAATAACCGATCCGCCACGTGCCGGAATGCATACGGATGTCGTTGATACAATCCTGTTTGCGGCTCCCAAGCGTATTGTTTATGTGAGCTGTAATCCGGCTACCCAGGCGCGTGATCTGCAGCTGCTTGATGTGGATTACAAGGTGGTTGCTGTGCAGCCTGTAGATATGTTCCCGCATACGCATCACGTCGAGAATGTTGTGTTGCTTGAGCGAAAGAATGCTAATTGATTGAAATTTAATGCTATGAAAAGAAATATAAAAAGTCTTCTGACTTTCAAGGTGCTTGCCGATGCCATTCTTATTGACTTTATTATGGAGAAGATGCACGGTATCAGCCGTAATAGAGCTAAAGCTTTAATCAGTAATAGGGTAGTGCTTGTAAATAACGCGATTACCACTCATCCGTTGACGGAGTTGAAGGTGGGTCAGGTGGTGCAGCTCGACCGTTCAAAGCATAAAAAGGCGTTCCATAGCAATGATATTGATATAGTATACGAGGATCCTTATCTTTTGGTTGTTGATAAACGCCCCGGATTGCTCTCGATGAGTAATAATACCCGTCAGCAGACCGTGCAGACTGTGCTCAACCGTTATCTTGAAAAAGGCGGCGGCCGTAACACTTCGCATCTGGTGCATCGTCTTGACCGTGATACCTCCGGTCTTATGGTCTATGCAAAAGATGTGCAGACCCAGCAGTCGCTTATAGATGGTTGGCAGCAGCTTGTGACCGACCGTAGGTATCTTGCCTTGGTTGAGGGTGAGTTGGAGTCACAACGTGGCAGGATACAGTCGTGGCTTACGGAAGATAAAAGATTTATAACGCATTCAAGTCCAGTTGATAATGGCGGAAAATTTGCGGTGACACATTATAATGTTCTTGAATCGTCTAATGGCTATTCGCTTGTTGAGTGCGAGTTAGAGACAGGTCGTAAGAATCAGATTCGTGTCCATATGGCCGACCTTGGCCATCCTGTGGTGGGTGATCATAAGTATGGCAGTGAGATTGATCCGATGCGTCGTCTTGGACTGCATGCTTATATGCTCTGTTTTACACATCCTGTGACCGGTAAGCACCTTAACTTTGAGACTCCTGTTCCTGTTCCATTTGAAAAGTGTCTTGATGGCAAGTAAACTGTTTGTCCGCCTGCTGCTTTTTCTGTCTGTACTAATTTGTGCGGTCGATGTTTCTGCGCAGTTTGTCCCCGGCAAAAAGTCGGCGGCCGGTGCGGTTGTGGAGTATAAAAAAGCGGCAGGTGATAGCATTCGTGTCAGGAAGGCCAGGCTTGAACCAAAGAAGAGGGGTTCTTCTGTGAAATCTGAAAACGGTTCAGCAAAGAGGTTGAAAACAGGTGGACGTTCTTCTGTGAAACGGAGCTCGTCCAGAGTTGTGCCGTCAAGAAAGCGTGCCGGAAGTGCGACTTCTTCAAAGGTGGATTCCCTTTCTTATGAACCTGTAAAGTATAGGCTCGGTGACCGCATGATTATGCGTGGGGATTCGGGTATGGATGTCAGAAGTGTGGCTAAGATTTTGGTTAAAAAACTTTACATTGGGGAGGATAGTATAATATATACGAAAGACGGAGGTGTTTTGTATGACGGCGATTTGGTGAGGGCTGTCAAACACTTTCAGGAATTCAATGGCCTGTATCCTGATGGTATAATAAGTTCAGAGGTGGTGAAGGCTTTGAGGCGTAGGAAGTAGGCCCCTGTGGTAGATAGCTTTCTCTCGCTGGTGTGCTGATTGTGGTGCTGTATATGGTTCACCTGCAAACTATAGGGGGAATATCTTTTTAACACAGACAAAACATTAAACAATCTCTTATATTCTTTTATACAACTTACCCTTAATCTGCAGTCATATATTCTTTTTGTTGTCGCTCTATCATGTCCTTTTGGCGCCCAAAAGGACCAAAAAGCCCGGCACACGGAAAAATCGTCACAAGTGCCCTTTGCTCTT
>SUXN01000002.1 GCA_015060965.1 Bacteroidales bacterium | reverse complement strand
ATGTCGGTGTCCTCACGGAATACCTTTCCGCTATCCACCATAAAGGCTGCACTTGCCTTTGCATTGGGTAACAGCTCCACGCTGTTGAAATTAAGAAACTCCATAATCTTGCTTGTTTTGCAGCAAAATTATGGAGCATATAAGGTGCGGTAAAAGACAGAAAAAAAGCCGGAGATATAATCTCCAGCTTAAGGGCGGTACAGCTTGATCTCTCGCGCCTTTTAAGCACTCACACCCATATTTGTTGTGCAAATATAATAGATTACAAGAAAACTTCCATACCGTTTATCTCAAAAATACAAACATCGCGCACGGTGCGTATTTCCCGGCTATCGAGCAGCTTAATACGGCGAGTGCCTTTGTAGAAATCGTACCGCAGTGGCACTGCATTGCGATAATGCAGTATTTCACCGTTGCTTTTCCAAAGAGAAATATCCACAGGGTCGCCTGCCTGCAACATCTTGCGGAGTGTTGAAATATGTATTGCCTTTGCCATTATTGGAATGTATCTTTGAATTGTTGGGTAAATACTTTTGCATTTCCTTCGTAAGGCTTTTCAAGTGTCAGCCTGTTATCTGCATATTTCCAAGTAAATTTTGCGATGTACTTTTCCGTATCATCGTCTGCCACCTCGTATGTATAATCCGTAATCAGCACCTTTGAAGATGCACTTCCGTTCTTTGTTACATAATGCGATGTCAATAGTTCCTCCAGCCACTGCATCATATCCGGTGTCAAGCGTTCCGACTCAAATTCGTATAACTTCTCACTATTGCAATCATAATAAGCAGTCTCGCCACCACATACCGCCTCACTCTTCTGTGTTTTCATCTTTGTTGTTGTCTTGCCGTAAAGCGGAATAAAATCCCTATGATTGAAAGCATTGTAGAACCTGAAATACAGGTCGGGAGCCTTCTCTGTAAGATAATAGGTAAACATTCTATTTTTCATCTTGCAGGTAATCGCCTTCAGGAGTGCCCCTTTTTCATCTTGATATGCGCTGTAATACTCGAAAAAGTCAAAGTACACATGATGTATTCCTGTTTTTGTGGCCGAACTATTAAAAAACCTCTGCTCGGTCAGCGTCTCGCCACCCTTTGTCGTATATACAAAGATCAATGTATAACTTGTATCTTCCCCATTTTCGGCATAATACAATAAATCATCTTCATAGCAGACAAAGAAATCCAACAGTTTTGCCCGTTGCGATGTCAGGAAGTTAAACCGTGTGTATGTAGTAGCGGACAAAGTGGGCTTGAAGGAGCAGAACAACACCTTGAAAGCGGTAATAATAACAACTTCCCCACCCTCATTATAAACCTCTACGCCAAATTCGAGGTATGCAATCTTCTTATCACGCATATACTGCTCTACCAATTCCTTCACATCATAAAGTGTTACCTTTCCGTCAATGGCATAAAGAGTGGTATTAAGCAAATGTGTGTAGTTTGCACTTGGTATATATATTTCAACGACAATCTTCTCCAAGTCTGTAGAATACACAAGGGTGCTTATCTCCGACGAGAACATCACCGACTGCGGTACATAAGTGTCAAGTTTGAGTTCCATAAGGCCATATTGTTTGCCGGCAAAAGTAGCCGACAAACAAGGTTGCACAAAAGACAGCACCCGAAGCCGGGTGCTGTGCCTCTCTATTCGCTTTCAAACTGCTGTATATATAGCACCTTGCGAATTTTCCCGTGTGCTACATACGAATGTGAAACATTCGGCAGATTTGCAGTAATTGGATTATAGACTTCTCTTTGCTGAAACATACGAAAGCAAATAATCCTATCCAATTTTTCAACTGCCCTTTTCATTGATGTAAATGTATGCGTGGCAAACGGGCTTGTCGATAGCAACATATCAATGTTTTTCTCTACGGCAAAATGCTTTTCAATGATTTGATAGACTTTCATTCTCTTCGCTGTTAAATTCGTGTTCTAATAATCTTCTTCGCTCTTCATTCATTACGGCTATTTCCGTGTTATAACATTCTCGGTAAATATCGCTGTAACCGACCAAATTCTGCCAAGTGTCATATTTCTGCATTGTCTTGCGTATGCTGTGTGCTGCATCAAACAACACATTCAACTCTTCTTGTGTGTACCTCTCAATGTATTTCATACTGCTACATTTTTTAGTGTGTTATGTTCGTGTATTAACCTATCAACGAAATTTGCACCGATGTTCAAGCCAAACTTTGCCTTTAGGTGAAAAGCATATCGCAATGCTTTCAATGGCTCTTTTGTGTGGCAAACTGCACTCTCTGTCTTGTTAGGATTTTTTACATAGACTTTCCAAACTCTGCCTTTCTTTTCGGCTGTGATAACTCTCTTTGACTTAATTGCTTTCATATCGCTATACTATTAAAATGAATAAACCAACATATTGTAAACTGTAATTTCGGACTCTGCACAAATACGCTCGGCAATTCTGCTTGCCTCTTCCTTGTCGTGTGCCTCAACCGACAAAACAAAAATTTCATTATCAAAATCTTCAACCTCAACTTGAAATGTGCTTATGCAATCGCAAGAGCTGGAGAGATTTTTTCTTCTATTGCCACCCTCTTCAAAAGGCAATAACTTGTAAGCCGATGTGTGAACTGAATGTGTCATAACTGTATGCTTTTAATTGATGATTAATGTTTATGCACTGCGCTTTCGCTTATCGAGATTTTTTATGTGCATACAAGGGCAACACGGTAAGGATATAGCCTCACAAGGATTATAGGAAAAATTTACCCGACGGGCAGAAAGAAATTGTTTGGTAAAGCGACAAAAAAAAGAGCGACAAAGAATTTTCAATTATTCCTTATCACTCTGCTTGTCCTTGTGAATATCCGTGTGGTGCGACCTTCGCACTCAAAAAAAACGTGGCCGAAAGCATTGCAGTGCAGTTTAAGCATCAATGCACGGTGGCACATTGCATATCGGCTGTTATATATTAAAAGAGGGAAGTTTACTCCAAGGCGGCTTGTTTCAATAGCGTGAAGAATTTAGCAAAAGCTAGTCATCTCTTATTGTTGAGGAGCAGTATGTGAAGAAAATCTGATATTATCAATATTAATAACTTTCTCAATTCGCTTAATTCTGTCAAATACTGTTTGACGTGGATAACCTGTCAAATTGACCACCTGTGGAGCAGACATACCAATCTTCAGAAGATAGCATACTCTTAATACCGGTTCACTTATTCTTTTGAATTTAGCTTGTATCTCATATGTAAATTCCGGGTATAGCTTGTCTATTGCTCCAAGTAATTCTTTCCATTCCTCATCATTAAGATGATATTTGCCTTTGGAGGCCTTTTTCACTTTCTCAATGATCTCTTTGGCATCACCAGAGATGTTGTTCATAATTGTCAGTCTTGTTAACTCCCGGTTCTGTGCAATTAGCATTTTGCAATCATTCTCAGCCTCTTCCAATTGTTTGGCAAGTTTGGACTTGGCTATGCAAATCGATTCTAAATCTTTTTCTTTCTGTATAATGAGTTTTTTTTCTTCTTCAATCTCTTTTTCTTTCATTTGTATAAACAACTTAGATTCCTTTATCTTATTCTCCTTTTGAAAGATAGTATCCAGCATACGCTTTTTTTGGATATAATGATGAAGTGTTATGGCAAGTATTATAATAATGAATGTTAAGAAACCGAATAGAAGATAGTACCTTGCTTTTGTGGCTTTCTCTATAATAGCCATCTCCTCCTCTTTTTCGCGCCTGTACTGAAAGAAATTCTTTGCATTTGTTGTGTGTTCAAGAGTTCTTTTGTCAATTACAGCCTCATTGGCATCAATAAATTTAATTGCATATTCAACGGCTTTGTCTTTATCTCCTTTCTTAGTATAATATCTTGTCAGCCAACGTGCGGCATCATATTTTGACTCAATACTGTTGGAGTTTGCGTATAGTTCTACCATTGCAACAGCTGCACTGTCGGCAGATACAAAACGCTCGTAATAAATGGCAAGACTTATTAAATAATTCGGTGGGAATTTTTTATTAGGATTCTCTTTTAATAAAGAATAACATAAAGATGCTTCTTCTTTATAACCCAGCACTGTATAATCTCCCATAGCTTTTGCAAGTATATCGTGATTGTTGCTTGTGATTTTATTCTTACCTTTCAGAATGTAATCATAATATTTCACTGTATTAAGTGTGTCATTAACTTTAAAATAACAACTAGCAACATTCGCATATGTTCTTTCATTTATTGTTCCGGTTGCTTCTGCGACAGAAAGCTGTTTAAGTGACATATTAAGCGCTTCTGTATAATTGAATTGCACCTTATATAAATAAGACAACTGAGAGTATGCGTTTTCCCACAAAGAACTATCTATATTTTTTTTTGTTTCGGCAATTTCAGCGGACTTCAAGAAATACGTTATAGCCCGAGGATAATCATTGAGGTCACGGTATACACTACCCATATAATAGTATGCTTCTTGTATATCTTCTACAGTTCCTTCTTTTTCAAAGTAGCTACATAATTCTTTTATACTTATAGAAGAAGTATGCTTTATAAATGCTTTGTCACGTAGTCTGATGTCAAGTAATGATAATCTATTTTGCAAATACTCAGGCTCGTTTTTGAATAATGGTCTTAGCGAATCAAGTTGTTCCATTGCTTTTTGGGGCAACGTATCTCCCATCGCTTTTATCTCATTCAACTTGTATATAAGCCCTTCATTACAATCTTTGGTGCACGATGCGTTAAGCAAAATAATAAAAATAGCAAATTTAATAAGGTGTTTCATTTGGTATGTACTAGGTATTGACAAAGCAAAAATAATTCAAAAAAACGAGCTATATAGAGATTTTATGTCCGAATATGTCCGATATTGCAAATTAACATATTATTATCCTTAAAAGAAGCCAATGTGCTAACACGTTGTGTAACAGTGTGTTAAAAATGGGGGGGGGGGCGATTATTTAAAATTATTCGGGCAATGTCGGACATAAATCTCTTTGTGGCTAATTGACACAGCTTTACATTTGCAAAAACAAAAAACGCAAATGATATGAAAAAAACAATTAATGGTATGAGGTGTGGTGTTGTATATACCAAAACTGCTAACGGGAGAGCTGGCGTTTATATAACGTCATTATGTCGCCTCTTTATCTTATTTCTATTGCTTATACTTGGAACAACTGTTTGTGCACAATCAGAAGGTACAGTTCAGATAGAATTAGAAAACAATGAGGGAGATGATTTTATTTCAACAGATGAGTTGCCAAAAAGAGATTTAGATATAGCAGCCATATTGCCATTGGTGCTATATGATAACACTAGTACTACTCTGTCAATAACAAGTCAAAACGTAACTTTTGAGTCTGTAAATTATTATATAGTAGATGAAACAAACCTAGTATCACAACAAGGTGAAATAATATTACCTAAAGGTGTGGAGATAACAATATCACTTTTGCAGGTCTTAAGTGGAGTGTACAGAATCGTGCTGGATTTTGAAGGAAACTTCTTTCAAGGATATTTTTATGTTGAGTGAGTAACATCTTCTCATAAATGGGATTACAAGTTTAAGATAAAAACATGATATAATGGATACTTTGTTCAAACGACTATTATCACATCTAAAGATTAGGCATACACAATATGCAAATAAACTTTATAATGAGCATCCTTATAGATATACAATGTATGGCATGAAACAAATGCTATCTAGTTATCAAGTAAATAGTAAAGCATACCAATTATCGGATAAAAAAGAATTATTAAAATTAGAAACTCCGTTTATATCAGAAGTCTCAAATGATTTGGTTATAGTAAAAAGTATAAATGAGAAACAAGTAGTTTTTGATTGGTACGGAGAAATAATAACAGTTGCAACAGAAAGGTTTTATGAATCGTTCTCAGGTAAAGTGTTATTATCATACCCTCAAAAGCAATCAATAGAACCAAACTATAAGGAGCACATAAAAAAAATGAAACTTGATATTACAGAATGGATAATAGTAATTTCAGGTTTAATACTCTTATCTACATATCTTTATATACATAAAAGTTCAGAATATGATATTTTGAATATTCTTCGAGGTGGACTTGACTTAATTGGAATTTATATCTGTAGCCTAATAATCGGGAAAAGTTTAAATATTGAAAATAAAGCGACAGATAGAATCTGTAATCTTTTTAAGAAAAGTAGTTGTAATGATATTTTAGAAATGCCTATTGCTAAGTTTCTAAATAGATATGGGTGGGGAGAAATAGGATTATCGTATTTTACTGTAAATTTGATTATAATCTTATTATTTCCAAATCACATATACGAATATTTGCCTATAATTTCAATAATAGTATCACCTTATATTATTTGGAGTATCTGGTATCAAAAGTATAAGGCAAAAAATTGGTGCAGTTTATGTTTAATAGTACAAATTATCCTTTTTCTACAAGTCATAATATCAATATTAGATAGTTCAATTCAAGAAGTTAATTTACAAGCAATAGTTCCTCCTATAATGTATCTAATTACAGTCTTGCTTGTTCATAAAATTATAGATATAATAAAAGAGGCATTAAGTGCAAAGGATTGGAAAGCAAAACTAACATTACTTAAATATCAAAAAGAAATTATTGATAAATTATTTGAATCGCAAGAATTATATGATATAAGTACCAATACCTCAAAAATTGTTTTCGGGAATGAAGATGCCAATTATACTTTGACAATATTCAGTAATCCATATTGTAATCCATGTGCAAAAATGCATGAAAGAATCTCAAGTCTATTAAACTCAGGGTGCAAAATACAATATATATTTACTTATTTTTCAGAGGATCTAAGTAATATTAATAGGTTGTTTATCGCAGCATATTTAAAATATGGAAAAGAAAAGACCTGGAATTTATTAACAGAATGGTACTCCGGAGGAAAAAATCAAAAAGAAAAATTCTTTGATAAAGAATTAGAAATAAATGATAAAAATATAGAAGAAGAGTTTAGACATCACGAAAATTGGAAACGAATAAGTGGTTTTAATGCAACACCGACACTGCTATTTAATGGAAAGAAACTACCAGAAGCGTATAACCTTGACGACATTATATATATAATAAACAATGGGCTTTAATAGAAGAATTATGGAATCTACTAAATTTCCTAAAGAAGAAGAATATTTAAATCACTTGATACTGCATTCGCACGATATACCGTCAGCCATAGGATTATTAAATGGGGGAACTGGTATTGCGCTTGTTCTAATGCATTATTCAAGAGTTCGCAAATGTCGGTATATAGAGAAATCAGTTGATTTCCTAATAGAAAATATATTAAAGCGCATATCAAAAACGACAAAAACAGAATTTGCATCGGGCTTGTCTGGAATAGGTTGGGGTATTGAATATCTTATCCAAAATAAATATATGAAAGGATGTGGTGCTGATATATTACTGGATATAGATAAACAAATCATGAACATAGATTTTTCGCGATGTGAGAATTACAACTTATTTGACGGGTTAAAAGGGTATTTACATTATGCAATAGCGCATTTACAAGGTGCGAATATAGCAAAAAAGAAAGTTTTTGATTTCGCATTTGTACAATCTTTAGTATTCGCAACGGAAAAAGCGATAAAAGCAAATACAAAAGATTCCGAATTGGAAACGCTTTATGCGAATTTGCTTGAATGTATTGCCGGAAAAACAGAAGTGTATATTATGGAATTAGAAAGGTTTATAAACAAAAATGCAATCAATAATAGGAAAGACCTAACACTATATTCCGGTATTGCAGGTTGGATAGAACTTAAACTAAATAAATAATGAAACACATTTATATAATAGATGAGCATATAAGTTCAAAACAGAATGGAATAGGGACATATATGAAACAAATAATCAATTGTTGTAAAAATGAGAATACTGAAGTAAATCTAATTTCTTACAACGATGAAAGTGATAAATTTGTGCTGAAATATTATGAAAGTGTTAAGGTATATTGTGTCCCTTTCTGTGGAAGAGGAGCATTCCTAAAAATAGGGAATTTAAGTTTTGCTGTACTGAAACAATATATAACAGATAATAAAGATAATATTTTCTTTGTTAATCATTCACCATGTGTGGATTTCCTAAAAGCGCTTAAGAGATATTTCCCGAAATCAAAAATTGTATTCACGATACACGATCAAGGGTGGACTGCGCCGCTGTTAGGTAATGAAAAAGCATTGATTGATATTTTAAATAGGGTACCAGTAAAAAAAGAATTCAGAAAAAATATTAGGTTCATAAGAAAGTACTTTTCTGAAGAAAAACGTATGTATAAGCTTGTGGATGCTGTTGTCTGTTTATCAGAATCGACATACAATCTTTTACAAAATGTGTATAATATAGAAAAAGATAAAATTCATTTAATCCCCAATGCATTACAAACCAATAAAAAAAGTGAAAACATCATAAATAGGAATGATGCAAGAAGAATACTAAATATTGATAAAGATGAAACTATTTTATTTTATGCAGGACGAATAGTAAGAGCAAAGGGGATATTTGAACTTGTAAAGGCTTTTAATTCTATTTCTTTCTTTTTCCCTAAAGCTCGTTTGGTCATTGCCGGAGAAATGCATCAACAAGAAGAAATAGTTAAGTTTGCAACAAATTCTATAACTAAAATAACATTTACAGGATTGATTTCACAGGAATTGATGAACTTATGGTATGCTGTTGCAGATATTGGCGTTCATCCATCATATACAGAACAATGTAGTTTTACTTGCTTAGAGATGATGAAAAAAATTGGTTTAATTCTGACAACAGACGGATTAGGGCTCAGAGATATGTTCAAAAATTATAAAAATGCCATAGTGATACATATACCTCACAATAGTGATAATATGGAAAATGAATTAACAGATAACATTATTGAAGGATTAAAAATAGTTCTAAATTTGGGTGAAGAAACAAAAGCAAGACTTAAAGAAAACTGTAAGAAAGACTTACAAGATAAATATAGTTATGAAAGAATGATGGCAAACTATTCAAAACTAATGTCATCATTTAATTAAATGATTTTTCAGTTGCAACGAAAAATAAATCAACGGCTACATTGTAGCCATAAGTAAAACTTTTAAAAAAACAAACAATGAAAACAATTAAACGAGTAATCTTAAACGAGGCTACAGAACTTACAAATGACGAAATGAAAATGGTATTTGGAGGAAGCGCTACTAATGCGAATTATACCAGCAGTTGTTCGGTAACATGTAAGGACGATGATTACCTAGATAGAGTAGAAATAACCGATTGTATGGGACGTTGTACTGCTTCAGGCGATACTGTAACATGTATTGGGGAAACTTTGTACTTAAGAAAAAAATGTAATGGACACGAAAGTTCCGGACCAATAAGTGAACTTTAAAACAAAAAGAGGCTGACTCAAAATACAAATTAGAGGTTTATTTTTCCAGCATATTGAGGGTAAATAAAATCTCCAATGAGGTTTAAATTTATTTTGAGTCAGCCCTCTAATGCGTATTCTGATATTTTTATAATTATTTTAAACAATGACTTATGAAAAAGATATTGATATTCACCATAGTATTTATAATTATAAGTTTGCCTTCATATTCACAAAAAAACATTTTAATATTTGGAGACATAAGCAACTGTTTCACTATGGAAGGGGTTGCAAACGCAAATGTGGAATTGTTAGATGCTAATGGCAACGTAGTAGTATCAGATAGCAGCAAACTCATAGTGCGTAAAGATGTTTATGAAAATTCAGAATCGTATTCTATAGACAAATACAGTGGGGCTATATTTAAATTATCAATAAAAGAGATACAGGATTACAAACTTATAATAAATGCTTTGGGTTACCTACCTTACGTGCAACATATAAAGGCAGATGAACTGAGGAGCATTAAGAATTTCGATGCAGGCAGCATTTATCTTCATCCGGAACCAAAACAACAAATTCTAGATGAAGTAGTCGTAACGGCAACTAAAGTAAAAATGGTATATAAAGGAGACACCATTGTTTATAATGCTGATGCCTTTAATGTTTCTCAAAGCGAATCATTGCGAAAGTTAATAGAGCAAATGCCCGGCACCGAATTTATAGATGGACGCATTTATGTAAACGGGAAGTATGTAGACAACTTATTGTTGAATGGAAAAAATTTTTTCAACGGAAACATTGCTGCTGCACTAGATAACCTGCCTGCATACATTGTAGACAAGGTTAAAGTGTACGAAAGGAGTTCTGAACTCAGTGAACTTACAGGAAAGGATATGCACGACAATGAATATGTCATGGATGTGAAATTAAAACGAGAATATGTAGGTACATGGCTGTTTCAAGCAGATGCAGGAGGTGGAACAAACGAAAGATATGCTCTTTTGTCATACATTATGCGTGTGGATGATAGGCAAATGTTTACGTTTCATTCAGATATAAATAATTTGAATATGAAACGAAAACAAACAGAAATTGGCAGAATTGTAGATAGAGTATCAAGCGGGGATAGAAAATACAAATCGGCTAGTATCAATTATTACATAGAACCTAACAAGGCTTTCCGTTTTCGCAGCAACATTGATGTTTCGCACACAGATGATGAAATGGAGAGTTGGAAAAATGCAGAAAAGTTCCTAACACCTAATAATTTAATACAACGCAGTGTCAATCGCATAAACGGGGAAGAAACATTCATAAATGCTTTTGGTGCCGTTACTTTACGTCCGTTAAGACATCAACGATACGAAATCAGTTATAATTTCAAATATGATGACATAAAAACATTTGGCAACAATAAGAGTGTATCTTATTTTCAACATGAGAACGACGAATGGTATAATATGTCTGTAGATAGTATATTTGATATAGAAAGCCGTAAGGAAGAGAGTAAACTTTTATACACATTGATGAACCCTCTTAAAGAAGATGAATGCGCTATTAACCATAACATTGGAGCCCTCGCTACATACGCCATAGATGACAATGTGATTAATATAAAGGCAAACCTTATTTACGACATCGAAAAGAACAATGGTACAGAGATATACGCATTATCATACAAACAAGATAAAACACAAAGCGAAAAACAGCATCGCTACAACAGTTGCCGGGATAGAATGACCAACCTCGATGTAAATGCTGAGTACATTTTCAAATACTTAGATACAGAAAGTAATAACGGACAAATTACACCCTATTTGCAATATAAACGTATTGAGGGTAAAGAGTCTCATCCCGAATATCGACTTGATAGAATTGAGAATTGGTTAGAGGGGATGAACGATTTAGATTTTATACCATCGCATGAAGTGCTTGCACAGTGCATTGACAATGAGAATAGTTATTATAGTTGGATTACGAACAACATCCTATCATTCGGATTAAAGTTATCTCACAAAGGAAAAGCGCGTAACAACAGATATTATAAAATAGCGTTAATGGCAGAAGGTGCATACAATTCACATTCTCTTGATTATGAGAAGATGGAATATATGAACAATGTAAAAAAAGATAATTTCTTATTCTCGTCTCATACCTCATTAGAGTATTATCCTTGCCAAAATGACAAAAGTGGAAGTACAAGTAAATGGGTATTAGATTATAATGGAACACCAACTATGCCTGAAATGACATGGCTTTTACCATTAAACAACACTCGCGACCCCTTGAACCTTTTCATCGGAAATCCGGAACTCAAAAATGAATATACACATAATATTGAGTTAAGATATAACTACAATTGGAAAAAGAGTAAACGTTCTATTACATGGAATGCTAATTGGCTGCACACCGACAATGATATAGTGAACTATTCTATTTATGATAAGACTATGGGTAAACGCATATATAAACCTGTAAACACTTCAAAGACACATTCAGTATCAAGTCAAATATTATTCTCAACACCTTTGGATAAAGACAGGAATATTTATCTCGCAACATCTGTAAGAGGGGGGTATTCACAATATGCTGGATTTGCAACGAGTGAGGAGACTAATATGCAATATGAAATGATTAGAAATAAGTTTATTGCACCTAAAATAACCCTGCGATATACGCCAAATAGCAACTTGCGTACATCCTTATCATGGAGTACGCGCTATAACGACATAAGTAGCGGTGGATATGATGACGATTACTACAAAACAGACATAGCAGCCGAGATTACATGGAAAATGCCTTATGGATTTGAACTATCATCAAACATTAATGTGGAAGATTACAGGGGTTATTATGCGAAAGAACTAAACAAAACATACCCTGTTTGGGATGCTTCATTGAGCCGACATTTCCTAAAAAACAGATTAAGTGTAAAAATTGAGGCGCACGATATTCTTGCACGCGAAAAGGGGATAAAGACTGTTATTGATAGCGATGGGCGCTATGATACATGGAACAACCACTTGCAAAGATATGTTATGTTGCACATTGGTTATAGGATAAATTGGAGTGAAAAGAGTAAAATAAAATAGTTAAAGTATAGAATATGAAGGATGCAAAAGTAAGTATCATTCTGCCTGTTTATAATGCGAAAGAATATATAAAGGATTGTATAGATAGTATTTTAGCACAAACCTATCAAAACTTTGAATTAATAATAGGTGACGATGCATCTACAGATAATAGTATTGATATTTGTAAACAATATGACAATCCGAAGATCCGCATAATAAAGTGTGAGCATAATTATATACGAACTTGTAACACTCTATTAAAGTTCTGTAATGGGGATTATATAGCAAGAATGGATGCTGATGATATAATGTTACCGAATCGTATTCAAAAGCAAGTAGAGATACTAGAAAAAGATAAGAGTTTGTCACTTTGTTGTTCTAACAGGTTGATCATTGGCACAGATGAACGCAGAGACATGTGGGTGGAAAATTATGTAGATGATTTTATATTAAGACTTTTCTGTGGAAATTTTATACCTCATTCAACAGTAATGATAAGAACATCATTCTTAAGGAACTTGGGAATTAAGTATAAAAGTGAATATCCATATGCAGAAGATTATAAAATGTGGAGCGATATCGCAATGAATGGTGGAACAATATACGCAATAAAAGAGCCCTTGATAAAGTATAGAATACATGACAGCAGTATAAGTATGCAAAATATGCTTAAGCAAAAAGAAACAGCAACAAAAATACAGAATGAAATATATAACTATCTAATAGAAAAAGTAATACCATATAAAGACTTATATCTAAAACTTAATGAAATCCTGCAAGAACTAAAAAATAATAATGTGATTTCAGATTTATTCATACGCTTGTTTTTTTCAGACCTGTTTAAAAAATTCATAAAATAACAAATGACATTTCCAAAACATCTCCAATTAGAAATTATGGATTGTGGTCCAGTATGCATCAAAATGATAGCAGAATATTATAAGAAGCATTACACATTGAGTACGCTTCGTAAAAGATGCTACATAACACGTGAGGGAGTATCGCTATTAGGAATAAGTGATGCTGCCGAAAGTGTTGGGTTCCATACAAATGGAGTTAAAATAACACTTAAACAGTTGGCAGAAGAGGCATTATTACCTTGTATCTTACACTGGAATCAAAATCATTTTGTTGTATGTTACAAAATAAAAAGAATTAATAAAGGTTGTTACAAATTCTATATTTCCGATCCAGCAAGCGGATTAACTACATATGACCAAGAAACATTTGAGAAATGTTGGTTGAGCACTGTTGCTAATACAGGAGAACAGCAAGGAACGGCACTTTTGCTTGAGCCAAGCGTCGATTTTGATAAGATAGACGATGAACCCCAAAGAAGTACAAAAAGAGACTTACTTTACTTTGTAAGGTATTTCACACCTTATAAAAAATTATTTTTTCAAGTTGGTTGCGGTATGCTTGTTGGAAGTATACTACAAATGCTATTCCCAATATTGACACAGTCCATGGTAGATATTGGTATCAATGGGAAAAATATAAACTTCATCACATTGGTACTGATTGTGCAAATGACATTATTTATTGCAAAATTATTCGTTGAATTTATACGGGGATGGATTATGTTACATATAAATTCTCGTATTAATATTGCTTTAATATCGGATTTTTTAGCAAAACTTATGCGTTTGCCTCTAGCATTCTTTGATACTAAGATGACCGGAGATTTAATACAAAGGATTGGAGATCATGGGCGTATTAAATCATTATTAATGAATGACGCCATAAATATAATTTTCTCGTCTTTCAATTTTATAGTTTTCTCAATTATAATGGGAATCTATAATTTAAAAGTACTTATAATTTTTTTAACAGGAAATATATTGTACGTAATATGGGTTTTATCATTCATGCGTTATAGACGTGAACTTGATATAAGACGGTTCAATCAATCTGCAGGGCAACAAAGCAATATAATCCAATTAATTCAAGGCATGCAGGAAATAAAACTGAATAACTGTGAAAAACAGAAAAGATGGGAATGGGAACGCATACAGGTGAAACTATTTAAAATTAGTTTACGTGGATTGTCATTAAATCAAATACAACAGGCTGGAAGTACTGTATTTACTCAAGGAACACAGATAATTATCTCGTATATTATTGCTAAATCAGTAATAGAGGGAGATATGACACTTGGTATGATGATGTCGGTAACATATATATTAGGTATGATTTCTTCACCTATAGGTGAGTTCTTGGGATTAGCACAATCTATACAAGATGCAAAAATAAGCCTTGAAAGATTAAATGAAATTCACGATCAAGTGGATGAAGAGGAGAATATTGATATAAAATTGACAGAATTACCAAAGAATAGAGATTTGCATTTAGAAAATGTTTCATTCAGTTATACAGGGTCAGACAGAGATTATGCATTAAAAAATGTTTCACTAACAATTCCAGAGAATAAAGTAACTGCAATAGTTGGTGCAAGTGGAAGTGGTAAAACAACAATTATTAAATTGTTACAAGGTTTTTATGAACCAACAATTGGAACTATAAAAATAGGTAATACACCACTTTCTGCAATAAATCCTCATACGTGGAGAAGTAAGACCGGTTCTGTAATGCAGGATGGATTTATTTTTTCTGATACTATTGCAAATAACATCGCAGTTGGAGAAGAAAATATAGATCCCCAAAAGTTACGACATGCGACTACGGTAGCAAATATAGAGGAGTTTATTTTATCTTTGCCGTTAGGATATAGTACTAAAATAGGTATGGAAGGTAACGGATTGAGTGCCGGACAAAAACAAAGGATTCTCATAGCGAGAGCAGTTTACAAGACACCAGAATTTATATTTCTAGATGAAGCAACAAATTCATTAGATACAGGAAACGAACGTATAATAATGGAGAACTTAACAGAATTTTATAAAGGCAAGACTGTAGTGGTTGTGGCTCACCGACTTTCAACAGTATGCAATGCTGATAACATCATAGTTATGGATAACGGAACAGTTTCGGAGGAAGGGACACATGAAGAATTAATACATAAACAAAATACTTATTACAAACTGGTTAAGAATCAAATAGAATTGAATCTAAAATAATTCATGAAGTATTAGAATATGGAAAGTAATAAATTAAAAGGATTTTCCCATTCCAGAAATAACGAGATACATGATATAATGGACAAACCTACCGGTTGGATTATAAAATGGGGAACATCAATATTAATGCTGTTTGTAGTTATTATTATTGTCTGTAGTTGTTTTATAAAATATCCTGATAGGCGAAATATTTTATTGACTATTGCTGATGAGAATTTAGATTTTATTATTCATGCGCCCTCTAATGGGATTATAGATTGTATAAATATTTGTAACGGAGATTCTGTAACTAAAAATGATACTTTGATAATTTATAGAAATTCTCTAAATGGTAATTTTTCAAATGTGATATTAAGTCCTATTAATGGTATAATAAACTTTCCCAAAGTCCGAAAAAAAGGTACATCCTTTACAGAAAATGAAATTCTGTTTATGTTTGAGCCATATAATAAAGATTTAAAAACCTGTAATATAATGTTCGGATATGTAAATTACGAAACAAGGAAATTGATTAACAAAGGAACTAAGGTTAGCATAAAATTAAACAATGAAATTATAGAAACAGGTGAAATTGTAAATATTTCAAATATACCAAATGAAGAAAATTTGTATTACTTAGAAGTAAATATAGAACTACTGCCCTGTAACATATCTAGTAATGCATATAATGCAGAAATAATTATTAGTGATGTCCTGCTAATTAATAAAATATTTCAAAAAATGGTTCCGCAGTAAAGCGAAAACAAAGCGAGGTACCTGCTAAAATATAATGCAAAAATGTTTTTTATAGATGCAAACTAAATTAATTAAGTTTAAACTATATTGTAAAGTGCCATAATTAGCGAGTACCACGATGCAAGATTAAATCATATAATAGAGTATCAAGTTCTTATAATATATAATCGCCATACTCACATCACCCCACTTGTATTATACGCAACCACCTCGTGCTGTGGGAACTTCTCGCACCCTATATAGAGCGTATCAAAAGCATCTGTTCCGTCGGTGCGGTGCTGAAGCAGGTCTTCTTCCGTTTCGGCAAGTTTTTCTCCGCCTTTGTCCTTACGGAAACCGTTGCGACCACGCACGACACCTGCCGACTGAATGGCGAGTATCAGGTCATCGTTATTCTGTCGATTGAAGAAGGGCATCAGACGCTGTTTGCCTGCGAAACCTTGATTGATGAGCAGGTATTTCTCGTCGTGGCGCATTGGATTGCCGAGATATACATCATTGACTTGCCAACCGCGCTTCTCGAACTCGTGGATAACGACCCAACGGAAATCCTGCTCATTGACGGCGTAGTTTGCTCCAAGCGCTGTGGTGTCGTAATAGTATATCACTGTCTTGTTTTCGTGCCGGGTGTAGTAATTGCAGAACTCCTCGACGAGTGCCGGGATTTTCCTCTCAAACTTGACATAAAAGGATTTGATGATGTTAAGACGGCGACCTTCTATCTGCCCTGCCACTATCCAATTGATATTGGCGTTATAGTCCATGCCTATACAGATGGGGGCAAGGGTGTTCACGTCGCTGTCGGTACGGCTGTCCATAGCATCGGGTGAGAAGTCATAACCGAGGCTGTCGAGGTATTCAAAGTTCGATGCGTTATATTTATGTCCCTCACGCATGGAGGAGTAGAAACCATCCTTGGATATGCCGATGCGCTGACAGAGGATTGAGGTCTGAAAGGTCTTGGGGGTAAGGTCGCGCTTCATCTGCTTTATGTAACTTTCGCCAAGCAGCTGCAAATTCTCGATACTGCTGTACTCCTTATAATATACGGCAACGGAACGCATCTTATTGAGACTGGCATCGAGGCGGCGAAGGTGATTCTTAAGGTACTTCGGCACTGCCTTACACTCCCTCTTCATCTTGCGTACACGCTCTTTTGTCTTCCATATCTCGTATATGGTGGCCTTTATTGTTTCAATAAGTTCTTCATCCATCTTCTCCTTGTAATGGAGAAACCAACTGCCTTTCTGTGTCTGTGGCATATCGCTCAATATCATTATGGAGTGATTGAAGGAGTGTTTGCCGAAATAGGACTTTATACCGCCATTGGCAGGGAGTGTTTCATCTTTCAGGCGTTCATAATCTATGAACTTTGCTTCGTCAATAAGCAACCACGAAAGCGTAAGCGAGTTGGAAGAGCCGGGCCTGTCCTGTGATATAATGACTGCAACGGAGCCATTATAGAACGAAATAACGTGTTCGTAATCGCTCGGCTCGATGATTGCGCGTGCAAAGGATTTGGGAGGCTTGCGACCAACGACATAATGCACTCCTTGAATATATCCCCAACGCTTCCACGCGGCGAAAAGCCCCGGCAAAGTGTTAGTAAGTCCGTGCTTGAAGGTGGGTACTACGATACCGCCTGTACTGCCCGGCATACGCTGCATATTACGGAGAACGAAAGGAGCAGCAATACTGTCCGTCTTTCCTGTTCGACGGCCTGCGACAATAACGGTGGTGTTTGCCCCGATAAGCTGGGTAAGGCGTTGCGGTGAGTTAAAGTATATCTCCTTGTTTTGCTTTGACATATTGCAGTGTATGAGTAACACTGCAAATTTCGCGTGCAACTTAGCGAGAAAAAAAGACAAGCAAATAAAATGACTCAAGCCCAATCGACTAAGGATTGGGCTTGATACTGTACTGTTTAACGTGCAAGACACTGCGACTACGGCTGTGAATTACACGATTCTTTGTGCAAATATATGAACAAAAGTTTTGCCAAACAAGTTTTTGATAGTTAAAAATTAAGACCGGAACATTTTTTGAGTATTTCCACAAGTTCAACTCTCTGTTTCTTGAAACGTGCATACAAATCATCAAGTTCCTTTTGCAGGTCGTTTGCTCTATTCTGTGATATTTGCTTCAGCACATATTGCAGAACAGTTATTGCTCCATTTAAGTTTTGGCAATCAGCACCGGCAAGCCCAAGCTTCGGGCCTTTTGCACTAATACCATTCGGGAGTTGCAAATCAAATAGTGCAGAACCATGAGCACATTTGTTGCGTAAAGTGTATATAGCATCAATGTAAGATGTAAAAACCGCAGATTTGCCGACACCGAAGTTTCTTGCTATTGCTTTTTTGTCGTCTTTGTTGTCAATAGACTTATACAGCCTCACAATACTACCGAATGTCATAAACTCAATCGTTTTCCAAGCAGGAGCATATTTGTCCGCAGGATATTTATTGTGATGTCTCTTTATCTGCTGGTTTTTCCTGAACGCCTCCGACTGATATACTTTTCTATCAAAATCATTTATAAAGGATTGAATAACCACAGTAGGACTCACAAACCACAACGGGTCAGTTTTATACTGCAACGACATATAGTATGTAAGATAGGTTCTGAAAGCCACCTCAACACGAGTCAAATATCTGTTAAGTATGTTTCTCAAATCAAAATCGAAATAGTACAACGCAACTGCATCTTCAAACAATGTTCCGGGTACAACATTATGAGTTCTGTTCGCCGTTTGTGGGTGTGTCTGTTCAAACGGGAAGAAATAGAAACCTAAACGATAATAACCAATATCGTGCAATATCTCTTTTGCCTTTTCGGGGTCGTTTATGATTATACCACGAGAACGCAATATATCAATTTGTTCATCAACAGTTTTTGCCGTTTTCATTACGATTTATTATTTGTTTACAAAGGTAATAAATAACTTTCATTTATAACTGACTTTTGGTACTTTCCGTTTCTTTATCGCTAAATAAAACATCTTCTTCCAAGTCTGCCTCTTCGTACTCCACATCTTCAATGTCTATTGTCTCGGCACGGTACTTTGCAATCATCTTCTGTATCTTCTCCTGAATGTTCGGTATAGGCTTGATACCAAGAACAGAGGGGTCATCGGTGGCTGTGAACGGCTGAACGACAATGAGGTCATACGGCACAGCCTGCTCGTCTTCGAGGTCAATGCGGTTAAACTTCGCATAGCTTGAAGCTGCTTTCTCCATTGTCTTTGTGTCCTTGCGTTTCTTCGCCATCTGGTATGTTTCGAGTATCATTTCATTGTACCGCCAACGGTGGAAATCACGGCTTGCCTGTGCAAGGTGCGGTAACATCGCCTTTATGACAGAGAGGTCGGAATATGCCAATGGCTTTGATATGCTGTACCTATCCATAGCGACCTCGACAAACTGACGATCCTTTGCATCGGGATTGGCAATGCACCAGTTGTAGAGGTCGCGTACTCGCAAAAGGCGATTGACGACAACATCGGGGAAACGCTGTCGCAACTCCTCTTCAGCGGTGAAAAGGTCGGTTCGGGCTATGTCAATAACAGAGGGGAAAGGCATAAGGAAATGAGAAAGGAGAAAACTGAAAAGGGAAATATCGTGCCAACGAGTGAAAACAAAGCTTGCTTATGTTTTTACAACGAGTGCAGCCGATATTCAACGAAGTTAAAAGTATTAGTAATAGACCGGCACGCATTATTGCCTCCTATCACTATTCGCACCCCAGCCACGACAGACTTTTATCCTGTCGGGCTGACTAATGCTGTGATAGTCGGCGATAGCTCGCTTTGCTTCGCTATTCGTCGTCCTCCATATCAAGTAAATTCTTATGTGTGTTCTCAATAGCAAGAGGGCTACCCACCTGTGCGAGTAGCATTTCCTGATGCAGGAGCTTCACTTTGCTGCTTGCCTTGCCTCGGTAGTATCTCTTGCTGACTTCGCTTTCTTTGCGTGCGATATCCTCGCGTAGCTGCTCGGCCGGCAAGTCAAGGATTACTGCCATATCCGATATTTTGAGGTATATGCTGGCGAATTTCTCTATCTGTGTAAGCTGTTCTTCTGTGTAGGTCATAATGTAAAGCTGAAAGATGAAAGATGAAAACGGAAAACTACGAATTGATTGTTTGAGAAAATAAATCATTCAGTGGTACGCTGTGGCCTTTTATCAACTCCTGCACCTGTGCGTGGAGCGTGGCAAAGATTTCCTTGTCTGTGGTGATGAAAGCAGACTCGGAGCGATTGCCTCGTGTCAAGTTCTGCGAGGTAACGACGGAAACGGTGTCGCCAGAGTCGGAACGAACAAGAAGTATCTTGCTGTGATTGTCGGCAAGGTATGTACGCTCAATAACCTGTGTAATGAAAGCCCACAATTTGAGTGTCTTGTTTGTCGCCTTGTGGTCGAGTACGAGATTAAATCGCTTCACCCGTCCACTCTTCTCGATGAAGAAGAGGCGACGCAGGAACTCTTCCGATATGGAAAACGATGTCTGCCATACTTCGGCTGTTCCTACTTGCTCCAGCACCCACTCCAAAACATCGGCAACTTGCAGCACATTGGAGAGATAGGCTTGATATGGCTTATCCCCCAATGGCTTCAAGATGTCGTTTATAGAGGTATTGCGTTTCATAAAAGGAGAAATGAGAAATCAACTATTTGTTTTCTTCGTGCGTTTCTTTCGTGCCGGTTTCTCTTCAACCTTTACAGGCTCTTCGGTACTCTCGGCAACATAATGGTCGTACTGCTCCCAATTTGCGTGTATCTTCTTATCTAATCCGATAAGTTCTTTAAGGAATGGGTAACGCTCGGAGTCCGGACAAGGAGAGTCCGCAGTGGAGAGTGTACGCAAACGCAAATGTACCTCGCGCATACGCTGTAGAATGGAAAGGTTCTCAACGTATAAAGCCTGTATCTCTTCCGGCAGTGTATCGTGGTCGGCACGTTTGCCCTGCTTGAACTCCTTTGCAGGATTATCCTCTGCGAATGAATAATGTTTCTTCTCTATCTGCTCAACCTGCTTCTGCATTTGGGCGACCTGCGTATGTGTCAATTCCTTTACTCGGAAACCATAATGTTTGCGAAGGTGGTATTCGATGAACTCGGCCTTTCCGCGAGGGTTGGCAATGAGATTACGATACATAATCTGATTGCCGTTGAGCTTCAGGAGGTACAATGCACCTTGCTCATAATCGCGCTCTTCGTGCGGTGTGTCGAGCCACTGCTGTATCTTCTCGGTAAAATCGTGGTCAAAAGTCATAGCTTGTTGTTTATTCCTGTGAAAAATAGAATGTTCTTATCGTACTGCGACAAAAGGCGGTACATACTGCCTATTGTGGAGCCTGTGGTAACAAAATCGTCAAAGACTATTATGTTTGGCTCTTGGGGCAGTATGTTCAGGGTGTATTCGGCATTGATACGCTGTTTGTTCTTGCAAAAGGCTACATCTTCGTAAAAGGGTATCTTCAACTGCCGGGCAATTTCTTCGCTTATGCGTGTAGCAAAGTTCTTTGTAAGGTGTCTGCGCTTCGGTGCTGTGCAGATAGCCCAACAGCCTTTGCATAGGTGTTTACCGACAATCTGCCGTATGAGGTCGGCCGTATTGTCCGCAAAGAACTGCACCATACTGTCATCGGCCTTTATCTCGGTGAGTGTACGCCCGAAGATAGACTTCTGCCATATCGAAATGAAGAATACACCGCCACGACGGGTAAGGCGTACCTTCCTTGTAAAGTCGCACCTTGCCTCTACGCTTTTATCCCAACCTTTACGCTGCTGTTCGGCAAAGATGTCCTTGCCCTCCTGCGAAGCAGGTGCACCGAGTACACCCACTTCAACAGGTGCAACCTCGATACTTTCAAGGATAGCACCTATATCATTTATGGTGTCCCCGGTGTCCTGCATAAGTAGCTGTGAGTTGAAAGATGAAAGTGTTAGCCGTCAATGATATTCTCGTCGTCGGTGCTGTCGCAAACAATGCTTCCGTCCTCTGTCTCAAGTGTACCGCGATAGAAAGGTGCAGGGCATTCATCGGTAGCCTCTGCGGTAATGGTGGTAGAGGTAGTACCTGTAGCACCTTGCCCCACATCCTGCGCTACGGTGGCTTTGGTAGGCCACTTCTCACTGCCTACGACACGCCACTTGCCTTTCATATCCTGCACTACAAAAACAATGTCGTTATTGTTGATGTAGGCTGCTGCTGCCGATGCCTCTTCACCGACAGCCGGGTGAACAAGCGTAAGTTTGTTGAGCTGTGTCTGCGAAGGAACTTCGCCCTGCGGGTCGCTTGTGAGCTGTGATTTGTCGGGCAGAATGTCAATGTACTTCCATTTCTGCTCTGCTAACAATTCAAAACTGCCATTGAGGATAGCCGACACGAGGCGACCATTTACATAGTGCTGCAACTGCGGCCACTTCACGATATTGCCTTTCGATGTGTAGTAAGCACGACGGCGTATGCCGGGCAATTCGGGTGTGCCCTGACACCACGCCAGCGATGCCTGTATGTTATTGCAATTTGCCATAATTATAGGTATTAGCGGTTATTACTGTGCCGAATTGAGTTCAACGACCTTAAGACGGCGTTTGTCTATGCTCTCGAACTGCACACCGAAGAACATTGTGGCGATGTAGGTAAGCACGAAAGGAGCGTACTCCTTGACAAGAATGCTCTCGATGTCGCCCATCTGGTCGAAACCTACGAGCATATTGGCCTTCGGGCAAACGTGCAGATACTTGGAGTCTGCCTTGTTGTAAAGCGGTATGAGCTTCAGTTTGCCTGCCGAACCCTCAACGGAAATCTGTCCGTACTCCTTGTTGTAAATAATGCCTGCGTGCGACACTTGGTAAGCCTCGTTGTACTTATCCACAAAGTCCTGTGAGCAGAAGAGGTAGCAATCTTCCTTACGCAGACGGGGGTCGAGAGAGAAAAGTATCTCTTTCGCAACATCAACGGCATTTGCCTTTGTGATGTCCTCTGTCAGCTTCATATAATTGCCCTCTTCCTTTGCAATGGCACCCGATGCAATCTCCTTTGCGGTGATAGTGTCGAAACCGTCGAACAGGTCCATTGTGGTGTCGCCGTTGGCATTGCGCTTTGCGCTCCAAATAGCGTCGTTGAGGTGTTCGGAAAGGCTCTTTGCCACCTGTGCGAGTACGTGCAGTGCTGTGGGTGTCTTCATCTGCCCGTCGCCCTTTGTTGCACCTGTACCAAGAAGGGTGGATATTGCGGTGTTGGGCTCGAAGTCTGCTGCCACATTGCCGAAGAATGTCTCCAGCGTGCGGAAGTTCAGCGTTAAATCCACATTGGTACGGCGTGTAGGCTTGTAGGGTGCGAACTGTGCGTTTGCATTGATGTCGCCCACATTCTCCTTGTAGCGTATGCCGGGGCGGGGCGTCATGAACTGCAACGTGTCCTGTATGCCGATAATCGGGAGCATAAGGAGCTGCTTGCGGTACTTGATTGCTGCCTTTTGGTAGTCATCAAGAGTGAAAATCAGTTTTCCTGCCATAATAGTATAGTTTTTCTTGGTTGTGTTAGATTGAGTTGAATAGTTTGATGGCCTCGTTCACCGTCTCGGCAAACTCTTCCGCCTCGTTCTTCTCACCGCCCTTTGCCTTGTCATCGACAATGGTGCTGGTGCTGTCGGCCGGTTTCTGCTTCATAGTCTCGACCTCTGCCTTTAGCGTGGTGATTGTGTTCTCTCTCTCTGCAAGTGCGTTGTCAATACTCTGCGCCTGCTCTGCGGTAAGGGTAACTTTGTTATCCACCGCCTCGATGCTCTCAATGCCGAGCGCATCGCATAGATGTGTTGCTGTAATCTTCATTTTGTTATCGGGTTTTGAGTTGTTGGAAGTATTGCTGTTGCTGTTGTTGCGGAACAGACTTTTGAGGAAAGCGAGGAAGGAGTTTGCGGTGTCGGGAACTGCGATGTTAGGAATGGGTATGCCTGCGTCGGCCATTGCGCTTGCTACGGCATCGGTAAGCACAGGGGCTGCATCTTCCTTGCTGTTGGTGATTTCATCGACGAAGCCCCATTCCTTTGCCTCTTGTGCAGTGAGCCAACCGCCGACCTTCATGAGGGCAAGCAACTCTTCGCTGTTCTTCTTGCATCTGCCGGCATACATCGAAGCGATGTTGCCGTCGAGTTTGTCAAGGTCGTTCTTCATCTGCTTGCACTGTGCAATGAGTGCGTCGAGGTCATCGGCATTGAGGTTATCCCACTTGAAGAACTCTGCCGAACATTTATGCACGAGGTACATTGCATTGCAGTCGATTGTTACCTGCTTCGCTCCGAGCGAGGCAATGGTGGCTGCCGATGCGTTCATTCCGACATAGTGAACTGCCACATTTCCGTGATTGGAAAATGCGGCTGCTATTGATAGTGCGGTACTGACTGAACCGCCAAGACTGTCGATAAGCACATTGACCTGCTCGTCCTTGTGCTTGCCGAGAATGAAATCCACATAGGAGCTGTCGAAGTCATAGCCTCCGACAAGGCCTTTGAGGTGTAGGTGATAATTTTTCTGTGGCATTGCTTATTGTTTTGCTTTGCCACGAAAGTATATATATAATAAAGGGAGATAAAAGACGAGGAAATATGACATTTATGACATCATTATGGACAAAAAGGCAGATTATTGCAGCTAATAGTAGGTAAAATGTCCTTTGGCATTTTATTTGTGATAAGACTTATAAAAAATAAAAAAAATATGGAAACAAATATTGAAACAATTTTAAAGAATCTAGTTCCACGGAACAATAAACAATTTGGTATTCTTGGTATTGTCGCATTAGTTGGATTAGGAATTGGCGGAATAACTAAGATTTTAGGCTAACACTATACGACACACGGAACGAGTGCTTTCGGAGCAGAAAAGGTAACTGTAACCTTGTCTGTTGCAGCGTCGCCGTCCGGTGCGCCGGTGGTACTCTCAATCTTCACTACGGGAAATGGTCGCTCCATAGCACCTATGAGATATGAGCGACCGTTAGCCGTAGTAACCACGAAAGCGATAGGAAAGGCAGTAGGCAGCTCGTCGAGAGTGGAGAATTTGAGAGTGGCTTTTTCAAGGCGACCTTTGTTCTCGTACTCTGAAACAGTATCACAGGAAGGTGTACCGTAAAAAGTGATAGGTGTTGTACCTGCATAGACTGCAACAGGCATTTTTACCTTGTAGCGGAAAACGATGTCGGGCGACAACTCGGAACAGGGGAGATAGGCTATTTTGGTGATTGAGGGCAGGGAAACTTTCATACGGCAACAAATTCAACAAAAATCATTTTAGGACAAAAGGCGTTTGAAGTAGTAAAAAGAAACATATTTATTTTATTAAAAAAGTTAAGTAATCAAATGAAAAATTGGTTTCGGTCTCTTTAATGCTGTTTTTGCCATCTTCAATTTCAATGCTTTTGGAAATAGTCCACTATTACCTGCAATCTTTGAAATTAAATCTACTCAAAAACAGCGATTAAATAAACTCGAAATAAAATGCAATATGTTTCTTAATTCATACGATTTTTTACGGTAAGATATGATTTTCTCTTGCGGTAATAGATTTTTGAGATAGCACACCAATTCGTTTCGTTAAGTTCTATGCCGTGCGCTTCCATCCAAGCGTAAATAAGTTCATCGTTTCGCTTGCCTATATTCTCGAACTTGTAGAGGTCGTTCCACAACTGGATAACGAAACGGGTGCGTATGGTCTTTTTGAGTGCGAGGGTGGCGCGTGGTGGCAGGTAGTTATATGTTCTCACATCTTTATGTTTGAACGTGGGTATAAATATCTGCGTGTCGGTGGGAGCCGTGCGTGCAGGTATTGCAGAGGGCTGGGGCTTTAAGAACAGCTCCAAAATATCACTCTCGGCACTGCCTCGTGTAAGAGTTACAGGGTGCTCACCGCCTTGCTCGTGTATGAACCACTGTGCGAGGTATGGCTCTAAATCAAGATGTATAGTAAATTGGCTCATATCTTTGTTGTTTATTACTACAAATTTATCTCTTTATAAAGCCATTGAAAAAGACCTTTGGCAAGGAATACACGAACAAAAAAAAGCCCTCTTTCGAGGGCCTTTGCAGGAGTGCTGCTTAATCCGAGAATACATATCCGTCAATGAACGTGTAATCGAAATTGAATAAATCGCGTGCGAACTGCTCCATATCGAAATAGCGACGGGCGAATTCGGGCATATCGCCGTAACAATCATCAACGAGGTGTTCGGCAAATTCCTCTTCGCTATCCCACTCACCTTGAAAACGCTCTTTGGCATCTTCCAGCGTGTAGCCACTGCCGTAATGCTCTGTAAAGGCATCGAACAACTTTCTATCCTTTTCGTCCATATTGCCGTACTCTATAATCTTGTCGAATGTAACTTCATCAAAGCAACTTTCAGAATACCATTCTGAAGAGAAATTCTCATAATCCTGATACATAAATTCCGGATCTTCTTCATCAATGTGGAGCAAATAGCAGAACTCTATAAATTCATCGTAATCAAAGAACGAGGTCAAATCTACCCACATTCCGTAAAGCGAACCGTTATTGTACTTGTAATATGTGCCGACATATACAGCAGGATTACCGCTTGTGTAATCATACTCGTGTTCTTTTACCACATCTGCCCAATCTTTAGGGCGTACTCTCTTCTGCGAAGCATTGATATTTTCCATAACCTTGAAACTAAATGTGAATACTCTGTTTTTGAAACTTTTTATGTGCAAGCAACAGGGCAAGGTCAAAGGCAACAAGAGCAACAAGGATTTATACGAAAGGCAGGAACTGCTGTAAATACTACCCGGCAGGAGTGGAGATTTTTGGTGTAAACTCGCTGTGTCCTTGTGCTGTTGCCTCTTGCCCTACCTTCGCACACGAAAAAGTCAAAACAGAGTATCAATGTGGGGAAAGGGGAAAAGAGCAAAGATGAAAGAGCAAAGAGTGGAGAGAAGAACAAGGCAGGTGGTATAAAGACACAAAAAGTTTGTATCGCTGTATCTTTGTATTGAAATCGGCATAACATACTATATAACAAGTACTTGCGGTCGATACAAATGTGATACAAGTTAAATTTGTCCTATGATACAAAACGATGAAGAGGTATGTAAGGTGATACAAAAGCAGGAATGAAGAGAATTGTATCAGGTTTGTATCAAGATTGTATCTGTGAATTTCTCCTTTATTATTAAGAAGTTATATCTTCTTTCTTTTGCTTTGATACAAAGATACAAAAGATTAGTACGGAAATAAGAAGAGGTAAAATTGAAAGATGTTGCCTTTGCTTACGGCACAAAAAAATGCTGCACGGCAAATGCCATACAGCAGTGTGTGGTAGAAGAGGATTTAATGCTGATGTTCCTTTTTCCAATTAAGCCATTGCTCTACTTCCCTGTCGAAATCTTCGGGAGCGATGTTGCGCCGTACAATGGTGTTGTAGTCATCGGATATGAAGAACTCCAGCCAATGTGCCCCTTCAAAATAGAAGGCCACATAGGTGAGCAACAGCCATTCCAACTTTTGACCTTGATATGAGGATAAACGAAGGCGTGTGCCGTGTCGCATATTGTCAAAGTAGGCATATACCTTCCTTGCAAACTTGCGGAATTCTTTGTCGGCAAGATACTTTTCGTTGAACTGTGCAACGGTGTAGGACTGCACAAGAGTGCGTACTGTTTCGTTTCTAAAGGAATTGTTCATCGGGTATAAATTCGTTAGGGTCATTTTTCTTCTCTTTGTATCTCTTTGTCTGCACGAATATCATATCCACGAAATTGCCCTCAACACGCCTTGATATGCGCTTTTGATTGTTGCAAAGCTCGTCAGGGTTGAGCGTGTCGATATAGGGGCAAAGGTGGCAGAAAGAGTGCAGTTTCTGCGTAAAACGCTGCATTGTGAGGTTGGTTACGTTGGCATACTTGCGGTAGTCATCGAACACCTCACGGCGTATAAGCAGTTTGTCGAGTTTGTCGCCGTCTTCAGCAAAATAACCGTTAGCCCAATCTTCAAAGTTATTTCCGATGTCTTGTCTGTATTTGCGTAACAAGATATTATCCATTGGGGGCAATATCTTGATATTCTCCCGGCATAGGGAGAGGTAAAAGCGAAGGCACTGCATAAGGAAATTTATATCAGCGTTCCAATCAGCCGGGCTGTAATCGTGTGTAAAGAGGTCGCGCCCGAAATCATCGCGTATGGAGCGTGTTTCGAGGTAGTCGTTTGTCTCAGTGAGCTGGTGGTAATAGTCGCTATAGACCATATAGAGCATACGCGCCTCGGTGGAGCTGTCAAAGTCCAGCGGTACATAATTGGTGGTAAAACCAAACTTGGGGCTTTGCTCAAAGGGTATGCTGTAACTTTGATTGTTCTTCGGGTTCACCGTCATATCGCTTGTGATGATGTCATAGAACAGCCCCATAGAGAGGTATTGGGCGCAGTCATCGACAAGCACAAAATCGGTGTGTATGTTCACTTGGTCGAAAACGTGGGGGTTATCCATCAGTTTTGGGTTTCTTCCCGATAACTTGACTGTACGCATAAACATCGAGAGAGCCTTGAAGAGGAATGATTTTCCGCTTCGGCCGTTGCACTCGCCATTCTCGCCTATCTTGTTATCCATTGCCTGCGGAGCCCACGCACGCGAGGGAGATTTATAGCGGTGGAGCATATAGCCGATAGCGAATATCTTGTTTATAAGGTTCTGCTTCTGCTCGGCTATCTCTGTGGGTGTCAATCCCTCGCCGTCGATGCAAAAGCGGTGGGTGGCTGCATACTCGGCTGCTGCTTCCCTGTCTTCGCCGAAGCGGTACTCCATTTCCTTGCGCCAATAGATACGGCTTGAATTGATAACGTAACCGCATAGGCAGCTTTTGCCGGACTCCAGCACCTCGATGTCGAAGTGTGGCTTGCCCCCTTGCTCGGAGCGTGTGATGCTGAACATATCGGGCATAACGGTAAACTCATAAGGCAAAACATTATCTTCCCAAACATAGTGCTGAAAAGATGTATCGCCCTTTTGATGCACTATAATCTCTGAAGGTGTTACCTCGATTGATTTACGGGTAAAGAAGAAGAACTGTGTTGTGGGGGTAAAGGTGGTAAAGTCCAATTCCACCTCGCGGAGGTTTTCAAGAGAGGTTTCCGAAAACTTCATTGAGTTTACAATGAGGTTTCGGATATTCTCTGCCAAACAGCGTTCTTCAGCCCATTCGCGCACGAAACGGCGTACATCTTTCGCCTTTATCTGCTTTACGATGTTGCCTGTAACCTGTATGTACCGGGTATTGGCTGCATTGGTATCGCGCAGTGTACGAAAACCGTTCAACTGCAAGAAGTAATAAAGGCGTACTGCCGATATGGTAAGTTCTCTCTTGCACGATTTTTCATTGATTGTCTCTACCCAGAATTTTGCAGGCATCGCCATTTTAATGAGGTCGCGAAAATCGGCAACATCACGGCGAAGTTCTTGCCAATCGCGGAGATCCTTGCGAGGCTTACCGCGATTGTCGCGATAGGTGGAGAGCCATTCGGGGAGCCACACTGTATATATGTCGATATGGCGCAGTGCCAATTCTGCACCTTTCTTACGCCCTGTAGCGTCGATGTCGGGAATGTTGTATATGGTATCGGCATAACGGTAGAGTTTGGCAACCTCGGACTCTGTGAGGGTGTATGTCTCGGAATTGAACCATATAGGAATGTAGCCCATAGACTTTAAGCAAAGAGCGTCGCGCTCTCCACTGCATATAAATATCTCTTCGAGCTTTCTTTCCCGTTGTTCGCCCTCTTCTTCATCATCGCAACTGTTGAGCTTGCCGAACTGCTCCTGTAACTCGCGCAGGCCGTTGATATAGTCTTTGGGCTTTACTCCTTCGGGAGTGTATGAGAAACGCCACTGCTTTTCGGGGTTGAGTGGTTCGTATATCTTGTAGAACACCTTGCCGTCGTCTGTACGGCATTCACGCATAAATATAGGATAGTTCGCTGTGCTATATTTGAGTGTTACTTCCCTGTTCTTCACATAGCCTACATATTCTGCCTCGTACCAATTAAGAGCCTCTGCGTGTTCTGCCCGTACTTTCGGGCCGAGGACTTTAAGATGTTCTTCGGGTATGGACTCCAAAAGGGAGAATATGCGTGTTCCCTCTTTCTCTTCGCTCGTTGCCGGGCGTTTCTCGATGCGTGGCTTGTTGATTGTAGGCGAGAGTTCTTCGTTTATGCCGAAGATACCTGCAAGGTGCAACACCGCTTCGTAAAAGTGGGTGATGCCTTCCTCTTTCATACATATATCTATGGGAGAAAGAGCGTGCCCGTCGTCGCCGAAATCTACGACTTTCCACACTCCGCCGGAATAGTGCAAGCAGGCCGAAGCAGTCTTTTCATTCTGCCTCGCCCTGAATTTGTTCTTCGTTCCGACAACATCAGCAGCTTGTGGATAGTAGCGGAGAATGATGTCTAAACCGTCGCGTGTCGCTTTGTAAAGGTCGGTTGCCTGTATCATACTGCATAATCGTCATCTTCTGTTACACGGTAGATAAGCCACTCAACAAGCATTTCATCGCGCAGGTGATATGTCAATGTTACTGTACGCAAATAGGTCAGATTCTCACCGACAACGATATTCACAGGTAGATTATGGTCGAGCACCATTTGCGATAGGCGGTTGCATAATGAGGCTTTCAATGCTATTTGTTTTTCTTCCATTTTCCTGTAATTTGAGAGTTGAAAAAATGCCACTCACAGTGGGCTTCACAGCAGGCTGTGGGTGGACTTTGAAAAAGGAAAGTTTATAGTTTATTCATTAGATAGAATAAATTCTGTTATCTCTTTCTTGCTGAAGTAATATGACTTCTGCTGTTTACGGTGTGGCAACTGCCCCCTGTAACACATCTTTTTCACTGCTCCCTCTGTCTTGTCGAGCATTCTTGCGACTTCGGCAACAGAAAGCACTTCATCATTGAGACGGTGGAGCTTTTTGGCTATCTTGTCGGCCAATAGTTCCAGTTCACTCGGCTTCAGCATAGGCTTTCATCGCTTTTTGTCGTAACTCCTTATAACTGTCTATCACATTGCCGGTAATTGTAACAAGGCAGTTGCGCCTATCGTATGAAGCAGATATGCGTATGCCTTTGCTTGCCCCCTCGTCAATGTTCCACCTATATATAAGGACTGACATTGTGGTACACTCTTTTGATGATGCCAAACGACCTACCTTCGTTTCTCCACGCTTGAGGCTGCGGAGCCATTTTGTTTTGTTTTCGATAATGTCCATCGTACTAAATGACCTTTAATTGATACTTGTTTTCTTACACTTGAAAGATATGCCGGGTCTTTCTTCAGCTCCATTATATCTGCATAGTTCTTTACTGTTGTTACACTCACGTTCAAAAGCTGTGCGACTTCGGTGTTGCTCATTACAGGGAAAACCTTTGAAAAATATTCACACTGTTCTGCACTTAATTTCTTTGTCCTCATAAGATTTGTTGATAATGTTTTGTAAAAAGTTCTTAAAAACATTAAACAACTGTGAACCTTAATAAGGGTTAGAAATGTTCGTTAGTGAGTTTGTTCAGTACAAAAGTAGAGGTGGCAAAAAGGTCATAAAAGACCTTTGGCATAAATCTCATTTTCTGTATTGTGTACCTTAAAAAGTGTAAAAAAAAAACGTCTTGAAAGCGAAATTTTCGCCCCCAAGACGCTATAAAGGTGGGTGGGAATTTGTATATGTTACCCAAATTTGCTATCTTTGTCTAACAAACTTGCAAACCAACTAACAAAGGTGCAAACCAAGTTGCAAACCAAGTAAAAATGATGATAATTGATATTTGAAATAGCAGGACTATCAGCAAAAAAAAATCATTGATAGACAATAAGATATAACGAACTTGCGCCTTATGATACGGATAAACGCTCCGGAATCACAAAGAACGCTTCGGAATCACAAAGAAAGGAACTCGATCGAGTTCCTTTCTTTGTATTTTATCCATATCAAAGCCTGCCAAGCCTGCACATCCCTTAATTTTCAACACAATCACTTCATTTTCCATAAAATTCTTTTACTTTTATGGAAATTTGCATACCTTAGCCACGAAAAACATTATAACTAAAAATTTATAACTATGGGAAAGTTTGTTATCACAAAGCGTAAGAACGGTGAATTCCAGTTCAGTCTTAAAGCAACTAACGGCCAGGAGATCCTTGCCAGCGAGGGTTACACAACAATGGCTGCATGCAAGAACGGTATCGAGTCAGTAAAGAAGAACGCTGCCGACGAGGGTCGTTTCGAGCGCAAGGTTGCAAAGAACGGTGCTCCTTACTTCGTGCTCAAGGCTGGTAACGGACAGGTTATCGGTCAGAGCGAGATGTATTCTACAGAGGCTGCACGCGACAACGGCATCGCATCTGTAATGAAGAATGCACCTGAGGCTGAGGTTGTCGACAACTCTGCTGAGTAATCCTTTCCACAGCGACAAAAGAATAAGCGGAACCAAAAAGGTCCCGCTTATTCTTTTTATAAATCAACATAGAAACTGTCTGAAACATCTTCTCATTAAGACGGTATTCTTATTCCGCTTTCCCAAGAGCGATATTGATGCCAAACGACACACTTGCATTCATATTCTCCAACGGAATATACTGTTTTCCCACCTTGCCGAGGAAACAATCGGTACCGACAAAGAAACTGAAACCCGGGCAATGGATATTCATCATGGCACCGGCGCCGGCACCATATGTACCCACACGGCCACTCAAGGCAAAATCCAAGCAGTCCAGAGGAGAGACATTCAGCGCCAGCATAGTCTGATTATAGGTATATATGCCGTCAAAACAACCTATATACAGAAGACCCACGCTCATCCTGCGCCAGAAAGGCATTTCATACTCCACGCCAAGGTTGAGCTTTGCACCGATTCCTTCAGTGACGCTGCGTGTACCCTTATCCTCCAACGTAAAGAAATCCTCCAAATCATCGGCAATGCCGTCCCACTGGTCTTCAAGGGTGTTCTCATCACCACTGACAGCAACATTGTCAAAACCGTCAAAAGCATATGGAGCACCGGGGTCTATGGACGCATGAGCAGCCTTGCTCCATGAGATGAAGCCAAGATCATTCACCGATGCCGACAACGAAAGTCCCTCAAGAGCCCCCTTTTTGAACTCATACAGGATACCGAGATCTACACCCATACCAAAACCGTGAACTCCGGCTGCCGCTCCGTCATATCCATTGACCATACACTTTCCACCCACGCTTTTTTCATCGGACACCTCAAAACGGCCACCCATGGCAACATCAGCTGTACCACGGGCCATAATTTCCCATCTTGAAGCATTAGCCACAAGTTTCATGTTTTCAAATATCGCGTCGGCATAGGCAAGACCGAAAAGGAATTTCAGACGCGCACCTACAGTGAGAGATTCTGTAAATTTGCGTGAATGGCCTATTGACAAATCCGCATAATTACGGGTATGCAGGTTAAGGTCACTGAAATTATACTCACCGTTACACGACACCTTCATAAAACGCAACATTTCATAGGGCAACGAAAGACCAACCATTGAACGGAATGTGAGATCAACGGAATTGAAGCCGCCCCATGCATGGAAAGCCGCCGACAACAAGGTCAAGTCCATATCCAACGCAATCCTGTTATCATCCTCGAGTGCAGCCAAAAAATCATCGGCTTCCACTGAGGGATGCATGAATGTTACAAGTTTATCGCTGTTCATCGCCGACTTGTAAATGAAATCTCCCATACCAACATTACCTACAGCATTCACATTCACACCACCGAGTACAGGCAAGGAGACATGCCCACGGGTACTCATAAGAGCGGGGTTAAGACGATAACGCATGACATTGCCGTCAACAAAATACCCCGAACGGAGCACCTGGGCAGATGCAACCGTAAAACTTGCGACAAAAGCCACAAAAAGGAAGAATCCTTTAAAAAACGAATATATATTTTTCATAGCTAATTTCCCATATATGTTTATATGTCAGTCATCAGTTCAAATCGACCTCAACAGGTTTATTGATAGTGAGAGAGAGTTTCTCTATCTTCAGATACTCGTTGGCATTGAGTTCACCCGAGCCAAATCCGTCGAACTCAAGGTCTATTGTACTCAGTCCCACAAGTTCATTGTCTGCCGCACGCAGCTGCGCCTTGAACACAGAAGCCACCGGTGCTGTGACCTTGCCGGCCTCTACCCCGTTACCGGCTGCCACCGAACCGTCTACCGCAACTGTCACATTCTGCAGCAGTCTGCCGTCTGCATCATATGCCTTGAGGCTTGGAGTAAGCTCAGCAGGAATGGTGTTCAACACCTCGGCCTCCAATGTAACAGACTCAATGTTCTTTACATAATCGGTAATCTCTGCCGGGTCATCACCCAGAACATCCTCTATTGTCTCGGTATACTTTAGCGCAAATTCACTGAACTCAAGCGGAATATTGACTTCATAATCACCCGACACGCTCATAGTGCTGCCGAGAGTGACAACGACCGGGTTCTGGCTATCGTTACGGGATTTCATCTCAAATCCTACCGTATGGGGCAGTTTCCTGAAGAGAGAACTCAAGTCTGCCGCAATCGAGGTATATCCGTCCTTCACGGCACCACTATTCGTTATGAAATAACGGTTTGAAGCCGATGCGTCGAGAACAAGAGTAAGCGCAACCTCAGAACCATCAATCACATTACCGTCCTTGTCAAAACCCCGGATGAGAAGGTCCGACTCTACCGACACAACCGAGTTGTTGTCGACATTGACAACAAGTTCGGGATTAGCAAAATCAAGCACCGTACCCTCGTCATAAAGAAACTCAAGGTCATCACCCAAATCAATGTCGACGCTTTCGTTTATATCATCGATATCGACTTCCACCGATGCCAGAACATGCTTGATGGCAAAATCCTCAACCTCCACAGTCGGAGTAAACGAGACATCCTCGAATGTGCGCAGACCGTAAACAAGAGCCCCGGCCTCCACCATTACCAGATTAGATTTCAGGGCACCGTTGACCATCAGTTCATCGACAATGCTTATTGTACCGTCAACAACCTCACGACCGCCCTTGAAATCAAGAGCACGTATATAGAAATCCCATGACTTGGAGAACTTTGTCCTGTCAGCACTGACCATGACTGCACCACGCAGATATATCCTGTCATCACCGATATCCCTATGCTCCACAAACTCCACATAATCGGGTACACCCACATAGAACAGGTCGTCATCAAGACCTGCAGCAGAGAGTTCAAGGCTGTCGAGCAGTTCAAAAAGTTCCTTGTCGGCATCACAGGCGACATCTACCTGAAAGTGCATCTTTACCGGCTCCACGAATTCCACCCTATATATCTTCTTCAGCTCTTTAGGCAGGTCATCCTTTGAGAAATCGAATTCAATGTCATTCTTGTCAATCTTCTCGAACAGAGATACCGGGACCTCATTTGCATCGAGTCTGTCTATAAACTCTCTTTTCTGCTCTTCGGAAAGCAGCGGATCGGCCTTTATACCCGCAACCGCCTCGTCATAACTACCATAGACCTGTTCAAGATCCATAGAATAATATTGCGCATCGACATAAGTGTCGATATGCAGTCCATCAACCTCGTCAACCACAAAATCGGCAGCATCGAAAGTACCTCCTTTACTTATAATATATGAGCCGTCATCGTCTGTGGAGAGGATATCACTCCCCTCTGGATCAATCATTTCAGTGAGCATTATCTTGTCTGTTGAACCCAAAGGCATTGACAGGCCATTGCCGACTGCTATGGTAAGGTCAACATCTTTTGATAGATCATAATCATTATCCACACTGCAGGACAAAAATATCGCACACAGAAACAATGCGAGGAGATTGCAGAATACAAAAATCTGTTTTTTCATAATAATATGCCGTATTTCTTGATTTTCCACGAAAAAGGATACAACCGGTACCAAAAGCCCGGTTTTGACCACAAATATAAACAATTAATATTTATTCACATATTTTACACCTTCTTATTTCCGGTATTTTTAAATACTTCTTAAAATATGAAAATACAAGACTATAAAAGCGGACTGCAAAAGATTGAGGACATTTGAATAAATAATCGGCACTTTTTTCTTTTGTACAATAAATTGTTGTAATTTTGCATAGATGTATGCTCGCATACAAGGACACAAAAAAAACACTTTAAAACAAAACCATATGCTCACTTTAGACAAAATCTACCATGCGGCGTTCGTCCTCAAGGATGTGATACGACGCACAGAGCTTGTACCAGCACCCAACGTAAACAAGAAAGGAACAATTTTCCTCAAGCCTGAAAATCTTCAGCTTACAGGTTCTTTCAAGGTACGCGGTTCATACTACAAGATTTCTCAGTTATCAGAAGAAGAGAAGGCAAAGGGCGTAATTGCTTGCTCTGCCGGTAACCATGCACAAGGTGTTGCACTTGCGGCAACAAAGAACGGCATCAAGTCACTTATCTGTCTTCCCGACTGCGCACCTATCTCAAAGGTTGAGGCAACAAAGGGTTATGGAGCAGACATCTGCCTTGTTCCAGGCGTTTATGACGATGCTTACAAGCGTGCCATCGAGCTGCGCGACGAGCACGGCTACACATTCATCCATCCGTTTGATGACGAAGATGTGATTGCCGGACAGGGAACAATCGGCCTTGAGCTCATTGACCAGATGAAGGATATTGACGCTGTTATTGTACCCATCGGCGGCGGCGGCCTCATATCGGGCGTTGCTTTTGCCATCAAATCATTGAACCCAAAGATCAAGGTTTATGGTGTTCAGGCAGCCGGTGCTCCAAGCATGAAGAATTCTGTTGAGCATAAGCAGATTGAGCGTCTTGACGCTGTATCTACAATTGCCGACGGTATTGCAGTAAAACAGCCGGGCGAGAACACATTCGACCTCTGCAGCAAATACGTTGACGAGATTGTAACCGTAACAGACGACGAGGTTTCATCAGCTATCCTCTCGCTCCTCGAGCACCAGAAGCTCATCACCGAAGGCGCCGGAGCCGTTGCTGTTGCAGCCGCAATGTTCGACAAGGTTCCAGTAGAGGGCAAGAAAGTTGTCTGCGTGGTATCAGGCGGTAACATCGACGTGAATATCCTTGACCGCGTAATCAAGCGTGGTCTTCTCACATCAGGACGTTCAGCACTGCTCAAGGTAGAGCTTCTTGACAAGCCGGGACAGCTCGTACAGATTTCAAGCATCATTGCAGAGCACGGCGCGAATGTCATCGGTGTTCACCATGAGCGCACAAACGCGAACACCAGCATCACAGGCTGCTTCATCCGCATCACACTCGAGACACGCAACTTCGAGCACGTGGAGCAGATAAAGAAGGCCATACAGGATGCAGGTTTCAAAATCTGGGATTAAGAGTATCAATCAATAAATAAATATCATAACTATGCTTAAGAAAGTTTATACAAGCAATGCCCCCGAGGCTATCGGCCCATACTCACAGGCCATCATCTGCGGTAACATGTTGTTCACTTCTGGCCAGATCCCCATCAACCCTGCTACCGGCAATGTTGAGGCTGAAGGCATCACAGACCAGGCAACACAGGTAATGAAGAACCTTGCAGCTGTTCTTGCCGAGGCTGGCACATCTTTCGACAATGTCGTAAAGACAACATGCTTCCTCAGCGACATGGCAGATTTCGCTGCTTTCAACGCTGTTTACGCAGAGTATTTCACAAGCAAGCCTGCACGTTCTTGCGTTGCAGTGAAGACATTGCCAAAGAATGTACTTGTTGAGGTTGAGGTTATCGCCGAGATCTGATAAAGGCATTACACAAAGGAACAGACAGATTCGTCCCAAGGCTTCAGGCCTTGGGACGAATTGTCATTTACAGCTCTACCCACAGAAAAAGGAAGGAGTTGACCACTTCACCTGCAAACAATTATAAGAGAGCGAAAACAGCGCTTAAATACAAAAAGGAGTAAAATTACCTGCCAAAATCTTTGCCATTCTAAAAAAAAGGAGTAATTTTGCAAGCTGAATAGCGTAAAGTACTTTTTGGACTAAAAACATATAAAAATATAAGACGATGAAAAGAACATTCCAGCCCTCTAACAGAAAGAGAAAGAACAAGCACGGTTTCCGTGAGAGAATGGCCACAAAGAACGGCCGTCGCGTATTGGCAGCACGTCGCGCAAAGGGTCGCGCAAAGTTGACAGTTTCTGACGAATACAACGGTAAGAAGAAGTAATTGCCAAGCAACAACATAAATATAGCCGAGCTACCGCTCGGCTATATTTGTTTTATCCGGGAACAAACAAAGGGGCTCGTCACATGATGAGCCCCTTTGTTGTCAGATGACAACCCAATATCACCTCAACAGGAAGCGCATGACAGCTCCCATAAGTTCATTTCTTGCATTTTCGTCCTGCACTGCCTCAAACGGAAAACTGGTAGAGAGAACGCGGTAATCACCGGCATACGCAACACCGGCACTCTCACGGCACCCGTCGAACACGAAAGAGACAAAGGCATCATCAAGAGGGACAAGTATGTCGGGACGAGACACTGCATAACACCCGCTGTTGACAGTACGCGGTATACGGAATACACGACTCACATTTCCAGTTACACCCGTCTCGGCAAGGTTCTCTATGGAACCTCCATAATCACAACGCAACACTTCACGTACAAAAGCCCTATCGGCATTAGTCTTGGTCATATCACTGGCGATGAACGCTCCGCTGACAAACAGATTGCCACCGGCCTTGCAGAAAGCGCGCACTTTATCCTGCAACTCTTTAGGGAATGTCTTATACGGACGGTTATATCCAAGGTATGACCCCTGTTCGCCCTGTTTCTCAACACCCAATATGATATCCACGACCTTATAGTCTCCGAGCTTGACATCGCCACTCATGACAGCCTCACTACTGCACGACACAAACGAGAAGTCATTTGCAGCCAACGAGACACCATGGACACGCGGATAATCAAAAGTATTGCCCGCAACGAGCAAGCCCTCGTATCTGTCATCACTGAGACCCAGACCATCCTCAAAACCGATTCCTGCACGGGAATGGTCCAGCTGCACTCCGCAGTACTCGGGAGAGTACATATAAGGCACACCCGGATCATACTCCATATCAAAACCGGCTGTCTGCGGTGTGGACATCGCCTCCGGACCGCTTAAACGGTGAAAACCATTCACAACCAGCACACGTCCTTTTTCATTCTTAGAGACATACATTGAGAGCACTTCCGATGAGAGACTCTCACCGCCATCATTAAGTGCCGTGACCTTAAAACCGTACAGGACACCTTTCTCCACGGGGAGTACAATACTATTTTTGTCTGCGACCACTCCGTTATCGAAACCTCCGTCGCCTTTTCTTGTGTATACGACATATCTCTTAGGCTTCGCCGTAGGTTCCTGCGGGTCGTTCACCGGACGCCAACGCAAAGTTACCTCCTTGGCATCCTCGGACAACGACATAGAGAAATGGCTCACCGGCAACGGCTGCACCACAAACTCCTGCCCGTTGACAAAGCAGAGATGCTTGAGCAAGGACTTGTAGACCGCCCTTGCCATGGTAAACTTGAAATCAGGATTATGACCATAGGCCATATCAATGTAATTCTGATGCGACAGCGACTCGAAAATAACCGAAGGGATATAAGGAACACGGGTTTCTCCATAATTGCGGTCAAGAATTCCGCGCACGGGCCAATGGAAGCCATAACGCGCAGAAATATCCTCCTGCACACTGTTGAGCAGGAAAGAGACCGCATCGCGGGATATCGCGCGTGGATGACCGTTACCGAGTGTATCGCCGTTGAAACGAGTTGTAACAACACCCAATGAGCCTATCACATTGTCTTCGGCATCATAACCGGCATCGGAATGGAAACCGAAAGAGAGTTCAAGAGGAACCTTCAGACCCGTTGTATCAGGATTGAAAGGCGAGCCGCCTGTCAGATAGTTCACCGCATGGCCACGACAAAGGATATCATCGCGGTAGTCGTTCTTTCCCTCGTACGCAGAATAAACCTCTTTAGGGAAACCACCTGTCTGAAGATTGTATCTCGCAGCCTCAAGATATCGGGGCAGGCCGCTTGTGAGTCCCTCTTCTCCACGGGCCACGACACCCATACCGCCGCCAAAACGCACAGCATCGGCACTGACCACACCTTTATGGGCACTCTCATTACAGAGCACCACGCACTGGGTATCATCACCTGCCTTGAAATGGAACCTGCCGAGATATACCCAGGTTCCACCACCCATCAGCTGATTCACCCTGAATTCTGTGGAACCGCCACTATGGAACACCTTATATAAAGCATCGGGGACAGAATTCTCGAAAGAGCAATATGAGACATACACGGCATATTCACCATCCTTGGTTATACCGGGATGCCACGCGGCCTCGGCCCGGTTCTTCTTGTCCTGGGTAGAGGTCACGAACCTTGAAGTCCCCATGGCAAAAGGATTGTCACCATCACGGTACACCTCTTTTGCATCGGCATAGCCCACATTGTATTCACGCCATTTAAGGGCACGGGCATCCTCTTCGCTGTAACGCGACTCTCCACGTGATGCATCGTTATCCACGATCACACATTCAGGTTGCCAGTCACGCTCACGCGGAGTATACACCACGGCACCCGCATTCTCAAGCATGGGCATAAGCAGCGGCACCACTATCGACTGCGTGAACAGGTCCTCGACAGTACAGAAAAGCGACGGGCGTTGCCACTGCCACACACCTTTATCGGTTGAGAACACACGACCATGACTCTGCCATAAAGCCAAATGACGTCCCTGCAGGCCTGCTCCAATCTCATACGGGCGTGAGACATTCCGCACCCATGGTTCACCTTCATACCCTTCACTACCCCACAGACGCTCATTATCCACATCTTTTCCACGGTATATACCGGGGATACGCTCGTCTATGGTGCGGTTATCATAAACTACCTCGATCTTATATTTCCTCAAAGAAGATGGAAGCAACTTGCGGATATCGCGATAGATGGTGTCGACCACACCCGGTGTAAAAGCCTGACCCGCGAACGCCTCGTTGGCATAGATGACAACTTTCCTGGCCCCTTTATTGACAACAATCCTGTTGCGGCGCTTGTCTAAACCCGAGTGCTTGAGCGCAGTCCTACCCGATTTGTAATTCTTGAAGTACTCTGCTATTGAACGCTCAACGGTTTTATCGACATCCTGTGCCGATAAAACCGTTACGCTCAATATGCAGGCGGCAAAAACCGTCAGCAATCTTTGCATAGCAGGAATTTTATGCCAATGCCTTGATTTCGTCCAACAGAGCCTTTGCATCCGCATTGAACGAGTCGCAAAGCGTGTTGAAATATTTTCTTGCGGGCATACCCGGCTCCACGTGGTTCACACGAGCCACATATTCCTTGTTAAGAGCGAATATTTTATTGAACAGAGCCACCCATGCCTCGGCATCACCCTTTGAATCATAAGAAACGATGAATGCCTCCGTTGCCAACTCATCAACGACGAATGTAATAACCTTTTTAAGATCTCTTCTGCTTGCCATAATGCTTTATTTTAAAGAATAATTAAACAGATGCGGCGTTATCCGAGCCAAGGGGTATCAACCACATCACATCCGTAAAGATACTCTTTAAAAGTGAAACTGACAACAAGATTTCCCAAAAAAGAGAATATTTAAGCTTATAATGAATAAAAAACCTCAAAGGCCTTTTAAAATTCACAAAAAAAAGCGAAATTTGCCATTAAATACGAAAATCACTTATTATTTACAAGAAATATGAAAATAAGCGCATTACAACAAGCAAGGGCTGCATACCAGCCCAAGTTGCCTCAGGCACTTACTGAGACTGTAAAATTGTGTGAGGGTGCTGCAACAGAATCTGTAGCAGACCAGGAGGCCATCAAGGCCATGTTCCCCAACACCTATGGCCTGCCTATCGTCACATTCGAGAAGGGCGGCGAGGCTAAGGAGTACCCCGCAATCAACGTGGGCGTTATCCTTTCCGGTGGCCAGGCTCCCGGCGGTCACAATGTAATCGCGGGTTTGTTCGACGGCGTAAAGAGACTTAACCCAGACAGCCGCCTCTACGGTTTCCTTATGGGCCCCGGCGGATTGGTTGACCACAAATACATCGAGATCACAGCTGAGCTCATGGACGCTTACCGCAACACCGGCGGTTTCGACATCATCGGTTCAGGCCGTACAAAGCTCGAGAAGACAGAGCAGTTCGACAAGGGTCTGGAGATCATCAAGGAGCTCGGTATCAAGGCTCTTGTAATCATCGGTGGTGATGATTCAAACACAAACGCATGCGTTCTCGCCGAGTACTATGCAGCAAAGAACACAGGTGTACAGGTTATCGGCTGTCCAAAGACAATCGACGGTGACCTCAAGAACGCTTACATCGAGACATCTTTCGGTTTCGATACAGCTTGTAAGGTTTATTCAGAGGTTATCGGCAACATCCAGCGCGACTGTAACTCAGCACAGAAGTATTGGCACTTCATCAAGCTGATGGGCCGTTCAGCATCTCACATCGCACTTGAGTGCGCACTCCAGACACAGCCTAACTACTGCATCATCTCTGAGGAGGTTGAGCAGAAGGCTCTTTCACTCGATGACATCGTTACATCAATTGCACAGGCAGTAGCTGACCGTGCTGCAGCCGGCAACAACTTCGGTACAGTCCTCATCCCTGAGGGTCTCATCGAGTTCGTTCCTGCAATGAAGGCTCTCATCGCAGAGCTCAACGACCTGTTGGCCCACAAGGGCGAGGAGTATGCGGCAGTTGCACCAGAGGAGCAGCGCCAGTACATCATCAACCTGCTTTCAAAGGAGAACGCAGCAGTTTACGCAAGCCTCCCTGCAGGTGTTGCACGCCAGTTGACAATGGACCGCGACCCACACGGCAACGTACAGGTTTCACTCATCGAGACAGAGAAGCTTTTGTCAGAGATGGTTTCAAACAAGCTCGCTGCTTGGAAGGCCGAGGGCAAGTATGCAGGCAAGTTCAATGCACAACACCACTTCTTCGGCTATGAGGGACGTTGCGCAGCTCCATCAAACTACGATGCAGACTACTGCTACGCACTCGGTTTCAACGCTTCACAGCTCATCGCTGCAGGCAAGACCGGTTACATGTCATCAGTACGCAATACTACAGCTCCTGCTGCCGAGTGGGTTGCCGGTGGTATCCCCATCACAATGATGATGAACATGGAGCGTCGCCACGGCGAAATGAAGCCTGTTATCCAGAAGGCTCTTGTTGACCTCAACGGTGCACCTTTCAAGACTTTCGCTGCCAACAGAGAGTTGTGGGCAAAGGAGACATGCTATGTTTACCCGGGTCCTATCCAGTACTTTGGTCCATCAGAGGTTTGCGACCAGACCACAAAGACTCTTGCTCTTGAGCAGCAGAAGTAAAGACCCGTCTAATGGCAGATGCTAAAAAGACAATAAAAAGAACCGGCGAGCGGAAAAACCCTTCCGCCCGCCGTTCTTCTACACGCAAAAAGAACAAGCAGAAAGACCTGCGATGGCTGCATATTCTTGTTGCTGCAATCGCCACATCCGTATTCCTGTTCTTTGCATATCATCTTGTATTCCAGAAGAATTTTTTCCCTTTCAAGGTCTGCGAGGGAGAAAAGGCTTATCTGGTATGCCTTCCCGAAGGACACTCCACATTCGGACTTGACATTTCCCACCACCAGGGTGATATTAAATGGGACAGGCTCAAGGAGGAACAGGCCGCCAACGCCCCACTCAAGTTCGTATACATAAAGGCCACAGAGGGCAGGGACCACAAAGACAAACGTTTTACAAAAAACTGGCAGGAAGCCAAGAAGCACGGATTCATCCGTGGCGCATACCACTACTTCACCACTGCATCATCGGGCGACGCCCAGGCCAATATGTTCATCAGGAACGTGAAGCTTGAGAAAGGAGACCTTCCACCGATGGTAGACATTGAAGAGAGCCCCAAAGACAAAGCAGCATTCGCTCTGGAACTCAAGAAATTCATTCTAAGGCTTGAGGAGCATTATGGTGTGAAGCCACTTATATATTCATACCCCAAATTTCACGAAAAACACTTGCAAGACCCGTTCTTCAAGGATTACGGGCTGTGGATAGCGCACTACTATGTAGATACCCCACACATTAGCAGGGAATGGACAATGTGGCAATTCACCGACCTGGGAAGAGTGCCGGGCATCAAGAACAAAGTGGATATAAACGTCATTGAGGGCGGAGAAGAGAGACTACGTGAATTGCAGATAAAATAGAAAGCCGACAGATACACAATCAGTCGGCTTTTGTATTCATAAGTCTATTGCAGAACGCCCCATCAATCATTCAGATATCCGGCACTTGCACTCGAATATCGGCGCCAGGCATCTACCATAGACAGGAAATCCTCGGGCAGTTCCGAATCGAAATGCATCATCTTGCCTGTCACAGGGTGTATGAAACCCAACGTTTTCGCGTGCAAGGCCTGACGCGGGCACAGTTTGAAACAGTTGCGTACAAACTGACTGTATTTGCTGAAGTTGGTACCCTTGAGAATCTCATCACCGCCATACACATCATCATTGAAAAGGACGTGTCCGATATGCTTCATATGCACCCTTATCTGATGGGTACGGCCCGTCTCAAGGTTACATTCCACAAGAGACACATAACTGAGACGCTCAAGAACGCGGTAATGTGTTACAGCATACTTACCGATGGCATCATCAGGTGACACGCACATCTGTAGCCTGTTACGCGGATTGCGTGTTATATTACCGACAACCGTACCTTCGTTCTCCTTGAGGTTACCCCACACGACAGCATTATATGTCCTTTGTGTACTCTTTTTGAAGAACTGCATACCCAGATGCGCCTTTGCCGCAGCAGTCTTTGCCACAACAAGCAATCCTGAAGTATTCTTGTCAATACGGTGTACAAGGCCCACCTGGGGATCATTGGGGTCAAAATCGGGATTATTCCTCAAATGCCATGCAACAGCATTGATTAGCGTGCCGTGACTGTTTCCGCAGCCCGGGTGCACGACAAGTCCTGCCGGTTTGTTGACAACCATAAGCACATCATCCTCGTATACTACATCAAGCGGAATATCCTCTGGGATGATACTGTTGTCATATGCAGGAGTATTATATGTTATGACAATCTCGTCAAGCGGTTTTACCTTGTAATTGCTTTTGACCACCTTGCCATTGACGACTATGGAACCGGCATCGGCAGCCTGCTGTATCTTGTTACGCGACGTATTGGCTACATGGTCGACAAGGAATTTATCTATACGGACAGGCGATTGCCCTTTATCTGCAACAAGACGTATCTCCTTAAAGAGGGTTTCCTCTTCAAGTTCCAGTTCATCATTGTCAACATATCCGGCATCATATCCGGCAGAGAATTCAATATCCTGCATACAGATCAAAAGAAATCAGGGTCAAGACGTACTGTGTCTGTAGGAATTTCATCACCGCTACCCACCACAAGAGTAACTTTTGAGCCGCGAGGTATTGCTGCACCGTTATCGAGTTTACGTCCCTTATACAGCAGTTCATAGACCCACTCGCGCTCACCCTTGATGGTATCCACAGCCTCAACAATAAAACCCGCTGCTTTCAGGCGGAACTCTGCCTCACGCAAGGAGCTGTTGTCTATAACGGGAGGAATACCCTGACGCGGTTTTTCCGTAGTGTTGAGAACGAGAGTAATCTCACGCCCCTCCTTAACCTTGGCATTTGCCAACGGACGCTGCTCAAGGACTTCATCCTTTTCGGCACCGTCCTTATATTTGTATTCAACGACCGCATAACCGAGTTTACTGTCCTTGAGGACCTTGGCGGCCTCGTCGACATGCATACCACACACATCAGGCACCTCATATGCCACATTGTGGTTTGTATAGCTGTCAAGCCAATTGAGTGTTGCAAAGACCAATACTACTGCAACAACTGCCATAACCAGAAGATTGAGCATTATTACCACAAAGCCCCTTTTGGCGCCGCTATTATTCTTTTTACCCGACTTACGGTTTCTATTATCCGTTTTACCAGAACCCATTTTCAAATAATTCCAAATATTGTACAAAAATAATACAACTGACGGGTATTAACAAAAATAAGAACTCTTTTTTGGAGAAACAGGATATTCGCGGTTGCAACATGGAGCGCTTTTAACAGGATGTGACATTTGTATGATATTGATGAAGGCGATAATCTTGTTTTCTTTTCAGTTTTGTATTATCTTCGCAGAGGATATTAATATTATAACTTAAATATATTATGAAAAAGTTCCTTTTACTCATAGCAGTGATGTTCATCTGCAGTGCAGCTTCGGCACAGCTGTTCAAGAAAAAAAGCACCGTAGCAGAACCACAATACCAGACAGGAACGGTCCCTGTTGTAAACGGCAAGGTCACATTTGAAGAAGTTATACCGGCCGAAGGGCTTAGTGCAGCAGAGATTACCGACAAAGTCAACGGTTGGATCAAAAGCCGCTACGTTGAGCCTACAGTAATCTCCGTCAAAAGGTACGAAAACGAGGTTCCCAATACGACAATCATCAAAGGAGAGGAATATATTGTATTCAGGAACACATTCCTTGTCCTGAACCGTGCAAGGATATACTATTACCTTACCATCACCGCACAAGACGGCAAGTGCACATTCAATATGTCAAGAATAACCTACTGGCACGACGATGAGGACGAGAATGGAGGCGTACACATGAAAGCCGAGAACTGGATCACTGATGAGATGGCATTTGACAAGAAGGGCAAACTCAAGAACTTCGAAGGCAAGTTCCGCCGTAAGACAATTGACCTAAAGAACCAGCTTGTCGATGAGATCAAAAATGTACTGAAATGAGACAGGTAGACAAAGTAAGGAATATACTGAACATACTGTTCCTTGTGGGCGCAGTAGTGACATTTATCATCTATTTCGCATACGGCAAAAGTCCTTCATTCTTTTATGCAGGATTCACGACATTGGGACTGAAAATATTTGAATTCATATTGCGTTTCGTAAATTGAGATTACGCAACACCGTTTAAAGAAAATGAGAAGATTACTATATATGCTGTTTCTGATGTTGCCGATGCAATTGCTCGGACAGCACATACAGGGGCATCAGCTCGAAAACAACAGCCAGAGTGGATTTGGAAGCGGAGAGGTTTTCAGCCCATTCAAGAAAAACCCGAAGGACTCCACCAAGGTTGACGTCAACGTACCCAAAGAGATACACCAGTGGCACGTCAATGAACATACAGGCGAGGTCATCCCCGTAGGTGCCGACACACTGCAGCATATGTTCCAGAACTGGCACCTTACCGAAGGTGTCAACGGCGAGTACAACTTCCTTGGAAACATGGGTACCCCACGGCAGACAAGGATATTCTTCAACAGACCCACAGAGACATCTTACGACTTCCTGCAGCCTTATGACTATTTCTTCACAAGGCCGGGACGTTTCTTCTTTACAGACACAAAGTCACCGTACACCAACCTGAGCTATCACTCGTCAGGCAACAAGGTTGACGGAGACGACCGTTTCAGGGCTTATTTCACCACAAATGCCGGCAAGCATTTCGGAGTAGGTTTCCTGTTCGACTATCTTTATGCAAGAGGACGTTATGACAACCAGGCAAGTTCACAGATGAATTTCTCGCTCTTCTCATTCTATAGGAGCGACCGCTACAACTACCATCTCCTTGCAAGCCGTTACCACATGAAGCAGGCCGAGAACGGCGGTATCATTGACGACCGTTACATAACACGCCCTGAAGAGACCGACGGTTCCAACAGCAATTTCGGCACAAGCGACATTCCTGTAAAGCTTGAAGACTCATGGAACCGCAACGAGGTATACACACTCTTCTTCACCCACAACTACAATCTGGGATTCAACCGCGAGAAGAATATGGTTACAAAACAGTCGGGTGACAGCACCGTTGTCACCAATGACTCGACAGCAACGGAATTTGTCTCTGTAGCCCGTATCACGCATACACTGGACATAACACAGAACAGCCGTGAGTTCATCAACTACAGGCAGCCTGCATCATACTACGCCGATACATACCTTCCCAAGGACTCGACCGACAAGACACGTTATTTCAAAATGGAGAACAGGCTGTCATTGTCATTACGCGAAGGGTTCAGCCGTTGGGCTTTTGCCGACGTGACGGCATTTGCATCTTACAGGTACAACCGCTACACCTTGCCCGACTCCGTTGCAGGCAGTTTCAACGAGGTACGCAAGAAATACAGCGAACATATCCTCTCGGTAGGAGGAAGCATTTCAAGTGACCGCTTCGACAATTTCAAGTACTGCATTGAAGGAGAGACGGCAATATCGGGTGACGAGATAGGTTCCTTCTCACTTGACGGCACATTGGAACTGAACTTCAAGCTATGGAAGAAGGATGTAATATTGAAGGCACGCGCATTCATGAAGAACAACCGCCCCTCGTTCTACTATCGCCACTACCACTCGGAGCACTACTGGTGGGACAACGATGATCTTGACAAGGAGTTCAAGACACGCATAGCCGGAGAAATACATATACCTTCGTGGAAAACAAGATTGAGTGCAGGCGTAGAGAACATAAAGAACTACACATATATCGCAAACAATGCTGTTGAGGCCACTCCGGGACGTTTCCTGAACCGTTTTGCTGTAGCACAGGAGAGCGAAAACATACAGGTACTCACTGCAACCCTGAAGCAGGATTTCACCTTTGGAATCTTCAACATAAACACCGACATCACATATCAGCACAGCAGCAACAAGAGCGTCCTGCCACTGCCCGACCTGAACCTTTATGCAAACCTCTTCATAAAGTTCAAGATTGCAAAGGTGCTCAACACCGAGCTCGGTGCCGATGTAAGATATTTCACAAAGTACTACGCTCCCGACTACTCACCGGCATTGGGCCAGTTCGTACAGCAGAACCAGGCCGACAAGGTTGAGATAGGCGACTACCCCATTGCGAGTGTATATGCGAACTTCCTGCTGAAGCAGACACGTTTCTATGTAAAATATTACCATGTAAACGAAGGAATGGGCAACAGGAACTATTTCCTTGTGCCCCACTACCCCACAACACAAGGCGTATTGTGGTTGGGACTTTCATGGAATTTCTACAACTGATAGAGTATGGAAAGCATCATCAAATGGGGTTTCATCGGATGTGGCGAGGCCACAGAAAAGAAGAGCGGGCCGGCATTTGCTGCCGTAAAAGGCTCGGAAGTCGTTGCAGTCATGGGACGGGACAAGGAGAAGACCAGGAGCTATGCCAAACGACACAACATACGACACTATTACACCGATGCCCAGGCTCTCATCGATGACCCCGAGGTAAACGCAGTATATATTGCCACCCCACCTTCATCACATGCCACATTTGCCATCATGGCCATGAAGGCCGGCAAGCCCGTATATGTCGAGAAGCCGCTCGCTGCAAGCTATGAGGACTGCGCACGCATCAACCGCATATCACGCGAGACCGGCGTTCCCTGCTTTGTGGCATACTACCGCCGCTACCTGCCCTATTTCCAGAAAGTAAGGGAACTGTTGCCGCAGATCGGCAAGATACTCAATGTACAGATACGTTTCTCGGTTCCCCCGCGTGACCTTGACTACAACCGTGACAACCTGCCATGGCGAGTAATTCCGGACATTGCTGGTGGTGGATACTTCTATGACCTTGCACCGCACCAGATTGATCTGTTACAGGAGATGTTCGGATGCATTCTGCACGCCGAAGGCTATGCCGCAAACCGTGGGGGACTATACAAGGCAGAAGACACGGTGAGCGCCTGCTTCATGTTCGAATCGGGGATTCCCGGGTCAGGTTCATGGTGCTTTGTATCGGACGAATCTTCAAAGGAAGACAACATAGAGATTTTCGGCAGCCGCGGAACGATAAAGTTCTCGGTATTCACATTCGAACCGATAGAGTTGCGCAACGAGGAGGGATTGAAGAGTTTCAACATCCCCAATCCCACATATGTACAGCTACCGCTGATCAGGAATATCGTGGAACATCTGCAACACAAGGGCAACTGCACTTGCGACAGTGTAAGCGCAACACCAACCAATTGGGTTCTTGACAAGATTTTAGGCAAGATTCTGTAATGCCACACAGCAATGAGACAGACTCCAACCATAAAGGAAACAATATGGAGGGTTATGGTGCTTGCCATTGTCCTCATGACAGCCACACCTTCAACCGCACAGAAGGGGAACGGCAAGGAGGGTACCTTAACAGGAAAAATGATTGACGGGACAAAGGAGATATTCAAGGATACCGAGAATTTCATCGAGCACACACTTGACGAAAAGGACAGCCTCTACGTCTCGCCCGACCTGTTCAACCTAACCGTCATGCCCCAATATTCGTATTGTTACGAATACTACCGTTTCTCGGCTCATGACTCGGAACAGAGCATCACACTCGCACCCAACAACAGCAACAAGGTGGGGCTTTACTTGGGATGGAGATGGATTTTTCTTGGTTACAGTTTCGATATCAGCGGTAACTCTCCGCAGACCGACCTCAACTTCAGTTTCTACACGGCAGCTGTAGGCATTGACCTCTTCTACCGCAAGCGCAGCGAGGGATACCGGGTGCGTAGGCTCAACGGGTTCTATCAGGACAACAACAAGGAGCTGACCGATTTCAACCACCGCTTTGACGGCCTGTCGGTAAAGCAGAAGGGACTCAACCTGTACTACATCTTCAACAACAAGAAATTCTCGTACCGTGCAGCCTACAGCCACACGACAAACCAGAGAATCAGCACCGGCTCATTCATACTTGGACTAACCTACAACGAACAGTCATTCCTTTTTGACCACTCAAAGTTCGATACCCCTATCAGAGAGCAGATTGACAACGAACTGAAGTTCGAGAATGTCAGATACAAGGATTTCAGCATCAATTTCGGATACAGCTACAACTGGGTATTTGCCAAGGATTTCCTTGCAAACATATCAATGACCCCTGCCGTAGGATACAAAAACACCTCGCTGAACCTTAAGAGCAGCAAGGAGTTCCTGTCAAGCATTAATTTTGATTTCATAACGCGCGCGGCAGTAGTATACAACAACAGCAGATACTACGCCGGCGCATCACTTGTAGCACACACCTACTCGTACAACAAGAGTACATTCTCGATACTGAACGGATTCGGTGTCATAAACGTATATTTCGGTGTCAACTTCTGGCGCAGGAAATAAATAGCATCAGAACTTGATTCCTAACGTTGCGGTAATAGTGTGGTCAGTAAATTCCACCTCTGCAGCGGAATTATAATATTCAGGATCGGCAAATGGATAGAAATCCGCCTCTTGGGTCTGCAATACATAAGCCATATCAAAGTAGAACATCTTTCCACGGTAGCCTGCACCAAGACTCACAGCCTCACGGTCGAACCTGTTGATATACTCTGTAGAGGTCGATGTCACTGGCATATTGTACATGCTCTTATATGCATCCTTACGGAAAGGCGCTGTAGAGTAGTTGTATCCTGCACGCAGGCTGAAATTCTTGTTAAGGTTGAACTCTGCACCCAGACGTACAGTGTGCTGTTCCTTGAGGTTGTACTTTATCTCCTCGTTCTGGGCATTCTTGCCACTGAACCCTACACGGCCGAACTTTGCCGATGAGTAGTCGGCATATTCATATTCCGCATTCAATGCCACAGCTGAGCCTATTGTGTAAGAGGCCGAAGCGCTGAAGCGCCAAGGTGTTCTGAACTTGCTCTTTGTACGCAACTCACCATCATACAGGTCCCAATCGCGTGTATCGTAGAAATCCTCAAACGGTCCCTGGATATCGGCATATGAGTAGCTCTTGAGGCTATACCATGTCGGAGTATGCACGGCTAAACCGAACTTGAAAGGCGAGTACTGGAACGGGCGGATGATAGTTCCGAGCTTTACGCTGAATCCTGTTCCTTCAATATGATTGTAGTTGCCTATTGAATATATCTCACCTATTTCGTCATTCTCATAATAGAGGTTTTCTGTACTGTAGTCCACATTGGCAAATGAGAGTGTTGCACCAACATAAATCCTGTCGTTGAAGTTTGCGGCAAGGTTCACATCAACCTCGGAGACACCGCCACGTTCCTTACCTATAAAACCGATGTCCGTAGGATTATATATGAGTTCCCCGTCGGGAGTGGTTATCAGGTTACCGTCAACATCACCGATATTCGCATATGTTGCAAGCAACGGCAACCAACTGTAATAGAAGTCGGAATATGAATAACCGTCTATTGAGCCCAAATCAAAAGGATTGTTGTCATACAGGTCCCTTATCACATACTGCTGTGAAAAGCCATCATCAGCGGGACCGGCCATCTCGAACTCTCTTGAAAGACCGTTCTTGCGGCGATAGCCCATACCCACATTAAGGAACTTCAACGAACCGCCGTCATTCATCTTGTTGGCGAGTACGGCACCCATGCTCTCAACATCACCAGAAGCATAGTCAGACGACACGGATGTCTTGTTGTACTTTGCCTTGGTGTTGTTGAAGTTGAGGCTACCTGTAAAGGAGAAATCCGAACGACGGTATAGGGCAATACCGGCAGGGTTCGTTCCCATTACAGAGATATCACCACCCAAAGCACCCATAGAACCACCCATTGAGATGAAACGTGAAGTACCGGTAAGGTCGTTGTCCATAAATGGAGTAACGTCATATAAGGTCTGTGCACCGACTCCCAACGGGAGTGAAAGGAGCAAACTGCATATTATCTTTTTCATAGTAGTCATTATTTATTTGATAGTAGACATTAAACTATATACTCACATGTTTCATCATCTGCCTCTGCCGCCACCGCCGCGTGAACCACCTGAGCGTGAGCCGCCGGAAGAGCCGCTGCGTGAACCGCCACCGAAGCTTGAGCTGCTGCGTGAACTTGAACCACGGCTATAGCTTGAGCTATTGTTGCGTGAGCTGCCTGAGCTGCGGCTGTAGCTTGAACTGCTGCGGTTCTCTGATGACGAAGAGTTGCGTGAACGTGTCACACTGGTGCTGCTCGGACGGTTGTACCCTGATGAAGAACCTGAGCCTCTACGGTTGACCGAAGTGCCACGGTTTGAGCTGTTTGAAGTGCTGTTGCTTTTCTGTTGACGCACACTCTCGCTGTTGCTCTTGCCACTGCTTGCCGCACGGCTGTTGCTTACATTCGCCGAACCGCGTGCCGGTTGCTGACGACGTATCGCATTGTCACGTCCCTGATTGCTGCCGATCTTGAAGCCTGCACCATTCTCATTTCTCTTGTTACTGCTCTGTGCAGCAGCATTGTTGCCACGGTTGCCGGCATTACCGCGCAGATTTACTCTGCCGCTGTTGTTTTTGTCAGAAGCGCCTCTGTCAGCCGATGCGACCTTGTCGCTACGGTTGCCCGTGCTACCACGAAGATTTACTCTGCCGCTGCTGTTTTTGTCAGAAGCGCCTCTGTCAGCCGATGCGACCTTGTCGCTGCGGTTGCCCGCGCTACCACGAAGGTTTACTCTGCCGCTGCTGTTATTGTTAGATGCAGCCACCCTGTTTCCGCGGCTACCCTCACCTCTTTCATATCGCCCGCCTACAGCACCGTTTGTAGGGATATAACGGGTGTTACGGCGTGAAGGACTCCAATAATTGTGGTTCGGACGCATTGCTATGTGGTTGTGGTGACCGTAATAGTGGTCGTAACAGTGACCGTAATAGTGGCTGTAATAAGGGTGATGCCATCCCCAATGGGCTGCATGATGCCAACTGTGCCAACTGTACCAGCTGAAAGGATTCCAAGAGAATGCGAAATCACTCCAGAAATAGTAGGGATTATTATAAGTAGGATATATGTCGATGCTGTATCCATTGTCATAGATGAGCCAGTCGTTTATGCCGCAACCGTACATCAGATCCCAATAGATAGAACTGTACACAGCCCTGCGAGGATTACGGAAACGTATTATGCGTGTCGAATAGCTGTAGTCATCGTAAGAGTCATCCTCATACACATACTCATCGGTGTAGTTCTCATCGATATACTCATCGGGAGCATTGGTGTATGCTGTAGAACGACGGTTATACTCGTCGACATTGCGCATTGAACTTGCAGAAGTATTGTCGATATTATACTTCTCGGCTGTACTCTTCACAACCAGTACCTTCTCCTCATTCTCCTTTGTGGGTACAAAATACACATCATCGACCTGTGCTGTTGCAACAAGCGGAGAAACGAGAACCAGAAACATCGCAACAATCATCTTGACGTCTCTTGACTGCATTTTCATTACCTGATCTTTCATAGTCGTTCGTCTTTGGTTTTTATTCTGCTACAAAAATATAACCATATAAACACTGCAAAAAGGGAAAAAACCTACAAAAAGAGGGGAAAATCCCTATTAGTATCATCAAACAAGAAAGGCCACGCCCTACAGCGTAGCCTTTCGCATCATTGTTTTCTCCGATCAATTGTTCTCGGGACGCAGACGGCGAACAACCTCTGCAGTGCGCCACATCTCGCTCTCACGCAACGCTTTGAGCTCCTCGTTGAGCTTCTCGCGATAGTCGGGCTGCGAGTTCGAATCGATAGAGATCTGTGCCTCGTTACCGCTCTTTACTGACTCATAGAGCTTGTACATCACGGGCTTGATGGCATCGTGGAATGGAGTCATCCAGTCAAGAGCACCACGCTGTGCTGTTGTAGAGCAGTTTGCATACATCCAGTCCATACCCTTTGCCGAGAAGAGAGGCATGAGTGACTGTGTCAACTCCTCGACAGTCTCGTTGAAAGCCTCTGAAGGAGTGTGGCCGTTCTCACGCAGAACCTCGTACTGAGCAAGGAAGAGTCCCTGGATAGCACCCATCAGTGAGCCACGCTCACCGGTGAGGTCCGAAACAGCCTCACGCTCGAATGTTGTCTCGAACATATAACCTGAGCCGATACCGATACCGAAAGCGAGAACTCGCTCAAGAGCGTTGCCTGTAGCATCCTGATGAACAGCATAAGATGCGTTAACACCACGGCCCTCGAGGAACATTGTACGCAAAGAGGTTCCCGAACCCTTGGGAGCAACCATAATCACGTCTACATCCTGTGGAGGAACGATGCCTGTACGGTCGCTCCAGTTGATACCGAAGCCGTGAGAGAAGTAGAGAGCCTTGCCTGCTGTGAGCGAGCCCTTGATTCTGGGCCATACAGCAATCTGTGCAGCATCTGAAAGAAGCATACATACGATTGTACCGCGCTCGGCAGCCTCCTCAAGAGAGAAGAGTGTCTCGCCCGGAACCCAACCGTCCTTTACCGCCTTGTCATAGGTTGCACCCTCACGCTGGCCAACGATAACATTGAAACCGTTGTCGCGCAAGTTACATGCCTGACCAGGACCCTGAACGCCGTATCCAAGCACTGCGATTTTCTCGTTCTTAAGCACCTCACGTGCCTTCTCAAGTGAAAACTCTACGGGAGTGGTTACATTCTCAACAACTCCGCCAAAATTCATTTCTGCCATAATTTTATCTGTTTTTTACTGATTTACGTTTATAATCCTCATCGAAAAGCAAATCGCCAAGACTTGCCTGCGATGCACGTGGCACCGCGACACGGCCCGATTTCACAAACTGCAGGATACAGTCCTGAGCCACGAACTCATTATAGAGGTTCACGACGGTATCTGTCTGGCCTGTCATCTCCACAACTGTATAATTTGCATTCACCTCTATCACACGCGCATTGTTATGGCGTATTATACGTGATATCTCGTTGTTCTCGAGCAAACGCGGTGTAGAAAGCTTGTACAGTGCAACCTCCTGGAAGAATATCTCATTGTCGACATAATAGTCGGCCTTCAGGACATCCACCTTCTTGGCAATGCGTTTTGTTACCTTATGCACAGAATCCTCCTCACCCCACAATGAGATTGTGTAACGGTGTACGCCTTCAACCGACGAAGATGAAGCTGTTATAGTGTCAATATTCATCATTCTGCGGGTGAACTCGGCTGTAACCTGATTAAGCATACCCGCGATGTTCTCGGTATATATAATGATTGTATAAAGTTTCTTTTCCATACTTTTACAATTGGGCTTTATTCAAAAATCATCTCGCTCACTGTTGCTCCCGGAGGTGTCATAGGCATTACGTTCGCCTCCTCCTTCACCGCCACATGCAGCAGGAATGCACCAGGAGTCTCAAGCATCTCCTTAATGGCATCATCAAGCTGTTCACGCTCGGTCACCAGACGAGAAGCGATACCGTACCCCTTTGCCACGAGAGCATAGTCCGGGTTCAGCATCGGTGTCCATGAATAACGGTGGTTGAAGAAAAGCTCCTGCCACTGGCGCACATTGCCCAGGAAGTTATTGTTCAAGAGGATAATCTTCACAGCCACACCCTGCTCCATTATTGTACCGAACTCCTGGATGTTCATCTGCAGACCTCCGTCACCGGCAAAGATACATACAGTGCGCTCAGGCATAGCAATCTTTGCGCCGATGGCAGCAGGAAGACCATAACCCATTGTTCCCAGACCGCCTGAAGTAAGGATGCTGTGAGGCTTGGTGAACTTGAAGTAACGTGCTGACATCATCTGGTTCTGGCCCACGTCGGTAACAAGGATTGCGCTGTTGCCTGTGGCCTCACTGACCTTGCGTGCGACCTCACCCATAAGCAACGGGCCTTCACCAGGGTTAAGAGCCTTCTCAATTACCTTCTCATGCTCTATCGCATTATATTTGTGGAAGCTCTCTATCCACTCCTTGTGTGAAGCCTTCTCCACAAGCGCCGTAAGCATCGGGAGTACCTCCTTGCAATCACCCACTACAGGAACGTCCACAACGACATTCTTGTTTATCTCGGCATGGTCAATATCGATATGTATCACTTTGGCCTGCTTGGCATACGTCTTTACATTGCCTGTCACACGGTCGCTGAAACGCATTCCCACGGCAATGAGCAGGTCACACTCGTTGGTGTTGACATTAGGACCATAATTACCGTGCATACCCAACATACCCACACAGAGCGGATGGTCGGTAGGCAGCGCTGAAAGTCCCATAAGTGTACGTGCCGAAGGGATATCGGCTTTCTCGATGAACTCCTTAAGTTCCTCATGCGCCTCGCCCAGCTCCACGCCCTGACCTACAAGCACAAATGGGCGCTTCGATGCGTTGATAAGCCTTGCAGCCTCCTCTACAGCCGCTTTTTCAGGTGTCGGATAAGGAATGTAGCTACGTACATTCTCCACCTTTACCGGCTCAAAATCAGTCAATGCGGTCTGCGCGTCCTTTGTAAAGTCAAGCACCACCGGCCCGGGACGTCCTGTTCCGGCAATATAAAATGCTCTTGCGACAGCCCATGCCACATCCTCGGCACGGCGTATCTGATAGCTCCATTTTGTTATAGGCTGTGTTATACCAACAAAGTCAATCTCCTGGAAGGCATCAGTACCCAACACCGCCGTAGGCACCTGACCTGCAATTACAACCACAGGAGTACTGTCGAGCATTGCATCACTTATACCTGTAAGCGTGTTTGTTGCACCGGGACCACTTGTAACTATACAGAGGCCAACCTTGCCTGAACTGCGGGCATAGCCCTGCGCGGCGTGCACTGCACCCTGTTCGTGGCGTACAAGCACACTGCGAAATACTTTCTGGTAGTCGTACATCGCATCGAACACCGGCATTATCGAACCGCCGGGATAGCCGAAGACAGTATCGACTCCCTCATTCACAAGCGAGCGCATCAGCGCCTCGCAACCTGTTATCTTATCTTTTCCCATTGTTTAGCCTTAGTCTATTATTCTGACTCCACCCTTATCGGCAGAACTTACCATATTTGCATACGCCTTGAGGCTCTTTGAAACAACCCTGTCTCGTGTCAGCGGGAACATCTCGCGTGCCGCGAGCTCCTCATCGCTCAGCCTCACATTGATTGAACGTGCGGGGATATCAATGTCAATAATGTCACCGTCGCGCAGTTTACCGATGTTGCCACCGGCAGCAGCCTCGGGCGAGATATGTCCGATGCTCAGGCCCGATGTTCCTCCGCTGAAACGGCCGTCGGTAATGAGCGCACACTCCTTACCGAGATGACGTGACTTGATGTAGGATGTAGGATAAAGCATCTCCTGCATACCGGGGCCACCCTTGGGACCCTCGTAGATAATCACCACCACATCACCTGCCTGGACTTCACCGCCAAGGATACCCTCTACGGCAGCCTCCTGCGAGTCGAACACTTTTGCCTTGCCGCTGAACTTCCAGATACTCTCATCCACGCCCGCAGTCTTTACCACACAACCGTCCTTGGCTATATTTCCGAAGAGTATTGCAAGGCCTCCGTCCTTTGTATAGGCATTCTCAAGAGAGCGTATACAGCCGTTCTCACGGTCCTTATCAAGTGAATCGTATGTACAGCTCTGCTCGCCCATCCTGTTGCAGAACACATTGGCCGGTGCTGTGCTGTATATCCGCATGGCCTCGTCATCTACCACATCACCTGTTATCGAGTATTTTGCGATATCCTCACCCAATGTGGCACCGTTTACACGCACAACGGAAGTATCGAGCAGACCGCCCTTTGCAAGCTCGCCCATGATGCCGATTATACCGCCTGCACGGCCACAATCCTGTACTGCATATTTCTGTCCGTTGGGAGCAAGCTTGCACAGACAGGGAACCTTGCGGCTCAACTTGTCGATATCCTCCATCTTGAACTCCACTCCGGCCTCCTGCGCTACAGCAAGAAGGTGGAGGATTGTATTTGTAGAACCGCCCATTGCTATGTCAAGAGTCATGGCATTGAGGAAAGCCTCACGTGTGGCAATGCTGCGTGGGAGCACGGATGTGTCGCCCTCGCCATAATACTTCATGGCATTCTTCACAATCACCTTTGCAGCATCCTTGAGAAGCTGAACACGGTTGGTATGAGTTGCCAGGATTGTTCCGTTACCGGGCAACGACAAGCCGATAGCCTCGGTGAGCGAGTTCATGGAATTTGCGGTAAACATACCCGAGCAGCATCCGCAACCCGGACATGAACGTTTCTCAATCTCGGCAAGCTCCTCGTCACTGACACTCTCATCGGCAGCCTTGACCATAGCAATTACAAGGTCAAGGTTCTCGTTTTTCCATGTTCCCTTCTCCATCGGGCCACCTGATACAAAGACCGTGGGGATATTAAGGCGCATTGCCGCCATGAGCATACCCGGAGTTATTTTATCGCAGTTCGAGATACAGACAAGAGCATCTACCTTGTGCGCATTACACATATACTCCACACTGTCGGCGATGATGTCGCGCGAAGGCAATGAATAGAGCATTCCGTCATGACCCATAGCAATACCGTCATCAATGGCTATGGTATTGAACTCCGCTGCATAGCAACCGAGTTTTTCAATCTCGGCCTTGACTATCTGCCCCGCCTCGTGCAGATGTGTGTGACCGGGAACAAGTTGTGTAAAAGAGTTTGCAATAGCCACAATAGGCTTGCCGAACATCTCACGTTTCATACCGTTGGCTATCCACAGCGCACGGGCTCCGGCCATACGACGTCCCTCGGTGCTTTGGGCACTTCTCAACTTTATCTTCATAAGAATTCCTTTTAACAAAAACGCCCTTCTCGTACGGGAGAAAGGCAACCTGATGAATAACAGACACAGCCAAACCCGACCTAACGCAGAAGAGAGGTTATAATATTAATTCGGGTAAAAATTATTGACTGGCGCATACCTGTTTCCTATTTGCAAAAAGCAGTCGCTTTCATTCGACAAAAATAACCCCTTTTTTCGTTTTATACAAACAATTTAGCCGAAAACAACAAAAATATTTAACAAAAAGATTTCACGAACAGCTATAGTTTGTATAATTATTACAAACGGCAATCCTTGAGCACGACATAAATTATAACCGGAGCACCCACAAGCGGTGTTATTGCACCCAACGGCAACAGCCCGCTCTCGCCAGGCAACATCGTCAGGAGATTGCACAAAAGCGCAACCGAAGCACCCACAACCATTGTCGCCGGCAAAAGAAGACGGTGGTTGCCCGTCTTAAGGGAAAGACGGGCAATATGTGGAACAGCCAGACCTATGAACGCCACAGGACCGCAGAACGCAGTCACAACAGCGGTAAGAAGGCCGGTAACTGCCAGCAGAACCACTCTTGTACCCATTACATCAACACCCAGATTGGCCGCATAGTCATCACCCAGAAGTAGCGCATTCATGGGTTTCATCATAAACAGCGCAACGGCAAGCAACAGCAGCAACGGAAGAGCGAACCACTGCATCTGTCCCATAGATACCGCGCCGAAACTGCCCATACCCCAAATCATGTACGAGTGCACACCCTCGGATGTAGCAAAATAGTTCAACACCGATATAACGGAAGAAACGAGATAGCTTATTGACACGCCGGCAATGAGCAGATAGAGTTTGTTCTTCAATATTGAGGAGAGTGAGAGTATCAGAGCTATCACAAGCAGCGCGCCAATGAAAGCCCCCAACAGAACGGCAACAAAGCCGCCAAACGCTCCGCTCACAACAGCTCCATGCGAAAGAAGCATCACAAGAGCCACGCCAAGACCTGCACCGCTGTTTATTCCAAGAACCTCGGGACCTGCCAGAGGATTATTGAAAAGGGTCTGGAGTATCAGACCGGCCACCGAGATTGCCGCACCGGCAAGCAACGCCACAATAGCCTGCGGCAAACGGGTCTCTACAACAATAAGGCGCCACATCTCATTCGTACTCTCACCCGCAATTGCCTTGAAGACCTCCACAAACGGCACATCCACTGCACCGCAGAAAATATTCAGCATAAAGAGCAGGAATAGCAGCACAACGGCAGCAACGGGTAACAGCAGATTATTATTGATGCATTCTCTCATAATATCTCAATTCATAACCGGGCAACAGATGCGGATGAAACAGAGCAACAAGCTCCTTCAACATTCTTTCGGGATGGAATGTCCTGTCCTCGAAAAGCCTCTTCTCCCTTGTATTGCACACAAATATATTCTTCTCCTTAAATGGTCTGAAATGCGAATAGCCCTCATATTCATCAAGCAAAGAGGAGTATGTCTTGTCCACCCCGGAGTTATATTTCACAAGCCACACATCAGCATCAGCCGCCCTCTCAAGCACAAGTTCAAATGATAGCGGAACTGAGCCGCTGCCACTGCAATGCGAGAACAGATAATCGGCACCTGCATCGGCATACATACGTCCCATGGTGCTGCCACCTGCCGGCACATACCATGCCGAACTGCTTTTCAACTCGCACAACAGCCTTGGACGAGGCCAACCCTTCGATGCCACCCGGCGGAGCACATCATATTCATCGCACACTGCATCGTATATGGAATCGGCAACAGCAGCCTTACCCAACAGACGGCCATAGAAACGGACCCATTCGGCACATGCAAGCGGCGATATCTCCATATAATCGGCACACTCGATAAGCGGAAAATCCACCTTCTCCAGTTTGCCATAACCGCCATTCTCGTACGGCAGCACAAAAGCAGCATCGGGCGAAGCCACAGCTACCTGCTCCATACTGACATCGAGCGAACTTCCACAATCGACAACCTCGCCTTTTGACAACGCATTCACTGTCTCTTCACTATACACATACTCGGCATCACATACCGCAGCGACACTCCCAGCCACGCCAAGTTCCTCAAAAAGAGCCACGTGAACCCCAGAGAGCACAAGCGCCTTTTTAATCGGAGTCCTCACAACGACGCCTTCGGGCAAATCCTCAGGCAATACAGAATCAGACGGGACAAGCAGATACCTCTTCAAGAGCCCCTGGCCCCAGGGATTCATTACCTCAACGGCAGAATACCCGTCGCCATCGACAATATCAAGAAGTGCCGAATGGCGCATCGCGAGCTTTTCTCCCGCAAGGACTCCCTCCTGCACAGCGTCCTTTGAGAAAATAAGCATAAACGCCAACAAGATTGTCAGCGCTGCACAGGCAATGTAAAACAAGCGGGATATTCTTGACGAGACGTCCATCATTTGTCAGCGTTTATCGTCGTTGAGTATGCGGAGCTGCTGCCTTATACTCTCGGAGTGGATAGCCTCGAAGATGTCCTTCATTGCCTCGGCATCGAGTCTTGCACGTTCGCAGTATGCCTCGCAACGTTTCATCGTCTCATCGTAGCGCGAAGGCTGGAACACGGTAAACCCTTTATCACGTTTCAGTTCCCCTATCTCACGCGACACCTCCATGCGTTTGGCAATGAGCCCCATAAGAGCCTCGTCAATCTCATCTATCTGGTTACGGTAGCTCTGGAATTCACCGTTATCGGCAGAAACCGAACGGTGCACTATGCGGTCAAGTATTACAGAAAGTTCATCGGGAGTAACCTGCTGGCGCGAGTCGCTCAACGCGCACACGGGATTACAGTGCGTCTCTATCATGAGACCATCGAAATTGAGGTCCATAGCCTGCTGCGACAGCGACATTATCAGCTCACGTTTGCCCGAGATGTGGCTCGGGTCACAAACAAGCGGCAACTGCGGCAGCCTGCGGCGTAGCTCAAGCGGCAGCTGCCACTGCGGAGCATTGCGGAAATATTTCTCGCCATAAGACGAAAAACCGCGGTGGATAGCACCCAAACGGGTTACCCCGGCATTGTTGAGCCTCTCAAGGGCTCCAATCCACAGTTCAAGGTCGGGATTGACCGGGTTTTTCACAAACACCGGAACATCGCAGCCACGGAGAGCATCGGCAATCTCCTGCACTGCAAAAGGGTTGGCAGTGGTACGTGCTCCCACCCACAGCAAGTCTATCCCTGCCGACAAGGCGAGTTCTACATGCTCGGCTGTTGCAACCTCCGTCGCCACAGGCTGAGAAAGTTCGTTACGCACACGCTGCATCCACAGCAGTCCCTCTTTGCCAACGCCCTCAAAGCATCCGGGACGCGTACGGGGTTTCCAGAGCCCCGCCCTAAAGAAGGCCGCCTTTCCGGCCAATGCCTTTGCCACAGCCATAACCTGCTCCTCGTTCTCGGCGCTACATGGTCCTGCTATAAGCATGGGTTTCTTTGCTATATCAATATTGTCTATCTTCATTTTATCTTATTTTCGGGAAAAGCCTACGGGCATTCTCGGTGGTTACAGCCGCCACCTCCTCAACAGAGCATCCGTATATTTCCGCAAGTTTCTGTGCTATGAAAGGGATATAAGAGCTCTCGTTTCTCTTGCCACGCCTTGGCACAGGCGCAAGATAGGGGGAATCGGTCTCAAGCACCACCCTCTCAAGGGGTACATCAGCAAGCACCGACAGCAAAGTGGATTTCTTATAGGTAACCACACCGCCTATCCCCAGACAGAAGCCGTCGAAAGAGAGCAATTTCCGTGCCTCATCGGCATCACCGGAGAAGCAATGGAAAACACCCGTCAGCCCTTTGGAGCGGCTATCATCCATCACTCTGTACAAATCGTCAAAAGCACTACGGGAATGTATGGCGAGCGGCAGACCGGTCTCTGCGGCCCACTCTATCTGCTGACGGAAAGCATCGAGCTGCCCATTCTTGCGGGTATCGTCCCAATAGAGGTCAAGGCCCACCTCACCAACTGCGATATAACGGTCACAGCCTTTCAGTTCCTTATACATCCTGTCGAGCACTGTCTGATAGTCATCGCCAAGCTCTGTTGGATGTAACCCTATCATGGGATAGCATATCCCGGGAAAAGCTGCACACATCTCCTCCATACGAGACAATGATGCTTCTGTTATGCACGGCAGACAGAGAGTCTTTACTCCCGCCTCTACGGCACGCTGCACCACCATTTCTCTGTCTTCGGCGAATTCCGGTTCAAAAAGATGTGTATGCGTATCTATGAACTCTATCATTTCCCTTGCTCTTTTTTACGTTTACGGTCGGGACGGTCATAGTATATCACTCCATACTGCGCACACTTACGTAATCTGGCCTCACCCTGAAAAGAAGAGAAAGCCTTCTCAATCTCGGCCCACGCCTCGAAGATTATCTCATCGGCCTCGAAACGCATATCCGATATATTCTGCAAAGCCTCGGCCGTGCGCTGCTGCAACGCCTGCTGACGGTCATATTTCTCCTTGAACATATCGAACACCACCGACACACGTCCCATTGTCGGGTTATAGATCGGTACGCCTCCCTCACCTTGCCTTCGACGTTCACCGTCCATCACCTTCTGCCCCCATTCAAGCACCGCCGACTCCGAAAAGAGATTCGGCACGGTATCCTCATCCTCTGGCAAGCCATAATAAGAGCGTTTGCTGCGGGCAACCTCGCCACGCATTATACACATACTGAGTACCTGGATGAAATGCGACACATACATCCTCGCCTTCTTTAATGCGGCTTCATATTCAGTATTCCCGCGTTTGGATGCCTGCTCCTTGACACAGCCTTTGTACACCTCCACCTCGGCCGAGAACCTCTGTAGGAAGTCCTTTGCACGATGATAGGTGTTATGGGTTAGGACATTCGTAAATACCCCATTCTCAACGCTGCTCTCCACGGCGCTCTGCAGAGCCCTTATTCGAGCCTGGTCAGTCTTTGGCAATCGGCGGTAAGGCACGGCAATCAAAGATTTCTGTTCAACAGAGAGTCGGCAAACTCCTTGAGATATCTTTTCTTCTCGGGAGCGACAGAGAGTTTCTCCATATACCCGTCACACTCGTCAAAGAGAGCCTGGATACGTCGCTCGCAGATCCCCTTCACACCCAACTCATTATAAAGGTTCGTAAAGTATGCAATCTTGGCATCGGCATCGAACTCACTCTTCTCCATCCACTCCTTCATTGTCACCAACTGCTCGGCAGAGGCAAGATTCATGGCCGTAATCAGGAGGAATGTCTTTTTGTTGCAGCAGATGTCACCGCCAATCTTCTTGCCGAAGAGTGCCTGGTCGGCATACACGTCAAGGAGGTCATCCTGCAGCTGGAAAGCGAGACCCATCCTCTCGCCGTAGGCATAGAGGTTCTCGAGGTCCTCGGCCGGAGCATCGGCAAGGATTCCGCCGAGTTTCAATGCAGCCGCAAGCAGGACAGAGGTCTTCAGACGTATCATCTCCATATACTCCTCTTCCTTGACATCGTCACGTGTCTCGAAACCCAGGTCATACTGCTGACCGTCACCAATTTCCTTTGCAGTCTCGGTGAAGAGCGAGAGCATAGCGGGCAACTTGTCGGCGGGCACATGCGAGAGGAATTCGTATGCCAGCACAAGCATTGTATCACCCGAGAGGATTGCAGCCGTATCGCCCCACTTTGCACAAACGGTAGGTTTGCCGCGACGTATCGATGCACGATCCATCACATCATCGTGGATGAGAGTGTAGTTATGATAAGTCTCGACAGCTACAGCCGGATAGAAAGCCCCGTCAAGAGACTCCTTATACATATTATAGGCCATAAGGAACAGGACCGGGCGTACTCGCTTGCCGCTCTGTTCAATGGTGTATCTTATGGGCGCGTACAATTCGCGCGGTTCGCGTTCAAACTGAAGTTCGTCAATGAACTTGTTTACTAAATCTCTGACTTCTTCCCAATTGTACATGATAACACAATTTAATATATCAAAAAAAAGGAGGCTGCAACGCAGCCTCCCTCTATTATTCTACATTTTACTGCAAACGGAACATTACCGGGAGAGTAAACCAGCAACGTACAGCCTTACCGGCCTGCCTACCAGGAGACCACTTAGGCATCTGGCCTACCACGCGTACAGCCTCCTTGTCAAGGTACATATCACCGGAACTCTTGATTACCTCGATACCCTGGATTGAACCGTCAGAGTTAACGACGAAACGGAGGATTGTTCTACCCTGTGAGTTATTGTCGCGTGAAATACGTGGATACTCAATATTGTCGCTCAACCACTTGTACATAGCCTGCATACCACCGGGGAACTCAGCGGGCTGCTCTACAACCTGGAAAATCTGCTCCTCCTCCGGTTCGTCGTCGACAACAATCATTTGATTTTCTGATACGTCTACCGGGTCTGCAACAACATCCTCGGTTGAAATAAGCTCAGACTCCTGCTGGTCAATCTCGTCCTTGATGATCTCAATGACCTCTGTAGGCTTCTGGGCAGCAGGTGGAGGTGGGAGCTGGTGCTTTACCTGAATCTGAATCTCCTTCAGAACCTCTGGCTCCTCAATTGCCGGTGGAGGAGTAGTTGCAACGATTCTTGCATCCTTGTCCTCGAAAGTTGTCCACTCAAAAGCAACAAACAAAACGGCAAAGACCATTACAAAACCGATCAAAAGCCATACTGTCTTGTGCTGCTCCAGGTTCACCTTAGCACTTTTCTTAACTTCAATGTGCTCGTTTCCTTTAAACTGTCTGTCATTTGTACTCATATAGCGATATGTATTTATTTTCTAATGGGCAAAAATAAACAATATTTTTCAATACGCACGATTAAAACAATCTTTTTTTTATTTTAAAAAGATTTTCTTTAATATACACCGAATAAATACGCTTTTTTTGCGTTATTTTATTGCAGACGCCCGAGGTTTACGGTCTTCATTATTATAAATGTTACAAAAAAAGACGTATCTTCGCGGTGCACTGCCAATATCCGTTTACAAAACTAAACAAAATATCAGGAAAGTGAAACATATATATACCTTTTTTTGCATTTTTCTTTTTTTACCGCTTTTATGCATGGCCCAAAGCGGCGAAAACGCATTCAATATACTGCGGATGCCCTACTCTTACCGCGCCGCAGGGCTTGGCGGACAGAACATCAGCATCATTGAAGACGATATAACAATGTCCATGCACAATCCCGCGCTCCTGGCTAATGTGTCGGACAACACCATCAACCTCACTTACATGACATATATGAGTGACAGCAAAGTCGCCGGTGCCATGTTCGGGAAAGCTTTCGGCGAGCGCTCTACCGCAGCACTTTCGGCACGATATATTGACCATGGAGATTTTGACGGATACACCGAGGACAACATCTTTACAGGCACATTCAGCGCAAAGGATATGGAGATTGGCCTCCTTTACAGTTATCTGCTCAGCGAGCGCTGGAGTGGAGGCGTAACAGCAAAATTCATATACTCAAAGTATGAGAGCATGAGCTCAATGGCCTTGGGCGTAGACCTTGGTATCAACTACTATAACCCCGACAGCGAGCTATCCCTGTCATTTGCCATAAAGAACCTCGGCGGCCAGGTAAAGGCTTTTGAGGAGAAACATGAGAAGATGCCTTTGGACATACAGGCAGGAATAACAAAAAGACTCTCACACGCACCGATATTGTTGTCGGCCACCCTTGTAAACCTGAACAGATGGAGCAAGGACGATTTTTACAATGCCGACGGCAGCGAAGACGGATTCGGCGAGCTGCTGCTCAAGCACATAGTAGTGGGCGCCGACTTCCTGTTGGGAAAGAATTTCCACGCATCCTTGGGATACAACTTCCTGACCGGCAAAGAGTTGTCTGTTGACGGCAGCAAATGGGACGGCTTCACAGCAGGAGCAGGACTGCATATAAATAAGGTGAAATTCGGAGTATCATACAGCAAACTGCACGTATCATCGTCATCATTCCTGTTCAACCTCTCCTATTCATTGTAAGGAGATGCCGGAACAACAGAAAAATCCTCATCAAAAATAAAATTACGGATTTTTTTGTTCATTTGTTGCAATATCTTTGTTAACTTTACAAAGAAATAGTATAAGACAAAATATTGCGACAATGAAAAGAATCATCATAGCCATTGACGGTTTCTCGTCTTGTGGCAAAAGCACAATGGCAAAAGCGCTTGCACGCAACATAGGATATCTTTACTTTGACAGCGGTGCAATGTACCGCGCCGTTGCTCTGTTCTGCATGCAGAACGGGCTCATAGAGGGAGAGGATATCAACACTGCGGCACTGCGCGATAGGCTCGACGAGATACATATCTCTTTTGAGGCAGACCCGGAGACAAAGAATTCCGTTACACTGCTCAACGGAGTGAATGTGGAACACGAGATACGCTCACTTGAGGTATCACGTTTTGTAAGCAAGGTTGCCGCACTCGACTTTGTACGCAGCGCTATGGTTGACCAGCAGCGCGAAATGGGCAAACAGAAGGGTATTGTAATGGACGGCAGGGATATAGGAACCACCGTATTCCCCGACGCCGAAATGAAGGTTTTCGTGACCGCATCGGCCGAGGTACGTGCGCAGCGCCGCTACGACGAGTTGGTTGCACGAGGCGACAAGCCCGATTTCAACGACATTCTGGAGAATGTGTTGCAGCGCGACCATATAGACCAGACACGCGAGGTAAGCCCATTGAGAAAGGCCGACGACGCCCTGCTTCTTGACAACAGCAACCTCACACGCGAAGAACAGATGAACTGGCTGGTAGAAACATTCAATAAACTTACATCGGAATGCTGAAAATTGAGATAGATGACAATTCAGGGTTCTGTTTCGGAGTCACGACCGCAATAAAGAAGGCCGAAGAGGAGCTCAGCAATGGCGGTACGCTCTACTGCCTGGGCGATATCGTGCACAACAGCATAGAGTGCGACAGGCTCAAACGCATAGGGCTCATCACCATTGACCATGACACATACAGGGAGCTCCACAACGCAAAGGTGTTGCTCAGGGCACATGGAGAACCGCCTGAAACATATGAGATTGCCAAAAGGAACAATCTCGAGCTCATTGACGCCACCTGCCCCGTTGTACTCAAGCTGCAACAGCGCATCAAGCAGAAATGGCAAGAGACTGCCGAAAAGCAGCGTCAGATAATCATCCACGGACAGACGGGACATGCCGAGGTGCTGGGACTTGTAGGCCAGACCCGTGGCGAGGCTATTGTCATCGAGAACATCGACCAGCTCGACCGTATCGACAACAGCAAGGACACATACATATATTCACAGACCACAAAGTCGCTCGAGGGCTACAAACGTATCGTAAGCGCCATTGAAGAGCGTATAGAGCCAGGCAAAGAGTGCAAATCGTTCAACACCGTATGCGGCCAGGTGGCAGGCAGGATGAACGGTATCGGCGAATTCGCGAAATCGCACCAGTTACTCTTCTTCGTATGCGGCAAGAAGAGTTCAAACGGAAAGATCCTTTTCAACGAATGTAAAAGGGTAAACCCCAACTCCCACCAGATTGAGTCGGCCGAGGACATAGACCTGTCACTCACCAACGGCGTGGAATCAATAGGAATCTGTGGGGCGACCTCCACCCCTAAGTGGCTCATGGAGAACTGCAAACAAGCAATCATAAACTACCATAATACTAAAGAAAATGAGAAACAAACTTAGTTGCGTGGGCATCCTCACATCAGGAGGAGACGCCCCTGGCATGAATGCAGCCATTCGCGCCGTCACACGTGCATGTATCTACCACGGTATCAGAGTAAAAGCCATCTACCGTGGTTACAAGGGCCTTATCACAGGCGAAATCGCAGAGTTCAAGACAGAGAACGTGAGTAACATAATCCAGCGTGGCGGTACAATCCTCAAGACAAGCCGTTGCCCCGAGTTCAAGACCGAGGAAGGACGTGCAAAGGCATACGAGACATTACAGAAAGAGGGCATTGACGCACTTGTGGTTATTGGCGGTGACGGTTCAATCACGGGCGCATACAACCTTGCAAGAGAGTATGACATTCCCTGCATAGCATTGCCGGGCACAATCGACAATGACCTCTATGGTACCGACACCACAATCGGCTACGACACAGCGCTCAACACAATCATGGAGTGTGTCGACAAAATCAGAGATACAGCCTCATCGCACGAGCGCCTGTTTATTGTAGAGGTTATGGGCCGTGATGCCGGTTTCCTCGCACTCAACGGAACAATCGCAACCGGTGCCGAGGCCTGCGTGCTTCCCGAAATTGACCCGGAGTTCGAACGTATCAACCAGTTCATAGCAAACGGTCTGCGCCGTACAAAGAGCAGCAGTATCGTGCTGTTTGCCGAAGGACGCGAGAAGGACTATAACATCATGGAAGTAGCAGAGAGCATGCGCCAGAAGTTCCCCGAGCTTGACGTGCGAGTATCAATCCTCGGTTACTTGCAGCGTGGCGGTAGCCCAACTGCAAACGACCGCATCCTCGCCAGCCGCTTGGGCGTGGCAGCCATCGACGCTCTGCTCGAGGGCCAGCGTAATGTAATGATAGGTTTGAGGAACAACGAGATTGTCTACATCCCATTCACAAAGGCAATCAAGGACGACAAACCCATCGACAAGGAGACCGTACGCGCACAGGAGATTCTGGCATCATAAACAGATTCCAAAACATATGAATGAATAAACGGGCGGCCTCGAGGCCGCCCGTTCATTCATATATTACACTATCCATTTTAACATCATGTATTTCCGTGGGCAACACATCGACAAGCTGCACATCATAACATACCCCTATCTTCACAGCCCGGAAATCTTTCAGGGACATATACTTGTCATAAAATCCCTTGCCGCGCCCCATACGCTCACCCTTTGCCGTGAATGCGACACCGGGAACAACCATCACATCAATCTCATAAGACGCTACAGGTTCGCCGCCAACAGGTTCCATTATACCGAAAGCACCACTTGACATACTCTCCGGAGAATAACAACAGAAGTTCATCACATCACCTTCGACACGTGGCAACAGCACAAGCATACTCTTGGAAAGTTCCTCTACCAATGGCCATATCCGGGGTTCATCGGGCAATGGCGAAAAGAGCGCCACCACCCTTGCCCCGGTAACGGCTATATGCGCCTTCAGAGAGCGGCATATTGCAGCTGACTGCTGTTCTTTCTCGGCATCGGACATGGCAGCAAGCCTCGCGCGCACCGCTCTGCGGAGCATTCTTTTATCTTCCTGTCCCATCCTTTATATTGTCATAGAAATCGAGCATCCTAGCCGCGGCAGCAAAAGAGGTCATCTTGCCCGACAGCAACAATTGTTCATAGTGCATCAACCTGTCGGCAACCCCCGGAGCATTCATGAAACGCATACGCAACTGTTCCTCAATGGTCTCATACATCCAATATTTGGACTGGTTGTGACGACGCTCATCAAAAGCCCCGTTCTCCTTCACTTTTGCGATATAATCAAATATCATATCCCACACCTCTTTTATACCCAAATCAAAGAAGCCCGAGTAGGTAAGCACCTGTGGACGTATTCCGCTTGCAGGCATTGGGAAAAGGTGCAACGCATTGCGCAGATGTACGGCTGAACGTCGGGCCTCATCTATGTTGTCACCGTCGGCCTTATTTATCACGACTCCGTCGGCCATTTCCATTATGCCACGCTTGATACCCTGGAGTTCATCTCCTGCACCTGTTATCTGTATAAGCAGAAAGAAGTCGACCATGGAATATACAGCCGTTTCGCTTTGTCCCACGCCCACAGTCTCAACAAAAACCTTGTCATACCCCGCAGCCTCACACAGCACAATAGTCTCGCGCGTCTTGCGGGCAACACCGCCGAGCGAGCCCGCAGATGCACTCGGGCGTATGAAGGCGTCGGGATGCTGCGACAGGCGTTCCATACGTGTTTTGTCGCCAAGTATACTGCCCTTGCTTCTCTCGCTGCTGGGGTCGACAGCCAGCACAGCCAGTTTTCCGCCACAACGTTCAAGTATATGCATTCCGAACGCATCGATAGAGGTACTTTTTCCTGCACCCGGCACACCGGTGATACCCACACGCACCGAGTTCCCCGAATGGGGCAGGCAATGCTCGACCACTTCCTGCGCAATGGCCTGATGCTCGGGCAGAAGGCTCTCTACCAACGTCACGGCACGGCTGAGCATAGTGACATCGCCACGAAGGATACCTTCGACATAGTCGTTCACCGAAAACAGCGTCTGACGCTTACGGCGCATAGTGGAGAGGTAAGGATTTATTGAGCCCGGAGCCTCTACGCCATCGTTCACCTTGAGACCTTTATAAGCCTTGTCATTTTCGGGATGTTCCATAAGAGATATTTTCAGCTAAGGTAAGAATAAACAGGCAAAAAAACAAAAAAAATCGGGATTACCGATTGGTAACCCCGACAATTATGACAATCTGATGATTATTTCATTGCAAAGCTGTTGTTCAGAAGCATCTGTGCATAACCTACGCCCTGAGCATCAAGAGTAACATTTACAATATCGCCATCAACATAGAGCTGTGCTGTATTGTCACCGTTGAGTTTAACAAGGTCTGTAACCTGGTTGTTGTACTCTGCACTCCATACCTGGTTCTCAGCATCGAACAAAAGGTTCATGGCTGTATCACCGTTAGAGATTGTGTAACCGTTCTCAAGAGCTGTAACCTGTACATCCTGACCCTGGCTGTTCTTCACGATCTTTGTCTCACCCGGCTCAGCAACCAGATTGTTGCCTGTCCAGAATTCTATAGAGTTGAGAACAACGCCGTCAACCAACATTGCAATCTCGTATACAGGAACAATGTGGAGAGCGATGAACACGAGCTCATTGACGAACTTGTTGCCAAGACCCTCATTCCAGTCCTTGATATTGTTTGTCAAGCGGAAAGAACCGATACAAGATGAAAGTACGATAGTTGCAGTAAGCAACAGCGCTGTAAATTTGAAATGCTTTTTCATAATAAAAATATTTTTAATTAATTAATCAGTTTGTGAGCGGCAACTCTTTTTGCTCAAGCATCACAACCGCAAATTTATCATTTTTTCAAGAAAAACAACATCTTCGGTGCTTTTTTTTATCAACTCAGACTATTTTTATAAAAAATTCACTGACAAACCCAACGATTCATCTTATAATTGACAAAAAACGAGGTTACCCATTGGGCAACCTCGCAGAAATCACTCCTAATTATATATTAGAGTACACCGTTTACCACAAGAGACTTCACAAGAGAGTAGAACTTCTCTACTGTAGGAATCTCTACGCGCTCTGTTGGAGAGTGTGGAGACATGAGTGTGGGACCGAACGACACCATATCCATACCGGGATAGTTGGTAGAGATGATACCGCACTCAAGACCTGCGTGGATTACGCGTACATCGGGCTCCTTGCCGAACATATCATTGTAAGCTCTCTTCAAAGCAGCAAGCAGAGGAGAGTTCACGTTGGGCTGCCAGCCGCTGTAACCGCCGCTGAGCTCAACCTTCATTCCAGCCATTGCAAAACAGCTTGATAGCTGCAGCGCAAGATACTCCTTCATTGTATCGCAAGAGCTGCGTGCGAGGATATTGATCTCGGCCTTACCCTCGGCAATGCGTACGATAGAGAGGTTGCTTGATGTCTCAACTGTATCGGGGATTGTAGGGATAAAGCGGAGTACACCGTCGTGGCAAGCAAGGATAACGTCAACAAGGTTGTCCTGAATCTCCTCGGGAACAACAGTCTCAGGCATCTCGCACTCTGTCACAGTAAGGGTGATACCCTCCTCTATTGTAGCGTACTCGTTGTTGTAGAGAGCCTCGTACTTTGCAGCGATGGCCTTGAGTTCCTCAACGCCCTCCTCGGGGAGTGTAAGCACGACCTCACAGCTTGCAGGGATTGCATTGCGCATATTACCGCCATTCCAGCTTGCGAGCACGACACCGCACTCCTCCATAGCCTCACGTACAAAACGTGCCATAAGTTTGTTGGCGTTGCCACGGCCTGCGTTGATCTCAAGACCTGAGTGGCCACCGCGCAACCCCTTGAGCTGCACCTTGACAGCAACATCCTCTTCGTCGCTCTCCTCTTCCATGAACTCCATGGTAGCTGTGATATCCAAACCACCGGCACAGCCGATATAAAGGACACCCTCCTCCTCTGAGTCGAGGTTCAGAAGAATATTGCCTTCGAGTTCACCGCCCTTGAGGCCGAATGCGCCGTACATACCTGTCTCCTCATCGGCTGTTATGAGAGCCTCAAGCGGACCGTGCTGCAGGGTATCGTCCTCCATGATTGCCATGATTGCAGCGACACCAAGACCGTTATCTGCACCAAGTGTAGTATCATCGGCATAGAGCCAATCGCCCTTGACTACAGTGGTGATAGGGTCATTTACGAAATCGTGCTTGCTGTCGGGAGTCTTCTGGGGAACCATATCCATATGAGCCTGAAGGATTATACCCTTACGGCCCTCAAGACCCGGTGTTGCAGGCTTTCGCATGATAATGTTGCCTGCCTCGTCCTGCCATGTCTTCACATTAATGCTCTTGCCGAAGTCGAGCAGGAACTTCTGTACTTTCTCAAGATGTCCCGATGGACGTGGAACCTGTGTCAATGCCTCAAAATGCTTCCACACTTCACGAGGCTGGAGATCTTTGATTGTCAATGCCATAATTATTCTTTTTATTTGTTAATGGATTTCTTGAATTGCAACATCACAAGCGCATAAAGTCCCAACAACGCTACAAGCAGCGTCTGCGTGCTGTGAACTATCAACGCAAAAACCGACGCATTGTTTGGGCTTATACCGTAAAGCACCATTATGCTTATTATCGCAAAGTGCCATGGACCCGCGCCGTTGGGAGTAGGCACCACCACCGCAATGCTTCCTGCCACAAAGAGCAACAGGCCTGCCAAAACGGAGAGGTCACTGCTGAACCCGAAACAGAATACACAGAGGTAGAACTGCATAAAATAACAGAACCATATACCCACAGTCTCGAGCAGGAACAGCCAGCCGTTCTTCATTTTGGTGAGCGACATTATTCCGACGATAAAGTTCGCAATGAACGACTTTATACGTTTCCAGAATGCCATCTTATGGAGAATCATATACAACAGTACCACTATCGCCACAAATGAAAGCAGAATTACCGCCCAACCGCCTATTGAGGCAAAGAACGGGCTTTCGGACTTTCCGAAACCTGCATCGCTCAAGAAGCGGGTGAAGACCGGCCACTGTAGCAGCACCGCCACCAAAGTCATTGTAAGTACCATAAGAGTGTCTATAAGGCGTTCGCTCACCACCGTACCCAATGACTGCGCAAAGGGAACGTGCTCATACTGCTCAAGTACCACGCAGCGGGACACCTCACCCACACGTGGCACAACAAGATTCGCGGCATAAGCCACGAATATGGAGTTCACGCATATATTCGAAGAGGGATAATAACCAAGCGGCGCAAGAGTGAGTTTCCAACGCCACCCCCTGATGACGTGGCTCATAATACCGAAAAAAGTTGACACCACGAACCATGTCATGTCCATTTCGGAGATAGCGCCCCAAAGTTGTGTGAAATCAAAATCGGCATAAATCATGTACAGGATAAGTATCCCCAAGACGATTGGCAGCACGGTTTTTATCGTTTTATTGAAAATCTTTTTCACAACTTTAGAAACATTTTTAATAGTTTTATTTACCTTTGCAACATTCCGATGGGGACAAAAGGCCGCCAGGATTGTTATTTAGGCATCATGCAGTATTTTACAACTGCCACAGCTCATGCAGCAAGCGAAGACTATCATCGCGGATTTCCGCAAAGATAGCAACAAACGAGCGAGATATATGAAACTTGTTTCAATATTTCACAGCGAGTGCTGACTATTTTCGCGCTTTAGCGCAATGACAGCAACAAACGAGCGAAATATAACTTGTTTATAATTTCACAGCGAGTGCAGGCTGTCATCGCGGATTTCCGCAAAGATAACAATATATTGGACATAAGACCTCATTTTTAAGTATATTTAATTAAAAAATCAGGCTCACCGACTATGAAAGCAGTAACAGCAAAAAAGAGATTGGGACAGCACTTTCTTGTTGACCTTTCCATAGCAAAGGATATTGCGGATACCGTTGACACCTGTCCTTCACTGCCTATCCTTGAAGTGGGACCGGGTATGGGCGTGCTGACACAGTTCCTTTTAGAGAAGAAACGCCCGTTGAAGGTTGTGGAGATTGATGAGGAGTCGGTAAGCTACCTGTGCAAGAACCTTCCGGAGCTGCAGGAGGAGAACATCATCCCCGATGACTTCCTCAAGATGCACCTCGACCGTCTTTTCGACGGCGGACAGTTCATGCTCATCGGAAACTATCCTTACAACATTTCAAGCCAGATATTCTTCAAGATGCTCGATTACAAGGAGTTCATCCCTTACTGCAGCGGTATGATACAGAAAGAGGTGGGCGAACGCCTGGCTGCAAAGCCCGGCACAAAAGCCTACGGGATCTTGAGCATATTCATACAATTGTGGTACGACGTAGAGTACCTGTTCACCGTAAACGAAAATGTTTTCTCTCCTCCTCCCAAGGTCAAGAGTGCCGTTGTACTGATGAAACGCAACGGACGAACGTGCATGGAGTGCGATGAAGAACTGTTCAGGAAGATTGTCAAGGGCACTTTCAACCAACGACGCAAGAAACTGAGGAATTCCATCCAACAGATTGTCGGCAAGGAGTCACCCCTGTTGAGCGACCCGATTCTTGAAAAACGCCCCGAGCAGCTGTCCATAGAGCAGTTCATTGACTTGACACAGAAGGTTGAACTCGCGTTAGCGAAATAGCAGAGGAAAATATGACATTAGAATTCATCAACTACATAAAGGAGCTCATCGAAAAGAAAGAATCGGTGTTGCTGCAGGAGAAGATATCAAAGCTTCACCCGGCCGACATTGCCGAAATCTGCCTTGAGCTTGACATTGAGGAGGCCCGTTTCCTCTATAGGCAGCTTGACAACGAGAAGGCCGCCGACGCCCTCACCGAGATGGATGAGGATATCCGTAACGAGCTTCTGGAAGAACTCCCGTCGGAGGCCATCGCCAAGCGCTTCGTCAACTACATGGATACCGACGACGCCGTGGAGATTATCCGTGATATGGACGAGGAGAAGCAGGAAGAGGTCCTCTTGCATATCAAGGACATTGAGCAGGCCGGCGACATCGTAGACCTTCTGCAATATGACGAGGACACAGCCGGTGGTCTCATGAGTACCGAGATGGTGGTCGTGAACGAGAATTGGAGTATGCCGGAGTGCTTGAAGGAGATGCGCCAGCAGGCCGAGGAACTCGACGACATATATTATGTCTATGTAGTGGATGACGACGAGAGGCTCTGCGGACTGTTCCCGCTCACCAAGATGATCACAAGCCCGTCGGTATCGAAGGTGAAGCACGTCATGAACAAGAAGGTGGTAAGCGTTGACGTGGATACCCCCATCGATGAGGTAACAATGCTCATCGAGAAGTACAACCTCGTGGCAATACCCGTCGTTGACAAGATCAACCGCCTTGTGGGACAGATTACCGTCGACGATATCATGGATGAGGTACGTGAACAGACAGAGCACGACCAGCAGTTGACCGCCGGTCTTACCCAAGACGTCGAAACAAGCGACAGCGTGTTCGTTCAGACAAAAGCACGCTTGCCGTGGCTTATTATAGGAATGTTGGGAGGTATCGGTTCATCAATCCTGCTGAACTGCTTTACCAACACACTGGGCTCGCACCCCGAAATGGCGCTGTTCATCCCGTTGCTTGCCGGTATGGGAGGTAACGTGGGCACACAGTCCTCGGCCATTGCCGTCCAGGGACTTGCCAACAACTCATTGAACTCTCAACACATATTCAGGCACATACTCAAGGAGCTTGTGGTTGCGATTGTCAACGCCACTATACTCTCGTTGATGGTGTATATGTACAATTTCTTCATCTACGGGGCTTTTGACATCGTGACACTTGCTGTGCCCATAAGTCTGTTCATTGTCGTGCTTTTCGCATCCTCTTTCGGAACAATGATTCCAATGGTTCTGGAGAGGATGGACATAAACCCGGCTGTGGCAACAGGACCGTTCATACAGATCATCAACGACCTCAGCGGTATGACGTTCTATATGATAATTTCAATGATATTGAGTAAAATAATGATATAAGGTAAATTGTTTTTACAACAGACAAAATGAAAAGAGTATTCACACTCATAACGGCCGTACTTATTTCGGCCGTTTCTTTTGCACAGACCGACGCGTTCAAGACATGGCTAAAGAACGGCAAAGGAGAACTCGCAAAACAGAAATTCGCGAACAAGAAACTTGACAAGAAAGAGGCCGAAGAGGCTGCAATCATCATCGACTCTCTGTGGCTGCAGGAACAGGTTCGGGAGTTGAAGGGAGAGTGGGGAAAAATGATTCTCACCCATGACACCCTGCAGTTGGCTTGCGCCATACGCACTTTCGGCATGTTCCCACGCGACGGACGCAGCCTTTACATCTCCATGCACGGAGGCGGCGAGTGCCCCAAAGAGGTTAATGACGAGCAGTGGATGAACCAGATCTACCTGTACGAACTGCCCGAAGGTGTATATGTAGCACCTCGCGCACCGTGGAACACCTGGAACATGTGGCACCGCAAGGGACTTGACGAGCTGTTCGAGAAGCTCATCCGTTGCTGCGTGGTATTTGAAGGCGTCAACCCCAATAAAGTTTACCTTATGGGCTACTCAGCCGGAGGTGACGGCGTATGGCGTATGGCTCCGCGCATGGCCGACAAATGGGCCGCAGCTTCAATGATGGCCGGGCATCCGGGCAATGCATCACAGGTAAACCTGTTGAACGTACCGTTCTCAATCTGGATGGGAGAGCACGATGCCGCATACGACCGTAACAGACTCGCAAAGGAGAAAGGAGCAGTGATGGATTCACTGGAGACTGCCAACCCCGGGAAATATATCCACAGCACCAACATAATCGAGGGCAAGGGACACTGGATGGACCGCGCTGACGCCGATGCCATAGGATGGATGTCACAATACCGCAGGAACCCATACCCCAAAAAGGTTGTATGGAGACAGGAAGAGGTGTTGCGCGAGCATTTCTACTGGCTTTCGGCACCTGCCGACGAGTTGCGCCACGGAAGCACCGTAATCGCAAGTGTCAACGGCAACAGCATCAACATAGAGCATTGCGACTACTCAAGGCTGACAATCCGGCTCAACGACAACATGTTGGATCTCGACAAGAAAGTCAAGGTATACTACAAAGGCAAGAAAGTCAAGAGCAAGAAACTCAAACGTACAATCGCGAACATTTACAATTCGCTCACACAGAGTGGCGACAGAAGCTATGCATTCCCGTGCATAATGGAGATTGAACTTGACTGATTTTTGCCTCAATAGCATATTTTCAACAGAACCTGGCCATTTACGACAAAAACGTTGGCCGGGTTTTATTTTTTTTTACGTTTGCTGACAGTTTTTGAGAAAAAAACCTTACTTTAGCAATTCAAATAGCGACAAAAAACATCAACAACTATTGTTATGAAATTCAAGCAGTTGACAATCAACACATTATGCCTATTACTGTGCTTCTTATGCACAATCCCTGCATTTGCACAGAAAGGTACAGGCATAACAGGTGTTGTCACCGATGAGTTCGGCGATCCATTACCCGCAGCAAGCATTGCGGTAATGAACAATAAAAAGATTGCGAGAGGTGCAAACACAAACCTTTACGGAGAGTTCTCCATTGAGGCAAACCTCAGCGGCGGCGACAACGAACTTGTAGTGAGTTACATAGGTACAAAGACCGTGAGAGTGAAACTGACTCCCGAGGTTATCAAGAAGCCTATCGAGATAGTACTCAAGACCGACGAGACCATGCTTGCAGACGTAACCATCGTGGAGGACGGTTATAACCGCTTGCCACGCAAGGACATGGTAGGTGCGTTCACCACGGTAAAGGCCGACGACATCATGATGCCCGCATACCAGAGCATTGACCAGATGCTACAGGGAAAGGTTGCCGGTATGTCTGTGGTAAACACCTCGGCACGTGTGGGTGCATCACCTAAGATTACCATCCGCGGTACATCGACAATTCTGGGTAACAGTGACCCTCTGTGGGTGGTTGACGGAGTGATTCAGGAGGACCCGCTATCAATTGATATGAGTTCTGCCATCACCTCTGACATGAGGGAGCTTATAGGCAACCAGATTTCTTGGTTGAACCCGCAGGACATTGACAACATCACCGTGCTCAAGGACGCATCTGCAACAGCCATTTACGGTTCAAAGGCATCGAACGGTGTCATCGTAGTCACCACAAAGAAGGGTACACCGGGCCGTGTGAGTGTCAACTACAACACCAACGTGTCGGTAAGGGAGCGCCCGACATACGACATGTATGATTTCATGAACTCATACGAGCGCATCCAGTTCAGCAAAGAAGCATATGAAGCAGGTGTACGCTACCAGAGCGAGCCATTGCCGCAGATATACACATACGAGGGTCTGATGGCAATGTTCAACAAGCGCATGATAACCGAGGATGAGTTCTCAAGATACCTACAGCGCCTTGAGACCGTGAACACCGACTGGTTCGACCTGCTCACACGCAACTCTGTGAGCCAGAGCCACAACCTGAGTATCTCCGGCGGTACTGACAAGTACACCTACAATGCATCCGTTGGCTACCAGAACAACAAGGGATATGAGGTCGGCAACGAGAACGACCAGATTACCGCACGTCTGAGCATCAACAGCAACATCAACGAGAAGCTTAGCATCAATGCACAATTAAACGGTAGTGTACGCGACGCCGACGGTTACGGTGCAGGCGTGAACCCCTACACATACGCGATGAACACCAGCCGTGCCATACCCGCATTCGAAGAGAACGGCGACCGCGCATTCTACTCGAAGTATTACACATACCAGTACAACACGTTGCTTGGAGGCAAGAACCAGTACTCATACAACATATTCAACGAGATGGAGAACAGTTTCTCGTTCAACCGCGGAACAAACTTCAACGCGTCGATAAACGTATCGTACAAGATTCTCAAGTGGCTCACCTATCAGGGTACAGCCAGCATGTCAGTGACAAACAACAAGAGCGAGAGCTATGCCGGCGAGAAAACCTCAAGGGTTGAACAGCTCTACCGCGGATACGCCTACGGCACGGAGAAAGCCGGCTCGGACCGTTTCAACGCCGCCCTGATGCCATACGGCGGTGTGCTCAACCAGGCCAATTCACAGGGTGTGTCTTACAGCACATCCCACCGTCTGCTGTTCAGCAAGGAGTTCAACGAGAACCACCGCCTGAACGCAATGTTGGGTATGGAGATTCGTTCAAGCGAAAGCACAAGTGAGGGTAACACGGTTTGGGGTTATGTACCAGAGCGCGGTTCAATCCTTGTGTCACCTACCCTGCCCGAGAACTTCAAGCCCATCGGCAGCGATGTAACCATCGGTTGGGGAGCACTCGCACAGCTCTACAACGGAGCATGGAACAAGATGTCGACCACAACAAACTATATGTCGTTCTTTGCAACAGTTGCCTACGCGTTCAAGAACCGTTACGTCATCAACGTCAACGTGCGTTCCGATGCATCGAACCGTTTCGGTCAGGACGTGAACAAGCAGTTCGACCCCACATGGTCATTCGGTGCATCATGGAAGATCGCACAGGAACCGTTCATGATGGAACATGTACACTGGCTCGACCAGCTGAACCTGCGTGCATCATACGGTATCCAGGGTAATGTGGTGAACACATTGAGCCCGGAGATGATTGTACGCTATCAGGGACTCCTGCAGAGCTACAACGAATATTACCTTTCCATCTCGAGCTTGCCCAACAAGCAGCTCAAGTGGGAGCGCACAAAGTCACTCAACCTTGGCGTTGACCTTGCCCTGTTCGGTATTACAATGAACTTCGAGTATTATCGCCGTAACTCCAATGCCATTATAAGACAAGACATTGCACAGGAGTACGGTATGGCGACAATGCCTTTGAACGGTGGTCTCATCAGCAACAGCGGTCTTGAGGTTACGCTCAACTTCACCCCGATACGTACCAACGACATCGCGTGGACCATCGGTGTCAATGCCGGCAAGAACTGGAACGAGTCGTCAAGCGATGACCGCACAGCAAAGGCCGATGAACTGACACACACCGACTTTCTCAACGGCAGCAGTGACCGCCCGCTCAAGAAGGGTTATCCGCTATCAGCGTTCTGGTCATACAAGTTCACCGGACTTGACGGCAAGAACGGTTATCCCACATTCGAGAATGCCACCTATGACGCAGTGGAGGGCAACGGCAGTGTAGACCCGACGACATTCCTTGTCTACTCGGGACCGAGCGAGCCGGATTTCTCGGGCGGTTTCAACACACGTCTGCGTTGGAAGAACTTCAACATAGGAATGGACTTTGCGGTTGCATTAGGAGCCAAGAAGCGCCTGCCCAACCCCTACTCTACATTCACATACGGCAAGATGCCGGACATCTTCAGCAACCTCTCCAAAGAGCTGAACGACCGTTGGAAAGAGCCTGGCGATGAGGCACATACAAACATTCCCGGCCTGTACACATCAGTACGGGACCTCTACAACCTGAATCTGCCAAACGGTCTGTATGACAACATCTACTCAATGTGGGCGCAGTCTGACGTGAGGGTAGCCAGTGCATCATTCCTGCGTTGTACACAGTTGTCATTGTCATACAGTGTACCACGCACATTCTGCCAGAAGATAGGCCTTTCACGCATACAGCTCAGCGCGAACATAAACAACCTGTTCGTGATTGCGAGCGACGACTGGAAAGGCTATGACCCCGAGTTGGGCTACAGCATACAGCCGAGAATCTATTCTATAGGTTTGAGTCTTGGACTTTAAATAATTTGGACTATGAAACTTAAATACAATATACTCACAATATTGGCAGCGCTCTCATTCACAGCCTGCGGCGATTTCCTTGAGCCCGATTCTGAGAGCGAGTTTGTCCCCGAGGATGCCACCTCATTGAACGAACTTCTCTTAGGTGAGGCATACCAGCGAAACGACATGGAGGGGTTCAACATTTTCCTCGGATTGCTTGACGATGACATTGAGGCTGCACCATATCAGGTCCCTAACGATGGGTTCGACGGCAACCTCTACCTTGCAAGTTTCTCTTGGCAACCCGACATGTTCAAGATGATGGAAGAGGCCGGAGCAGGACACATAAATGTATATGAGAGCTACTACGAGGTAATTCTCGGTGCGAATGCAGTATTGGACTACATCCCTAACGTAAGGGACACCGAAGAGAACATAAACAAGGTTAAGGCACAGGCACTTGCCCTACGCGGTTTCTATTACCTGAACCTTGTGAACATCTTCGGACAGCCATACAGCTACAACCCCGAAGCCCTTGGCGTTCCGCTCAAGCTGAACAGCGGCATCGAGGAGAGCGAAGACTATCTGAAGAGAAAGACGGTTGCCGAGGTATATGAACAGATTCTCACCGACCTGCACACAGCAGAAGAGATATACCTGTCACTGCCGCAGGGTGAGCAGTGGAATGACAATTTCCGCACCAGTCTGCCTATGGTACAGCTTACGCTTTCAAGAACCTACCTCTACATGGAGAACTGGGAGAAGGCGGCTCATTACGCAAAGCTTGTAATGGAGAACCCGAACTTCAAGCTTGAGGACCTCAACAACATACCTCTCAACGGCAAGAATGATGCCGGCGAGACCGTACGTACATACATGGTTTACCCGACATACTCATCTTCGGAGACAATCTGGCCGTATGGCAACGTCCAGGACATGTTCGAATGGACATACGAGGGTGCCAACAGCACAAACTCTACCACAGGCAACAAGATGCACGCATACTTTCAGGCATCGGAGGAGTTGCTCAATACCTATGTCGACTACGACTTGCGTCTGAACAGATACATCGTCAGAGCCCCCAAAGGCAGTAGCGGAGAACTGATGCCTATGGCTTTCGGCAAGGTAAACGTAGGAACCACATATTACCTGCCACAGAATGCCGTAGGTGTATTCGGACGCTGTCTGCGCTTGTCAGAGGCATACCTCAACTATGCCGAGGCAAAAGCGATGATCGGTGGCGAAGGTATGGGTGAAGCGACGTCAACCCTCAACACTCTGCGCAGCAAACGTTTTGACCCGGAGGACTTTGAGGACGAGGAGTTTGCGACTCAGGAAGAACTCATCGACTTCGTACGCGACGAGCGCCGACGCGAGCTCTGCTTCGAGGGACACCGCTGGTTTGACCTCAGACGTTGGGGAATGCCATCATTCACACACAAATGGCATGACAACGCAGAGAGTACAAGCACATTCCGTATCGAAGAGAACGACCTGCTCTACACCGTACCCATTCCCGATGAGGCATTGCAGATGAACTCAAGCCTCGAGCAGAATGAATTGCCGGACAAACGTACTCCAATAGTAGAATAAGACAGAAAACAACAATAAGCAAAAGTTATGAAAAGATTCATAAAAAGCGCAATTATCATTTTGGCTACGGTCGCGTTTTTCAATGCGTGCAGCAGCGAGGATGACCTGACACCATCGGGCAACTACTCCCCTATCCGAGGTGGCTTCCCACAAGGAAACAGCGAATACGACTCAATCATAAACGACATAAAGAACGAATATGGCGTGTATCTCCTTTACAAGGATATCACCGAGGAGGACCTTAACCGAGACTGGGTTTCGGCAGGAACCGGTGACATATATGTAGGTGGCTATGACGAGGAACGCGACGACCCGGCGTGGAACTTGCCCGAGAGACATCTCCCGTTCTATGTAGACTTTTTTTACAGTTACATATTCCCCAATATAAGCAAGGAATTTGCACAGACAACGTTCCCCGTAAAGATATATATGATACATAACCTCAGGACCGAGCCACGTGATTTCGGTGAGGAGAGCGGGGAAGTTGGTGGCACAAACACCGACCCGTTCAAGTCAATCAAACTGGGCAACTTCGACAATTGGGCTATCAGCTTCAAGGATGAGGTCATCAATGGCGGTGATGCGGAATATTCATTGCGCCAGCAGCGTTGTATGTTCATGATACAGGCTATCTACAACGCGATAGAGAAGGGAGAGATAGACTCGCCTGATGAATTTTGGGATGGCTTTGATTTCTCTACCGACAAGAAGATGAATAATGTAGACCCAACCAAGACAAACTACAAGTACAAATTGGGATTTGTTGATATGATAAACGACAACTTCGGAACTGGCGTGCAGAAGCAGGTATGGGTACCCGACTATGCCAACGAGACAAGCTGTTACTACTGGGAAAAGGACAAATACCCCCACTACAATCTCTTTACCACATATATCAAGAATGCGATGTGGCTGACACCGGAGGAGTTCGAGGCGCGTTATCCTGCGGCAAAATACCCTATGATAAAGGAGAAATACAACATTGTTGTAAATCATCTGCTTGATGAATACGGTATCAATCTGGTTGGAATAGCCAAAGGCGCAAACAAGCAGTAAGGTCATATGAGGTACACAGCAATTACAACATTGTTTGCGACACTGCTATTGAGTGTTGCCTGTTCCGGAGCTACAGACCATAACATACCACAAACATCGCCCGAGCATGTAGACACGTTGTGGCAGAAAGAGTTCAAGACAGCCCAGGAACTTGTTGACAATTTCACAGCCATAGGAGAACAATTGGCCGAGAAAGACACCTGTGGCAGGACTGCGAACCTGTGCCAATATATATGGCACAGCGGTGAATACATGTTCAAATGCAGGGGTAAGAACGATGACATCTCAAAGCTGCCGCAACTGATAAGCGATATCAATCTTGACAACGAGATTGTAAAATCCTTTATGATTGAGCGCGATACAGCACGCTTTGTCGACCACTACTTTACGTTGAAGTTCATGCAGGAAGGTAGCAGTTTTGAGGATTCGCGCGACGGAATAACCATAACGGTATTCTATTTTCCACGAAGCATGAACGGGAACGACTACAGAAAACTCCGCGAGGTATTCTCAAGCAATAACGAAGCATTACACATAGCCTACATGAAAAAGCTGAAATACCCCATAGGCAATGGCGGTTGTAGCGAAGAATTGTATGCTATACGTCCGATTATAGAGCAGAACGTAAAGCCAAGCAGATTGAAAAAGGAGATTCTCGACCTTTTTGACCAGCACAAAGGGACAATGCCCGGCGAACCGGCCCCTACCCCACCCCTGAAGGATGCCAACGGCAAGGAGTATACATTCGCCCAGTTCCGCGGCAAAGTGATTGTCATTGACATTTGGGCGACGTGGTGCAGCAGTTGCCTGGCAAAGATGCCGGACTTCATTGCACTCAGCGAAAAATACAAAGGAAATGAGGAGATCATATTCCTGACAGTCTCCATTGACCGCAAGGAAGTAAGGGATTCATGGCTTGCGGCCATTGAAAAGCGTAAGATGTGGAACCTGTTGAACCTTACACCGGAGTGCTCCGAGGAGTCACAATTCGAGAGCGACTACCATATATCAGGAATACCAAGGTATATGGTGATAGACAAGGAGGGAAACATTGTTACAGCCTATGCTCCGCCCGCAGGAGAAGGCCTGGATGAGATAATAATGAATACAATCAACAAATAAGATGAAAAAAGGTAAGATAATCTGCACATTGATGATTATGGCAATGTGTTCATGTGCAAACACAAACAGCACGGTAAAAGAAGAGCAGGGAGCAGAGAGTCCGACAGTAGAGACACCGGCAGTACAGGCCGAATACGTAAAGGCTCTTACCCAAGAACCCGGAACAGTGTTCTACGACCTCACCCTTGAGAAGGCTCTTGAGAAGGCAAAGAATGACGGCAAATATGTACTCGTGGACTGCCATACCAAGACCTGTGGTCCCTGCCGTAAGATGGAACGAGAGACATTTCCACAAGAGAAACTCGGCAAATTCATAAATGAGCGTTTCGTACCCATAATGGTGGACATGGACGAAGGAGAAGGTCCTGCTATTGCAGAGAAATACAATGTACAGATATTCCCCACCTATCTCATATTGCTGCCTAACGGAGCGAAAGAAGGAGAAATCATAGGCACTGAATTCAATATCGACGATTTGATTGAAATGTTAAAGAAAATCATACACGAAAAAGATTGAATACACCTTATAGCAAAACTTGCGGATTTTCCCGCAAGTTTTGCTATAATATATTGAGTAACATATGTTAAACATATATACAAAACAGGATGTTATTTCATCAAATCAGGGGAAATACTTAACTTTGCAACTTGGAAACAGAGTCTTTTAAAGAAAACCTAAAAAAGAGTTATATGAAGAAATTTCTACTTTCACTTTTCTGCCTTGTTTTTATGGCAGCGACAAGTAATGCCGAGACTTATACCCACACTTTCGAGGAGGGTCAGTTGACAGCAGACGGCGGCACCGTAGTCTTGAGCGACATCGAGTGGAACGCGTCATCTGCAACAAGCATCGGTTGGAATGCCAATGGCAAAGGTATCCAGATTGGCAGCGGCAGCAACCCAAACCCATCTTACAGTTTGACCACATCAGCATTGTCAACCTGTACAGTAAAAAGCATTACAGTCAACAGCAGCATGGCGAACGGCGGTGATGCAAAGCTTACCATTACAGTTGGTAACCAGATGTCAGAGTCCTATGCACTCGGTACATCAGACGCAGCATACACATTTGACTGCAACGGAGCAAAAGGTGACATCACAATCAAATGGGAGGCTACAGCAAAGGCATACTACGTAAGCGGCATCAGCATTGAATATACACTTGACGCAAGCATGGTGACAGTTCCTGCGCCGGAATTCAAGACCCCTGTCGGCATATATGCCGATGAGGTGACAGTAACAGCCGAGACAACAGACCAGACAGCTGTGCTCTACTATACACTTGACGGTACTGAGCCAAGCTACGAGGACTACACCAACGACACAGGAACCACAAAGTGCAGCAAATACTGGGTAATGTACCCCAAGCTCACAGAGACCACAACCATCAAGGCTATTGCAGTAAAAGTTGATGGCGATGCTGTATACAAGAGCGAGACAGCAGAGGCAACATATATCGTATCACGCACAATGCCATATATTCCTACTCTGGAGATTACAGCAGACAAGAACTATGCACTCTTTGCTGCAGACAGCGTAGCGAACTATTTCTTCGCAAAAGATGCCGAGGGCAATCTTCTCACAAACGGTGCGACAATTCCAAGCGGAAACTACATCGAGACTACAGAGTGTAACGGCTTTACGTTCACAGCGACAGACGGTGGATACGCCATCAAGAATTACGACGGCCGTTACATCATCCAGAAAGGCAACGGTTTCGCATTCACCAATGAGTTGCCGGGAAAGGATGCAGCATGGGATGTATCGGTCGACGATGCCGATGGTATTGCATTCATAAAGAATGCAGCCGGATATATAATCTGTTTCTCCACAGAGTCACAGACATTCGGATGTTTCCTCCCGAGCGAAACAAACGAGACCCACATTCTTCCTATGCTCTACATGCAGCGTGAGTACCCGACATTCACTGTAACACCTGCGCAAGGAACAGTGCTCGAGAAACTGACAGAGGTTATCGTGACATGTGACGAGGGTATCAAGGCAAGCAACCTCAAGGTAACATCAGAGGGTGCAGTGACAACATTCACAGTCGAGCAGACAAACAGCACAACACTTACCTTGACTGCAAAAAAAGAGCTTACTACAACAAACAATGTGAACCTCAACATCAATTTCACAGGCGACATATTGCTGAACCCCAACGGTATGAACATGTCTATTCCAATCCCTACAAAATACGGAAAGAAGACATTGGTATCATATGACCTTGTGGGTGATGCACCGGCTGCTACAATCGACAATGTCGACCCAGCCGACGGTTCAGTCCTCGAGGAACTGACAAGCGTCGTATTCACTTTCAGCTACTATATGAACGCATCAGAGGACGAGACACTTCAGCCACGCCTGTACCTTGAAGGCACAACAGAGCTTATACCGGTTGAGTACAGCACAAGACCGGAGGACGGCGTAAAGACCATGACACAGGGTGCAATCAAGGCTGTTGATCCAGTAACTGCAAACGGAACATATGTCCTCGAGGTTCCTACTGGCTATTTTATTGATGCAAACAACAAAGCCATAGAGGGTGTGACACTCAAATACACAGTACAGAATGACACCGGCATTGAGGAGATTCTTGGCACTGACGTAAACAGCTGGACAGTTTACAACACTGCAGGTATAAAAGTCCTTGAGACAACAGATGCCGCAAAGGTGAAGGCTCTCACCAAAGGCCTCTACATCATCAACGGTGTAAAATGCATTGTAAAATAAAGTAAAGCAGACTCAATTGTATATTATTGCCGTGCAAGCAATTGCACGGCATTTTTTGTATACATTCTTGTATGCGCCGGCAGGCAAGAGAAAAACTTTTTGTATCAATTGCTTTATAATCAAATTTATTTTTTATATTCGCAGAATAATGCATATGCCAACGACATAAGAATGTCATGAAATGAGCCCGGCATTTGCAGTAACCTTAAAATCTTAAGCAGATGAGTGAAACATTGAACCCCGATGCATTGCCAAACGAGCAGAACATCGTGAACACCCCTGAACAGGCTGACAATGCCGCTATGACCGAGTTGAGCCACGAACAACCTGTTGAGGAAACAGTAGTAGAAGCCCCTGCAGCAGCAGAGGGTGAGAGTGACAACGCAGACTCAAGACCGGCCGACCGTCAGGAGATCATCGAACGCTTGAAGGCAATTGCCGAAAGCGACGACGTACTCAACTGCAAGGCAGAAACCGAGAGCCTTAAAGTACAGTTCTACCGCATGCGTACAGCTGAGATTGAGACCGCCCAGCAGGAATTCGTGGCACAGGGCGGCGAGGTATCCCTCTTCGTTCCCACTGCCGACGAGCTTGAAGAGCCTTTCAAAGAGGCTATGGCGCAGATCAAAGCAAAACGCAACGCCTGGATTGCCGCACAGGAGCAGGAGATGAAAGCAAACCTGGCAAAGAAGGAAGCACTGCTGGAGAAACTGCAGACACTGGTTGAGAAAGCAAGTCAGGGAACTCCGGAAGTGAATGAGTTCAAGGCCCTGCAGACAGAATGGAAAGAGATCAGGAATATTCCTCAAGAGAATGTCACTTCACTATGGAAACAGTACCAGCTGCTTGTGGAACAGTTCTATGACGTTTTGAAGATAAACCACGAGTTCCGTGAATACGATTTCAAGAAGAACCTTGAGATAAAGACAAGACTGTGCGAATCGGCCGAGGCCTTAGAGAACGAGACCGATGTCATCAACGCATTCCGCCAACTCCAGCAACTGCACAACGAGTTCCGTGAGACCGGCCCGGTATCACCCGAGTTGCGCGAGGAGATATGGACACGCTTCAAGGCAGCATCAACCATCGTCAACCGCCGCCATCAGGAGCACTTTGAGGCAAAGAAAGAGCAGGAGAAGGAGAACCTTGACAAGAAGGCCGCAATATGCGAGCAAATCGAAGCTATCAACAGCGGCGCACTCACAAGCTATCAGGCATGGAACAATGCAACGGAACAGATTCTCCAGCTTCAGGCGCAGTGGAAAGAGATCGGATTTGCTCCACAGAAGATGAACCTGAAGATATTCGAGCGTTTCCGTGCTGCGTGCGACGAATTCTTCAAGCAGAAGAGCGAGTTCTTCAAGGAGGCAAAGAATGCACTCACAAACAATCTCGAGCGCAAGAAGGCCCTTTGCGAACTGGCAGAGCAGCTGATGGAGAGCGAAGAGTGGAAAGCCACAGCCGACAAGCTCACAAAGATACAGAAGGAGTGGAAGGAGATTGGCCCTGTACCACAGAAGTACTCCGAAGCACTATGGAAACGTTTTGTCACAGCTTGCGACACATTCTTTGAGCGCCGCAACGCAGCGAATTCTTCACAGCGCAGCGTTGAACAGGAAAACCTCAAGCAGAAACGTGAGGTAATAGAGGCTCTCAAAGGCATTGACACCACCATGCCGGCCGATGAGCAGACAAGAGAGATATCGGCACTCACAGCAAAGTGGAACGCCATAGGTTTTGTTCCGTTCAAGGAGAAGGACAAGGTATACAAGGAATACAAGCAAGTACTCAATGCCCTTTATGAAAAACTGCATCTTGATGCCAACGAGCGCAGACTCAACAACTTCCGCAACAACATAGGCAAGGGAGGCAACAGTCTGCAGCGTGAGCGCGACCACCTCATACGCCAGTATGAGGCACTCAAGAACGAGATTGCGACATATGAGAACAACATCGGTTTCTTGAGCGTATCGAACAAGAAGGGTGCAAGCCTTGTAGATGTCATGCGTCAGAAAGTTGACAAGCTCAAACAGGATGCGCAGGTCATTCTGCAGAAGATTCACCTTGTTGAAGAGGAGATTGAGAAGGAGCAGAAGTAAATCCTTTCACATAATATAGTTCATCCCGGCCCAAAGGTCGGGATGAACTATATTATAACATCATGGAGAACAAGAGTCACATCCGGTCCGTATAAAGAGACAACAATAAAGCGGACCCTGACGGATCCGCTTATGCTATCTTATACAGCTGTACTGTATAATTACTGTGCAGCCTCTTCTGCAACAGGAGCCTCAACTGCAGGGAGCTCGGCACCTACTGTGTTCTCAATCTTAGTAGGATTGATATCCACTGCCGCAGTCTCTGAAGGAAGTGCGTGTGCCGCGATAACACTGATTACAACCATCAAAGCAGCAAGAGACCAAGTAGCCTTCTCAAGGAAGTCTGTAGTCTTTCTAACACCCATAATCTGGTTTGAAGAAGCAAAGCCTGAAGCCAAGCCGCCACCCTTTGAATTCTGTATCAGAACGATTCCACACATCAGCACTGAAGCCAACACAATCAGTATAACACAAAGCAAATACATACTAATTCTTTTTTATATGTTTTATTATTTTTTCTAAAAATCTTATTTGGTCTGCAAAGTAACGATTTTTATTCGGATATTCCAAACATAATCGTTTAATAATTTCAAGTGCCTTCTCATATTTACCCTGTTTGATGTAAATATTCGCCAGCGTCTCAGTAAAAAACGATGTCTCTGCAGGAGCCTCCTCAACAGCCACCGGCTCAACCGGGAGATTTGTCTCGTTTTCACCACGCAAATCAAGGGTAATCCTCTCATTGTCACCGGCAAGGAAGTCATCTATCAAGCTCTGTCCACGCAATTCCGGTACAGACTTGTCGTCGACTTTCTTATCCTTGAGATAGGCCGATACATAATCCACTGCTGCTGCACCTTCGGCCTCAAGCGAGAACGAATCGGCCGGCAGTGTCTCAAGGAAGGCATCAATCAGCGACATCGTCCTGTCAACAGGGATATCCTCGGGAGCCTGCTCAATCACGCTTGCCGTCCCATAGCCTGCCATAAGTTCAAATATAGGCCAACGGCTCTTGAGGTACACGGCAGCCTTGCGCATCTCCTTTCCGAAATCAATATCGTGAAGCAGATACAGGTTCTTGAGCATCAGAAGGCGGGCCACATCAAAATAGGGGTACTTGCCCACAATCAGTCGCAGTTCGTACAACGTGTCGCGGTTGAGACGCTCAGGGTGTGCTATGTAATGCGAGAGGTTTTCCATTACCAGTTGGCTACAGCAGCATTGAAAATACTCTCCACAATCTCCTTTATCATCTGTGAGACAAGTTCCTCCTGAACAGAGTCAAGTGACTGTGTCGCATCAAAGTCACGTGTAGCACTGAAAGTGCGCTCGAAATCCTCTTCGTGGTTTGTATTGTTTGTAAAACGCACATTCACGGTCATTTTCAACTGCACCATAGCAGAGTAACCGTCCGAAGAGATTGACTTGTTAAGCTGGTCGTATGCTGTGATCTCACCATCCAACTGGAGATCACCGCCCTGACGCACCTGCTCAAGTTTTGTCTGCTGCACGAACATATCGCTCAACGCCTCATTGAACATAGCAGCCATGGGACCCCACTGGTATGCAGCCCGATTCTGGAACTGCGCGAGGGAGATTGTCTTTACCTTGGTGTAATCAATTGATGCACCTGTAAACTTGTAACTGACTGTACAGCCGGCAATGAGCATAAAAACCGGCAAAATATATAACAGACGTCTGATCTTATTCAATTCCATATTCTTTTATTTTTCGGTACAATGTACGTTCAGAGATATTCAGTTCCTTTGCCGCATTCCTTCGCTTACCTTTGTTCCTTTCGAGTGCAGCAAGGATAGCCCTCTTCTCAACATCATCAAGCGACACAGCCTCCTCGACATACTCCTCGGCATTTGCGACATGGTCATAATGCGTAACCTGAGGTTGCAGATGATATGTCGGCTGATGTTGGACTACCGGCATCTCTTGTGCATCGGTGTAGAACGGCATATGCTCAACAGCCTCCTTGTTCATGGCGCGCAGACTCTCCATCTGTTTTTTCAGTTCCGTTATGTCACGGCGCATATCGAAAAGCACGCTATATAGGATTTCCCTCTCGCTCTCGAAGCTCTTGCGGTCACCGCCACGCTGTCCGGCCAGAATAGGAAGATTTCCACCGATGTTCTCCTGCGGCAGATAACGCATCATTGCATCTGCACTCAACTCCCTGTTCAGTTCGAGGATAGACACCTGTTCCGCAATATTCTTGAGCTGACGGATATTGCCCGGCCATGAATAATTGACTATAGCCGATACCGCACCTTCGTCGAGTTGCACTCTTGGAACATTGTATTTTGTCGCGAAATCTATACAGAACTTCTTGAACAGGAGCACTACGTCATCACCTCTCTTGCGCAAAGGAGGAACGGATATGGGCACAGTGCTCAAACGGTAATACAGATCCTCACGGAAACGTCCTTCGGCTATCGCCTCGGGAAGATTCACGTTTGTAGCACACACAATGCGTACATTGGTCTTCTCGACCTCGGATGAACCCACACGCAGGAACTCTCCGTTCTCGAGTACACGCAACAGACGCGCCTGAGTGGGCAAAGGGAGCTCTGCAACCTCATCAAGGAAGATTGTTCCTCCGTTGGCCTCGCTGAAATATCCCTTCCGCTCGCTTACTGCACCTGTAAAAGCACCCTTTATATGTCCGAAGAGTTCCGAATCTATTGTACCCTCGGGTATGGCACCGCAGTTGACAGCTATATACTTACCATGCTTGCGGACACTGTTTGTATGTATTATTTTCGGGAAAAACTCCTTACCCACACCGCTCTCACCTGTAATGAGCACGGTAAGGTCTGTTTTCGCTACCTGTATGGCCGTATCAATAGCCCTGAGCAGAACCGGGTCGTTTCCTATAATCCCGAACTGCTGTTTTGCCCTCTGTACCTCTGATATATCCATAGAACAATCAATTTGTGACAAAATTACTCATTTTACTTCAAAAACCGAGCAATATTGGCAGACTATTTTTAGAACGGGAAGAGCAACGGAAGCACAAGAATCATCACTATGCCCAAAATTATCTGCAACGGCAAACCCACCTTCACATAGTCGGAGAACTTATACTGGCCGGCAGGCATCACAAGAGCATTGGGTGGCGTCGAGAAGGGAGATGCAAAACAGAGGCTCGCACCAAGCGTCACGGCAAAGAGGAACGGTACGGGATTCACCCCCACCTGCACGGCACTGCTCATTGCAATAGGGGCCATAAGCACCGCCGTTGCCGTGTTACTAATAAACATGGTCATAAAGGAAGTGGTGAAATATATCCCGGCCATAAGCAGGATGGGGCTGTAACCGCCCAGACATGACACCAGCGAGCCTGAAATAAGAGCCGACACGCCCGTTTTCTGCAGAGCGACCGACATAGGCATCATTGCAGCAATAAGCACGATGCTTTCCCAGTTTATAGTCTTGTAGGCAGCCTCCACATTCCTGAAGCAACCGGTAAGTACCATAAGCAGGCCGGCAATCATCACCGCAGTAACAGGCGCAATGGGAATAAAGTCAAAGACCATGACTGCCACCATAGCAACCATTATCACAGCGGCAACAGGCGCCTTATAGTCGAGGGTAACCTTTGCAGCCTCTTCAAGAGGACGACCCACCACAATCCACTCGGTACTTTCCTTCTCAAGATTCGCGATATTGTTCCATGCGCCCTGCACCAGAAGCACATCACCCACATGTATCGTCTCATCGGCTATACCCTGGAGTATATATTTGTTTTTGCGGCATATGCCGAGTACGCTCACGTTGTATTTTGTACGGAACTCTATCTCACGTATACTCTTGTTCACCACCGAAGAGGTTGACATGACCACAATCTCGGCAACACCGATATCATAGAAATCAAAGGCACTCTTGCTGTCTGATGCATCATCCGCCACCATTTCTATATTATAACGATTTGCAAATGCAGCGACCCTCTCTTCTGTACCCGAAACATAAAGGATATCATCAGCACGCAGGATAGTATCGGAATCCGCAGCCTGCTGTACCATATTCTTTGACAACAGGTTACGCTGGTTGCGTTCAATATGGCGGACCTCTATTATATTGAGCCCGAAGCTTTTGCGGATATCGAGTTCTCCAATCATCTTACCTACCACCGACGACTTGGAATTTACTTGAAGGCGGTGCAGATTATTGGCAATACCGTACTCCTTGACAAGTTCTTTCAGCGACTTTCCGCTGCTGGCACTCGCACCGCTGAGAGCACCGGGTTTGGAGAGGTACTTCTTGCTCAAAGGCAGAAGCAGCACCGTACCCACAAGGATGCAGATGACACCCACGGGCAGGAATGTAAAGAATCCCAATCCGGGATATCCCTCCTTGATAAGGGCTTCGTTTATCACAAGGTTGGGAGGGGTACCGATAAGTGTCATCATACCGCTCATACTGCTTGCGAAAGCAAGCGGCATAAGCAAACGGCTCGGGTTCATCTTCACACTCATTGCCATACTCACGACAATGGGTATCATAATGGCCACTGTACCCGTATTGCTCACGAAAGCGCCCATCAGCGAAGTTACCACCATCACAAGGATGAAGAGCCTTGTCTCGCTGTTTCCGGCAAGTTTCATCAGTTTAGAACTGATCATCTTTGCCAAACCTGTCTGGAAGATGGCACCTCCCACAACAAACAAGCCAATCATCATTATGATGACATTGTTGGAGAAGCCCGAAAGGGCCTCCTCCGGGGTAAGGATATTAAGTACCATCAGGGTGACAAGCGCACAAAGTGCAACTATATCGGAACGGACCTTGCCACTTATGAAGAAAAACACCGAAAGCAAAAGAACTACAACCGTCTCAATCATAAATCCACCAAAAAATAAATTTTCGCAAAGTTAATATTTTCAAGCGCAAAAACAAAGCAAAAAGAACCTTGCGCATCGCATTATGTAAGGAAAAAATATTATCTTCGCACAATTAAACACCAAGGTATCCTTTGCACCGGCAAAGGCACCGTAAAAACAGGACGGCATATCAGGATTCTCAAATACATATCAATTGTAATTGCTGTACTCATTGCATTGGTCTACACCGCAATACAGCTTCCAAAGCTTGACGCAGTACAGCGTTGGCTTGCTGTCTTTGTATCGGACAACGTGAAGCAGCAGCTTGAAATCCCCATAAGCATCGGACAATTGCGTGTCGATAATCTTAACGGTATAACCCTTACCGATGTGCTTGTCCTTGACGAGAAACATGACACTCTCGTATATGCAAACGAGGCTGCAGCAAGCATAGAACTGTTGGACCTGCTGAAAGGAAAACTCTACTTCAACACACTGGCTTTTGCCGCTCCCGACATAAGGCTCAACCGTACACTCCCCGGCTCCCCGCTCAACATACAGTTCATCATCGACAACCTGAGCAGTGACAGCAAAGAGAAAAAAGAAACCGACATTCGCATAAACCAGCTCATAATATATGACGGCAAATTCAAATACGATGTATTGAGCGAAGCACACGAAAACGGGAAATTCGATCCCGACCACATTGAAATAAAGGAGTTTGCCAGCAACATCTCGCTCAAGGATTTCAACAAGGAGAACCTGAACCTCTACATCCGTTCCATCAAAGGAAAAGAGAAGAGCGGTCTGGAACTGCATAAACTGAAGACGAGGGTAACAGCAAGGGGCAACAAGATGTTGCTCAGCGATTTCGGGTTGGAGTTCCCAGGCAGCATTATTGCATCGGACACAATTGTGTTGACCGGCAACGGCGACATGAAATCGATGGCCTTTGACGGTGAACTCCATTGCGACAGGCTCACCCTGGAAGACCTGGCCCCGATATTCCCTGAACTGCCGACAGGATTGCCCGAGTTCAGGTTTGACATACGTGGACACGCTGACAGCACTTTGGCAAAAGGCAACATTCTCATTGCAGCAACCGACGGCAGCCTTGCTGTAGAAGGCACAGCCAGAGTGACATTGCCTTTTGACAAGAAACGCGGAATAGAGATAACACTTGACCGTCTTACCGCATTGGAAAACACAATAGACAAAGCGGCATCACTCTTCGAGAAGGCGCCACAGGACATTGCGTCAAGACTTGGAGACACTGACATTGACGGAAAACTTTACCTGTCATGCGATACCATAGACGGCTACGCAAACATAAACAGCAGCAATGGACTACTGCAAGTTACAATTGTTGCCGACAGCACTGGAAACTATTATCTAACAGCAACAGGCAAAGAGATGCACTTAGGAAACATTCTCTCTCAAAAAGAGCTGGGGACATGCAATCTGAAAGGCAAGTCCAAAGGTAATATAAAGGGGAAAGGAATGCTCGCAGACTTTGACCTTGAAGTTACTGAGTTACATTTCAAGGACTATACATACGCACCGATTGTCATCAACGGAAATGCCGACAAGAAAAACTCACAGGCAACAATCACTACTGCAGACACAAACATAAGTGCCAGAATTGACCTTCTCTACAACAAGAGCAGGCACGGCAACAAGGTGAACATCAACCTTAAAGTAGACTCCATAATACCACACAATCTCAACCTGTACAAACATGAAGAGCACAATTTCTCGTTCAATATCGACAGTGAGATTGACATGCGGAACAACGGCAAAAGCCTGACAAACATCAAATTGCACAATTTCGTCTTTGACGACGGCAAAGAAAGCACAACAGTAAGGAATGTCCACCTTTATGATGACAATACCGAGGATAAAAGAAGTATTACTATCAACTCGGACATCCTCAATGCAGACATCATAGGATACTTCAACACCGAAAGGCTGTTGGACAGTTACATAAACCTTGTAGACAGGCACATTCCCTCACTCAACATCAAGAGACGTGGAGGCAAGCCAAAGAACGACTATTTCTACCGTGTGGAAATCATCGACAGCAAGCTGTTGAGCAGACTGTTTGCACTGCCTGCAACAATAAACGAGAAATCGTTTATACGCGGCTTCTGTTTTGACAGCAACAACAGTGCCGCAGTCGACATGGAACTCAACAACGTGTCTGTAGGGAACTCTATTTACCGTGCCATCAATTTTAAGGGAAACTCCAATGCAGACGAATTTGTTTTAGACGTCAACATATTGAAGCCTCAAACCAGGAACAAGAAGGAATTCAACTACAAGAACAGCGACAACGACCTTATCATTGCGTTACACTCCACTATCGACTCGGACACCATCAGCACATTCGTTGACTGGAGCAGCATCCTTGACAAGGAAAACACCTGTGGCGCACTACGTATGGATGCTATGTTGGGACGTGACGCGAGAGGCAAACTTTGCGTAGAAGCAAGTGTTTCACCAAGCAGTTTCACCCTTGACGGCACACCATGGCACATAACCCCCGGAGAGATCTTAGGCAACAGTGAAGAAATCACTATAAAGGATCTGGGACTATACAGCCACGACCAAAGCCTGAAGATTGAAGGTGTTGCAGGAAAATTCATCGATGACAGCCTCAACGTCTACCTCAACAATATGGATGTAGCCACCATAATGGGATTGGTAAACTTCCGCACACTGCTTTTCGGCGGCAGCGCCACGGGCAGTGCACACCTCACAAGTCTGCTCCATAGGCCTGATGTCAACGGACACTTCCGCATAGACAGCATGCTCATCGACCACTCACACATGGGAGACGGAGATCTGGAGATAAGCTGGATGGACTACAGCAAGACAATATCACTTGACTGCGACATAACTGACAGGGGTACGACATCGAAAGTCAAAGGCTTTCTCTCACCGGCCCATGACACGATCATGCTCAAGATTGATGCCGACAGGCTGAACCTCGGTTTCCTGAACAAGAAGGTCAGCGCTTTCATCGACGACATCAACGGCACGGCAAGCGGCACAGCCTACGTCCTGGGAGGTTGGAGAAGTGTCGACCTCAAGGGAACACTCGCTTTCAACAAGAACTGCAGCACCAGAGTAAGGGCCAACAACACCAGGTATACTTTCATGGAGGACTCCATTTACATGTCCCCAGGAATCATTGAATTCAGGAATCTGGGCCTGAAAGACAAGGACGGGAATCATGGTACACTCAACGGCAGACTCACCCACAAGAATTTCCAGAAATGGACCTGCCATCTGGACGTTGAAGCGGAGAAAATGCTCGTGTATGACACTCATGATTTCTCAAGCATGCCTTTTTACGGCTCCGTATACGCAACCGGCAATGCAAGCATAATAAGCGAAGGAAGCGGCCTGCAGCTCAATGCAAGACTACGTAGCGAAGCAAACTCAAACTTTGTATACAACTCCACCACCGCAAGCGGAGCAAGGGACAACAGTTTCGTCTCCTTTGTCGACAGCAGCAAAAAGAGCATATCCTACACAACGGCAACAGGAGAAGAGAAAAAGAACACCTATGACCTTGTCACCAGCAAGCTGAACCTCGAGTTCTGGCTTGAAGTCACGGATGATTTCCATGTCAAAGTCTTTACCGACATAAGAACCGGAGACTACATCGATTTCTATGGCAACGGTCCTATCACAGCCTTGTACGATGAGAAAAACGGTTTTTCAATGAAGGGAGTGCTTAACCTTGACCGAGGTACATACAAGTTCACCATCCAGGACATTTTCCCCAAGGAATTCAATATACAGAGGGGAAGTACCCTCTCTTTTGACGGAGACCCATTCAAAGTGGCACTCAACCTGAAGACAAAGTACCTTGTACCATCGGCATCGCTGAGTGACCTCACCACAGAGACCGCAAAGAACAAGACCGTCAAGGTAAATTGCCTTATGGACATCGGCGGTACACTTGCAAACCCTGCACTCACTTTTGACCTTGAACTTCCCGAAGGCAGTGGAGAGGAGAAGGAGTTGTTGGCAAGTGTTGCAAGCACAACCGAACAGAAAAACATGCAGTTCATATATCTCCTTGGCGTGGGCAAGTTCTACACATATGACTACAACAACACCAGCAACGAAAGCCAGAGTTCAACAGCAATGGAATCCCTAATCTCAAACACCCTGTCGGGCCAGCTCAACAATATGCTCGGTCAGATCATCAACAACGACAACTGGGACATCTCGGGTAACTTCTCGTCAAGCGAAAAAGGTTGGAACCGAATGGAAGTAGAAGGTATGCTCCGAGGACGTCTGCTCAACAACCGTCTGCTCATCAACGGCAATTTCGGTTACAGGGAGAACCCCATTGCCAACAGCAACTTCATTGGAGACTTTGAGTTGCAATGGTTGCTTACTCCTAAAGGCAATGTCAACCTCAAGGCATACAGCAAGACCAATGACCGTTACTTCTCAAAGACCAACCTCACCACACAAGGCGCAGGCATACTGTTCAAGCATGATTTTGACAGCTGGAGATGGTGGAAAAGAAAGAAAAAGAATGAGACAGAAGATGTTGAGAAGAAGAAGGAGGAGGAAGAGAAAGATAAACAGATGAATAAATGACAAAACATAGAATATGAGAAATTTCATATCAGTAAAAGATATCGGCAACCTTGATCTCGCCGTAAAAGAAGCTTTGGAAATAAAGGCCGACCGCTACAGATTCTGCGAGCTTGGCAGGAACAAGACCCTGATGATGGTGTTCTTCAATTCAAGCCTTCGCACAAGGCTCAGCACACAGAAGGCAGCCCTCAACCTTGGCATGAACGTGATTGTATTAGACATAAACCAGGGAGCTTGGAAACTGGAGACCGAACGCGGTGTAATAATGGACGGCGACAAGCCCGAACACATACTTGAGGCCATTCCTGTTATGGGCAGTTATTGCGATGTTATCGGAGTACGTTCTTTTGCACGTTTCGAGAGCAAGGAAGATGACTACAACGAAGTCATCCTCAACCAGTTCATCAAACACTCCGGCCGCCCCGTATTCTCAATGGAGGCAGCCACCCGCCACCCTTTGCAGAGTTTTGCCGACCTTATAACCATTGAGGAGCACAAGACAAAATCTCGTCCGAAAGTTGTAATGACCTGGGCACCCCACCCAAAGTCTCTGCCACAGGCAGTACCAAACTCTTTCGCAGAGTGGATGAACGCAACAGATTACGAATTTGTGATTACACACCCGAAAGGATATGAGCTTGATCCCGAATTTGTGGGCAATGCACGAGTTGAATATGACCAGATGAAAGCATTTGAGGGAGCCGATTTCATATATGCAAAGAACTGGTCGGCATACACAGGTGACAACTATGGCAAGATATTGAGCACTGACCGTAGCTGGACAGTAAGCGAACGTCAGATGGCTGTGACCGACAACGCCTTTTTCATGCATTGCCTGCCTGTGCGCCGCAACATGATTGTGACAGACGAGATCATCGAAAGCCCGCGCTCGCTTGTCATCCCCGAAGCCGCCAACCGCGAGATATCGGCAACAGTAGTGCTCAAGAGGATTCTTGTAGGATTAGGATAAACAACAGCAATGCTTTCGCATCCACAAAGAGGGTGACCCAAAAGTCATCCTCTTTGTGTTGGGGGTGAATAAAAAGCAAAGTTCAAGGCTTGTGCAGGCTTCAAAACCGCAGTTTACTAAACGTAAATGAGGATTTTGAAGGCAAACGTAACACAGAAATTTACTTTTTAGTCACCCCTTACTGAATGGTTTATCGTCACCCCAACACTGTCTCATCCACGCCTTACTCTTGGCCTCGACAGGATTCTCCTGCGGAATCCAGAAGGAGAAATCCTTGCCACCATCCGGCAGGAACTGCTGCTTGACAAAATGCCCCGGATAATCGTGGGAATACTTATATCCATCGGAATACCCCAGGTCGGCCATAAGTTTGGTGGGAGCATTCCTCAGATGCAACGGCACGGGCAGGTTGCCTGTTTCCCTTACTGTTGCAAGCGCGTTGTTGATGCCCATATAAGCCGAATTGCTCTTGGGCGATGTGGCAAGATATACCGTTGCCTCGGCAAGCGGAATACGTCCTTCGGGCCAACCGATTTTGGTAACAGCATCAAATGCCGCATTGGCAAGCAACAAGGCATTGGGATTGGCAAGCCCCACATCCTCCGAGGCGGAGATTATCAGACGCCTTGCAATGAAAGCAGGATCTTCCCCTCCCTCTATCATACGTGCAAGCCAATAGAGCGCCGCATCGGGATCACTGCCGCGGATTGACTTTATGAAAGCAGAGATTATATCATAATGCATTTCACCGTCCTTATCGTAGGCAAGCGGATTCTGTTGCAGACACAATTTCACCTTCTCATCGGTTATCACAACCGGTGAATCGGGGTCGCTCTCCACAACAAGCTCGAGGATATTGAGCAGTTTACGCGCGTCGCCACCGCTGTAACGCATCATGGCAGCCGTCTCGCGAAGCTCCACCCCACGATTCTTCAGAGCCTCATCGGCCGTTATGGCATAGTTGAGCAGTTTCATGAGGTCATCCACTTCAAGAGACTTGAGCACGTACAACTGGCAACGTGACAGCAGAGGGCGAATGACCTCGAACGACGGATTCTCTGTTGTTGCTCCAATGAGAGTGACAGTACCTGTCTCCACCGCACTCAACAAGGAATCCTGCTGCGACTTGTTGAAACGGTGAATCTCGTCGATGAACAGGATAGCACCGCCTCGCGCAAACAGCGGCGAGTTCTTGGCCTTGTCAATGACCTCGCGCACCTCCTTGACTCCAGATGACACAGCATTGAGAGTGTAGAAAGGACGGTTAAGCTGATGTGCAATAATCTTTGCGATGGTAGTCTTGCCCGTACCAGGAGGGCCCCACATGATAAAAGATAGGATTCTACCAGAATCTATCATACGGCGCAGCACAGCTCCCTCTCCAACGAGATGCTGTTGACCGACGTATCCTTCAAATGATGTGGGACGCAAACGTTCCGCCAATGGTTGTGCCATAAATCATGTATCTTTTAGTGCACGCTGCCCCGCTTGATGCGAGGCAGCGTGTTTTAAGAAAACTTTTGTATTCTTTTGTCTTTTTGTCCTATATAAAGACATCCTATTTAACTCAATCCAACTATTTCACCATTGATGAAATCAATGTGGTTAGCCTGTGGATCCTTTGGCAAGCCCGGCATACGGATGATATCACCGGCAATGGCAACAATCATCTCGGCACCTGCATTGAGGACAACGTCACGTATCTGCAGGTTGAAGCCCTTGACGGCACCGTACTGCTTGGCGTCGGCGCTGAAAGAGAACTGTGTCTTTGCAATACATACGGGGAACTTCGCGAGGCCATATTTCTCGGCAAGCTTGATGCGGTCAAGTGCAGGCTTTGCAAAGGTAACAGAAGCTGCACCGTAGATATTCTTGGCAACCTTCTCAATCTTTGTCTGGATGCTGTCCTCGTCGTTGTATGTGAACTCGAGTTTCTTTGAAGGATTGTTCTCAATTGTATCAACAACAATCTGAGCCATCTCCATAGCGCCCTCGCCACCCTGTGCAAAGGCATTATTGATTACGAACGGCAAGCCGAGTTCCTTCTCGCAGTGCTCACGCAGCAATGCCATCTCCTCATCAGTGTCGGTAGCAAAGCGGTTGAATACCACAACAACAGACTGACCGAAAGAACGGAGGTTGGCAACGTGACGGTCGAGGTTCGCAAGACCGTTGCGGAGACCATCCATATCAGGTTCCTTAATCTTGTCCAGTTCAACACCACCGTGCATCTTCAGACCCTGCGCTGTTGCAACGATTACTGTTGCATCGGGCTGCAGACCGCTCTTGCGGCAAAGGATATTGTAGAATTTCTCAGCACCGAGGTCTGCACCGAAGCCCGCCTCTGTAATTGTATATTCGCTGTGGGCAAGGGCCATCTTTGTAGCGAGCTGTGAGTTGCATCCGTGGGCGATGTTTGCGAACGGACCACCGTGGATAATTGCAGGAGTGTTCTCTGTTGTCTGCACGAGGTTAGGCTGGATAGCATCCTTGAGCAACACAACGATAGAACCGGCAACACCGAGGTCCTTTACAGTGAAAGGCTCGCCTGCATATGTGTAACCGAGCATGATATTCTCGATGCGACGACGGAGATCAGCCTCATCACTTGCAAGGCAGAGGATTGCCATGAGTTCCGAAGCTGGAGTGATATCGAAACCTGCCTGCTCGACAAGACCATTGGTCGCAGGGCCTACACCCGTGATTATCTGACGCAATGAACGGTCGTTCACGTCAAGCACGCGACGCCACAGGATCTCCTTGAGACCGAAACCCTCTTTTGCATGCTGATAGAGATAGTTGTCGAGCAATGCCGAAATCATATTGTGGGCTGATGTAATCGCGTGGAAGTCACCTGTGAAGTGGAGGTTGATTTTCTCCATCGGGAGAACCTGTGCATAACCGCCGCCGGCTGCACCACCCTTCATACCGAAGCAGGGACCGAGTGAAGGCTCGCGCAAAGCAACGACAGCTTTCTTGCCAATCTTGTTAAGACCCAACGCAAGACCGATTGAAACGGTTGTCTTGCCGATACCGGCCTTTGTTGCAGTGATTGCAGTCACAAGAATCAGTTTGCCTTTCTGCCCGCCGATGAGATTCAAAGGCAACTTTGCAATATACTTGCCATAATGTTCGAGGTCGTTTGCCTCGATACCGATCTGGGCAGCTACATTCTCAATGCGCTCAAGCTTGGTCTCCTGAGCAATCTGGATATCAGTTTTCATATTATAAAAATTTAAATTTTCAAATAGGTGGACTTGCTCTGTCAAACCACAGCAAGCCTTACCGCAAAAGTACAAAAATTACCGCCTAAAACAAAATCAAACCGCCTATATATTCACCCATTACATCATTTTAATGATACCGCAAAGAAAAACACGCCCAAGAGAGGCGTTTCTTGCGTTTTTTTTATAATATTGCATAGAATAAAGAAGCATGGTACAATGGCAGCAAAGCGCATACATATAGTTTCATTCCAGGTACCCTACCCTGCCGACAGCGGAGGAGTAATAGACGTATACTACAAGGCAAAAGCCCTTAAAGACGCAGGATACAACGTCGTTTTGCACTCATACGCTTACCACGGAAGGGAGAATTGCAGCGAACTGCAAGAAATCGCCGATGAGGTATACACATACAAACGCAAGACCGGCCTGCGCAGCCTCCTTTCATTCACGCCATATATTGTCAACAGCCGTAAATCGGACGAATTGCTCAAAGATTTAATCAAGGACGACGCACCTATCCTGTTCGAAGGGGCACATACCACAGCCCTATTGTCATCCCCCCTGCTCAAAGGCAGAAAGAAGTTTGTAAGGACACACAACGTAGAAAGTGAATACTACAGGGAGCTTGCGCGTGCATCAACATCACCGTTCAAAAAGTTGTTCTTCATAATGGAATCATGGAAACTAAAACGCTATGAGCCAGAACTGAAAGACGCCGACATTCTGTTTACGATAACAGACAAGGAAAAAAAGACATTCGAGAGCATTTGCCCGGGAACAAAAGTTGAGTTGCTGCCTTGTTTCCACAATGGCCTCTCATCCGAAGTGGCTGCCGAAGATATCGGCAAAGGAGGATATATCCTTTACAACGGCAACCTGTGCGTTGACGAGAACATCAAGGCCGCATTGTTCCTGATAAACGAAGTTGCCGTAGCAACCGAAGGCACAAAGTGGATAATAGCCGGCAACACCCCTGCCGGAAGTCTGTACGAAGCCGCAGAAAGAGCAGGAAATGTAGAGATTATAGCGAACCCCACAAACGATGAGATGACACGGCTAATTACAGGTGCGGCAGTGAATATACTTACCACATTCCAAGCAACCGGAATAAAGTTGAAACTGCTCGGTACACTATACAAGGGCGGTTACTGCATAGTAAACGACAAGATGATTGAGAGCACCGGACTCGATGCCCTTTGCACCATTGCCAACACTCCCATTGAGATGCGCGACGCTATCATCAGGCTGACAAGAACTGAGATAAGCACGGAAGAGATTGCCGAGAGGCGAAAAGTCCTGTTTGAGAAATATGACAACAACAGGAATATCACCATACTGACCTCACACCTGTAGGAGTTCCATAAATTATGGAAATCTTTAGATTTTCCCGGAGATATTTAGTATTTTTGCAGAAGCAAACAGAACACAAAAAAATAATACAACATAAGATGACCGTAACAAACGAAACTGAAAAGAGCGAGAAGAAAAGCATCAGCTTTATCGAGCAGATTATAGTAGATGACCTGGCCAACGGCAAGAACGGAGGAAAACTGCAGACACGTTTCCCACCCGAACCCAACGGTTATCTCCACATAGGCCATGCAAAGGCCATTGCCATAGATTTTGGAATGGCACAGAAATATAACGGTGTTTGCAACCTCCGTTTTGATGACACCAACCCACAGAAGGAGGATATGGAGTTCGTACGTGCCATTGAGGAAGACATCAAATGGCTCGGTTTCGAGTGGGGCAAGGTATGTTATGCCAGCGACTATTTCCAGGAGCTATGGGATTTTGCCGAGTGGTGTATAATGACTGACCGTGCATACATTGACGAGCAGACATCGGAGGAGATTGCACAGCAGAAAGGTACACCTACCGAGCCGGGACAGAACAGCCCTTACCGCGACCGTCCGGCCGAGGAGAGCCTGCGCCTTTTCCGCGAGATGAACAGCGGAAACGTCGAGCCAGGCAAGATGATTCTCCGTGCCAAGATAGATATGGCAAGCCCCAACATGCACTTCCGCGATCCTATCATGTACCGTGTACTGAACATGCCGCATTGGCGCACAGGGAACAAATGGAACGCATACCCGATGTACGACTTCACACATGGACAGAGCGACTACCTCGAGGGCGTGACACACTCTATCTGCACATTGGAGTTCGTGCCTCACCGCGACCTTTACGACCTGTTCGTAACATGGATAAAGGAGTGGAAAGGCGACGAAGGAGATATTCAGGACAACCGTCCACGCCAGTATGAGTTCAACAAGCTGAACCTCAACTACACACTCATGAGCAAGCGAAACCTGCTCATCCTCACCAAGGAGGGAGTGGTAAACGGTTGGGACGACCCCCGTATGCCGACAATCTGCGGTATCCGCCGTCGCGGTTACAGTCCGCAGGCTATACTCAACTTCATAGACAAGATAGGCTACACCACCTTTGACGCCCTCAACGACATCAAACTGATGGAGGCTGCGTGCCGTGAGGACCTCAATGCCCGCGCACTGCGTGTGAGTGCTGTCGTAGACCCAGTACGTCTGGTCATCGACAACTACCCCGAGGGAGAGGTCGAGGAGATGATGGCAATAAACAACCCTGAGGACGAAAACTCCGATTCACACATCATACGTTTCTCTCGCGAGCTTTACATTGAGCGCGAGGACTTCATGGAGGATGGCGGAAAGAAGTTCCTTCGTTTGGGTCCAGGCAAGGAGGTGCGTCTGAAGAACGCATACATAATCAAGTGCGATGAGGACCCTGCCAAATGCATCGAGAAGGACGAGAACGGCAACATCACCTGCATCCATGCCACATACGACCCCGAAAGCCGTAGCGGCATGCCGGGAGCAGACCGCCGCATCAAAGGCAAGACACTGCACTGGGTAAGTTGTGCCCACAGCGTACCTTGCGAAGTACGCGACTACAGCTGTCTGTGGACATGCGAGAACCCGCGTGACGCAATCAAGCAGTATGAGAAAGAGAACGGTGTAAGAGGCATTGACGCCATGCGTCCCTTCCTCAACCCCGATTCTCTGCGCATAAACGACAAGGCTTACATCGAAGAGTGGGCTGCCGACCTGCCGCACTTGAGCTATCTGCAGTTCCAGCGCATCGGCTACTTCAACGTAGACCCTGACAGCAAACCCGGCAAACCCGTATTCAACCGTACCGTTTCCCTCAAAGGCAAGTAACCCCCAGGGAAGCACAACACGCCGTAACGCATGAACTACGAGAAAGGATTTTTCGAGACGCCCGAGTTCCGCGAGCTCCTCAAGAAATACGAACAGGCAAGAGCCATGAACGTATTTCCATATTTCGGTATTGAAGAGCTTGTGGACCTGCTCTCGTATTACCTTTTCATGGATAAGTGCGACAACGCCGAGGAGGTCCTCACCGTAGCCCGCCAGCTACACCCTACTGCGCCCGAGAATGCAAAGATGGAGATAAAGCTCATGCTCAGCAAGGGCGAGCCCAAAAGGGCACTCGAAATATTCGAAGGAATAGGTTACAAAGGTGATGACGAGACAATGATTCTCCACGCCGAAATCCTGCTTGCTTTAAAAGACTTCAAGAAAGCAAGGGAAATTGCCCTTGCCATCATCAACAAGAACCTGCCCGGCATGGAGAATATCTACGAGGCCCTAGAGATACTGCTCGACTGCGGTTTTGCGCTTGACGCGCTCTTCATCTGCGAGCAGGCATTGAAACACACGCCCGACAACCGTGGGCTGTTGGAGGTAAAGGCCGAATGTTATATCGAGATGCAGATGACCAATGAGGCAATAGGCATATACAACAAACTGCTCGACGAAGATCCCTACTCCACATTCTACTGGGAGCAATTGGGCCACATATATTATATGATTGGCAGATACGGCAAGGCCCTTGAGTGTTTCGAATACGAAAGCACCATCAATGACGAGATTGAGTATGCCCGCATGATGCAGGCATACTGTTACTATTTCGTCGGCGACTACTGCAAGGCAAAAGAGATGTTCGGTTGGTTCAGCAGCAAATATCCCATGTCGGTGATGCCACAGTTCTACATCGCATTGTCACTCTACCATGAAGGCAAGCTACAGGAATCGTTAGATGCATTCAAGGGTATAATAGACATTGCGCCGGAAGGCACCATAGAAATGATGCTTGCCAGAATAAACAAAGCCGTCATACTTGACACCATGGGGGAGGATGCCCGCGCAGAGGACGCTGTCTCGATTGCGATAATGATGCACCCCGAGAACATGAAGCAACTGCTGCTTCATGACACTCACCTATACGAACTGCATGACAAGGAGAACCTCACATTCAAGGAAATGAGCATCCTGGAGCAGAAGGAATGGAGCATTGAGGAAGAGATGTACGATTGGGGCACACACCTTGTAGAACACAACCACCTGAGACTTGCGCTGCGGGTCTTCCGTTACATACGTCCATTCAGCCAGGACCCTACAGAGATTGACGCATACATCGCATACATCCTGTGGAAGACCGGCGAACCAGAAAGGATTGAACCGGCAGTAGAAAATGCCCTTAACGGGAAATCGGACATGCTGTTCAAGCTGTTCGGCATATCGTACGATGCGAACATGATGCCGCAGGAGTTCATAGACAAAGTAAACAAGAAATGATAAAAGACCTTCGGAGCGCGCTCCGAAGGTCTTTTATCATAATAGAACCAGTTTTTCAGTCTGTAATATCCTTTATCCTGTTTTCCTCACCCATCTTACATACAAGAAGGTTGTTGTCCTTCTCGGCAATGACACAATTGTCCATACCTATCACCACGACACGTTTCATTCCATGCGTGCTGACAAAGCAGTTGCGCGTGTCGGCAAAGCGGACATCACCGCCAATTGCCACATTCCTGTTGATATCCTGCTGCAGATTGTCATGTAGCGACAGCCATGTACCCAGATCACTCCATCCGAAGCTTGCCGGAAACACGAATATCTCATCAGCACGCTCCATGATCGCATAGTCGACCGATATATTGCGGCACTCCGGGAAACGTGCATCCACCTGTTCCTGCTCCTCGGGAGTAAAGAAATACGGCATCAAGTATTCAAAGATTGAAGCAATCGGCGACTGGTACACACGGAAGGCATTCACAATTGTAGACACATTCCAGATGAAGATACCTGCATTCCAATAGAAATTGTTCTTTGCCACATAAGCCTCGGCAACCTCATACGAGGGCTTTTCCTTGAAAGAATCCACACGGAAGACCTCCTTGTTGGAGAGCGTGGAGTTTCCGAGCACGGCCTCGATATAGCCATAGCCGACCTCGGGACGTGTCGGTTTGATACCTATCGTAAGTATCGCATCTGAACCGTTGACGAAATTGAGCGACGAGTCAATCACCCTGCGGAACTCCTGCACATCGGCTACAAAATGGTCGCTTGGAGTCACCACCATATTTGCCGACGGGTCACGTTTCTTTATCTTCCATGCAGCATATGCAATACAGGGAGCCGTATTACGGCGGCAGGGTTCCTTGAGTATATTCTCGGCAGGCAGCATCGGCAACTGCTCCTTGACAAGCGATGCATATTTCGCGGAGGTGACCACCCAGACATTCTCAATGGGACATATCCCTGCAAAACGGTCAACGGTAAGCTGAAGCAAAGATTTTCCACAACCAAGCACATCTACGAACTGCTTTGGAGTCTCTTCGGTACTCATCGGCCACAGACGGTTTCCCGCGCCACCGGCCATAATTACTATATGATTTGAACCTGCCATAATAAAATCCTAATGATAGTAAAACAATTATCGTGTCAGTTTTGTTATTGAAATCAGTCTTAACAGATGCGAAGATAGTGAAAAAAGATTAACCGCAAAGTAAGAGAGAAAGAAAAAACAGCAATATACCGACGTGCAGAAACCGAGAACCATATAAAGATCACTTCACGACGAGATTAAAACAGATTTATAGGGTTTTAATATAAAAAAATACAGTTCCACACATTTTTCACTTTGCAGGCAAGAGGTTAACAAGATTTTTATTATTTTTGCATCAAAGACAGCTCCAACAGCCATCAGGCATAAGCGTCTACAACCCCAAGAATACCGATTGACGGTATAAATAAATTTCAATTATGGCAGACTTTTTCCAAATAATAATACCTGCAATATTGGCATTCATAGGAACTCTTTGGGTGCATCCCAAGATTCTGAAGATTGCCATAATGAAGGACCTTGTCGACAACCCCGACGTACGCAAGCTTCAGCGAAGCCCTGTTCCGGTGATTGGAGGTATCGCTGTTTTCTTCGGCATCGTAATCGGATTGTGCAGTTCCCAGATAATGTTCAACAGCCCGAGTGTATTCATGCTTATATCGGCGATGCTGGTCATGCTTTATGTCGGCACAATCGATGACATCCTGGACCTCACCCCAACCATCAGGTTTGTCATAGAGATCCTTATTGTGATGTGGCTGATGTACATCAACAGGAGTTCCATAAACTGTTTCTGGGGACTATGGGGTGTGGACATAATCTCCAATTGGATATCAATTCCATTGACAATATTTGCGACAGTGGGCATCATCAACGCCATTAACCTGATTGACGGTGTCAACGGACTCTCATCAGGATATTGTTTTATGGCGTCATCCATTTTTGCCATAATTTTCAATGCAACGGGCAACACTGTCATGACAATACTTGCCGCATCGGCAGCCGGAGCCATTGTACCGTTCTTCCTGCATAATGTCTTCGGGTACCGCACAAGAATGTTCATCGGAGACGGCGGTACATTGGTATTCGGAACCATGATGTCAATGTTCGTCATCAGTATTCTGAGCTCAAAATCGCCTTGCGCACCGTATGTGACAGACGGCATAGGGCTTGTACCTTTCGTACTTGCCGTATTTGCCATACCGGTATTCGACACTATACGAGTGATGACGATGAGAATTATCCACGGCAAATCACCGTTCAGCCCCGACAAGACACATCTGCACCACCTGTTCATTGACTTGGGATTCTCGCACACAGGAACAACACTTTCAATATTGTTCCTCAACGCGCTTGTAATAGCAGCATGGTTTATAGCATACAAGTCAGGAGCATCTATTGACCTGCAGTTCTACATTGTATTTGCAATGAGTTTCATTGCAACATTCATACTGTACAAGTGCGCAAGTGACCAGATCAGGAAGAATGGGAAGTGCCTTGCCGCATTACAGAAGATCGGAAGAATAATGCATTTCGAGAAGAAAGGCGTATGGTTGAAAATCCAGAGAATCGTTGACAAATTCTGATCATTCCACAAAACACCATTTACGAGGAAAGACCGGCGTTTGCCGGTCTTTCCTCGTAAATATCAGTTACGTTCAAGTTTGTAATTGACAGAAGAAACACCTATCAATTTATCGTAACGTGCTCCGAATTCCCTATGGTAGATATAAATATGGTACTCATTCTCTGTTTCATAGAAATCACCTTCGGCGGGATACGTCGCGACCTCGGCACCACCCGAGGGAACCCATACATACATATAGTTATATAGTCCCAGTTTTAGCAACTGTGTAGTGTGATAGTAGCCTCCTTCTGCATCATAATCGAGCCTGTTGAGCGGCGTCATTATATTGTTGCACAAGTCACCCAACAGATAATAGTCACCGCCTTCACGGTAAGGGACATCCAATGCAAAATGGACATAGGCATAATCGGCCTCTATTGGAGAACCGTAACCCTCATGGGTGTTGACATAGTAACGTCCGTTCTCATCAATATAATTGGAGTGAGAACGTCTTTGCTTGTCCATATACAATAGAGCGTGGTACTCGTCGCCATACAATGCAATTTCTTCGACATTCATTCCCGCTGTACGGGGATCATTAAGTTCAAAACGGCGATATTCGTTGCCCGCATTGAAGATCAGAGAAATGTTATGCACATATTCCAACGAATTTCCTGTCATATATGTAGGTTTGATACCCCTGACAGCATTGTCGCGACGGCGGTTCTGGTAGATAACCGGGATTATTTCCGTAGCGGGAGACGGAATGCTGTAGCTGCCATAATTCAGCACAAACGATAGTTGTTGTTGACCAGCATTAAGCGACACATCAGTGTCGCCACTAACAGAAGCATCTATTGATATGCGTGGTTCAACGACAGAGAAGCCATAGACAATAACAGGTTCTTCATCCTCGGACCCATCGTCATATATCTCTACCTTATAGTTTCCCGAAAGCAGCAAGGAAACATTCTCGTTAGGCAAGGTAAAGCTATAGTGGGTGTAAAGCCGGGTGGTATTGACAGAGTTCTCCCACTCTTCGATGGGCATATTGTTGAAGCCTTCAATGTAATCGATCTCGCTTATGTCCGATGGATTCCACGAAGCATCACAATGTGTTATGCGATAGATAAAACGGCGATAAGTATGCGACATCTCATCGAACGAGAACAGCAGAACATCGTCACTTCCAAGCGTCATCACAGGAAGCACGCCCCATTCGCCGTTCAGTTCCATCATCGGTGAACGTACTTCCTGTGAGTTCGTATGTACAAACTGTGCGCTGCCCGAAAAGGCAAGCAGTGTAAAAAGTGTCAATAGTATATTACGTAGCATACAGCGACTGCAAAAACCGATTATTTTGTGGCTAAGATAAGCATTAAAAAAGAATATTGTAGTATATTTACAAAAATTATGTATTTGAAGATGAAGCGGGTGCCAACAATTATGCTGCTATTCATATTGCCGTTGCTCACGACGGCACAGGAGATCATATACACGTCAAACGACAGCATAACAATTGAACGGATACTGCAGAGGCACTCCTGCCATAAACACAAGAGTACCGGCGAGCTGGCCCTTGCCGTTGCCGGGGAGTTCATCGGCTGCAGATATGTGGCCGGCACGTTGGAGAATGATAGTTACGAGCCTCTTTTCATCAGCTGCACAAAGCTCGACTGTACAACCTTTGTAGAACTTGTAACTGCAATAACATTGAGTATAAAGGAACAGGAAAACACTTTTGCAGCCGTGTGCCGCAACCTCGAGAAGATACGCTATCGCGAAGGCAAAAGAACCGGATACGCCAGCCGCCTGCACTATACCAGCTGGTGGATTGCCGACAATGAAGAAAGGGGCACAGTAGAGGAGGTGACAACCGACTCAAAGTACAGGTACAACAGACTCAACCTTGACTTCATGAGCACTCACCCCGACAGCTACTCAATGCTGAAGGACAACCCCTCAATGCAGGCAAGGATTGCAGAATTGGAAAAACCGTTCCGTGACATCGACATACCATATATTCCCAAAGAATCGCTAAACGGGAGCAAGAGGAAAATAAATATTGAAGACGGCGATATAATAGCCTTGGTAACAACCATAAAAGGCCTTGATGTGTCACACGTAGGATTTGCATTCTGGCAAGACGGAAAACTGCACCTCATGCACGCATCCAGCGCCAAAGGTGAGGTAATTATGGACCCGACTACCCTTTTCGATTACCAGAAAGGCAAAAGCAAGCAGTGCGGCATACGAGCCATACGCATAAAATAACGATTGGTAAACATTGACACTTATGAGAATACTACTTTTCTGTGAAAACAAATATGCCTTCGACATCCTGATGCCGATACAGGAAGAGGCGTTGAAGGAGGGAAACAACGAGATCTTATGGTACGTCCACCCTAAGAAGATAACAGAATTCCCGTTCAAGGACGAGGCTAAATGGTGCAACAGCATACAGGAGGCCTACGATTTCTCGCCCGAGGCCATCTTCTGCCCGGGAAACATTGTACCCTATTACCTGCCGGGAGTCAAAATACAGGTTTTCCACGGTTACGCAGGCGAGAAAAAAGGGCACTGGGTCATCAGGCACTACTTTGACACATACTTCACACAAGGCCCGTTCTTTACAGCAGGATTCAAAGAACTGGCAAAAAAGCACGGAGACTTCGAGGTCCTCGAAACCGGTTGGCCGCGTCAGGACTGGGTAAAGAAACACCAGCACGACTTTGAAGAGGAGAAAGCCGGAATCCTGGACGAGCACAAAAGAGGCAAGATTGTACTTTATGCCCCGACCTTCTCTCCATCACTCACATCGTTACCGGTGATGAAGGAGGCCCTTGTGGAACTTACAGAGAAGAAAGATGTGGTAGTGATAATCAAACTTCATCCGCTGACCCGTCAAGAGTGGGCCGACGAATATCGTGAACTGGCAAAGAATCATGAGCATATCATATGGACCGATGATTTTTCTGTCGCGAAATACCAGCTTATGGCCGATATCATGATAAGCGATACCTCATCAACCATATACGAGTTCCTGCTCAAGGACAAACCCGTTATAACATACCGTGCATCAGCAAAGAACATATACTGGAAAGATATAAACGAGGTATCGGAGTTATGTGATGCATACGAGGAGGTACAAGGCAGCAAATATGTGGAGCTGCGCAAATGGGTCATCTCCAACTACGATCCGTACAACGACGGACTGGTAGCCAAACGCATGCTTGAGGGCGCACGCGATTACATCCGCCGACACGGTGTACCACAGAAGAGGAAAGTCAACCTGTGGAGAAAATACACGGGAATAAAGACTTTCGGATACATAAAGAAGAGAAAATAATACCGTATAACAAAAAAACAAGCTCCCAAGCGACGCTTGGGAGCTTGTTTTTTGTCATATTATCGGATTACTCCAATGCGCCATTGTTAGCTGCATTGATCATAGCCTCGCTTGCATAGAGATAAACCTCAACGCGGCGGTTCTCGGCACGACCGGCAGATGTACCGTTATCAGCAATAGGCTCTTTAGAACCCTTACCTACAACACTCTTGATCTGTGTGGGAGCAACACCTGCAGAAAGAAGGTAGTTTGCTACAGAATTCGCACGGTTAACAGAAAGAGGATCGTTGATCTGGTCTGAACCTGTAGAATCGGTGTGGCCGAATACTGCAACGTCAGCATCGTTGAACTCGATGAGAATCTTAGCAAACTCTGCGAGGTCAGCCTTTGCATTGTTCTTGAGGTCATACTTGTTGGTATCGAACATAAGACCTGAGTTAAAAGTAACCTTAACGGCTGTAAGGTCGTTTGCATCCTTGATTGTCTCAACCTTAGCATTCTCAAGCTCTGCTGCAGCTGCAGCAGCCTTATCCATTCTCTTGCCGATGATTACACCCGCACCTGTACCCACAGCAGTACCTACAGCAGCACCGATGGCTGTGTTACCTGCAATCTTACCGATGAGAGCACCCAGAGCCGCACCACCTGCAGCACCGATTACACCACCCTTGGCTGTGTTGTTCCAGCTTGCGCAACCAGACAATACCAGTGCAGAACAAAGCACTACACAAAGTGATACATAAACACTGGAATAATCAACCGAAATCGGAATAATAGTGCATCCTGCACTGATAATAAACGCATTACGCTGAAAATCTCGGAA
>SUXN01000032.1 GCA_015060965.1 Bacteroidales bacterium | reverse complement strand
TTGTAAAGATACACCGGCACGTTAGGCACCACGATGATGGTGGCCGCATAGGCGTTCTCGCCACGGAAACGGGTGGCAATGAGCAAGACAATCGCCATCACCAACAAGATGATGATGCTCGAGGAGTTGACGGTAAGTATGAAGCTTTCGTAACCCATATCGGTGCTGTTGTCTTGGTTTGTGGTACAAAAGTACGAATAAACGACTAATAATCAACCTCCATTGACTGAAAAACTTTTATTGCTGTCCGATGAAATGACTACTTTTGCCCATGATCATAAGAGTTTGTGGTAAAACCCAAATAACCAAAAAGGACTGATTCCTCCAAATGGAACCAGTCCTATTTTTTATTCTCTAAAAAAAGTTTTATCGGACACCAATATATTCCTTATTATATGCTTTACCGCATCGACAGGATGATAGATAATCATACGCGGTCCTGCCCAACGCATGACCTCTCTCATCTTCTCGCGCATCTGCGGTTTGTAGCAATGGACGGGACACTTCTGGCAGGTACTCTTGGCGTTGCCGAACTTGCACCGCGAGAGCCTCATATGGGCATACTCAAACAACTGCATGCAAGAGGTACACAATTCCTTGTTCCCCTCTCTCTTGCGACAGTAGAGACGTATCATCTTCTCAACCGTCCTTTTCTCCTCCTCAATCCTCGTCATCGCTACAGAACTGTTTTGTATCAGGCTTTCACCTTCATACTTGCCTTGATAAGATATACAATGAGCAACAGATAAGCCACGATAGCCACAGCCTCGCTCATCGGGTTGGCAAGCCACTCCTCGTTCACCATGTTGATGCCGCCGAAACGGAGGCCGGCACTGAGCACACCCATCAGCGCACCACCGGCGATGAAGCCCGATGCAAGCAGTGTACACTTCTCGCCACGCTCTGCATTGATGGCAGCATCCTTGCTGCGTGTCGTCACATACCAGTTGATGAGACCACCCACAAGAAGAGGAAGGTTCAGCTCAAGCGGAATGAACATACCGAGAGCAAAAGGAAGGGCCGGAACACCGAAGTATGTGAGTACAAGAGCAAGAGCGGCACCGATACCATAGAGCAACCACGGAGCACCCACGCCGTTCATCAACGGGTCGATAACAGCCGCCATGGCATTTGCCTGGGGAGCAGCGAGCTCACCGCTTGTGAAGCCATATGTCTTGTTGAGAATCATGATTACACCTGCAACGGTAGCAGCAGAAACCAATGTACCCAGGAACTTCCATGTCTGCTGTTTTGCAGGAGTGCTACCGAGCCAGTAACCAATCTTGAGGTCAGTGATAAAACCGCCCGCCATTGAGAGTGCCGTACATACCACACCACCCATGATGAGCGCAGCAACCATACCCGATGAACCCTTCAGACCCACTGCAACCATGATAACCGATGCAAGGATAAGAGTCATGAGAGTCATACCCGATACAGGGTTCGAGCCCACGATTGCGATTGCATTTGCAGCCACTGTAGTGAAAAGGAAAGATATGACAGCCACAAGCAACACTGCAACCACACTGTGCAGGATGTTGCCGCTCATGACATCAAACACAAAGAATGCGAACACCAGCAACAGAGTGAAGATTGAGCCGAAGAGCACCACTTTCATAGAGAGGTCCTTCTGTGTACGCTCCACATTCTCACCACCCTTCTTGCCACCGATCTCACGTGAAGCAAGACCAACAGCGCTCTTTATTATACCCCAAGACCTGAAGATACCTATGACACCCGCCATTGCGATACCGCCGATACCTATGCTCTTTGCATACTCCTTGAAGATAACCTCGGGAGACATCTCGCTGACGGTCTGCACTATGGCTGGATTCCATGCATTGAGCACCTGGTCACCGAAGAGCAACGACATACCCGGGATAATTACCAGCCACACAGCCAAAGAGCCCACGCAGATGATGACTGCATACTTGAGACCGATGATACAGCCGAGACCAAGCACAGCTGCACCTACATTTATCTTGAGGACAATCTTTGCCTTGTCGGCAAGGAGCTCGCCCCAGCCTACTATACGTGTTGTCACATTCTCGTTCCACCAGCCGAAAGTAGCCACAATGAAGTCGTACAGACCACCGATGAGACCTGCGATGAGCAGAGGCTTCGCCTGGCTACCGCCCTTCTCACCCGAGATAAGCACCTGTGTACTCGCAGTAGCCTCAGGGAAAGGATACTCGCCATGCTTCTCTTTAACGAAGTACTTGCGGAAAGGAATGAGGAACAGAATACCCAAGATACCGCCAAGCAGCGAGCTGATGAACATCTGCATGAAGTTCACAGTCATCTCGGGGTACTTCGCCTGCAGGATGTAGAGCGCCGGCAACGTAAAGATAGCACCTGCGACAATCACGCCCGAGCATGCACCGATAGACTGGATAATCACATTCTCACCGAGAGCGCCCTTGCGCTTTGCGAGAGTAGACATACCTACTGCGATGATTGCAATGGGGATTGCAGCCTCGAACACCTGGCCCACCTTCAGACCCAGATAAGCCGACGCAGCCGAGAAGAGCACGGCCATAAGAATACCCCACGACACTGACCAGAAGTTAACCTCGGGGTACTTCTGGTCGGGCGACATCAAGGGCTTGTACTCCTCGCCCTCGTTCAAAGGACGGAACGCATTTTCCGGCAATCCCGTCTGTTTTTCATTTTCCTGTTTCATTTTATATACTGTTTGTTTATGTATTTCTTTTTGTATTTGCAAAAATAGTGAAATGACACATTGCCAAACACTGATTCACCTTTGCAAAAGAGTCATTCCTGGTTCCATAAGTTTCCCCACCCGCCACGACGGTCACCCGACAAATCAGGAGTATTGCCACCTACGGGTTTATTGCCGACATTTGCACCATCAGTTTCAACAGAAGTTGTATTCATCATCGGTTCAACCTCAATAAGTATGACAGAAATTGACGGGGTTATATACTCTTTTCTCATAATTTTATTATTATTTGACTAAGAACTTTTTACCATTCACTATGTAGAGACCATTCGTCGGGTTATCGACTTTACGGCCCTGAAGGTCGAAGGATGTACTAATATCTTCACCCTCACCTCTTGCATTCACGATTCCGGTTGTTTCGCCCTCGTCAAAGCGTATGTTTACAGACTTCTGTTCCTTACTGATAACCCAAGCTGTCGGAATCTGCAAGTAAGCTTTTCCTGCGCTGAATTCCGTACCATCCTCAAATGGGTAAAACATTGGAGCGTCATTATCCTCTGCTATTGTAAACTTGAAGTTTGAACAGTCACCGGCCGTGCTGTTTACCGTAGTATTTTCAAGTGTACCAACCAGCAGGTTCAAAGTATGGTCACAGCACTCCTCAATGACGGGTATGGTGTACTTTCCGGGGGCACCTTTTATAAATATACCGGTTCCACCCAATGTCGCACTTACCCTTGCAAGAGTTACCACTTGTGTACTTGAGTTAAAACCAATGGCACTATAAGCCTTCAAACTAGCAACCTCACTGAAATCAAGAGCATATTCTGAACAGAATGTCCCGCAACCATATTCGTTGACAGATATTTCAACTTCAGTCACAGCTACTTCCGGATCCATCTCAACAATTTCAGGGAAAGTCTTCCAACCGTCAGCTGTTTCGTATTGAGTTTTGGTTCCATAAGGGACATAAAGAGTCGCTTTAACATTCAAGAAGGCATCGGCATCAATTGTTGGAACTGTTTTACATTCAACAACAACGTTTTCAAGACTCTTGCAAGCGGCAAAAGCAGCAAACCCGATTGTTATATCCCCATCACGGATAAGGAGACTTTTAAGGCTACTGCAATATGCAAATGCCCTATCTGCAATTTTTGTAACACTGCCGGGAACAGTAATGCTTTCAAGACCACCACAATAATAGAACGCTTCCTGTTCAATCACAGTCACACTGTTTGGAATTGTTATACCCACAAGGCCGCTACAATAAGAAAAAGCAGAACTCGCGATTGATGTCACACTAAAAGTGCCATATGTATAACTGACTGTTTCCGGAATTGTAATTACTCCTGAATATGCTGACATATCATCAGGATTGCTGACTACAGATACCGTTTTATCCACATCAGATGTAATCTTGTAATAAATTCCATCCTTTTCAAAATCATAGGCAGTTGCAATGCAAGCATATAAAAGCAACAGGATTGTAAAAATGTATCTTTGACTTTTCATTATAAAAAATATAAATGTTATAGTTGGAGATTAGGTTATAGCGAATAATGATATTGAAACACAAAAGACTTTTGAAGGCTATAGACAGTTTGTGTCATGCAAAAGTCTGTAAGTTTTTTCATTTTCCTGTTTCATTTTATATACAGTTTGTTTTACCATTTAATGATATTTTGCAAAAATAATGAAAGCTAAGTGAAGAAAAAGGATATATTGTTAATTTTATATTATTCCATCTAGATCTATAGCAACTCCTAACGGAAACTTCATAAGTTTTCGTTTCTCAAACATCTCACCTAGCAAACTTTGTTCCCGTGAGAGAGTTTTTGTAAGTTCTTCTATACTTCTAAAATGAGTCAGGACATCCATACACTCTAAAATTCAGAGATAGGTACTACATCTATCTTACAACCATCTTTTTCAATAGTACGTTTATCATTATTAGTGACGATTACAAGGTTGCTGCATTTTAATTCACCTGCACATTCAACTATGCTATCCACCTCACGCTTTTCTGTTTTAGGATTGCTCATATCATAGCAAACTTGTACCAAGCGTTCTATTTGCGTTCCTTTGCGAAGAACGAAATCAACTTCCTTATCGTTTCGTGAACGATAATAGAACATGGTCTTTTCAACATCATATCCTCGGCGTACCAATTCAATGAATACTTGATTCTCAAGTAACCTTCCTAAATTGTCGCTCAAAGAAAAAGCTTTGGATGCAACAAATCCATTGTCAACCACATACACTTTTCTAGGCGCCTTCTTCATCAATTTGAGCTTATTGTTGTAGCGTGACAGATAATAGAAAAGGTATGGCTCATGCAAGTAATCCATATACTTCTTGGTTGTATTGACACTGGAGAAACCAAGTTCCGTTGTCAAATCACTGGCACTGACGGGATTGCAAAAGTTAGATACAAGATAGATGGCCAAATTATTCAAATCTGTCACATTACGGACATTGTGACGTTTAGCCACATCTTTCCATATAATGGAATCAAACAAAGTGTCAAGATAACTCCTGGTCAATTGACGTGAAGCCACCACTTCAGGGTAACCACCATTCCTAAGATAGTCATCTGTCAATACTAATGAATCCGTTTTTTCTTCAGCCTTTAGCATATGTAGGTCCAGTTTATTCCAGTCAAAAAACTCCTCAAGACTGAATGGGAGCATTTCTACTTGAAGATACTTTCCTGTCAGCACTGTAGCCATCTCACTGCTTAGCATTCTGGCATTACTACCTGTTATTACAAGATTCTTTCCCAATCTATAAAGTTCACTTACCCACAAATCCCATCCATCCAGGTTCTGCACCTCATCTAATAATATATATTCATAGCCGGGATAGACATCATCCAACATTCGCATTACAAGGTTTGCATCCCACGATTCCAACAACGAGTAATTATCGAAGTTCAAGTAGGCAAAATTCTTATCTCTTAGCATCAATAATGCCTGAGTAGATTTACCGACCCGTCGGGGACCTGTTATCAACTTTATCAGGCCACTGCTCAGCAACAAATCTGTATCTTGATTGCTTCTACGTATCAAATAAGGACGCGACATCAGTTCATCGCGTTCTTTACGTTGATTCAGAATGATTGTTTTCATCTTATATCTTGTTATTCATGTGCAATATTAATAGTTTTTCTTCATTTTACAAATCGTATTGCACAAAAAACATACTTTTTTATGCAATACAGAGTATTTATTGAATAAAATAGCACAAAATAAAGAGGTAAAGAACCGGAATCCTTTACCTCTTTATAAATAGTTTGCCAAATACGACGAATCGTAAAAGACAATGCTGTACATTTATTCATCCAAATTCGACATCAAATCAGCAACACTATTTGCCTTGGTAACCTTGCCGTCACGAACCTCTTTTACAGCACGAGACAATGTACCCTTACGCTTTTTAGGCATAGTGGCAATTGTTACGCCGTTAAGATTGCTCAATATCTTACGTAATCCCGGCAACATACTTTGGTCTTCTCGCTCCAATTGAATTTGTAGCTTATATTAAGCATAAAATATCTCGACAAATGTTCTCTGAATATTTCGGTGCGTCCATTGGCATCTACCGTTGCTGATATCGAGTTTTGGCGTGCCAGAATATCATTGGCAACAAGCTCCACGTTCAATTTATTTTTGAAGAATGCATGCGAAATATTGATATTCCATATCGGCTTGAAACCGTTCATTGTCTCATTGCTGTATCCGGTTGTTATATATGCATTAAATCGTGTCGAGAACCTTATATCAAACGGGAATGTATATGAAGTTTCTCCGGTAAGTATTATGTCGTTATAACGGTCACTATAGTTTTTCTGCTTTATATAATTGAATTTAGGTGTCGCTGCTATACAGGCATTGAACTTATTGACATTACAGTCTACCTGCAACGTAGGAGCTACTTGGTAATTTCTTGTCAGACAACCTTCTGTAGGTTCGCTACTGAATGATGCCAAATTTATATACTGTGAATAGTAGCCACCGGTTCCCAATCTAAGATAGAACCGTTCATTTTTATCAAGTGGCATTGAAAAGCCTATATTACTGTTTACGACATTTGTTTTAGAAGTGTTTACAGGGGTATATGTACGCGCACCTGTTGCAGTGTCATATGCCGACATTGTGGTTATATCATTTGCGGTATAAGTATAATCTGTAGAACAGTTGAATGCAATCTTTTTCTCCTTATGGTTATAGTTGTATACAAACCCGGCTTTATGCCGGTACTCGTTCTTCAGCCTGCTGTTTCCATAGTGTTTGTTGAGTGGGTCAGTGGTATTTCTTATTGTAAGCAACTGCATCAGTTGTGGCATTTCCGGAGTACAGCTATAGGAGAAATTCCAACGGCTTACGATGCCTCTTAAATCTCCTTTGCAAGGATACCAGTCAATGCTTACACTCGGTTTGAGCAGAAGTTCATTGCGCTGGACTCTTCTTGTGTCACCATTACGGTCATAATCCAGACTTTTTTCATTGTAGGACAGCTCAACCGAAGCATTTATGCGTATGTTTGATTTGTCCTGGTATCGGCTCTTGTGCATAAACCTCACTCCGGCTGAAACGGTATTGCCTATCGTGCGACTGTAATAGCTGTTTTCTTCATCAATACACTGCTCAAGAAGTTCCGTAGGCGGAATGGTTCCCAATGAAGTAGCATCCCACGGAGTGTCTTCCAACCATCCGTCAATGCGCTCCATGCGGTAAAGAGGGTGTGACATTGTACCGGAATTATAACGATAACTTATATATGGAATCACTTGTGCATTATTATTCTTTGAATCGAGGAACTTATATATAAAATCCAAAGCGACTCCGGCATTCATCGCGTAATCACGTGAATTACCATATCGTCTTTGTCTATCATTGTCTGCTCCGGAGAAGTATGTCAGATTATAATTATCATACTCTTTAACACGGTCTGTATTGTGTATAAAATCGCTTTTTAAAGAAAGGATATTGCCACCGAGTGAGAAATTAGCAGAACCCAGCACTTTATGGTCTATCCCTACACGTTCATTCAACGACGGTGAGAATAAGCTGTATAGAAGTTCTTTCTTTTCTGTCAATTCTTCACTCCTTATTATACTGTCTATACTCAAGTTTTCCCACTCGCTTTTCCCCGGTTGATAAAAGGAGAGGCTTTTGTTGTCAAGCAAGGTGTTGTTGTCGGTGAAATTGAAACTATATTGCAGATTGTAACTCTGGTTTTTCAGAGGGCGGAAAGTCAAAGATGAACCGGCTTTGATTGCTGTATTTTCTGTCGAATTCAAAGTTTCGCTCCGGCTCATCATATTGACAGTTGGAAGAAATGTTTCATGGCTTCTGAAAATCTTGTCCAATTGCTCTACTCTATCAACATTTCCGTTAATGCTGAATCGGAATTTTCTGTCCGGTTCCATATAGTAGTTTAAAGTTGCACTTTTGACAGAATAGTCCTTACCAGACATACCTATTGACATCCGCGCCCCTCTTGAGGTTACCTCACGTTTTGTATTGATATTGTTTGCATCAAGATTCAGAGAAAACATCTGCCTGTCATCCATACGCATAAGATACCCGAGCCCTTGGTATCTTTCTGCAGTTCCGGCTCCGCCACTTGCCTGAAGAAGCCAAGTACCTATATACTCACGTTTAAGAGAGAGGTCCATAACGTACTTACTGTCATGCATATCCTTGCCTGTCATTTCGGTCAGTTCACCACTGCGGTCATACACCTTAACCTTGTCAATAACATATGCCGGTAAGTTGTCAAGCGCTGCCACAATGTTGCCGTTGAAGAAATTCTTGCCATTGAGTAGCAGATTTTCCACATAACGACCGTTGACATACACACGACCGTCGCGGAACTCCGTGCCTGGCAATTGTTCAATAAGCTCACGTAATGTCTCGCTCTGTGCCACATCGAAAGCATCGGCATTATACACAACGGTATCGCCTTTATAAAACATTTTTATTTTCGTTGCAGACACTACTACCTCATTCAGAGTCTGCTCCTTTGGTTCAGGGTGAAGCAGCAAGCTACCGAGTTCATAAATTTTCTTACCTTGAAGTTCATCTGCTGGAATATCATACGCATAAGGCATATATCCATCGGCTTCAATAACAACGCGACAATCAACAGCATTGTGAAGGTATAGCTTGAAACCGGCACCGCTATTCTTGTCAAAATGAGTTGACGTCACGTTTCCTGTCACTTCTGTTACAAGGTCAAGCTTTGTCCTGCATGAATCCAAAACCACAAGTGAGTCTTTGAGTATAATCTGTGCTTTTGCATTAGGTATCCCCTCATTTGTAAAGAGATTGCTCACATCACCACTTACGAGAATTTCCTTTTGTGCCTGTACTACTGTCACCTGCAACAGCAACAGAATAAAAAGAATCTTTTTCATAATCACTTTTTTGCTGACAAAAGTACCCCATAGCAGAAATAAGATACAAGAAACATCGTCCCACCATGCCCTATTTGGGACATTTCGGGACACCATACACCCACTTTGGGACAACTTGGGACAAGAACAGGTTCAGCAATAAACATAAATATGCTAATTTTGCATATATAATTAGGATAATATATTATGAAATTTTTGATTCTGTATTTTGTACTATTATCTGTAACACCAATGACATTTGTTACGGATAACGAAGATAAAGGGAAAGTACTATTGGATAGAATTCATGAAATAAGCGACACTTCACACAAAGAGGCATTTCTTGAGCTACAGCGCAATGCAGAATATTTCAGAGAAGGCAGTGCAGATTTCCGTAAAGAGTATTCATATCTATACATAGAGTTGCTTGACTCATTGACTGATGTCCAATCCTTTGGAAAAGGGCGAACAATAATGTATAAAACAGACATCAAATATACCGAAGTGGATTCCGCTTTAATCGAAGAGGTGTTCAAAGTCATTGTGTCCGGCAACAAATTAAAAGGGAATGCATATAAGCATCTTAGCATTAAGCTTAATCCTTTATTGGGTTACGAAGACACAACAGGAGTCAGAGGGGACAGAAAAAGATCGGATTTGTATGTTGAAAAAGCATGGGATTACAATGCAATTGAAATATTGACTTTCGGCAAAAGCAGCGCCCATACAGGTTCGGACAAGGCAACTAGCCCAACCGGGATAATGACAGCATTAAGAAGAAGTATTCTTTTGTCAATCATCGTTTCTGTCATAGCTATACTATTACTTATCTTGCTTAGATACAGAAACAGGCTGAAGCATAAGAATGAGGAGATTCAAAAAGTCGAGAATCTACTTAAGACACGCGAACAGCAGAACTGCGACTTGATGAAAATGGTACTGAAAGATAATATGAAATGTGCCAACAGCGGTATTGTCACTAAATTCAAACAGGCAGCGATAGGGCAAGAAGAACCGACTGAAGAAGACTGGTTAGAACTATATCAAACTATTGAAGAGAAATATCCTACATTCAAAGACGCGATACATAAAAAACTGCCCCAAATTAATGAAACGACCCTTAGGGTTTGTTATCTTCTGAAAGCAGGAATGAGTAATCCCGAGATTGAAAGAATAACAAATGCTCCCAGACAGACCGTCTGGAACAGAGTAAAACGCATAAAAGAAATTATGGGCGATGAAATAAGAATATGATTAATGGGCTTGCCGTAAGCAAGCCCATTAATCATATAATACAAACGTTGTCCGTTACCCTTTGACAACACTCGCTAATCGCACACCGCGGGGCATGAATTGCATCCATGCAGCCGCGACTATTGCTGCTCATGCTATCAATGCTGCAAGCAACATTAAACATGAAACATTACACGTTATCCTTTTAACTGCTTATAGGTGGTTTTGGGGAAACGTGCGGCGGTTGTCTCGTCCAAACGGCGCACAGGGGTACTGTGCGGAGCGCTCTTGACTATGTCGGGGTTCTCTATTGCCTCGGCTGCAACCTTCTTCATCACTGCAATGAACTCATCAAGTGTCTCCTTGCTCTCTGTCTCGGTAGGCTCAATCATGATGCTCTGGTGGAACAGCAGCGGGAAGTAGATTGTAGGTGCATGGTAGCCGTAGTCGAGCAGACGCTTGGCAATGTCGAGGGTTGTGACACCTGTCGACTTGTCGGCAAGGCCGTCGAACACGAACTCGTGCTTGCAAACGCCCTCGATAGGCAGATAGTACTCGTTCTTCAAGGACTCCTTCACATAGTTGGCATTGAGCACTGCGAGCGGACCTACCATCTTCACATTCTCGCGACCGAGGGTGAGGATATAGGTATATGCACGCAACAGCACAGCGAAGTTGCCGAGGAAATTCGATACATAGCCTGCCGACTTGTCATCGGTGTCGATGTAATACTTGCCATCGGCATCCTTCTTCACCTGTGGGTTTGGCAACAATGCCTCAAGGCCTGCGCGTACGCCTACAGGGCCGTCGCCGGGACCACCGCCACCGTGAGGTGTAGAGAAGGTCTTGTGAAGGTTGATGTGCATGATGTCGAAGCCCATATCGCCTGGACGGCACTTGCCGAGCACTGCGTTGAGGTTGGCTCCGTCGTAGTAGAGCAAGCCGCCGCACTCGTGTACAAGACGTGCAATCTCGGGGATTTCTGTCTCGAAGATACCGAGGGTGTTGGGGTTTGTCATCATGATACCGGCAACAGTGTCATCGAGCAACGGCTTGAGGTCCTCAACGTCAACGGTGCCGTTGGCTGTGGACTTGACCTCTACAATCTGCAGGCCGCAGACTGCCGCACTCGCGGGGTTGGTACCATGGGCACTGTCGGGAACGATAACCTTTGTACGCTTGAGGTCGCCACGCTGCATGTGGTATGAGCGCATAATCATAAGACCTGTAAGTTCACCGTGTGCACCGGCATAGGGGTTGAGCGTGAATGCTCCAAGGCCACTTATCTCGGCAAGGGATGCTGCGAGGTTGTAGTATACCTCGAGAGCGCCCTGGGCAGCCTCGACAGGAGAAGCCGGATGCAGACGTGCGAACGACGGCAAGGCGCTTATCTCCTCGTTGATGCGAGGGTTGTACTTCATGGTACAGCTGCCCAATGGATAGAAGCCTGTATCTACGCCGAAGTTCTTGTTAGAGAGGTTGGTGTAGTGACGTACCACGTCGAACTCCGTAACCTCGGGGAGCTCTGGTGCCGACCCGCGTTTGAGGTTCGCCGGCAGCTGGCAGATGCAGTGCTGCTCTTTCAGTTCATTCTTTGGAAGAGAATATCCTGTGCGGCCCTCTTTTGAGAGCTCGAATATCAATTTGTCATAATTGCGTATCATAGTATCTCCTCCTTATATTAAATGTTACTTACTATTTCGACAAACTTGTCCATCTCGGCCTTTGAGCGCTGCTCTGTAACGCATACAAGCAGAGTATCATCGGCAATGCGTACACCACCGAGGATGCCGTTTGCAAGGAGAGCCTCAAGCACCTGCTGTGCAGGAACAGTTGTCTTCACTGCAAACTCGTTGAAGAACGGTTTGTCATATGCCATTGTGCACTTGCCTGTAGCAACAAGTTGCTGGGCAAGGTAGTGCGCACCGCTGTACGAGAGTGAGCAAGCCTCATTGAGGCCCTTGTTACCCATCACCGACATGTAGATTGTCACCCACAATGCCATGAGAGACTGGTTGGAACAGATGTTGCTGTTCGCCTTCTCGCGACGGATATGCTGCTCGCGTGCCTGCAATGTAAGCACGAATGCACGCTTGCCGTCAACATCGGTTGTTGCACCGACGATACGTCCGGGCAGCTTGCGCACATGTGCGTTTGTGCAAGCAAGATAACCGACGTAAGGACCACCGTATGTCATTGGAATACCGAGTGACTGCGCATCGCCGCAGGCGATGTCTGCACCCCACTCTGCCGGAGTCTTGAGCACTGCAAGAGCCGAGAGTTTGGCATTAATAACAAGCTGCGCCTTCTTTGCATGGCACATATCGGCAACACCGGCATAATCCTCTACAATACCGTAGAAATTAGGCTGTGCAAGGATAACACCTGCCACATCGTCGGCAGCAAGCTTTGCCTCAAGGTCGGCAAGGTCGGTAACGCCATCCTTCTCGGCAATAGTCTCAATGACTACACCCTGATACTTTGCGTATGTCTCGACAACGCGTTTCACCTTTGGGTCGACAGTTGCCGATACAAGCACTTTGTTACGTTTCTTGGCAATGGCAACACACATCATCATAGCCTCGGCTGTGGCGGTGGTGCCGTCATACATCGAAGCGTTGGTGACATCCATTCCTGTCAGCTCGCAAATCATCGACTGGTACTCGAAGATATACTGCAATGTACCCTGTGAAATCTCGGGCTGGTAAGGAGTGTATGCTGTAAGGAACTCACCGCGTGAGATGATAGGTGCTATCACCGACGGTGAATAGTGGTCTTCGACACCGGCACCCGCAAAGCAGACAAGGTTGCTGTTGCGTTTACCTAATGCCTCAAAATAGTTGCGTATCTCAACCTCGGACATAGCCTCGGGGAGGTTGAATTCGCGATTGAACAGCAGCTGCTGCGGAATCTCGCCAAAGAGTTCATCCATGGACTTGAGTCCCGCAACGGCAAGCATCTGCTGAATATCCTGTTGGGTATGAGGGAAGTATTTCATACTGATTCCATTTAGGTTGCCCTCCGTCCTATATTGTCATATCGAACGCATGTGAGATATCTCATTATACGCGATTATGAGATCCCTCGTCGCTCCGCTCAGTCGGGATGACAAAATAATGCGTTTCAAACAATACTGAAACAGTCGGAGAAGGCAATTCGCTTTTTAGCCATTTCCAATGTTATTCGCCGATAGCAGTCTTATACGCCTCAGCATCCATCAGATTCTCAACCTCTGAAGGATCGGAAAGCTGAACCTTGATAATCCAGTTTGCATATGGGTCGCTGTTCACAAGCTCAGGATTGTCGTTGAGAGCCTCGTTGACCTCGACAACAGTACCGCTTACAGGAGAGATAAGGTCGCTGGCTGCCTTTACGCTCTCAACGGCACCGAAGTCCTCACCTGCTGTTACCTCATCGTCAACATCTGGCATATCAACGTATACCACGTTGCCAAGCTCGTGCTGTGCATAGTCGGTGATACCTACATAACCGAATTCACCCTCTACCTTTACATACTCGTGTGACTCTGCGTAATAAAGTCCTTCCAAAATTGTGCTCATAATTAAAAATTTAATGGTTAGTTAGTTATTTAAGAAGCTGTTTAAATTTCTTTCGAAAAAAATATTACATTGCTCGCGAGTTGTACTTGTCTTTTTATGTTCTTTTTTGTCTGTTTTCCCCTTTTTCGCAGTTACATAGCCCGCTATGCGCCTTTGTTGTACGAAACCACTCTCGCTCGGCAAAGCAAGTAAACTTTCTTTGCGCTCGCTTATTCGTGGCTTTGAAAAATGAAAAAACATTCTAAAAAAGACCTATAAAAATTTCAAGGACATAAATTTAAACAGCTTCTAAGTTTTTAGCTATTGCAATCAAGTATTTGTCATACTGAGTGAAACGAAGTATCTCAAAAAATGCTCAGGATAACAATCTGCATTTATTTCTTATAGTTTTTGTCGTAGAAACGTTTTTTGGTGACTACACCGGGGAACACCTTCTTGCGGATGCGTACCTCAACCTCAGTATCGAGCTTTGCATATTCAATGTCCACCATAGCCATACAGACGCTCTTGCCTGTAGAGATTGAGTTGTAACCTGTAGTAACCTCGCCTATCACCTTGCCGTCAACCTCAACGGGGTAGCCGTGACGTGGAATAGCCTTGTCCTTGAGCTCGATGCCTACAATCTTGCGCTTGAGGCCATCGGCCTTCTGTGCTACAAGAGCATCGCGGCCAATGAAATCCTTGTCGAGCTTTGCGAACATGCCCAAGCCTGCCTCAAGAGGGGTAATCTCGTCGGTAAGCTCATCGCCATAAAGTGGAAGACCAACCTCAAAACGGAGAGTATCGCGGCAACCGAGACCGCAAGGCTTTACCTCACCGCTGCCCACGAGCTTGTCCCACACCTCGTTTGTGAATGCATGTGAAGCATAAATCTCAAAGCCGTCCTCACCGGTGTAACCAGTGCGGCTGATGATGATTGTCTCACCGTTCGCCTCAACCTCCTTGCAGGTGTAGAATGTGAGGTCGCTGCACTGCAGGCCAAGGATGCGCTCGACAATCTCCTCGGTCTTCGGGCCCTGGACTGCTACCTCGCCGTACTTCTCGCTCTGGTGCTCAACCACAACGTCGAACTCTTTGGCATGCTCCATAATCCATGCAACATCCTTGTCGATGTTCGATGCGTTGATTACAAGGAAGAAGCGTTCAGCACCCATCTTGTATACAAGCAGGTCATCAACGACACCGCCGGTGGGGTGACACATCATTCCGTAGAAAATCTTGCCGTCGGGAGCACCGGCAATATCGTTAGTGAAAATGTAGTTCACGAATTTCTCGCTCTCGGCACCGGTGATAAGCACCTCGCCCATGTGAGAGACATCAAAGATACCACACGCCTGACGCACTGCGTTGTGCTCGTCAACAATGTTGGTATACTGGATTGGCATGTCAAAGCCACCGAAAGGGCTTATCAGCGCACCCAACGCCACGTGTTTGTCGTAAAGACAGGTTCTTTTGTTTTCCATAATCAGTCAATTAATAAGTTTATAAGTTGTTCTTCAGTCAGATTCATTATTACCGCGCCGCAGTCGACACCGCAAAGAGCCTTTTCCAACGCCTCACGTTCAAGCCTCACACCATTGAACTTTGCAAGAAGCATGGTGTCAATGTCTCCTATCACAAAAAAGTCACCCGTGAGGTTCACCTTGCGCACCACTCCGCCCTTGGCATCAATGCTCACACGGAACTCACCAACGCCCTCGATGCGCTTGCTCTTTACAACCGAATAGGCCGGGTTGTTGCCGTATATGAATTCAGGGGTATAATATTCGCGCTCAATCTCCTCAATCGCAGCAATATCAGCAGCCGAAAGCACTCTCTCGTCATCACACAGTTCAGTGCGGAAGAACTGCTTCAGTTCCTCTATCGACAATGATATATAACGGTTGAGTGTTGTGACGTGCTGGCGCACAGATTCCACCCCTTTGCTCTTTAGTTTGCAGTCGGACGGAGTTGTGGCACGTGCCATGTGCTCAAGATTGGTATCATAGAGCATTGTGCCGTGGACTATGCTGCGTCCGGGCAGATGATAGAAGGCATTGCCCGAGACCTTCTTGCCGTCGACAAGGATGTCGTTGCGCCCAGTGGTGCGTGCATCCACGCCTAACTTCTGTAGGGCATGCTCCACCATAAGCATATAGCGGTTAAAAGTGAAGTTCACATTTGATGAGGGGGTGATATAAGAGAGCATAATGTTGCTCTTGTCGGCATAGACACAGCCTCCACCGCTCTTGCGGCGGTATACCTGTATGCCGTTATCGTTGCAGTAGCCCCTGTCAACTTCACTATCGACAAGTTGATTACGTCCAAATATGACGGTCGGTTCCACCTGCCACATAAAAAAGTAGTCTTGCGCGGGAAATTCCCGTGCAACGTACTCCTCCATTGCAAGATAGAACGGCAGGCGATAATCTTTATCATTTGGGAGTGCAACGTATGTCATCTATCAACATTTACAGCTGTACCTCACAAATTTATTAAAAGATATTTTATATACAATAAATATAATGTTATTTTTTATAAAAGGAATGTCGGTTCATCTCCAAACGGAGTTTACCGTCTGTAAAGAGCAAGAGCAATGACATTCCAGAAATTTTGTTCATCCTAAATGAAACGAAGGTTCTCCGTTTCAGGTTGTTGAGGTTCCTCAACGTTTTTTTGTACGGACACATCGATACCGCCCCTACTGTCGGTGTGGGGATGACGATATTCGCGATTCGGTTAACTTATGTCGAGTCCGCGTCAATATTGCCTCCCATTTCTGTTCTTTCTTCAATTCTCTGTCATTATAAGCTCAACAACCTTATCCTGCCTATGAAATGCAGCAACGGGAATTTGCGTTTTCATTTACTGTCGATAATCAGGTATTTGATGTCACACATCTGTCACGATTTTGTCCTGTTTTTAACCTTGCAGTAATGTTTCTTTTTTCTATATTTGTCCCCAAAACATATTTATGAAGAAACTTCTGTCTTTATTATTAGTTCTTGTGACGATTATATCTTGCTGCAATCATACTGTTGACGAAAAATACGCAGAAGCAATTTCATTACACATGAGTGGAGAATATGAGGACGCATTCAAGATATATGCACAAATAAGTGTTGATACCGGCGCAACTTGGAGAGTACGTTGTAATGCTCTTTTTGCGATGTCTCTGATAGAGGATGCTGTCAATAAAGATAGGGCGGCAGCAATCAGGTATATAAACAAATGTATTGAATATATAAACAGGTGTATTGAACTTGCCACTCCCAATGAATTCTCTTTCTTGTATGCTTATAAAGGTGACTATTCGATGCATTATGGTGTTCCAGATTCAGCAATATACTATTGCAAAAAGGCGTTGTCGATGCCGCATGATAACAGGACAGAATACGTTGCACATTATGCACTATACAACAGTTACCAGCAAAAAGGATTGATGGATTCAGCCTTTTATCATAAACAGCTCTTTGATAAAGTTTGTGAATCAGGCAAACTGGATGCATACTCAACTTTAACGGATGATGCATTCAACATGGAACTGCAAAGCAAACTTGAGATTCAGCATAAAGATGATGACAACAACAATATATTATATCTAATAGTAACAGTTGCTGTCGCTTTGATTATTATAATATATATAGTGGTGAAAAAGTGGCATAAGACACACCCTGCAATCATTGAACCCAACGATGATATTGTCAATAGTGTTGAATCCTGCAAACAGTGTTTTGAACAGACTGAAACATTCCGGTTGTTGAATGAATTGAGAATAAAGGAAAAAGAACTTTATAAGACATCGTTTGACAAAAGGGATTTGCTTGAGAAAGAAGTTTTCCAAAGTTTTAATAAGGTCAATGCTGTTCTCATTGACAAATATAAATTAAGTGCCGATGAGCTAATGTGCTGCGACTGCTCATATATAGGAATAAGCAATAATGTCATAGCATATATAAGTTATTCTTCGCCAGCTGCAATTCGTAAACGCAAGGAACGGTTGAGACACAAACTCTCCCCTTTACACTATTCTGTCTTTTTCAAAAATTAATAACACTCCTGTCACCCTATTGTCACTAAACAACATTGTTCGTCACATTTTTTCAAGGTTCTTTTGCATACAAATTTATGCTTTAAAGACGATGAACTATGAAGAAACTGTTATTTGCAATGTTATTCGTGTCTGCAAATCTTTATTCGCAGACAGCCATCAAAGTTTCATTTCAAGTTGCCAACTCCTTTACAGGTGAACTTGTAGAGAATGGCAAGTGTGAACTGCTCTCTTCCGACAGTACATTCCTTGCCAATGGAAAATGGCAATACAGCACAAACAATGGTGTGCGTACTGCATCAAGTGTAAGCGCTGTTGTTCCGTGCAACGGCAATTACATATTCCGTTTGAGTCACGAGGATTACGACACCTTATATTTCCCTGTTGAAGTAAAGGTTGCCAAACAGGCCAAGTATCTCCGTTTGGGTGAAACTGCATATATGCGTAAGATAAGCACCGTCAATCTTGATGAATTTACTGTCAGGGCAACGAAAATAAAGATGGTTGTGCGTGGTGATACAGTTGTCTACAATGCCGATGCTTTTCAGATGTCTAACGGCTCTATGCTCGATGCACTCATAGAGCAGCTGCCGGGAGTTGAACTCAAGGATAATGGTGTTATAATGTATAATGGCAAGCAGATAGCCTCGTTGCTTGTCAACGGAAAGGACTTCTTCAAGGGCGACCCTCGTGTAGCACTTGACAACCTGCCGGCATATATGGTAAACGAGGTAAAGGTATATGAACGTGAGACTGATTTTGAGAAACTGACCGGGCAACAACTTGATGAACGTCCATTGGATATGGATGTGAGGCTCAAAAAAGAGTATTCCATAGGTTGGATAGCCAATGCAGAGGCTGCATACGGTACAGACAACAAGTATATTGGCAGGGTGTTTGCGTTGCGTTTTACCGACTGTTCGCGCCTTGCACTCTTTGGGAACATTAACAATAACAACGATACCCGCCGCCCGGGACGACAAGGCGATTGGACACCGTCGAGCCAACCTACAGGTATACAGACAAGCCAAACAGCAGGAATTGAGTATCTCTATGAGAACCGTCGCAAGACATTCGAGTGGGTAAGCAATGCCGATTTCACACATACCTCCAATGATGTGGATATAAGAACCAACAGGACAAGCTTCCTCTCCACCGGTAATACCTATGCAAGGAATGAAAATATCAGCACTGGTAAGAATATGCAAATAAACACGAAGCACTCTTTCAAGAGCAATACAAACAATATATTGCAGAATGGAAACATCACATTCAATTTGCGGAATAGTGACAATAAAACCTCCTTGCGTGAGGCTTCATGTTTTAACAATCCTTTTGATGTAGTTACTGGGGCAGCTTTGCTTGACAGTGCATTCTCTGCAACAGATAATACATTGCGTCGCATTGTCATCAACCGTTGGAAGCAGACAATGATGAGTGAGAGCGACCATTGGAATATCTCAGTTCCTTATAGTCTCATGATGTCTCCATCACGCAACCGTGGCATATCCGACTTCCTTACACTGAATGCTTCGTTCAATATTGATGAAACGATAAACAGAACCTTTGACATATATTCGCTTGAATATCTTGCAGAGGGTAGCAAGGATTATCGCAACAGATATACCAATAGTCCAAACAAAGGATATGACTATAAATTTGCTACCCGATATTTATATCCAATCATAAAGGATATGAATATCTCCCTTGAATATTCCTACAATCAAAAATATCGTTCACAGAGTATGGCTCTTTATCGCCTAGATGAACTTGAAGGATGGGGAGCAGACTGCGAGTATGCATTGGGTGAATTGCCATCGGCTCTGCCTGTGCCCGACATCAACAGTGGAAATATGGATTCCTGGAACAAGATGCATACTATCGCACCCCGTTTCTTCTATCGCATACGAAATGCCGAGGGCAAGAATGTCTTTGAATTTGACTTGAATGTGCCAGTGAATCTTGTTGAGGAGAGGTTGCGTTTTGAACGCCAAGATATACTCTCCGATGAACGCCGTAGCGCAGTGCTCGTTTCACCACGCTTGTTATTGCAACCTGTGATATACCACAAGAACGGTGCTTTTACAAACATAAAGTTGAACTATGACTTTTCAATAATACAGCCCTCGATGCGACATCTTGTAGAGGTTGTCAGTGATGCCAATCCGTTGAATGTACAGATGGGTAATAAGACACTTGAGAATAGCAACCGCCATAATGTACGCCTCTCAATGAGTTCCCGAAGCGGAAAGACAAGGCGACAACTTTATAACCTTGAGCTTAATTATACCGCCTCGAACAACGATGTCGGCATACAGCGTAGTTATAACCCCACGACAGGTGTTTACACCACGCGTCCTGTTAATATTAGCGGTAATTGGCTTGCAGGCGGTACATTCAACATCAATCGCATTTTCGGCAAGAATCAGAATTTTACATTCGACTCAAACAGCTCACTCAATTATCATAACAGCGTGGATGCAGCCGAGGTCACGACTGCAAATGACGATGCGTGGCAAAATGTGGTAGAAAGCACGGTCTATAACTTTAATGTAGGGGAGACATTGCGATTGAACTGGTCGCGTAACGGTTGTCATCTTGGTGCAAAGCTGCAAGGCAACTACACTCGTGCAACAAGTAGCAGAGAGAATTTCAATGTCATAAATGCAGTAAACCATTCATACAGCGCATCGGCAAGGATACCTCTTCCCTGGGAGTTTCATTTTGCAACCGACCTTACTTTATACTGCCGTGACGGTTATAACGATGAACAGCTGAATACTAATGAACTTGTGTGGAACGCACGCCTTGAACGCAGTATCCTGAACGGCAACCTTACCTTTATTCTTGACGGCTTTGACATACTTGGCAACCTATCCAATGTCCGCCACAGTATAAATGCACAGGGTATAACCGAAACATATTACAATGTTGTTCCTGCATACGGAATGCTTCACATTGTATATAAGTTGAATATAGAACCGAAGAAGAGAAAATAAGTCAGTGCTCATTGTAACAAATAGGCATCCTATCCGTCTTATAGGTATAAACATTCGCTTTATATACTATATTAACATTTATTAACAGAGGGGGGTAAAACTGTTAGCCGATATTATTATAATTGCAAAATTTTAAACAGATTCAAAATAAACCGAATAATATGAAAAAACTATTTTTAACCCTCATCGTTGCATTTGCCACCGTATGTGGCTTTGCACAGGAGAAAGTATAGGAAGATGTTGTGACAGGATACAGAACGAGCACTGTCTTTGTTGTAAACACGGTGTGGTTCTATCCCGACGGACGGATGTGCTCCTGCACTTGGATTTATCTACAGGCTCATCGACCGCAACGGCAACCTGCTCAATGTCAATGCCGACCCTCGTAACCTCGATGCTTTAGAAAGTCTTGAAAGCGTTGTAGTTACAAGAAAAAAAGTTTAACTTTGCTGATATTAAAACATTCCGTGAAGTGATTCCTTGTTCTTGTCATAACAAAACCCGAGAATGAAAAGGTCTATAATATTTACATATATACTCATCAGTACTTCCTTGTCTGTTTTTTGTCAAGACTCTCAAGACTCGATAGCTTACCGGGTGCAACATCTGCAGGAAATTGTAGTGAAGGCTCCTCATCTTGCGATAGAGGATGACCATATATGTGCGTACCCATCAGCACAACAAAGGAAACATGCCCGGAGTGGTTACGACGTTCTCAATAGCATGATGATTCCCGGCTTGATGGTCGATTGTCAAAAACGCGAAGTAACATCACCCTTTGGTGCGGTCAGATTATATATAGATGGAAGGCCTGCAGATGCACAGGAAGTACAGACATTGCGAGCTAAAGACATACAGAAAGTTGAATACTACGACCTGCCTACAGGCAAGTTTGCAAACGATAATGCGAGCATAAATTTCGTTATGAAAAATCCCACCGAAGGGGGCTACACACAACTTGACGCGATGCAGGGTGTCGGCTACTTGCAAGGGGATTATAATTTCATCACCAAATATGTAACCCCAAAATATAATTTTAATGTATGGGGAGGATACAGGTTAGAGGATACAAAAGAAAAACTGACTGAAAGTGAGTATTATAATTTCCCTACTGAACAGTTGATAAAAGATGTTGCTTGTGATGACATTTCACATAGGAATGACCACGCATACGGAGCAGCCAGCGTTAGTCATAGCGACAATAAGACAACTTGGATGTTACGTGCCGGCATTGATAAAGACTGGAACAAGAAAGTTGTCGAGGATGGCACGGTAACTTACAGTTCACTATTTCCTAATGCGACCCTAACTGATAAAGTTACAAACGACAATCTCAAGACCTCACTGTATTTTTACTTTCTCAACAGACTTTCGGCCAGTCAGTATGTCGAGGTTGAGGCAAATGCCTACTATGCCAACACAAACTTCGATCAGAATTACTCAGAATCGGACGAGGCCATTAGCTCCAGTGCCGACGATGATTATTACTATACTAATGTAAAGGTCTTGTACGGTCATGCTTTTAAAAACAACCATAATCTGACAATCACCCTTAATGAATTTTACCGTAATAGCCGGTCTGAATACACCCTTCCATCCTATCTTGTACAGAAACTCTATTCTTCAGAAACCGTTTTGTTTGCCAACTATTCCAAAAGATGGAAAAATGGATGGATGTTCAGTATTACCCCGGGAATATCTTATCAGATATATCAGCTAAAAGGAGAAGAGGCAGTAGGCCATCTGAGCCCTCGTCTGAATGCTATGGCTTCATATATGCGAAATGACGGTCATCGTCTCCAGTTCCTTTTTGCATTGGGCAATACATACCCGATACTCAACACTGTGAATAATGCCACTTTGCAACTGGATCGTCTTATGATAAGACGTGGTAATCCCAAACTTGGAAACGCAACACTTCTTCAGCCGAGAGTTACCTATACCGTTTCCAAACCGAAGTGGTCTTTGTCCGCAACACTTCAATATTTGTATATCAATCATTTGATTACAAACAGCTATTCCATTGAGAACGAGAAAATAATAAATTCGTATGCAGATGCTACAAGATACCATCGTCCTTCGCTTGATTTCTCTTTGGTATTCAAGCCATGCGAACAGTTCAATTTGAAATTTGATGGAGGTTACAAACATACAAGGCTATGTGGTCTTGTTTCAGAGAGTCAGAACACTTGTTGGGGTAACCTCTATTCGGAAATTTATTTAGGCGATTTTCTCATTCAACCATTTGTAGCAACACCTCAAAAAGATATCGTCAGCAACCAGGTGCTCTGGGAAACACCTTGGATGTATGGAATTTCCGGCAAGTGGAGCCGTAGCGCTTTTTCTGCAGAACTTCAGGTCAATAATCTGTTTCTGTCCGGACAAGAGACAAAAGGGGTACTTGATGCGGATGTATATCGTTTGATTACAAATTCCTCAGATGCGAACTACAATGCATACGCTACACTCAAATTGTCATATACATTTGAATATGGTAAAAAGGTTGGCCGTTCACCGAAATACCAGACAGGACGAGGTGAAAGCACTATCATAGAAGGTCGATATTAGTTGTGAAGTTGGGATGATTTCTGTAATTATCTAAAATGCAACTCTTCGCTTTTGGTTGCAGAACTCTACAAGAACCGTTAGCAGATAGAGCTGTTCTTCAAATGGCTCAAGCAGCACCTCAAGATTAAGAAGTTTTGGGGGACTACCGAGAATGCCGTTAGAATACAAATCTATGTTGCCATTTGTACTTACCTACTTGTTACTATCGTCAAGAACGATATGAAGTTGGAAAGAAGCACATACGAAGTCTTGCAGATTTTAAGCATTTCGCTGACTGACAAAACGCACTTGAAAGACCTCTTCGACAAAACTAAATTTCAATATGACAAAGACCATTTCGGACCAAATGGGCCAAATTTATTTAATGTTCAACTAGTCCCCCATTTTTATGGGACACTAATGTCTCATTTCTATTCTTTCTTCAATTCTCTGTCATTCAAGCTCAACAACCTTATCCTGCCTATGAAATGCAGCAACGGGAATTTGCGTATGCGTTTCTTGTCGACAACCAGCACCACGCCTTCATTGGGCTGCGTTTTCAGTTCAAGGGAATCATCCTCGGCAATGAGATAGCTTCGCAGTTCGCTCATCGCCACATTATACAATGCCTGGCCGTCCTTGCCGTCGCGGTTCCATATCCTGCGGCAGATGTCCTCCTTGAGCAGTCTGTATTCGGGTGCAGAGTCCACAAACACCTTCAGTACCTCGGCTCTTTTATCGGTAAGCGAGAGCTTGCCGCCGTTCCAGTAATAAACAGTGTTGGTATTGAAGTCTATGCAACTGTTGCCGATGAACTTCACGTTATGCATGTAACGCAGTTTCTCGGGTACATATATTGCAGGCAGATAGAGCAATGCGATAAGTGCCAACGCTGCAAATTGCCATTTTGCCAACAGCTCCATTCCTTTTACAATCTCAATTGCAGGGATATTCACAGTGCCTACCATCTTGCCCTGTCCGCAGATACCTAATGATACGCTGTCCGTGGCAAAGCCTTCAACCTCTCTTGCCTGGAATATGCGGACGTATGGGGCATTCACATTCATACTGTCCTCGGAGATGAACATATCGAAGAGGCTTTTGGCATATACGGTGGTTGCAACATCAGCCTTTATGCCTAACCTCATTAGCATATTTTTGAACAGCGAGTCGGTTGTTGAGATGTGGTATTCGTCATCTTCCAAAAGTGAAATATGTATATGGTCTTTTTGGTATGTTGCATAATTGTCCGGGTTATAGAATTTAGGGGATATTACAATTTTCCCTTGCTCAAACTCAATGTACAAGTTCTTGTTTTTAGGAAATCCCGAAGACTCTGTTTCGCTGGAATAGTAATAGATGTCATGTATAATCATTATGCTGTCTCCCCAGGTCGGTGCCTCTCTTTTGAACTCGCTGTTTATCCTGTCGTGCAGTTCGTCGCGACGGTCGTTATAGTTGAAAATATAAGATAGCGCAAACAACGCAATGGAGATAATGATGTAGATGTTTCTGTTCATATCTGTCATGTTTTGTATTTGCAAAAGTATTCTTTTTGGGCACTATCGGGCAAGAAACAGAGTAAAATCGCATTGAGAACCGTCTAAAATCTGATTTTTAGACGTCTAAAGAACTGTTTTTAGATTTATTTTTTCGCGAGGGGTGAAATTTTCCCTTATTTCGCCTGTAACAATTGGGGCACTTGTCCGTCTTATAATTGAAATGACATAATTGCATTTGAAATTTAAACTGAAAAACAAAACACAATATGAAAAAGAGATTACTGACATTATTATTTGCACTTGCCACCGTATGTGGCTTTGCACAGGAGAAAATTTGGGACAATGTTGTTGTGGGTTACAGAACAAGCACAGTCTTTGATGTAAACAAAGTGTGGTTTTATCCCGACAGGACAGATGTACTCTTGCACGTTGAATTTCCCGCAGGTCGTCAGGCGGGTATAGCACTGGGAACTACGCTCGACGACGGTGTAAACAGTTATGCCTTGAAGGGCAAGAGTTCGGGGGATTACAACGGCGCGATGTGTGTGGAGTATGATGTTCCTTTTGTGGTTCCTGAAAGTGGAGAGTTTGATGTCTTGCTCTCGTTTGAGCCATTGCCTACAGGCACTGAACTCTTTACACTCAACGGTTACGATGGTTGGGTTGTGCAGAATATACGCAGTGCTGCTACCTTGCCGAGTGGAATAACCGACACCTATTGGCGTAACAATGCCACAGGCGATTGGCTGATAGGCTTTGCCGAAAAACAGGTTATCTACGATTCACGCTTTTGGGACATAAGGTCAATGACAGAAAAGCGTAGCGGTTATATACTCACCGTTGGGAACGGCAATGAGGTGCTCGACATCAAGGTGGGCCAGATGAAGAAAGGCACACGCACAATCACCGTAGGCAATTCAAAGGCTGTTAAGTGCAGCCCCATAACTACTGCCACATTGCCCGATTATCCTATTAAGGACAATCGCGTAGGCTTCAAGGACAACGACTACAGAATGGGCGACAGCGTTACAATAATCGGCTGGCTTAAGGATATGCCTGCCGAGGCCTTGCAAAGAGGCGGCAAGGAATTTGAGGTTTCCATTGAGAATATTATTTCCTGCGATGAAGAAAATTACTATGCCCAACTGGATTCAATAGGCCGTTTTGTAATAAAAGTACCGGTAATGAACTCCACCGAGGCATATCTTGATTGGAGAAGAAGCCAAGCCAATGTCCTCCTTGAACCGGGTGAGACATATATGTTTGTAAATGATTTCACTACAGGCCAGCAACTTTTTATGGGTAAGGATGTCCGCTTGCAGAACGAAATCCTTGGCTATCCTTTCGAGTGGTTCTCGACACCGAAATTCAAGAAAGAGGCAAGCCACGTAGAGACAATTGTGTATCTCGAGGGAATAAAATCGGAACTTGAAAGTTTTTGCAACGGGCTGGTTGAGTACACAAAGGAGCACCCGAACCTATCAAGGCGTTGTGTGGATTTTGTCAATGGTTACTACCAGACAGGTGCGGGTCGTGAACTTATGCAGGCGAGGTTTGCCTTCAAATCTTTTATACCACCAAGGGAGTTTATGGATTATGTCGAGAGTTTTTGGAATCATAGTAATTTGCATAGCTATACAATTTACAGGGATTTTCCAGGATTGATGACTGATTATCTTGATGTTTGTGCCGATGAATTCGACGACAAACGCAGCTTTGCTACTATACTGCAAAAGTTGGTTGCCACAGGTTCGATAACCCTTTCGGAAAAAGAGAAATCAGTCATGGAAGTATATGATAGGGAGACCGAAAGGATGCGCACTGAAATTGAATCTGCAACGTCTGATGGAGAAAGGCAAAGATTAGCAGCCGAATTCAATAGCGGAGAGTTTATGACTGTTATGAACGGACTCCTTGCCCGTGTAAACGATGAATTGATGCTTGAAAAGATTTGTAATGAGACACAGCAGATGTTAAATGAAACAACCCTCGATTCTGCTGTTTGTGATATTTACAAGGCAAAGCGTTTGTACGAATATATGGACAATAGACGTAAGCCTCTTACTGTTGCCGCAGTAGAGTGGATGGAGGAAAATGTAAAAATGCACGCAGCAAAGGCATTTGTTCTCGAACTACAAGAAAAGTACCTTGCAATAATGAACAGGGAGATGTCATCGGATGCCAACCTTATGTCATCGAAAGATGTTGCCGATATGAGTGACGGTGAGAAAATCCTTCGCAAGCTCGTTGAGCCATACAAAGGCAAGATGGTACTCATTGATGTTTGGGGTACTTGGTGCAGCCCTTGCCGTCAGGCTCTTTCACACAGCAAAGAGCTTTACAATAGAATGGCACAGTATGATATAGTATTCCTTTATCTTGCCAACCGCAGTGACGACGAGAGTTGGAAGAATGTCATCAAGGAGTACAATGTCACAGGCGAGAATGTAGTGCATTATAACCTACCCGAAGAACAGCAGAGTGCAGTCGAGAGTTTCCTTAAAGTAAACCAGTACCCGACCTACAGGCTAATCGACAGCAACGGCAACCTGCTCGATGTCAATTCCGACCCAAGAGACCTTGATGCGTTTGAAAACCTTATAAAAGCGTTGTAATGACATGAAAAGGCTGCTCAAAAATGAGCACGGGTAAACTTTTTGAATACTCCTCTTTGCAAAGGAAAACTGATTTTTATTTATTACCCACATAATCAGCGAGTTACAGATTGAAGTTTGTAGCTCGCTTTTTTCGTGGAAAACTTTTCTCGAGATAAATTTGCGGTAGAACAACAAATAATAACTAACAAATTTACCAATATGAGACAAATTCCATTATCAAGAACTTTCTGGTCTTTAAAAATCTAAAACATCATTTTTAGACGTCTAAAGAGCTGTTTTTAGATTTATTTTTTCGCGAGGGGTGAAATTTTCCCTTATTTCGCCTGTAACAATTGGGGCCCTTGTCCGTCTTATAATTGGAATGACATAATTGCATTTGAAATTTAAACTGAAAAACAAAACACAATATGAAAAAGAGAATACTGACATTATTATTTGCACTTGCCACCGTTTGTGGTTTTGCGCAGGAGAATTCTGTGGTAACTGACTATCACTACCGTAGTGGTACCGTGCATTTCAACGGGCAATTCACAAATGGCACATCGCAGGATTTTCCAAAGCAGATACTTCTCATTTTTGAGAATGAATTTACAAATACAGAGGTAAATTCTCTTGTTAAAGTAGATGCAGACGGAACATTTGCAAGCGATGTATATGTGCCACACAGTACAACAGTATATCTGCGTGCCGATAGTTACACCGGTCAGCTCCCCAACGACCTCTATTTCTTTGTAGGCGACACTGTGACACTCTCTGTAGATGTGGCAGCACGCAGCACTTCCGTAGCACCCGGCAGCATTTGTTACTGGGTAGATCGTTGCCGTCCCATAATCGTGGAACCTTATGCCAAGAGTCCTTATGGTGACTTGAGCGAATATTCACGCATATACAAGCAAGGACGCAAGGCTGTGGAGGACTATTGCCGAAACACGGGCAAGGTTATGGAAAAGGTGATGAAGGATATTGACGAAGGGTGCTTTGTTCTCCCCACAGATATCAACCCCATTGCTGCCGAAATAATAAAGAACGATGCAATTTACGAAGGTCTGTATATGATGATGTCTTTACGGAGTATGTACAACTATACGGCCTTTTATCCTGAATTCGATTCAATCAGCGGCCACACTGTTCCTGTGAAGAACGAGGCTTTTGAACCTCTTGACAACAAATGGTTTCATAAGTTCCTTAAAAAACATGAAAAAAGACTTCTCGACAATCCTATGGCGCTGTTATGTTCAGTGGCTGGCCCTCTTGTGAATTGTGCGGAATTCGGTATTTATGAAGAGCTCAAATTCTATTCAAACGAGATAGTGTTGCCTGTTACAAGCAACACCCCTCAAGAAATAGAAGACTATGCTTTTGACTTTGTTATGCCCGCCGACTACGATACGCAATTCTTGCAGGCTGTGCTCCCGATGCGTAACGACACTCTCTTGACCGTGAGTGATTATTGGAGGCTGGCTATGGAGTCTTCCTCAAAAGGGACAGGGCTGACACCCAATAGCTTTATGGTGCAATGGTGTATGATGCGTGCTATATTCGGTTTTAAAATAAAAGAGCACGAGAATACACCCGACTATGTGGCATCCTATGTGGCGGGTACCATGCCGTATATCACAAGCCCCATAATATGCCATCACTTTATAAGGGCCTATCGCGAGTTTGTGAAAAAGTTTGAGACAAAGACAACACCCGAGGAAAACCTTGCCTTCGACCCTGTGATACAACGCATTATAGCTCCATACAAAGGTAATGTGCTTTTTCTCGATTTCTGGAATATGGGATGTGGTCCCTGCCGTGCAACTATGATGGAGCAACGCAATTTCATAAAGGATATGCAAGGGAAGCCCGTAAAGTTCCTGTATATCACCGAGGATAAGTATCGCGAATCATCGGAAGAGTGGCTTGGCAAAACATACATTGAAGGAGAACACATATACATCAGTAGCAAAGATTGGGAGTACCTTCAGGCAAAACTTCGTTTTATAGGCATTCCATTCTCTTGCATCATAGATATGAATGGCACGTTGCACCGCGACATGAACCACACAATGGTAATTGAATATCTGCCTCGATAATGGCTACGTAAACGAATAAAAGGAGAAAACAGGCATTTCTGAACATGAAAACAACGAAATGACAACTTCCGGTAAAAGAAAAACTCTTTTTGGAAATTTAAACAGCTTCTTATTGTGTCAGTACAACAAACTTTCTTTCCAAGTGTTTGTATTTCAGTATTGCATAGTAAAAAGAACCTGAGTTCGATATAAACTGAACCAAACCGCGAAACTGTCATCCCGGCTGTAGGGGCGGTACCGACGTGTCCGCCCAGAAAACGGCAAGAGATTTCAAAAACAGCGAATGACAGAGATTCTTCGCTTTGCTCAGACGTGTTGTTGAGGGCTTTGCCCGAAAAATGACAAAACAACGTTTTGTTATCGACGAGTTTTGCAGCAACAGGTCAAACGCAGCATAGCCGCAGGTTATGCCGTTTTGGTTGCGAAAAGCAAAACGAGTCAATGACCTCTTCTTTTGTTATCGACGAGTTTTGCAGCAACAGGTCAAACGCAGCATAGCCGCAGGTTATGCCGTTTTGGTTGCGAAAAGCAAAACGAGTCAATGACCTCTTCTTTTGTTATCGGCAAGTTTTGCAGCCATTAGTCGCGTGAAGCATAGACGAAGTTTATGCCACGCGGGTGGCTAAAAGCAAAACGAGCCAATGACTTAGCAAATATAGAATGACAAGACAATAGAACCTGTCATGCTGGAACGAAGTGAAGCGAGCTCATCGAAAACCTCTTTTGATTTTTTCATTAAGGTTCGTTCGAAATGACAAGTACGTGAAATTACAGTACTGATTGTTATATCAAACTCACGTTAAAAGAGTGTAATTATGAAGATATCAGAGATTAAAGGGAGGGAAATTTTGGATTCGCGTGGAAACCCCACTGTCGAGGCCGAAGTTGTACTGGAGAATGGTGTGATAGGGCGTGCTTCTGTACCGTCGGGTGCGTCTACCGGTGAAAATGAGGCGCTGGAGTTGCGTGATAGAGACGGACATCGCTATAATGGCAAAGGGGTGTCAAAAGCCGTTGCCAATATAGGCGAACGCATAGCACCGTTATTGCGCGGATGTAATGTATATGACCAGCGGGGCTTGGACTGCAAGATGATTGAACTTGACGGCACACCAACCAAAAGCACTCTTGGGGCCAATGCCATATTGGGAGTATCATTGGCTATTGCGCGCGCTGCAGCAAAGGCATGCGGTATGCCTCTGTATCGTTATATCGGTGGTGTAAACGCCCATGTGTTGCCGGTTCCCATGATGAACCTGCTCAATGGAGGACGTCACTCGGATGCTCCTATTGCATTCCAGGAGTTTATGATACGCCCCATTGGTGCCGGCAGCATACGTCAAGCCGTGCAGATGGGTGCCGAAGTCTTCGGTGCACTCAAGAACGTGCTGAAGAAAGACGGTTATAGCACCGGAATTGGCGATGAGGGTGGTTTTGCTCCGGGACTAAAAAGTGCGGAAGAGGCTTTGGATGTACTGGTTCATGCTATCAAGACAGCCGGCTATACCCCGGGAACAGATATCACATTGGCTCTTGACTGCGCTGCATCGGAATACCATCGCGACGGAGTGTATGACTATACGCTTTTTGAAGGTCCCAAAGGGCATAGGCGTACATCCAGGGAGCAGGTCGACTATCTTGAACATCTTATCGGAAGATACCCTATCGACTCTATCGAGGACGGTATGGGCGAGAATGATTGGGAGGGATGGACTATGCTTACCCAACGTATCGGTAACCGTTGCCAACTTGTGGGTGATGACCTTTTTGTAACCAACGTCAAGTACCTGTGCAAAGGTTTAGAACAGAAATGCGCCAATAGCGTGTTGGTGAAGGTCAACCAGATTGGAACACTTACCGAGGCTCTCGATACCATTGAACTGGCGCGTCGCAATGGCTACACTACCATCATCAGCCATCGTTCGGGCGAAACCGAGGATACTACAATTGCAGATATTGCAGTGGCTGTAAACGCCGGACAGATAAAGACCGGTTCAATGAGCCGCAGCGACCGCACTGCCAAGTATAATCAACTGCTACGCATTGAAGAGGAGTTGCGAGGTACGGCACGCTATGGAGTGCAGTAAGTACTTTATTTTTTTCACGGGCGTGTAGAAAATGTAGTACCGCTGCGATACGATTTCTACGAATGCACTCGCCGAATTGAGCTGCCCGATAGCCGGGAATGTTGTGAACAAGTGAGTAAAAGCATAAACTGGTTTTGCATTTTACAACGAGCAAAAGCAACTTCGACGAGGTCAAATACGACCGTTAGAGATGTTTGCATATTCAAGATAAACGGTATGGAAGTGTTCCTGTAGTTCTGTCTTTTACCGCGCCTTATACGCTCCATAATTTTGCTGCAAAACAAGCAAGATTATGGAGTTTCTTAATTTCAACAGCGTAGAGCTGTTACCCAATGCAAAGGCAAGTGCAGCCTTTATGGTGGATAGCGGAAAGGTATTCCGTGAGGACACCGACAT